>JBEKRR010000064.1:0-13856 GCA_049518555.1 Acidobacteriaceae bacterium
TGGTTCGGTCAGTTCCGTCGGTTGCTGGTCCGCCATGAGCATCTGCTCTCCACCTACCGCGCCTTCTTCTATCTCGCCTGCTTCTGGATTACCCTGCGACGGTGTTTATGAAACACGCTCTAAGAGATCATTCCGACGAAACAGTCAGTCGTTTGAAGCCGACGGCATCCAGGTTGCTTCGCCTGTACAAGGCCATGTTGCGAATTCGCGCGTTTGAGGAATGCGTGGCGGAAATGGTGGAAACGCGCGAAGCCCTCACGCCCTGTCATCTTTATATCGGACAGGAAGCTGTTGCAACCGGCGTATGCGAAGCTTTGCGCCGCCAGGATACCATTTGGGGCGGTCACCGGTCGCACGGCCATTATTTGGCGAAAGGCGGGGATCTCCGCGCGATCATGGCGGAGATTCTTGTCAAATCCAGTGGATGTTCGGGCGGGCGAGGCGGCTCAATGCACCTGTTCGCCGCCGATGTCGGCGTGCTCGGCACCGTGCCGATTGTGGCCGGCACTGTCCCCATTGCCGTCGGGGCAGCCCTGGCAAACAAACTACGTGGAGACGGGGGGGTCTCGGTGGCTTTCTTTGGCGACGGCACGCTTGAAGAGGGCCACGTGCACGAATCGCTCAACCTGGCGTCGATCTATCAACTCCCGGTAATCTTCGTGTGCGAGAACAACCTGTACGCCAGCCACATGCACCTCTCCGAGCGGCGGCGCCGTGACAACATCTACGAGGCCGGTAGCTTTTACGGAATGCCCAGCGCCCAGTGTAATGGCAACGACGTTCTGAGCGTGTACCGGACAGCATCCCAGGCAGTCCGTCGCGCCCGCGCGGGCGGTGGCCCATCTTTTCTGGAAATGCGGACCTTTCGCTGGCGCGGGCATGTGGGAGCGTCGTGGGACATAGACGTCGGCATACAGAGACGCGGCGAATTGAAGGATTGGTTGGCGAAGGATCCCATCGCCTGGGCACGAGGCATCCTCCTTCGCCACGGCGCAACAGAGGCGGAACTGACTGCAATCCAAGTCGCCGTGGGCCGCGAAATCGAATCGGCCCGCGAGTTCGCGCGGACGTCACCCGAGCTTGATGGCGCGAACGTGCTGGAACACGTCTTCTTTTCAGGCGCTGAGGTGCATGAACCATGCGAACCATAAGCTATGCGGAATCCATTCGAGAAGCTCACGTCCAGTTGATGGAGTCAGATCAGCGCGTATTCGTGATTGGGCAGGGCCTATGGAGCCCTTGGTATGCTGGGACCAGCCTTCTGGATCTGGAAAAGATGTTCGGTAAGCATCGCGTTCTGGACACGCCGATTTCCGAAAACGCGGTCACTGGAGCGGCGGTCGGCGCGGCGCTCGCCGGGATGCGGCCGATCGTCTTTCACCCTCGCATGGATTTCATGCTGCTCGCCTTCGACCCAATCGTCAATCAGGCGGCGAATTGGTCGTATATGTTTGCGGGCCAGATTGGCGTTCCGATGGTGATACGCGCCGTGATTAATCGAGGCGGCGAACAGGGTGCGCAACATTCGCAAGCGGTCCACGCGATGTTCATGCACGTTCCCGGCCTGAAGGTCGTGATGCCCAGTACGCCGGCGGACGCGAAGGGGCTGCTAATCTCCGCGGTGCGGGATGGAAACCCCGTAATGTACGTGGATGACCGATGGCTGTATGAGGAGGTGGGAGAAGTGGAGGAAGGACTGTATGAAACGCCAATCGGCAAAGCCGCCCTTCGCAGAAAGGGATCGGCCCTCACCATTGTCGCGATTTCCTACATGGCCAGAGAGGCGATGCGTGCCGCGGAGGCGCTCGCGGAAGAGCAGATCGATGCCGAAGTGATCGACCTGCGCAGCCTAAAGCCCTGGGACGAGGATTTGGTCCTGGAATCGGTACGCCGAACGGGGCGTCTCGTGGTTGCGGACTCCGGCTGGCATACCTGCGGAGCAGCCGCGGAAATAGCTGCCACCGTCGCCACCAAGGCGTTCCACTTTTTGAAGGCCCCGATCCAACGCGTAACGCTTCCAGATGCCCCTGCTCCAACCGCCGCAGCGGAGGAAAAGACGTATTTCAGAAACTGGAAGCACATTGTGCAGGCAGCTCGACTGACTCTATAGGCAAAAAACATGGTCAAACGCTCTCTGCTCAGCGGCTGGAAACTCGACCCGCTCGTTCTCCGCATGGCCTCGCGCCAGGAGCCGCTCTTGGTCTATCCGCCGCCCGGTGCTGAAGCAGTCGCTAAGAACTCCTGAGGTCGCGATGAACAGCCCAACGGTGCATCGCTGGCGGAACGGGGAAAGCCGGCCTGAATTCTAGAATCGGATATTTCTCTCCGGAAACCAGGTGAGCTGGATGGTGGTTGTGGTCACGGTCTGCTGGCCGGATAGGTAGATGGGGGCCTTCCAGCGCTCGTAGGCGAAGTTGCCGTTGATTTCGAAGTCCTTGCCAATTCGTTTGACAATTTGAAAACTGATGTCGTTCAGGGTGGTGCCGCCAGGGATAAAGTCCTTGGCGGCTTTTTGATTGCGCACGCCGATCTGGAACCACTCGTTGCCGCTTAGGTGATAGGTGATCCAGCCTTGGCCACCTTTGTCCTCGCGACCGATCCAGTCGCCGAAGAGTTGGCCCTGATTGGTGTACCCCTGCTTCTGAATGCCCTCGTAGTACATGAAGAGTCCGCCGTTGCTGTTGGTAATGGGCGGATCGGTGGAGACGGCTTCAGCTCGCAGGTCCAGCCTGGGAATGCCCGGCACATGGGAGAGATAGATACCGGGGCGCCAGGACGCACGACGAGGAGCGTCGATGGGCGAGACATCGTCATGCACCTCTGAGTCCGAGTAGAGCGTGAGCCAGTTGCGGACGAAGGGGAGGCGATAGGAGAAGTCGAAGGCGCCAAAGCGTGCGCCGGGGTCCGCGCTCGTGAGCTTGACCGCTGGAGTGGGGGCGGAGAGGCTGAAGAAACTCCGCAGGAAGGAATGGAGATTGATCGGCTCGTGGCCCTTGCCGCCCCAGATCACTGTGCGCTCGAAGCCGAACTCGAGGTTCTCGGTGGGCCGGAAGCTGATCTTCTCGACATGCACCCAGGGATCGTTGGGATAGGTGTGACCTTTGAGAGACCCGACCAGAAACTCATAGCGAAAGGGGCCGGTGAGATAGGAGAGGAGCGGAATGAACAGCGGTTCCGTACGATTGATGCGGAAGGAGTAGATGTTCTCCGCGTTATTGGAGTAGGCCATTCCGCCGCCCAGCCCGGGGCCGAGCCAGTCGTCCTGCTTGCCGAAGGATATCTCGTGGTTGAGCAGGCGGCAGGAGGCGTAGGCCTCGATGAAGCGCGCGTCGGTGGCTGCGGCGATAGGGCCCAGCGGAATGGTCGGCTGGTTGTAAGGAAGGCCAGTGGCAGGGTTGAGGAAGGGGATTTGGTCGATACCGGAGAGCGTCTGGGCCAGTGCGTTCGAGTAGCCGGCGGCCGAGGGAGCTGCGTGAAACTCGCCGCGCATGTGCAGCAGAAACCGGCCTGCGGACGCGTAGCCGCTGACGCCCGTGTAGTTATTGAAGCCGCCCTGATAAGGGCGTCCGTAGTCGTTGATGATGGTTGAGCCGAGATGATAGCTGTCTCGCAGCGGCGTGCCGCTGATGCCGCGCGCCACGGAGTAGATTGACTCCATCCGCAGTTTATCCTCAGGGGCCTGGCAGGAGGCTTGAGGATTGAAGCGCAACTCGCGGGTCAGTGCCGTGTAAATCCTCGCCGCTTCGTTCGTGGCGGGGCCTGCATCGTAGTCTTCGATGCGGCTGCCCACCTCGTCGAGCATGTTGTTTACGCTGGAGCGAGTCCACGGGCGCATGCCCAGGTAGACTGTGTCCACAAAGCCGAGGGAGTAAAGACGCCACACAGCCGGATAGACCCAACTGTCGACCGGGATGTATGGCGACCCTGCTACGGAAGACTCGCAGGCATCCGATTGGTTGTCGGCGGGAGCGGGGCCTCCCTGGCCAGCGCCCTGCGACGCACTTGGTGGCTCTGCGGCTAGCGGGCTGGTGACCATCAGCAAGAGTGCCGCCAACAACGCTGCCCAGCGAAAGATATGTGGTCCGGCCAAACGTCTGTTCACCCTTACGCCCCTTCCGTCAGCAAACATTCAGATTTCCAGTACTGAAGATGCTGGAATCAACGTACGCGTCGCGGGAGTCTCATATTCTGTTTGGACTTGCTCAATATTTATTGCACGGGTTCATCCAAATTGTACGGCCTGCAGGCTGGTTTCGTAAGACCATACCGGCAACAAGGACGAATACCCGTGCCGACTAGTTCGAAGGGCGCAGCGTGCTTCCACAGCTCAATGATCTGGAGGCTATAGTGTGCCGGAGGCATCGAGCGCGCGCTTCATCCCGGTCCAACTGATGCGGCTCGACGCCTCGGGCGAGCCGCCGCCGCGCCAGTGGGTTTCCAGCGAGACGGCGTTGCTATAGCCGATGGATTTGAGCGCGCGAAACTGAGCGGTCCAGTCGATCAAACCGATGTCGACTGGCGACCACTCCACTTTGCCGACTGCATTGCGCACGGCGTTCTTGCAGTGGCAATGGCGGATGCGGTCCTTGGGCAGGAGCGCCCAACCGGCAGGGAAGGCGTCGAGTTCTCCCGCCATGACGGCGTTCGCGGGGTCCCAGTTCAGCCCCAGCGCAGGCACGGCGGCGAGCAGACGCGCAGCTTCGGCCGCGGTGACGGTGTTGCACTCGAACTCATTTTCCAGGATGAGTTCGATGTCCTGTTTGCGTGTAGTTTCGGCTGCGGAACGCAGCCTGTCGTCAATGGCGGCACGGAAAGGCGAGGCGTCGTCGAGACGCCAGAAGTCGAAGCAGCGGATCTTGTCTGTCTTGAATTGCTTTGCGAGGGCGATGCAAGAAGCGAGGACATCATCCTGTTTCTTGAAGTCGGCGGTTGCGGCGAAGGAGTCATTTTGGGTGCTGAACCTGGAACGTGGCGCACCCGGCCAGTCGACCTTGAAGAGCGGGCTTGCGATGTCGGTCACGCGCAGGTTGTATTTGGCCAGAATGGCCTGTGCGCGCGAGACGTCGTCGGAGTTGAGGTCGGCAATGTTCTTTCCCCAGAGGGCACGAATTTCCACCCACTGTAAGCCGAAGTCCTTCGAGGCGACGGAGCAGGCGTGATCGAAGTCGGGGGATATCTCGTCGCTGATGACGCTGAGTTTGAAAGGGGAGTTTGCCTGCGCGCGGGCGAGGCCCGGCCATGCGAAAGAAGCGCTGGTTGCGGCGGCGGCAAGGGTGGCGTCAGCGAGAAATGCTCGGCGCGTCTGTGGAATCTGCAAGGTGCCTCCGAATACGAGCGTCCGTGCAACGTAGAGCTTGCTGCAGGCGTCAGCTATACTCGACGATGATGATTGCTATTATATTTACCGCGGAAGGCGAGAATCGATGTCGTTGAATTCACCTGTATTGGTGACCGGAGGCGCAGGTTTCATCGGCTCCAATTTCGTGTTGCAGTGGCTGGCCGAGCAGCGGACGCCTGTGACGGTTTTGGACAAGCTGACGTACGCCGGAAATATAGAGAACCTGGCTTCGGTGCGGCAGGACAGCCGATACCGCTTCGTTTGCGGCGATATTGTGGATGGCGCCTTGGTGCGCCGCCTGCTCGATGAACAACGCCCCGGAGCGATCGTGCATTTTGCCGCGGAGAGCCATGTGGACCGCTCCATTCTCGGACCGGCTGCATTCATTCGCACCAACATCGAGGGAACCTTCCAGTTGCTGGAAGCTGCGCGGGAATACTGGCAGGAGTTGCCCGCGCAGCAGAGGAGGGAGTTTCGTTTTCTGCATGTTTCCACCGATGAGGTCTACGGCAGCCTTACACCGACGGCCCCAGCCTTCACCGAGGATACGGCCTATGCGCCGAACAGCCCTTACTCGGCCTCCAAGGCGGCCTCCGATCATCTGGTGCGCGCCTACCACCACACCTATGGCCTGCCTGTGCTGACCACAAACTGTTCCAACAACTACGGTCCCCGCCAGTTTCCCGAGAAGCTGATTCCGCTGGTGGTGCAGAATGCCCTCAGGGGGCTGCCGCTGCCGGTGTATGGCGATGGCCAGAACGTGCGCGACTGGCTCTATGTGGCCGACCACTGCGACGGAATTTGTGCCGTGCTGGATCGGGGCGTCCCAGGGCAGACGTACAACATCGGCGGAAGGCAGGAGATGTCCAATCTTGAAGTAGTGAACCAGATCTGCGCCACGCTGGGTGACCTGGAGCCTGCCGAGAAGCCCTATGCGAGCCTGATTACCTTCGTCAAAGATCGCCCGGGCCACGACCGCCGCTACGCCATGGATATCGCGAAGATTGAGCGCGAACTTGGCTGGCAACCACGGGAGACGTTTGCCGGCGGCCTGCGCAAGACAATTCAGTGGTATCTCGACAATCTTGCATGGGTGGAGCACGTCACCAGCGGCTCGTACCGCGATTGGATCGACTTGCAGTACGCCCCCTCCAGCCCTCGAGGTGCTGTGAGCCAATGAAAACACGCAAAGGAATTATTCTCGCGGGAGGATCGGGAACGCGTTTGTATCCGATCACCCATGCGGTGTCGAAGCAACTGCTCCCCATCTACGACAAGCCGATGATCTATTATCCGCTGAGCGTGCTGATGCTGGCGGGCATCCGCGAAGTCCTGGTGATCTCCACGCCGCAGGACACGCCGCGCTTTCAGCAGTTGCTGGGGGATGGATCGGCTTGGGGAATGAGCTTCGAGTATGCTGTCCAGCCCAGGCCGGAGGGTCTGGCCCAGGCATTTATTCTCGGGCGCGATTTTGTTGGTAACGATGATTGCGCACTGGTGCTGGGCGATAACATTTTCTTTGGTCATCAGCTGGGCACCATGCTCAAATCCGCCGCGGCGCGGCCTTCGGGAGCGACGATCTTCGCCTATCCGGTCAAAGATCCGGAGCGCTACGGAGTGGTCCAGTTGGATGCCTCCGGCCTTGCCGTGAGCCTGGAAGAAAAACCCAGGCAGCCCAAGTCGCGTTACGCCGTCACAGGGCTCTACTTCTATGACAACCAGGTACTGGATATCGCCGCCAATCTGCGGCCTTCACCGCGCGGAGAACTGGAGATCACGGACGTCAACCGGTTCTACATGGATAAGGGCGAGTTGTCGGTTGAAATGATGGGCCGCGGGATTGCCTGGCTGGACACGGGCACGCACGACTCGCTGCTGGAAGCCAGTGCGTTCGTGCAGACCATTGAGAAACGGCAGGGACTGAAGGTGGCCTGTCCCGAAGAGATTGCCTTCCGCGCAGGTTTTATCGATGCCGCACAATTGGAGGCCCTGGCCGCCGGAATAAGGAACGACTATGGCGAGTATCTACGCGAGGTCCTTGGAAATCCCGGGATATAGTGCATGAAAGTTCAAGCTACGCAGATTGCGGGAGTGCTGATCGTCGAACCGGATGTTTTCGGCGACGACCGGGGCTTCTTCCTGGAGAGCTTCAACGAGAGAGCAATGCGCGAGATCGGTATTGACGCGCATTTTGTGCAGGACAACCACTCCCGTTCGCAACGCAACGTGCTTCGCGGATTGCATTACCAGATCCATCAACCGCAGGGCAAGCTGGTCCGCGTGGTGCGCGGCACGGTCTTTGACGTCGCCGTCGATCTCCGCCGCGGCTCTCCTACCTTCGGCAAGTGGGTGGGCGCGGAGTTGTCGGCGGAAAACAAGTGCATGTTCTGGATGCCTCCGGGAATGGCCCACGGATTTGTCGTTCTGTCGGATTTTGCGGACTTTCTTTACAAAGCGACCGACTATTATGCGCCGGAGTTTGAGCGCACCATCCTTTGGAACGATCCGGATCTGGGCATAGCGTGGCCGCTGGCGGGCGAGCCGGTCCTCTCCGCAAAAGATGCTGCGGGGTTGCCATTTCGCGAGGCGGAAGTAATTGAAGGTGATTTTCTCCTGAAGGATGCGAATGCATAACAATAGGATTCTTGTATTCGGCCGCATCGGCCAGGTGGGCTGGGAGTTGCGCCACAAGCTTGTCTGTTTGGGGCAGGTGACCGCGGTGGATTATCCGGAGATCGATTTCTCCAAGCCTGACTCGATCCGGGCAGCGGTGCGTGCGGTCCAGCCTGCGGTCCTCATCAATGCCGCTGCGTACACGGCGGTCGATAAGGCCGAAAGCGAACCTGAATTGGCCATGGCCATCAACGGCACAACGCCGGGAATCATCGCGGAGGAGGCCAAACGGCTCGGTAGCTTGCTGGTGCACTACTCCACGGACTACGTCTTCGACGGCACCAAGCAGGGGGCCTATGTTGAGACCGACGCACCCAATCCGCTCAATGTCTATGGCAAGACAAAACTGGCGGGCGACGAGGCCATCCAGGCAGTGGGCGGTGAATTCCTGATCTTGCGCACCAGTTGGGTGTATGGCGCGCGCGGAAGCAACTTTCTGTTGACTATGTTGCGCCTGGCCCGGGAACGGTCGGAGTTGCGGATTGTGGACGACCAGATCGGTGCGCCAACCTCAAGCGAGTGCATCGCGCAGGCGACAGCCGATATCCTGGCGCAGTTGCTTGCGCCCGTCGGCGGCGGGCTGGATGGGCGCAGCGGCATCTACAACCTGACCAGCACGGGAGAGACGTCCTGGTTCGGATTTGCAAAGGCGTTGTTGACCCAGTCTGCCGCGACCTTTGGCTTTTCGGTTCCCAGCCTGGTTCCCATCCGCACCAGCGACTATCCACGTCCCGCCGGGCGTCCGGCCAACTCGCGTCTGTCGTGCCAACGGCTGGCGCAGACCTTCGGGATCATGATGCCTTCCTGGGAAGATGCACTTTCCCTCGTGCTGGAGACGCTTGCTGAAGGGGCTTCGCCGGACAAGCCTCGATAAATCGCCTCAGCTGTTCAGCATTCTCGCAGGCGAGGCGACGGGGACAGCTATCGGGACGGTCGGCGAGGCGTCCGTATCCTGCAGCGCGCGTCTCGCGTGCGGTCGCCGTGTACGCGGCGCGCGGGAGGGTCCGCACTTGGCACATTCCGTATCTGATTGGTGCGATGTGAGCAAGGTCTTGTTGTGACGTACATCACATCAGCGTCGGCTGGAATCCGATACTCTTGTTGGAGATAGAACATCCGCGAGTATCCGCGATTCAGGATGTTTATGCCCTATGACGAGAAGCAGGAAAGCGATCGTCCGTGGTCTCCAAAAATTGTAGCCTTCGTCTGCAACTGGTGCACGTATACCGGGGCCGACCTGGCCGGGACCAGCCGTCTGAAGATGGACGCCAATGTGCGCGTTATCCGGCTGGCGTGCAGTAGCCGGGTCAGCCCACTGTTCATCATCAAGGCATTCGAGCGCGGCGCCGACGGGGTGATTGTGAGCGGTTGCCACACCGGCGACTGCCACTACAGCACCGGCAACTACTATGCCCGGCGACGCTTTGCGATTCTGCGCGACCTGCTGCAATTCATGGGCGTGGAAGCCGATCGCGTGACGTTTTCGTGGGTTTCAGCCTCGGAGGGCAACAAGTGGCAGGAGGTGGTCAACGAGACCACGGCCCGCGTCCGGGCGTTGGGGGCCCTCCATGCGCCGCTGCAGGAGAAAGGCGGCGAGACGCCATGAAGGAATTGCAGGAGCTTGCCGCAAAGCTGCTGGCCGATGGCGCCGTCCAGGTGGTGCTCGGATATGAAGAAGGGCCGCGTGGCGTGCGGCCTGCCTTTATTACGGACCCCGCGCAGGCCAGACGGCTGGTCTTCGATGCGCGTTGCGTGCAGAACCTGGCCACGTATTTGAATCCGCGGCGCCAGCACATCGTGCAGTTGGGGAAGCCGGCGGTGGTGGTCAAAGGCTGCGACGCGCGCGCCATCGCGGGACTGGTCCGCGAGCGGCAGATTGCGCGCGAGAGCGTGGTTGTCATTGCGGTGCGCTGTGGCGGAGTCTTGCAGCGTCCGGAGGAGAATGCGGCGCTGAGCAGCGAAACGACCGCGGTGCGCTGCGCCGGGTGCGATGCCCGCGAGCCCAGGCTCTACGACTACATTCTGGGAGAACTTCCGCCCGATCCGCCCGTGAATGCCAGCCGTGCCGAGCAGATTGCGATGCTGGAAAAGATGACTCCGGCGCAGCGCAAGGGCTTTTGGGACGAAGAACTTTCGCGCTGCATTCTCTGCCATGCCTGCCGCGAGGCCTGCCCCATGTGCTTCTGCGTGCAATGCACGGCGGAAAGAGCTCTGCCGCAGTGGATCGATCCCTCGCCGACGCTTCATGCCAGCCGCGCCTGGCAGATGATGCGTGTGCTGCATCAGGCCGGCCGCTGCGTCGATTGCCTGGAATGCGAGCGCGCCTGTCCTGAAGATATTCCGCTTGGGCTCTTCGCGCGCTACATTGCCGGCGCGGTGGAAAAGCGGTTCGGATACAAGGCCTGCGACGATCCCGCGGCGCCGGCGCCATTGGGCGTATTCAGCACGGAGGATGGCGAGGAGTTTATACGGTGACGCAGCGATTTCTTTCCCATGCGGACCTGGGCGCGTTGGTGGCCGCGCATAGGCGGGTGATTGCGCCGGTCCGCGCCAGGGACGATGCGCGGCAAACCGACTATCTCCCCATCCGTGCGCTGGCCGATGCGGCGCTGGGAGCGGCCCTTCCGCGGCGCTCATTGAAAGAGTTTTTCCTTCCTCCCACCGAGGTGCTGCTCTCCTACCGGCAGACCAAAGAGGGCGTGGAGATCAAGGAAGTCCCCACTCAGGCACAGCCGCAGGTGATTCTGTTCGCCTCGCCCTGCGATGCCGCGGCGCTGGAGGTGGTGGACAAGGTGATGGACTGGGAGTATCGCGACGAACTGTGGTTTGGGCGCCGCGAGGCAACCACCATCGTGGGCCTGCTGTGCTCCAGCATGGATTCCAGTTGTTTCTGCAGCGCGATCGGACTCGGGCCCGATTCGCCGCGTGGCTCGGACGTGCTGCTGACGCCGGTGGAAGGCGGCTATCTGGCGCAGGTGATTACGCCCAAGGGCGAGGCGCTGCTGGCGCATTGCGCCGCGAGGGAGGCGAGCGCCGCCGCCGTGGCCCAGGCGGAAGCGGCGCGGCAACAGGCACGCAAGAAGGTCGAGAACAACGCGCCCGCCATTCCCGATGGATTCGCCGCATGGCTGGAGGAGAACTTCGATCATCCGGCATGGAGGACGATGGCGCTGCGCTGCCACGGCTGCGGGGCCTGCGCCGGCGTCTGCCCCACCTGTCATTGCTTCGATATCGTCGATGAGCACGACAGCTCGGACGAGGGGGTGCGCCGCCGCAACTGGGACTCCTGCCAGACGGCAAAGTTCACGCTCCAGGCCTCCGGACACAATCCCCGGCAGAGCCAGAGCGAGCGCTTCCGGCAGCGGATTCAGCACAAATTTTCCATCTACCCCAAACGGTTTGGCGAGATTCTATGCACCGGCTGCGGCCGCTGCTGCAGAGTTTGCGCCGGCGGCATGGACCTTCCGGAGATCCTCGGCGGCCTGATCGCCCTGGCGAAGAAGGGCCCGCAGGAGAGCGGCCAATGAATATCTATCAGCCCCATCTGATGCGAATCGTCGAAATCACCGATGAGACCGTGGATACGCGCACGCTGAAGCTCGAATTTAAAGCCCCGGCCATGGCCCGGGAGTTCCAGTTTTCCGCCGGACAGTTTGGCGAGTACTCCGCCTTCGGCGAAGGCGAGAGCACATTTTGCATCGCATCCTCGCCCACGCGCCAGGGCTACATCGAGTGCAGCTTCAAGTCCACCGGCAAGGTGACGCAGGCGCTGCGCCGCCTGGGCGTGGGAGACACGGTGGGATTTCGCGGGCCGTACGGCAACCATTTCCCGATCGAGGAGATGAAGGGCCACTCGGTGGTCTTCATCGCCGGCGGCATCGGCCTGGCTCCGGTGCGCTGCGCCATCTGGAATGTGCTTGACCTGCGCGATCAGTACAAGGACGTGACCATCGTCTATGGCGCGCGCACGGTGGGCGACCTGGTGTACAAGCGGGAGCTGGAGGAGTGGTCTCGGCGCGCCGATCTGCGGCTCTGCCTGGCGGTCGATCCAGGGGGTGAAACTCCGGATTGGAAGGGCGAAGTGGCGCGCATCCCGACCGCGGTCGAGAAGGCCGTGACTACGGCGGAGGACACCTACGCGGTCATCTGCGGCCCGCCCATCATGATCAAGTTCACGCTGCCGGTGCTGGCCAAGCTGGGCTTTGCCGCCGAGCGCATCTATACGACTTTGGAAAATCGCATGAAATGCGGCCTCGGCAAGTGCGGGCGCTGCAATATCGGCGCGACATACGTGTGTAAGGACGGGCCGGTCTTCACGGCGGCCGAGATGGGCCGGATGCCGCAGGAGTTCTAACTTAGCGTCGCGCGCACGTGTCTGGGAGAGTTCGAAAAAGATGAGTCAACCCGAAGCATCAGCGGGCAGGAGTGAAGCCGGGAAGCCGGCCGCGCAGCGCGTTGCAGTGTATCTGCTCCAGGCCGCCGCGAGCGCTTCGGCCGGCCTCGATCTTCAGAGCGTGGCCGAGGCCGCGGCCCATCTGCCCGGCGTGTGCGTGGTACGGACCCTGCGCCCATCCGGCGCATTGCATCCGGAGCAACTGGCGGGCGAGTTGCTGCGGGATGAGCTGGATGCGGTCGTGCTTGCCGCGGAGCACCCCGGTTTTTATCAGGCTGCCTTTGCCCGCGCCCTGGCGCTGACGGGCCACGATGGAGAGCAGGTCCGGCTGGCCTCCTTCGGCGAAGGCCGCGATGGCCACAGCGTGGAGCGCGCCAAGGCCTTGATTGCCGCTGCCGTTCAAGGCATTCCTTTCACGCTCGCCGCTGGGCCTCCCGCATCTTCGCCAGCATCTTTCTGCACCGCTACGCTTGTGATCGGCGGCGGAGTGGCGGGCATCCAGGCCTCGCTGGAGATCGCCGCATCGGGAAATAAGGTCTATCTGGTCGAACGCACCGGCACCATCGGCGGACGCATGGCCATGTTCGACAAGACCTTCCCAACGCTCGATTGCGCGGCGTGCATTCTGACTCCCAAGATGGTGGCCGCCGGACAAAATCCGAATATCGAGATTCTGGCGCTCTCTGAAGTCGAGCAGGTAACGGGAAGCGCCGGGGCCTTCAAGGTCAAAGTACTCAAGCGCGCGCGCCGAGTCGATGCGAGCGCCTGTGTGGCCTGCGGCGACTGCGCCCGCTTCTGCCCGGTGACCGTGCCGAGTGAATTCGATATGGGAATTGCCGCGCGCAAGGGAATCTTCATTCCCTTTCCTCAGGCCGTGCCGAATACCTACATGATCGACCCCGAGCACTGCCTGTGGGTGCAGAGTGAAGGGAAGAAGTGCGGCGCCTGCGCCAAGAAGTGCACCCAGAACGCAATCCATTTGGATGCGCGAGACGAGGCGATCGAACTGGAGGTGGGCAATATCATCGTCGCTACCGGCTATGACACCCTGGACGCACGGCGCATCGAGCACTACGGTTACGGCACGTATCCCAATGTTCTGACCTCGCTCGAATTCGAGCGCCTGACCAACGCCTCCGGACCCACCGGCGGCAAGATCGTCATGAAGACATTGCGGCAGAACAAGAAGACCAAGGCCGGCGAGTGGGTCTTCGATCCGGACGGCCCCCAGCCGAGGGCCGTGGCCATCGTTCATTGCGTCGGCTCGCGCGATCGAAACTACAACTCCTATTGTTCGCGCGTCTGCTGCATGTACTCGCTCAAGTTCGCCCACCTGGTGCGGGAGAAGCTGCCCCAGGCCGAGTGCTTCGAGTACTACATCGACATGCGCGCCTTCGGCAAAGGCTACGAGGAGTTTTGCGAACGCATTCGCGAAGAGGGAGTATCGCTGGT
>JBEKRR010000065.1:0-25813 GCA_049518555.1 Acidobacteriaceae bacterium
GAAGGGCCCGATGAGATAGAAGGCCATGCATGCCAGGTTGGCCAGTATGCCGAAGACAGGAATGATGCCGTGGCGGAGCACGTTGTACTTGGGGTGGTTCGCGTAGGCGACCATGCAGGTGACGCAACTGAGGCAGTAGAGCAGGAAGGTGCCGAAGTTGGAGGCAAGCGTGACCGTGAGCAGGGAGTTGGGCAGCGCGGCCATCTTCTCGTGCGTGGTGTAGCCGACGCTGGACCAGAAGCCCGGCGGGATGGATGCGATGGCCGATGCCGAGGGCGCTCCACCGTCGCCGAAGGCGCACACAACGGCGATGCAGCCGATGACGGCGGAGATCGTCGCCAGCGTCCAGATGGCGCGGTGAGGTGTGAGGTTGGTGGTGTGGAGGCCGCCGAAGTTGCCGCCCACTTCCTTGTCTTTGCCCATCGCGTAGGTGACGCGCGCTCCTGTGTTGATGCAGGAGAGCGTGGTGCCGATGAGGGCGAGGAAGACGGTGAAGGCCTCGCAGAGCATGAAGGTGCGGCCATGGCCCTGGCCGAAGAGCGCGTCGCCGACCACGACCATCATGTCTCCGATGGGCGCCGACGAGGCGCTGGCCGTGGACATTGGATAACCGCTACTGAGGAAGTAGTTTGCGGCGAAGTACTCGAAGCAGTAGAAGACCGCCCCCTGCACCAGTAGCGACGTGATGACGGCGATGGGGATGTCGCGCTTGGCGTTCTTGGCCTCGCCACCCATGGCTGTGACGGACTCGAAGCCGACCAG
The DNA here is from genome assembly GCA_049518555.1 of Acidobacteriaceae bacterium. Classification (GTDB taxonomy): domain Bacteria; phylum Acidobacteriota; class Terriglobia; order Terriglobales; family Acidobacteriaceae; genus Edaphobacter. The sequence continues at coordinate 763 of JBEKRR010000065.1, forward strand.
GATGAGAATGGCGACCGTGGCCTGAATGAACATCCAACTGAAGTGGTGCGGGCTGATGACCGAGGCCGCGCTGGGGTGGGACTGGAAGGCGCCGGTGGAGTCCGCGTAGTTGTAGTCGATGTGATAGCGCAGGATATTGCCGGCGGCGTCCTTCTTGGGCACGGGCACGCCGCTGGAGTCGCGCACGATGGTGTCTACCGAGACTCCGTTGGTGACGACCGGAGTGGTGGCAAACTGGTAGGTGTATGCCTCGCCGCTGGTGGCGTCGAACTGGAAGGCGACCGATCCGGCCGGGTGGCTGGCGCGATACTGTAGCGCGAGAACGGCGAAGACCAGCAGCGCGAAGACCTGAATGCCATTGATGGCCAGGTTGACGGCCGTCGAGCTGTTGACGCCGCGATGCGCGATGTACGCGATGGCGAAGGCATAGAAGATGGCGCCCGCCATCATGAAGAAGATCCCCGGGTTGGAGGCGCTCATGAAGCTGGGATAGAGGGTGCCGACGATGAAGCCGGTAAAGATGCCCATGACTCCAACCATGACGCCGGGATAGATCCAGTAGTAGAGATGTGAGGCCCAGCCGACAATAAACTTGGAGATGCGTGCGTACTTCCATGCCTTGTCGTGGTTGAGGAAGGACTGCTCGGCAAAGTAGTAGGAGCTGCCCGTGCCGGGATAGAGCTTGGCCATCTCGGCGTAACAGACCGCGGTGGCCAGGCAGAGCAGCAGCGCGGCCACGATGCCAGCCCACATGGCCGGACCGGTGGTCCCGGTGGCGGCCTGGATGGCAAAGGTCAGCCAAAGAAATGCGCCCGGAGCGATCAACGCCATCGCGTTGCTGGTGAGCCCGGTAAGTCCCAGAGTTTTTTTCATCTCGCCTGTGGATTCATTTGCCATGTGCTCTCCTAAGTGGGTCAATATCTCCAGCGGAAGCCGCCGGGTTGAAGAAGTTGGTACTGCTGTTGCGGGCCAGACGTGCAATCCTGATTCCAAACGGCAGTTCTGGGACTGGGGTGAGGTGAAGCGCAGTTTAAAAGCCGAAGACGAACTTGAATAGGCCCGAAGATCGAACTCGCTGGTTGAAGAAGCAGAGGCTTCAAAACAAATTGCCTTGAAGCCTCTTCAGATGGTTGCCTCAATGCCGGAAGCAACCGCGAGCGGTGCAATCCTTCCTTCCAATCGCCCGCCGGGAAGACGGGAGAGTGGAAGGGAAACTAGCGTTTGGGGCCGAAGAAGGCGATGAGGCCGATGGTTGCGGTGGACTGCGCCTTTACGGACTCCAGGGTGCCCTTGGGGAAGACGGTGTGGTCGGACCAGTCGCGCCGGAACTCCGCGCGCAGCAGGAGACCAACCGGCCACTTGTATTCATAGGTACCGGTGAACTCGTTGAGGGTCTGATGGGTCCCGGTGGCAGCGCCTTGATCGTAGAAGTACTCGTAGCGGCCAACCAGAGCTGCGTTGGCTGTGATCTGACCGCGCGCCGAGGTGGCGACGCCCTGCCAGTGCTGCGACAACTCTGGAACCGCCGCAGACACACCCTTGATGGCTGCCTTGAAGTCGGTATGGTTCTGGCCGTAGTCGTAGTTGACGTACCAGTTGAACTTCGCGTTGGGGGTGAGCAGAAGAGTGGTGTCGATGAGGTTGCGATAGGTGTCCTGCGAGTCGGTGCTGGAGGGGCCGACGTAGTAGTTGGTGTTCCAGGTGTACTTGGGCTTGACCAGGGAGCTGGTGAGGCCGACGGTGACTCCGCCATTGTTGCTGGAGACGTCGTTCCAGCCGTTGACCAACTGCGCGCCCACGGTCCAGGTTTTGGTTGCGGGCAGTGAGGTGCGCAGGCCGAAGTGGTAATAGGGAATCGCATAGCTGAAGAGCAGACCGTGCGAGTAGCTCCAGTTGCTCATCGTCTCGATGACCTCCTGTCCGGCGGAGGTGGTGAACTGGCCGAGATCGAGCTCGAAGCCTTTGGCCTTGGGCGGCTTCACGCTGAGGTAGGCCTGCTCGATGTAGTTGTAGTTGGAGGACTCGTCCGCGCTGTTGGCGTGGATGAGGGTGTTGGTGCGTCCGAAGAGCAGATCGACGTGTGCGCCAACCGGATCGGGATCGTGGTTGAGGGTGAGCTTGGCGGCTTCCAGATTGAACTGATCGGTCTTGTCGTCGAAGTTGTAGTACTGGTTGAGCTGATCGTTGGCTGCAAGGCTGGGCCGGTTGGCGTTGTAGCTGATGTATCCGTCGATGTATCCGCTGAGGTCCACCGGGCCGACGCTCCAGACAGCAGCTGGCGCCGGAGCTGGCGCGGCCGCTGGGGCAGGCGCGGGTGTAACAGCCGGAGGCGGAGCAGGCGTGGTTGCCTGTGCAACCTGCGTATCCGCCGGCGCGGCGGAGCTTGAGACGTCTCCGGCGGCATAGGACGCGGCGGTGAAAGTTGCGAGGATGGCCAGGACGGCAACGTGGCGAAGAGGGCGTCGTGAATTTGTCGGAATAAGAATGGCAGGCTCTCTTTCATCCGCATCGAAGTCGATGCAGGGGTCGGTCAGGGGCCAGTCAGACTCGACGAGGAACCGAGCTTGAGTCTGAATCCGAAACCTGAGTGGAAAGATCTATGATTTGCAGCAGCTACCCGGATATATGCAATCATCATGCCAAAGCTGTAAAGAGTCTGTAAGTGGATGAAGGTTTTGTAATTGGCACAGATAGCCGGTGAAGGGTGCGGCTGGGGATGTTGCAAACACGACAATCGTCCGAAAAATTGTTGGAAAGACAACGGAATGCGACTGTTTTGTCGTAAACACGACAAAACTCCGACAGCTATTCGGTGAAACCGTTGCAAATCAACCACACCCTGCTCAAGGCAGATGGCAGAGCTTGACGGCGGAGTTGGCGTAGGGACAGTCGAAGCGGGTGGTTGCGCCCGCCTGGAGTACGAGCCAGGTTACGCCCAGCGGCTGGAGCGCGGCCACACGCCGCTCATCGGTGGTTGAGGGGGCGCTGAGGGCTTGCTGCGCCGCCTGGCCGAGTACCCACTCGGCGGTGAGGGTGGGCGCGATGGACGCCTCGCCTCCGTCCTTGGAGTAGTCGGGGAGCGCGCTGCGCTGGGCGATGGCGCGAAAGCACTGCGCGTCTTCGCCGGGGGCGTTGATGTAGTCCGCGTCGAGGGCGAAGAGCGCGTCCTTCGGGGTGTTGTCGCGGAGCCAGAGGAAGGCCTGGGCCCACGGGTTGCGCGGCGCGATTCCGGGAAGCTCCAGGTGGTTCGAGTTGGGGAAGGCGGTGCGCCCGGCGGAGAAGCTGATGCCGCCGATGAGCAGCATTGCGGCGGCCCAACGCCAGGCGCGGCGGCGCAGGAGGCGTTCGCCAAGAGTTGCGCCGAGCGTGAGAGTGAGAACGAGGTAGACGATCTGGAAGGCGCGCAGAGGCTGCAGGCGCGCAATCAAGTGGGTTGGGGCCGCGACGCGGGCGAAGAGAAGGGCGATGAGGCAGGAGGTTGCGCCCACGGCGATTGCCATGCACGGCAGCGCGCGGCTTGCGTCAATTGGTTGGAGGGAGTGGGTGCTTGTTGTCTTAGCCAACTTGCTCCACGCGTAGAACGACAGAATGGCGAGGGGCGCGGCCAGGCCTGCCAACTCGTACCAGCGCCACTGGGCGGGAAACCAGTAGGTGCGCGTGAGCGCGACGCGGATGGTGTCCGCGCTCTCCGGCCTTGCGACGGCTTGCAGGCAGGCCGCCAGAGCCAGAGCTGATGCTGCGAGGGCTGCCGTTGCGCAGCGCCGCAGGGTGCGATTCGGCGAGCGCGCGGCGAGCAGCATCAGCGTTGCTCCCAGGGCGTAGGCGGCCATCAGGGGATGCATTGCAGCCGCGACGGCAAGGCTGGCGGCGCAGAGGAGAAGGCCGCGCTGTCTTTTTTGCGGATTGAACGGACTGCCGCGCGCTGTCATGTCGAGCGCGCCGGCCAGCGCCAGGACCATTGCGGGAGTGGAGAGGCTGCGCGCGGTGGCGTAGGGGTCCATGAAGAGCAGCGCGGTCCCGGCAATTGGCAGCGCCAGCCAGCAGGCCAGCAGAACTACGGCCCCGGCGCGCGCGGTGCGGCTGGTCCAGCAGCGCGCGGCGAGCATCCACGCGGCGAAGAGCGTCAGCCAGATGCTGGCCAGATGCAGCGCGAGCAGAACGACTGGAAGGCTGAGGTGGGTCAGCCGCACTGCGGCGGCGACGGTGGTGGCGAAGAGGGAGTGGCGCATCGGTTCCAGCACGAAGGCCGTGCTGTGCGGGTAGAGCGCGGGGTCGAGCAGGCGCTTGACCCCTGCCATGTACAGGCCGCCGTCCTCGGCGCAGGGATGGTAGCCATTGATGGCGACGGCGAAGAGGGTCAGCGCGCCGGCCAGCAGCAGGGGAAAGGCGCGCTCGCGCCGTTGCCGGCCGCGTCCAGCCTGCGCGTTGCGCTTAGCCTGCCGCCCGGCAACCTGCGATTCGACCTCTGCCAATGATGTTGCCAACGTTTTCCGCTCCATTCGCCGTGGCCAAAGCTGCCTGGCCTCTGCGTTCCACCCTCCATGCTAAATAGTTGCGACGCAGTGCGCGCTCCATCTCGCGGCACGAATCCTAGCGCCAATTATTTCAAATCGACCGGAACCGAATGGAGTCAAGTTCCGTACTCACGAGGCAGGAGATCTCCCCCATGAAATGCACCATCGCTCTTCTGCTCCTGGTCCTCGTCTCAACCTCCAGTTCGGCACAAACGACACCCAGTCCGGCGCAATTGCCATCCAGTCCGGCGCAATCGACGGGGGCGGCCTCGCCTGCAGCAGCGGCATCGACAACGGCGAGTACATCGCCGGAGTTTGAAGCGGCTACGATCAAGCCGGTCAAAGATCCCGATCCGAATCGCATGAACGACAGGGAAGAAGGACGTCGGTTTTCCACGCGATACACGTCGTTGAGAGACCTCATCCAGATGGCTTATGGGCTTGATCGTCAGCAGGTAACAGGAGGGCCGGAATGGGTCGTTACCGATGAGTTCGATGTAGACGCGGTGGCCGACGGAGAAGGTCCCCTGGAGGACAGCAGACAGTGGAAGACCATGCTGCAGAAACTTCTGGCGGATCGCTTCAACCTCACATCACATAGGGAACAGAGGGAACTCTCTGTCTATTCCCTGGTCGTTGCAAAGGGTGGCCCAAAGCTGAAAGCAGCAGATCTGAACGACCAGCAAGGATCTGGTTGCGAACGCCTCGGTATATGCACCTTCCGGGGCGACTCGCTCCAGCATTTTGCAAGATGGATGGGGTTTGTTGTATTGGACAAGCCGGTTGTCGACAAGACCGGGCTAGCGGGCAAGTTTGACTTCATCTTGAAATGGACTCCCGACGAGACCCAGTTCGCCGGCATGGGCATCCATGTGCCTCCGCCGGTGGACAACCCCAATGCGCCGCCGGGACTCTTTACCGCGATTCAGGAGCAGCTTGGGCTGATGCTGGAGCCGCAGAAGATTCCCAGCGAGGTCCTCGTCATCGACCACGCCGAACGGCCTACGGAGAACTAGCAGGAAGGCCAGAACGATTGTTCAACGCCGGCTTGGCGCTTTCCCAGGGGGCCAATCGCACTGGCGGCGGTCCGCGCGGCTGAAGGAAAGCTCCGATCAGACGGCGGGCGAAGATACAATCAGAGTTGCATGTCTCCAGCTCCCCAACCAACCGACACGCTGCTGCCGGAGGGCGCGCCGCCCGACCCTAGGGCTCACGGCCCGTTCGCAGCCATCCGTCGCGCTCTGCCCGCCGGCGAGGTGATTCGCTTCCTGATGGTCGGCGTGTCGAACACGGTGAGTTCGCTGGCGATCTACTCCGCGTTCGTTCTTCTGTTTGGCCACATGCTTCCCCACCGCGGCAAGCCGCTGATTGCGGACATCGCGTTCGTCGTTTCCACGCCCATCGGCATTACCATCGCGTTCCTCTGCTATAAACACTTCGTCTTTCGCACCCACGGCAACTACCTTAAGGAGTGGCTGCGCTGCTTCGCGGTCTACAGCATCACCTTTCCCATGGGACTCGTCATTCTGCCCACGGCCACCAATGTCTTCCTGCACCTCGCGCTTACGCGCCCCTCCGCACCGTTCCTGGCGGGCATCGTTAACTCCTTGATTATTGCGTGCTACAGCTACTTCGGGCACAAGAAGTTTTCCTTCAGGCGCTAGACACATCGCAGCCGCCACGCCAGGCGACGGTTACACTGAAGACTACGCGCAACTTTCTAGGTCCGGACAAATCACACGCATGGTTCGCACAATTCAGCTCACGCTTCAGGCACGCATCCAGGCCATTCTGCTCGCCAGGTACGGGACCACGCCCGCGCAGATTGGCGCGGCGCAACTTGCGGTGGAACAGCCGCCAACGATCGCTCTGGGCGATCTGGCGTTGCCAGTGGCGTTCGAGCTGGCCAAGCGGCTGCGCAAGGCGCCGCGACTGATTGCGACAGAGCTGGCGGCGGAGCTGAATGCGCTGATTGCCAGCGATCCCATGGCGCTGGCGGGCGTGGCATCGGTGGAGGTTGCGGGCGCGGGCTACCTGAACATCCGGCTCGACCGCGCGGCGGCGGTCCGCGCGATTGCGCGCGACCAGCACGCGGAGATTGGCGGCGATGGATTTCGGCTGGTCGAGCACAGCAGCATCAATCCCAATAAGGCAGCGCACATCGGGCACCTGCGCAATGCGGTCCTGGGCGACACCTTCGTCCGGCTGCTGAGAGGGCGTGGGTCAATTGTTGGGGTGCAGAACTACATCGACAACACGGGCGTGCAGGTTGCCGATGTGGTGGTGGGGCTGGTGCATCTGGAAGGGAAGACGCTGGAGAGCACGCGCGCGCTGCTGGCGGATCTGAGCGCGGCGGGAGAGCGCATTGATTTCTACTGCTGGGACCTATACGCGCGGGTGAGCCAGTGGTACGGCGGGACGGGAGTTGATGACGCAACGCCGCCCGCGCCCAGCGAACTTGCGCGGCGCAAGCAGATTCGGCTGGACACGCTGCACGCGCTGGAGGCCGGCGGAAACGAGACGGCGGCGATTGCGGAGCTGGTCTCCACCGCCGTGCTGCGGCGGCATCTGGAGACGATGCAGCGGCTGGGGATTGAGTACGACTTTCTGCCGAGGGAGAGCGAGATTCTCAGCCTGCACTTCTGGGACGCGGCGCGCACGCTGATGCTGGAGCGCGGCGTGCTCTACCTGGAGACCGCGGGCAAGAACAAGGGCTGCCTGGTGATGCGACGCGCGGGAGATGAAGCGGGTGCCCCATCCTTCGGCTTCGCTCAGGACAGGCTCTTCGATTCTGAGACGTGGGAAGCAACGACTGGCCCCGATAGCGCCCGCGGCCCGGATGAAGACACGAAGGTGATTGTGCGCTCCAACGGGACGGTGACTTACGTTGGCAAGGACATTGCCTATCATCTGTGGAAGTTTGGGTTGCTTCCGGGGAAGGACTTTGGCTACGCGCGGTTTCATGAGTATCCCACGCACACCTGCTGGATCTCGACGGCTGCGGCGAGCGATGCGGCCGCGCCGGCCTTTGGACGCGCCGACGCGATCTACAACGTGATCGACTCGCGGCAGAACGATCCGCAGAACAACGTGGTTGCTGCGCTGCGCGGGATGGGTTTCACCGACGCGGCGGACCACTACACGCACTTCAGCTACGAGATGGTGGCGATGACGCCGCGCTGCGCCGAAGAGCTTGGCTACACGCTGTCGGAGGAGGACAAGGCGCGGCCGTTCGTCGAGGTGAGCGGACGCAAGGGCTACGGAGTGAAGGCGGACGACCTGCTGGACAAGCTGACCGCGGCGGCGCAGGCCGAGGTGGACACGCGGCATCCCGAGATCGACGGAGCGGAGCGCGCGCGGATTGCAACGCAGATCGCCGTCGGCGCGCTGCGCTACTTCATGCTGCGCTTCACGCGCAATACGGTGATCGCGTTCGACTTCAAGGACGCGCTCAGCTTCGAGGGCGAGACCGGGCCGTACGTCCAGTACGCCATCGTGCGCGCGGCAAACATCTTCCGCAAGGCCGGGACGACCGAAGAGGAGGCGCTGCGCGCGGTCGCTGGGCTGGACCTGTCCGGGCTGGCCAGCGAAGAGGGAACCAGCCTGTGGGAGACGTGGCTGCTGGCCGCGCGGCTGACGGCAGCGATCGAACAGGCGATCGCCACGGCGGAGCCTGCACATCTTGCGCGCTATGCGTTTCAGTTGGCGCAGCAGTTCAACAACTTCTACCACCGCTACCACATTCTGAGCGAGACGGACGCCACGCGCCGCGCGCTGCTGATGGCGACGGCGGCGGTGGCGCGCCGCGAGATGGTGCGCGCGCTTGGGTTGCTGGGAATCGAGGCCCCGCCGGTGATGTAATCAGCACTGGGGGATGAAGCTGCGGGGATTTTCGGAGTTGATCCGGGCCAGGACCCACGGGCGGCACTCGGGCTGGAGATAGTCGAAGGCTACCCCGGCTTTTTTCTGCTCGGTGTCAACCCAGGCCACCGTGCCCTGCGCTTCGAGGCCCAATCCCTCCCGGGCGAGGCGGACGGAGAGATCGACCGGCGATTCTTCCTTCAGGGGAAGATCGCAGGCCACGCAGCAGCCGCCGCGTCCCAGAGTGAAGGTGGAAGCTGTCGCCGCCTCCTTCAGGCCCTCCAACTCCAGCACAATTCGCTGCGTGATCGGCTGCGGCGAGGGAGTCAACCATTTATCTGCGGAGTCCATCAGGCAGCGGTCCAGCGCATCGAGCAGGATGGGCCTGCTCAACGGCTTGTCCAGCAAGGCCTCGACTCCCAGGCCGAAGATCTCGCGGCGCGAGAAATTTCCATAACCGGTGACGAAGATGATTTTGGGCGGCGGCGTCTCCATCTGGTTGAGATTCCGCACCAGGTCCACGCCGTTCATGATGGGCATGCGAATGTCGGAGAGCAGCACGTCCACCTTCCGCGCCTGGAGGACCTTCAACGCCTCCGCTCCATTGGGGGCTGTGAAGACGCGGAACCCGCTGTGCCCGAGCCAGGCCGAGAATATCTCCAGCAGCTCCAGCTCGTCGTCCACCACCAGAATGCTGGCCTCATCGGTCCTCATGCGGAGGCGCCCTCCTTTTGATGAGGAGGCAGCACGGGCAGGGTCAGGCGGAAGCAGGTGGGGCCCTCGGCATCCATCAGAACCAGAGTTCCGCCGTGGTCCTGGGCGATGGTTTGCGAGACGCTCAGTCCGATGCCAATCCCGGCGCCCCTGGGCTTGGTGGTGAAGAAGGTCTCCATCAGGCGCGCGCGGTTCTCCGGCGATACGCCCGGGCCTCCATCGAGCACATCGATGCAAACCGCCTCCACGCCGCCGTCTGCATCGGACGCCGGCTGCATCGAGACGCGCACCTGCACCCAGGGCCGGCTGCGCGCATCGCCGTCGATGGCGTCGAAGGCGTTATTCAGCAGGTTGACCAGGACCTGCTCGATCTGCACCTCGCGGCACACCACCATGGGGAGACCGTCCGGAACCACCGTTTGCAGCTCGATTCCATGCGTAGCGTAGCGCGTCTTTGACAACTCCACTGCCTGATCGATGAGCCCGCGCACGTCGGTCTTCTGCATGGGATCGTGCGATCCCTCGTGGGCCAGCGCCTGCACTCCACGAATCACGCGGATGGCGCGCTCGGTGGTCTTTACAATGCTGTCGCAGTTCTGCGCCACGACCGAGGCCGGCAGCGCCATCCCCTCAACCGCCATCTCGGAGAGGTCGCTGGCGCGCGCGTGAATGATCGCCAGCGGGTTCTTGATCTCATGGGCCAGGTCCGCGGCCAGCCGGGCCAGCACCTCGATGCGCTGACCGCGCAGTTCGCGCTCCTGCTCCAACTCGCGCTCCAGCCGCTTGCGTTCTGTGACATTGCGGACCACCGCGGTGACAAACAGGCCGGCCTCGGTCTGTACCGGGCTGAGACCGATCTCCGCGGGGAACTCACTCCCATCCTTGCGCCGGACAGACAGGTTTTCAACGCGCTGTGCCATGGGACGGGGAACCCGGGCGAGGACAAACAGGTCCCGCTGTTTCGCATGCAGGGCGCGGTATGCCTGCGGGACGAGCAGGTCGACATTGCTGCCAAGCAGCTCCTCGCGGGTATATCCAAACATGCGCTCGGCGGTGCGGTTTGCAATGACGATGGTGCCCCGTTCATCGACCTGCAGAATGGCGTCCGGCGCATCCTCGATCAGCTCGCGGAAGCGGCTGTCGGCAAGTTTGCGGGGGACCGCGAGGATGTTCGGGGTGATCCGCAGCAGCACCACCAGGACGACGATCAGGGACGCCGCCGCGGAAGCTTCGATGGCGATGCTTACCCAGAGTGCCGGACGCCACTGCGTTAGCAACTCCACGCCATAGGTCAAGCCACACGCCATCATGGAAGCGGCAAGGAAGAACAAAACGCCGTTGAAGCGAAAGCCGCGGCGCGAGCGCACAATCCGCAGCAGCGCGATCGAGATCGGAAAACAGGCCAGAGCAATCAGCGACTCGGAGACAAGGTGCAGCCGCAGCAGTCCCGTCACTCCCGTAGGACCGAAGCCATGAGACAACCCCAACTGTCCGAACATCGTCAAGCCGCCTCTCAAACTCTGCCAGGCACGTCGGTCCGGCCCAGCCGGAGTCCATAGTCTAGACCACGGAGGCGCGAAGGCCGCAGGTCATTCCGCGGAATAGCTTCGCACCCATTCCAGGATGGACCGCACAGCCACTCCCGACGGCCCGTAGGCGATCCACGGCTTCTTCTCCTCGTTCCAGGCGCATCCGGCGATGTCCAGATGCACCCACGGAGTCTCGCCGGCGAACTCCTTGAGGAACATTGCGGCGGAGATTGCGCCGCCCCAGCGGTTCTTGCCCGTATTCATCATGTCGGCGATCTCGCTGGCGATGCGCTCGCGATAGTCGTCGGTGCAGGGAAGGCGCCAGAAGTTCTCGCCGGAGACGGCGAGGGCGTTGACGAACTTCGCGCAGGCAGCCTCGTCGTTGGAGAAGAGGCCGGCGTTGAGCATTCCCAGCGCGACGACGCAGGCGCCGGTGAGCGTGGCCGCGTCGATCAGGTGGGTCGCGCCCAGCGTCTTGGCGTAGTGCAGGCCGTCGGCCAGCACCAGGCGGCCCTCCGCGTCGGTGTTTACGATTTCGATGGTAGTTCCACTCATCGCGGTCACTACATCGCCCGGCTTTACGGCGCGGCCGTCCGGCATGTTCTCCGCCGCGCAGACCACCGCGACGACCTTGACCGCGGGCTTCAGGCGCGCAATGGCGTGCATTGCGCCAATCATCGCGGCGGCGCCGGCCATGTCGTACTTCATCTTCTCCATGCCGTCGGCGGGCTTGATGGAGATGCCGCCGGTGTCGAAGGTGATGCCCTTGCCGACGAGGCCAAGCACCGGCGCGCCCTCGGCGACGCCTGCCGCAGGCTCGTAGGTCATGACGATGAGGGCTGGAGGCTCGGCCGAGCCCTTGGCGACGGCCCAGAATGCATCCATCTTCAACTCGCGAATCTTCTCGGAGGAGTGGACCTCGCAGGCGAGGCCGGCTTCGACGCACATCGCCTTGGCGCGCGCTCCCAGTTCGGTGGGGGTGAGGACATTGCCCGGCTCGTTGACCAGCGAGCGGGCAAAGTTCTGCGCGGCGGCAACGATCAATCCCTCGGCGAAGCCCGCCTTTGCCTCCTGCTCCATTCTCTCATCCGCGACTTTAGAAACAAGTGTCAATTCATTGACAAAGCTATCTTTGCGGTCACTGCGATATGTGTCCCAGTCCACTTCCGCTAGCTCCCCGCCCTCCACCAGCGCACGCGCCGTCAGCTTGGCGGAGAGTTCCGCCAGCGGCACATTCAGGTCCGCGGCCGCCTCCGGGAAGGCAATCGCCAGATCGCGTACGGAGCGTGATTTGGCCGCGCGCACGGCTGTCCCGGCGCCCTTGCGCAGCCTGTCGAGCGAGAGGTCCTTCGCCTTGCCCAGGCCAACGAGCAGAAGCCGCTCGGCTTGCAGGCCGGCGGACCTCAGGCCATCGGTGGCGTGGAGCAGTGCGGTCTCGCCCAGGCCGGCCTTGAACTCGCCCGGCCCAAGCACGCGCCCAGCCGCATCGGCCAGACTGCCCGACGAGGTGAGCAGCAGGGGACGCGGCTCCGCATTCTTGCCCGCTGCCAGGTCCACCGCGAAGAGCGCCAGCATCGGCGTCGAAAAGCCGACAGCATCGGCAAACAACAGTTTCGTATTCATCTCTCTATGGTATCCCGCAATGGCCGCCGGCCGGGGGCGAAGGCGACTCAGTCGGTGCGCGGGGCGAGCATCACGTGTTGCTCGACGACGCTCTGTTCGAGGACCGTTTTGCCGGGGTTGGAGCGCTTGTAGCGGATGTGGACCCGCTTGTCTTTCATGAGGCGGACGAATGCGTCGGCATCGGCCTCGGAGGAGAACTCGTGGAAGTACTCTCCGGTGCGGTACTCGCGGACGAAGTAGGTGTATTGCAAGATGGCGCGGAAGTAGGAGGTCTTGCGGATTCGTTCTACCTTGCCGCCCAGGATGACGCCATCGACGAGGGGCCAGCTCTGCGCGACGCGTTCGCGGTGGCGTTTGAGCCATCTGCGGATGAAGAGCGCGCCCCAGGCGGCAACGAAGTAGGATGCGCCGCGAAAGATGGATTTGCAGAGACTGGCGGTGCCGGGGGTCATAGGTCGTACGGTAGCACGAAGGGAGCCGCTTTCCGCGAAGAAATTAATGGACCCGCTGCAGGCGGGCGATGAGTTTTTCGGCGAGGGGCTTGCCGGACTCGGTCCAGAGGCCACCAGGAGGGTGAAGGCGAGGAGCTTTTCGACGTTCTGCTGGATGTGGATCTGCGAGGTCTCGTCGAGGGCCTCGTCTTCGGGGGATTGCCGCGAGGGAGTGGCGAGCGGGGGATTGGGGACCCAGGGCGAGTCGATGCCGAAGTCGACCAGCAGGTGGCCGTTCTGCTCGTATCCGGCGACGTCGAAGCTGGGGCCGAAGCCGAGGATGCGGACGGTGTGGGCGCGCAGCCGCCAGGCGGAGCCGGGGGGGCCGGGGGAGAGGGCGTCGAGATCGGGGTCGGCGTCGTCCTCGTCGCGGCTGGAGGCGAAGCCAAGGCGGCTGTATGCAGGCTCCTGGTCCTCGGGGGTCCAGAGCTGCCAGCGCATCTCGAACTCGTATGCCATGTCGTCGTGGAGCTGCTCGGTGGCCTCGGCGACGGCGGCATCGATGAGTTCGTCGAAGGTGTCGGCGGAGGGATCGATGGGGACGGTGGGGTCGAAGTGTGCGGGGGCGGGATCGGCGTAGATGCGCTGGTAGGTGGGCGGCTCGGTGAAGTTGATGGGATAGGCGGAGGCGGCGGAGACACGCTTGGCGCCGACCTGTGCGAACTGGCGCAGGACCCCGGCAAGCGCGGCCGGCAGGGACTCCAGGCGGAAGTTGGGATACCAGAGGCTGAGATAGAGGCGGTCTGCCATGGAGAATCATTCTAGAGTATTTTTTCGGGACCTATGCCGAGAAAGAGACTTGTGCGGGCGGATTTATACGGGGGAGAGCGGCCGCGGATGAGAAGATGGAGGGGGCGGACGGATGCGCAATCGGGTAGAGAGACTGAGGGTCTGGTTGCTGGGGAGCGCGGGCTTCCTGCTGCTGGTGATTGCTGCGTTCCTGGGGGCCGCGCACTTCCTGTCGCGGCACCGGCTGACGCTGCCGGCCCGGCTCGGTGTGAATATCGTGCGCGAGACCAACGGATTTACCTACTACCAGGCGATGCAGGGCAAGACCGTGTTCGCGATTCACGCAGCCAAGGCCGTGGAGCACACCGACGGCAAGATTGCGCTGCACGATGTGTCGATTGCGCTCTACGGAGAGAAGCAGGAGCGCAACGACCGCATCTACGGCGACGAGTTTGAGTACGACCAGAAGGCGGGGGTGGTCCGCGCCACGGGAGTGGTGCATCTCGACCTGCAGGCGGCCGAGGCGGGCGGCGGCGGGAATGGCGGCGGAAAAGATGCTGCAGCCGGGGCGAAGGTGCTGCATGTGACCACCAGTGGGTTGGTGTATCTGAAGGACCTCGGCGTGGCCGCGACCAACGAGTACCTCGAATTCCAGACGGGCGCGATGAAGGGGCACGCGACGGGGGCCAGCTACAGCAGCGACTCGGGCTTGTTGATGCTGCACTCGGCGGTGAGCATGAGCGGAATGGCGGGCAAGCGGGCGTTGACCGTGACGGCGGCGACGGCCGATCTCGACAACCCCAATCAGGAGATATTTCTGACCCAGGCGAAGTGCGTCACGCAGGAGCAGACGGTGGAGGCCCAGAGGGCGACGCTGCATCGGCGGCCCGATGGAACGCTGGCGCGGGTGGAGGCCGAGGGCAATGTGACGATGCAGGCGAACGGCGCGACGGTGATTTCGCAACGGGCCGACGTGATTTTGAATGCAAGGAGCCAGCCGCAGTCGGCGCTGCTGACGGGTGGGGTGAAGTACTCCGACGACCAGCCTCTGCGCCAGCTTCGGGGAGAGGCCCAGGAGGCGACGATCGCCTTCAATGCGCAGGCGAAGCCGCAGCCGGAGGATGCAGTCTTCGGCGGCGCGGTCCACTTGACCGAGAGGACAAGAGCTGCGGAGGCGGAGAAAGGGCCGTGGAGCACGCGCGATCTGACCGCCGCAAAGGTGGAGGCCAGGCTGGAGCCGGCGGGCGTGGGCGGGCCGCAGTTGCGCGACGTGGAGGCAACGGGGAGCGCGCGTCTGGTGGTAGTCGGCAACGGAAGCGCGGCGAGCACTCGCGGTGTGGGCCGGACGGAGTTGTCGGCGGACGACCTGAAGGCGCACCTGACCGCCGCGAAGGGCCCGAGGCAGCCGCCGTGGCTGGATACAGTGGCGGGGCGGGGCCATACGCTGTTGCATCAGGTGACGGCGGATGGGACCGATGAGACCAGTTCGGGAGATTCGCTGGATGCGAAGTTCCGGCCGGAGAGTTCTGGCAACACCTCTTCGAGCGCGAGCTTGAGCACGGCGAAGACCCGGCCCGCGGGAGCTGCGGCTGGCAGTTTGCCGCACATGGTTGCGGCGAACGCGAAGAGCGGTGAGGGGGTGGACGATCTGCTGAGCGCGGTGCAACAGGGTCACGTCACGATGACGCGGCGCGCGCCGGCGGCGAGTGGGGCGAAGGCTGGGGGTGGGGCGTCGGGCAGGACGGGAATTGCGCGGGAGGACTTCCTGCAGGCGACGGCGGAACGGGCGGCGTACGACGGCGATCTGGACCGCGTGACGCTGACCGGCGGCGTCGCGGTGAGCGATCGGGCGAGCGCGCTGTGGGCGAACCAGGTTGCGCTGGACCGTGCGACAGGCGACGCGCACGCGGCGGGCGCGGTGAAGGTGAATTATCTACAGGACAATTCAGCGCAGGCGGTTGGATTGAGAGGAACGGCCCCGGGCAGCGCTTCGCAGCAGGGCGCGCCGGTTGGGCCGACGCACGTTCTTGCCGAGCGGGCGGAGTTGGTCCATGCAACGGGCGTTGCAACGTTCCACGGCAGGCCGGTGCGACTGTGGCAGGGCGGCTCGCAGGTGCAGGCCCCGGTGATCGAGATTGCGCGGCAACAGCAGCGGTTGACGGCGCGGGGCGAGGCTTCGGAGGGAGGGGCGCAGACAATGCCGGTGCATACGGTGCTGGTGAGCGCGGGAAGCGATGCGTCTGGAGCGGCAAAGACTGGCGCGGGGAGTTCCGCTACTGCGAAGCCGGGAGATGGGAAGACGGCGACGAGCGAGCGGTTGCCGTCGGCGGTGCGGATTGCGAGCGGCGGGCTGGTCTACTCGGGCGATCTGCGCCAGGCGGTGTTTAGCGGCGGCGTGCGGGCGGAGACGGCCGATGGGACGATTCACGCGAACGAGGCGACGGTCTACTTGCAGCAGGCTGTGGGGGCGGCGCAGTCTGCCGGGACGAAAGCGGCAGCGGCCCCGCCGTCGGGAGATGCGGTTCCCTCGTTTGCAGGCAGTGTGGAACGCGTGGTGGCGGGCGGGCAGGTCGTGATCGAGCAGCCGGGACGCCGCGCTGTGGGCGAGCATCTGGTATATACGGCGAGCGATGGACTCTTTGTGCTGACCGGAGACGGCAAGACGCTGCCACGGCTGGTGGATTCGGCCCGGGGTACGATTACAGGCGCTGCGTTGCTGTTTCATGCGGGCGACGACAGCGTCGTGGTCTCCAATGCGGCTCCGGGAGGGACGGGTGAGGCTACGGGCCAGAGGGTGCGGAGCGAGACACACGCGGGCAAAGATGCGACGATGGGGAAGGGGAAGTAGGGAGCACGATGCGTACGCTTGAGACGGAAGAGATTGGCAAGGCCTACGCCGGGCGGCAGGTGGTGCGCGGCGTGAACATGCAGATCGGGCAGGGCGAGGTTGTGGGTCTGCTGGGGCCGAACGGCGCGGGCAAGACGACCTGCTTCTACATGATCGTGGGACTGGTGCGGCCGGACGCGGGGTGCATCGTGGCCGACGGCGACGACATTACGCGGCTGCCGATGTACCTGCGCGCGCGGGAGTACGGCATCAGCTATCTGCCGCAGGAGCCTTCGATCTTCCGCAAGCTGACGGTGGAGGACAACATTCTGGCTGTGCTGGAGGCGCAGCCGTTGAGCCGGGAGGAGCGGCGCACGCGCACCGAGAAGCTGATTGAGCAGTTCAGCCTGGGCCACGTGCGCAAGACCATGGGCTATGCGCTGAGCGGGGGCGAGCGGCGGAGGGTGGAGATTGCGCGCTGCCTGGCCATCGAGCCGGCGTTTATCCTGCTGGACGAGCCGTTCTCCGGCATCGATCCGATTGCCGTGCTGGAGCTGCAGGAGATCATCTTCGGGCTGAAGAAGAACGGGATCGGAGTGCTGGTGACCGACCACAATGTGCGCGAGACCCTGTCGGTGACCGACCGCGCGTACATCATCAACGAGGGCAGGATCTTTCGTTCGGGAACTCCGGGCGAGCTGGGCCGCGATCCCGAGGTGAGACGCATCTATCTGGGGGAAAAGTTCTCCATGGAATAGCGCGCGGGAGAGCGGCATCTGCGTGGCGGGGACGCGTGCGCGGTGGTACGCGGCGCGGTTGCATCTTATCGGGGAGCGGCTGCGTCTATAAGTCCTATACAGGCAATGGCCGCAGGTGTTGGCGTGCGCCGGGGCGTGGCTGTTCCGCGCCGCCGCACGAATGCCGCGCGACGTGTAGACTGTGGCCAAGTTGCCAGGCGGATGAAACCTTGCTGTGTTGTGCGGTTGGTTCACTTCGCGCGAAGAGCGCGGGGCCAGTAATCGGGATGAGGTTGAGGATTTGTTGCAGCCGAAGCTACATCTGAGAGTCTCGCAGCGCCAGGTGCTGACGCCCGGGCTGGTGCAGATGGTCAGCGTGCTGGCGCTGAACAAGCTGGAGCTGAAGGAGCTGATCAACACCGAGCTGGTGGAGAACCCGGTATTGGAGGAGGTTGAGGAGTCCGCGGTGTCGATCGAGGAGATGGCGGGACGCGAGGCCGACCGCGAACGTTCTGCGGAGGAGATTGCCAGCGAGCACGAGCGGGTCGAGAAGGACCCCTTCGACGAGATCGACTTTGGCAGCTACTTTCAGGACTACCTGGACCCGGGATTTCGCACCGCGTCCAGTTTCGAGGAGTACGACCGGCCCTCGTTTGAGAACTTTCTGTCGCAGCCGAGTACGCTGAGCGACCATCTGGAGTGGCAGTTGGGCTCGATGGTTTTGGCCCCCGAGGTGCGGATGGCCGCGGACCTGGTGGTGGGCAACCTGAACGAGGACGGGTACCTTACGGCCACGGATGAAGAGCTGGTGGAGGCGTTGCTTGAGATGCACGGCCCGGCGCGCGCGGAACCGATCCCATTCGAGCGCGGGTTGAAAGGACGTCCCGCGTGGGAGGCGCACCACTCGGCGAAGAACGCGGGGCTTGAGGCCGCCGCCTCCGGCGCGGGGCCGAATTTCAACGGCGCCGGCCACTTCGGCGCGCGTGCAAAGGCCATGGCGACGGTGCAGGAGGCGCGCGCGATTGTCAACAATCTCGACCCGCTGGGGGTTGGCGCGCGCGATCTGCGCGAGTGCCTTCTGATTCAGATCGCCGCCCATCGCCGCGAGGATGAGATGGTGCGGAAGCGCGTTGACGCGTGGCCGGCCCCTCCCGCTGCCGGGCTGTCACAGGACATTGCGCACGCCGAGGCGGAGAAGATGGACCGGGATGCGGGGCCGGTTTCACATCCGGTTGGGCATGAGGCCGTAAATGGCCCTGCGTCCCGCAATGCACAGGCGCGGAACGGTGCGGCGGGCGATATTGCGGCGCGCAATGGGAGCGGCGACGGCGATGTCTTCGAGATTGCGGCGCACATTGTTGCCAACCACCTGGCCCTGTTGCAGAAGAAGGACATGCGCGAGTTGACGCGCAGTTGCGGCCGGGGCGTGGAGGAGGTGCAGGCGGCGGTGGACTTGGTCCGCGCGCTCAATCCCCGCCCCGGCCAGCGCTACAACCTGAGCGAGACGCGGCTGATCGAGCCGGACGTTGCGTTCGTCAAGCGCGACGGCGAGTACGTTGTCGTGATGAACGAGGAGGAGATGCCCACGCTTCGCCTGAGCCGGGCGTATCGCAGAATGCTGCGCGAGAAGACGACGGAGAAGGACGTGCGCGAGTACGTGAAGGAGCGCTACAAGTCCGCCATTCAGTTGCTGCGCAACATCGAACAGAGGAAGAACACGATCGTGCGCACCTGCGAGGTGATTGTGCGCCGCCAGGCGGAGTTTCTAGAGCGCGGCGAGCAGGGCCTGAAGCCGATGATGATCAAGGAGGTGGCCGAGGAGATCGGCGTGCATCCTTCAACCGTGAGCCGGGCCGTGGCCAACAAGTATGTGCATACGCCGCAGGGCGTCTACGAGCTGCGCTACTTTTTCACCGAGGGGGTGAATGGGCCGGAGGGCGGCGACCTGCCTCTGTTGCTGCTGAAACGCAAAGTGAAGAAGCTGATCGAAGACGAGGACCCGCGCAAGCCGCTGACCGACGAGCAGATTGCGGCGGAGCTGCTTCGGCAGGGCATCCGGGTGACGCGCAGAACGGTGGCCAAGTACCGCGAAGACATGCAGATTCCAAGCACCCATCGGCGCCGCGTACGCTGATGGGAGATGTGAGGACGGTCGATGTTGAACGCAGCGGGCCGGGTGCGACGAGCTGGATGCGGCGAAAGATGCATCCAACCGGATTGAACGGAACGGATGAGGTGAGCGGATGGTCATCGAGTACACGGGAAGACAGACGGTGGTTACGCAAAAGTACAAGGACCTGGCCGCGGCTGGCCTGAAGCGGATCGACAAGATGGTGGGCGAGCGCGCGACGGCGCACGTTGTGCTGACGGCGGTCAAGTACCGCATGATTGCGGAGGTCACGGTGACCCAGGGGGGCCAGAGCATGGTCTCCAACTGCGAGTCGGCGGAGATGACGACGGCACTGCGCGATGCGCTGGCCAAACTGGAGCAGAAGGTCATCCGCCAGAGGCAGAGGACGTTCACCATTAAGCGGCACCCGCGCGCGGGAGAGAAGACGGAGGAAGAGGAGAATCTGCTGGGGGCTGCGGCGGCGGCGGAGGAAGGCTGATTCGTCGTAGGAAGGGGAACCGGCAGCTGCAACCTGCCGGACCTATAAGCCATCTTTGCGGGCGAAAGCACCATGCTTCCAGCGAAGACCAACGCGCTAAGGAATCTCTGAATTAGTCCCTGTTTTGAAAGGGCGGGACTTTAGTCCCGCCGGGTGCACAGCAATTGCAATGCGGCTTTAGCCGATGAGGGAATATCAAACACTTGTTCAGATATTCCCCTAAGTCATTCGCTACCTATTATTGAGATGTAACAAAGGACCGGGGCGGGTACCCGGTTTTTTTCGGACTGTCCTGCTCCGGGTGTCCTACTCTGGGCTGTCTCACTCTGGGACAGTGCGGTCCCATAAGCTTGCACCGTGAAAAACTAATACATAAGTGGGCTGTAGCCTGCAGCCATAGAGAGGCCCCGCGCCCTATCGAGAGAGAGGCCGTTTTCCAGTGTGGTTAGTGGAGGAGAGTTACTTTCTCCCTTCTATTTGACGATGGAAATAACAGGTCTGCCAATTATGATTAGCCGTAAAAATGCATTTATTCTCCTCCCCGTCTTACTGCTGGGTTTTCCTCTTGTCTCCCGCGCGGACTCCTTTCCTGGAGTTGCGAGCGCGTACAAGCTGATAGCCCTCGGATATGGAAATGGCCTAGGGACCATCAGCCTCGGCTTCGATACCGGCGGGCGGATTGCCGCGTCGCATAAGATGCACAGCGCGCTTGGGATGGGGAAGTTGCTGATCGGCGGCCCGTTTGCAGCACTGGCCGAAGGCCCGCTGGCGAGCATGGGGGCATCGCCGATCGACTTCGACAGCCTGGGCGCGCCGCTGGATGCGGAGGGCCTTTATCTGGGCTCTCTGTTGACGGTCGGCGAGGTGCTGACCGCGGGGCAGCCCGGCTTTCCCAGCGACGCGGACCCATCGTGGGTAGTGCTCTGCGGCAGCAGCGATTTCGTGGACATATTCAACATCTCGGCAGCACAGTTTGCCAGTGCGGACCACCCGCTGGACATCGAGGTCCCCGACGGCGCCACGGTGATACTCAATGTGGCGGGGATGCCGGATTCGCTGGGCGGGGGCATAACCATCAATGGCGTCCAGCCCTCCCAGACAGGCGCTGCGGCGGCGGATGTGCCGGTCCACTTCGCCGGCGCGGCCTCGGCCTCGCTGGACGGACAGTTTACGGCGTCCCGACTGGCCTCGCTCGCCAGCATGACCGGTAACCCGCCGGTCCATGGAACGATCATCGTGCATGCCATCGCCGACAACGGCGTGGTCCGCAATGCGGAGTTCACCGGGGACTCTTCCAGTCCTCCCACGGCGGTCACGCCCGAGCCTGGCAGTCTGTTGCTGTTTGGGAGCGGCACGATGGGGATTGCGTGCCTGGTGCTTTGGAAGCGAACCATGGGGCGGTTTGTCTGCTGAAACAGCCGATGCGGGCCGGCCAGCGGGGCTGAAGCCAACGTTCCCCGCGAAAAACGGAAAACAGGGATTTCCGCGGCCTGTCTAACCGGTTCTGCCGTGATGCCGATAAGGGATACAGGAGAACCTGCATGAGTGCCGAGAGCCAGTATCAGGGGTCCGACGAGGCCGAGCGCGTGCTGCGCTCACAGTCGTTTTCCGCACCTCATGGGAGTTTGCCGGGGGCAGATTTCGCGCAATCCGGTTCCTGCGGCACCCTGCACGAGTGGCTGGAATCGCTGCCCGTGACTGCTTTCATCGAGCATGACCAAGAGATCGCGGCGGCCAACGATCTGGCGCGGCGCTTTATCGGCACCAGCGACAGCATCCAGGTGGACCAGGTATTGCTGGGCGCCTATCCTAAGGCCGGCGATGCGGGCCGGCAGCGCTTTGAGTGTCTGTTTGCCCCTCCCGGCAGGACCGCCGTGACGGTTTCGGGCGCGGTGAAACCCTTCCCGTCCGCAGGCGACGGGGCACGGCTGGTGCTGCTGATGGAGCCGCTGGAAGAGGACGCGGAGAGAGTGGCTGGCGACGACAGCGAGAGCAGATGCACCTTTCTGGAGGAGCTCTTCGACGCTGCGACGGAGGCCATGGTCATCACTCAGGGAGACCGCGTCCTGCGCGCCAATCGTGAGTTTTCGCGTATCTTCGGATACTCACGCGAGGCCTGCCTGGGAAGCAATCTGTCCGACCTGATTGTTCCCGAAGGCCGGATGCATGAGACGGAGATGTTGTTGCATACGGTTGAGACTGAGGGCCGGGCGACGATCGAGACGGTGCGGCACACCAGCTCGGGCGAAGCGCTGGATGTATCTGTCGTCGTCACGCCGGTGCGGCTTGGGGGCGGCAGGAGCGGCCACGCGGCGACCTATCGCGACATACGCCAGGAGAAGCAGGCGCAGGCCAAGCTGCAGCATTCGTCGATGCACGACCCGTTGACGGGACTGGCGAACCGGGTGCTGTTCCTCGATCGTCTGACTCTGACCATGGCGCGGCTGCGACGCAGGCCGGACCGCAACTTTGCCGTGATCTTTCTCGATCTCGACCGCTTCAAGCAGGTCAACGACACCTGGGGCCACGCGGCGGGGGACGCTCTTCTGCTGACGGCTGCCGCACGTTTGCGCGCCTGTCTGCGGCCGCAGGACACGGTGGCGCGCTTTGGCGGGGACGAGTTTGCGCTGGTGCTGGACGAGGCCGGCAGCACGGAGGACATTGAGTACCTGGCGCAGCGCATTCAGAACGAGTTGCAGCAGCCCGTCGATATTGGCGGCGGCGAGGTCCGCGTCTCGGCCAGCATGGGCATTGCGCTGGGCTCCACGGAGTACAACGACGTCGAGGACATCCTGCGGGATGCGGACGCAGCCATGTACCGCGCCAAGGAGAAGGGCAGGGCCCGCCACGAATTTTTCATGGCGGACGCGAGCGCAACGCCGCAGCAGGGAATCTCGTCTGCCGTAAGGTCTGTTTCCGAAGCGGCGTGAGACGGTTTTTTGGCTGGTTTGTAACAAGCGGGGTGCTAGGATTTCAGCATGACCGCGAAACGCATTGCGAAGACGGGAAAGCCCCCGAACGGGCAGGCCAGTCACGCGGAAGACGGCGAGCTGGTGATCCTGACCGGAATGTCCGGCTCCGGCAAGGAATCTGCGCTGAAGGCGTTCGAGGACCTCGGCTACTACTCGGTGGACAACCTGCCGCTGGAGCTGGTCCCACGCTTCGCCGATCTGGTGAGCCAGTCGGCGGAGATCGAGCGCGCAGCGCTGGTGGTGGATGTGCGCGAGGGAATGCGGCTGGAACGCTTTCCGGCGATCCTGAAGCAGGTGCGCAAGGTGCTGCCGACGCGCGTGGTCTTTCTGGAGGCAAGCGAAGACGCTCTGGTGCGGCGTTTCTCCGAGACGCGGCGGCCGCATCCGATGGGCCGCACCGAGACGGTGGTGCATGGCATTCGCGCGGAACGCAAGCGGCTGGACCCCGTCCGCAATGTCGCCGACATCGTTCTGGACACCACAAAGTTCAACGTGCATGAGCTGCGCGAACACATCAATGCGCAGTTTGAGCGCGGAGCGGGCGAGCGCGGCCTGACGATCTCATTGTCCAGCTTTGGCTTCAAGAACGGCGTGCCCGGCGAGGCAGACCTGGTCTTCGACGTGCGCTTCCTGCCCAATCCGCACTTTGTGCCGGAGTACCGCAAGCTGACCGGGCGTCATGCCAAAGTGGCGAAGTACATACGGCAGTTCCCCCAGACGAAGGAGTTCCTGGACAAGGCGACGGAGCTGCTGAAGTTCCTGCTGCCGCACTACATCGAGGAGGGAAAGAGCTACCTGACGGTGGCCTTCGGATGCACCGGCGGACAGCACCGGTCGGTGTTCATCGCGGAAGAGATGAAGAAGCGGCTGGAGGCCGAGGGCTACCGCGTGAAGACAGCGCACCGCGACATGCCGCGCTGAGCACTGCACTGGTCCGTGTCCCAACCTCTCCCACAACGCCACTTTCCGCGAAAAAACAATAGAATGGCTGGATGCCTGTGATTGGCAACGACAACCGGGGGTTGGCCGCATGAGGCGCGTCTGGCGGCTGCTGCGCTATGCGCGCCCGTACGCGCTTTATTCGCTTGCGTCGGTGGTGCTGATGGCGGTGGTGGGCGCCATGGCCGGGCTGCGCGTCCTGCTCATCAAGCCCATCATCGACAATGTGCTCAGCCCCAGGGAGTCGCCCAACCAGGTGCTGGTGTTCACCATCCCGCACACCCACCGTGTCATTGATCTGCAGTTCCTCATTCCGCATCATTTTCACAATGCGTGGACCGTTGTTGCGGTTGCTCTTATTGGTTCGGCAGTCATTAAGTCGATCTGCGACTACCTTGGCACTCTGCTTGCCAACAAGGCCGGGTTCGGAATGATCACGGACCTGCGCAACGACTTTTACGACTCGATCCTGCGCCGCTCCACCGCCTTCTTCCAGCGCCACACGTCGGGCACGTTGATCTCTACGCTCATCAACGACGTGGAGCGCGTGCAGACCGCTATGGCCAGTATTCTGAGCGATTTTCTGCAGCAGTTCTTCACCCTGGTGGTCATGATCGCCGTGGTTGTGATTACCGGCGGAACAATGGCGTTGGTCCTGCTGCTGTTCGTCCCCGTTGTGATCCTCTCTTCGCGCAAGGTGGGCCACAGCGTGCGCACCACCACCCGCCGTGGCCAGGACAAGCTGGCGGAGATCCAGAACATTGTGCAGGAGACGATCACGGGCAACGGCATTGTGAAGGCCTTCGGCATGGAACATTGGGAGATGGTCCGTTTTCGCCGCGCGTCCGACCGCCTGCTCAGCGCGAACATGCGCTCCGTCGCAGTGCAGGCCATCTCCTCGCCGCTGATGGACGCGCTGGGCGCGGTCCTGCTTGCGCTGCTGCTGCTCTACGGACGCAATATCATCCTGCATGGCGTCAGCGCGGGCACTTTCATCACTTTTCTGGGGGCGGTGATCATGCTCTACGACCCGCTGCGCCGAATGCCGGTCTACTACAACAACTTTCAGCAGTCGCTGGGCGCCAGCCAGGAGATCTTCCGCTTCATGGACGCGCAGGACGATGTGGTGGAGAAGAAGCGCGCGACCGTGCTGCGGGGCTTCAAGGAGTCGGTGCGCTTCGAGCAGGTGGACTTCGCCTACGCCAGCGCCAGCGAGGTGACCGAGGTGCTGCACGGCGTCGATCTGGACGTGAAGCGGGGCGAGGTGATCGCCATTGTGGGGCCCAGCGGGGCGGGGAAGTCGTCGCTGGTGAACCTGATTCCGCGCTTCTTCGACGTGACGGGCGGGCGCATCCTGATCGACGGCCACGACCTGCGCGACGTCACCATTGCCAGCCTGCGCAGGCAGATCGGCAAGGTGACGCAGGAGACCATCCTGTTCAACGACACGGTGCGCAACAACATCGCGTACGGCCAGCCCGACGTTCCGCTGGGCCGCGTCGAGGA
>JBEKRR010000066.1:0-24734 GCA_049518555.1 Acidobacteriaceae bacterium
CACCTGGGGACGGGACTGACGTATGCGGTGCCGTTCGGGCTGCTTGGGCTGGCGTGGGGGATTCTGGCGGGGCATCCCGTGGTGGGAGTGATGTGGCTGCTGGCGACGTGCGTGAATCGCTGGTTGATGGCTGCGGGAGTGCTGTGGGCGATCGAGGACGAGACGGCGGGGAAGCCGACGACGATCTATCCGCTGCGCGATTTGCTGGGATTTGCGGTATGGGTGGCAAGCTATATGGGGAGCACGATGGTGTATCACGGAGGGGAGTACTCGCTGGGGGTGGGCGGGCGGTTCGAGCCAGTGGTGCGGAAGTAAAAACAGTGGTCAGTGGTGAGTTGCAGTATTGTTACGCTTCGACAGCTTGTGTTCCGTCTCGAATAATCTCAACAGATTCAATCGTGCAATTCAGAGATACGCATGCAGGAGCAGAGATGGGACTTTCTGGGGTTTATTGGGAGAAAGGTTCGGACGGTTGTGGTTGGGCGAAGATCGTCGGGGTCCTTCGACTCCGCCTCCCGCGATAAAGCTGCGAGAGGCTCCGCTCAGGATGACATTTTTTAAGTTCCATCACTTACGCTCGCCAAAATGAACGAGCCACTAACAACCTATAACCTGCAACCGTTTTAGCGGTTGGTGAGGATGGATTTGCCGCCGGCGGAGGCGAGGGTGCGGATGGGGCCGAAGGGGCTGAGGCCCGTGGTGCGGGCGGCGGGGGTGTAGGTGAGGAGGAAGATGCGGCGGGGGCCGGCCCAGAGGCGGTCGAGGGAGGCGTCGTCGTCGAAGACGGCGGGAGCGTCGGGCCAGAAGCTGCCGTACCAGGCGCCGTTGACGCGGCCGTTGACGAAGTGGACGGGCTGGCGGGTGTAGAAGAGCAGAGTGGAGCCGGAGGTCAGCTCGCCGTCGATCATAATGAGGTCGTTTGGACGCGGGCGCGCGGTCTGCTCGGCGACGATGGCTTGGGCCAGACCTTTGGAGCCGAGGGTGGGATAGAAGCGGACCAGGCCTTCGTGCATCGAGAGCAGAAGGCAGACGGCGGCGGCGGCGAGGGTGAGATTTGCCGCGTAGGTGTGGGCTGGCCCGTTACGACGGGGGCGACGAAGGATGTAGCTCAGCGGGCCGATGACGATCATGCCAAGAGCGACGAAGGCGAGCGGGGCGCGGAAGAGGCCCATGGCTCGGCCAGTGAGGTCGAAGAGATGGGCGAGGGAGAGGTTGTAGTCTCCGCCCTGGGAGAGGAGGGATGCGATGTCGGTGTGCGGGTCGGCGTGGGGCGCGGTGATGGCGAAGAAGAGCGCGACGGCGGCGAGAAGCGAGCAGAGCGGGACGAGCAGCCAGCAGTGCCACGCGAGGGCGCTGCGCGCGGCGGGGGAGGATGGGTCGCGGTCGGCGCGGGCGAGCAGGCCGCCGGCCATGAGGGCAAGGGCGGGGACCGCGGGAAGGGAGTAATACTCCTGGCGCGCGGAGAAGGTGAAGAAGACGAGGACGATGCCGGCCCAGAGGAGAAGGGTGAGGGCGGTCTGGCGGTCCATCCCACTCATGTCGCGGTGAGACTGCGCCATGAATGGGGCACCCGGTTTTTCATCCCACATCTCAGAAGCGAGATGTGGGGCACCCGATTTCGTCATGGATGGTGCACTTGCGCGGAGGTCGCGGATGTGGCGGAGGATTGCGCCGGGGAGGAAGGCCGTCCAGGGAAAGAGCCAGAGGGCGGCGAGGAGCCAAAAGAGGAGGACGGGGACCTGGCCGTAGTCGTGCGGGATGCGGCGCTGCAGGAAGCGGGCGATGTGTTCGTTGTAGAGATAGAACCAGGCCCAGCCGGCGCGTGCGGGAAGGCCGAGGCCGGCGGGCAGCGCGATGGCGGGATTGCGCAATGCGGCGAGGATATGCCAGGGGGCGGCGATGAGGAGGAAGACGAGCGTGGATGGGATGAGGTGCAGTTTGAGAAGAAGGCGGAGCTGGCGGGTGAGGGCGAGATAGAGCAGGACGAAGGCGATGGGGAAGACGAGGCCGATGATTCCCTTGGTGAGAAGGTTGAGGGCAGTGACGGCGGCGAAGATCAAGCAAGGAATTAAAGACGAGTTTGATAGAAGAAAGGTTCGAGCGGTTGTGGAGGGGCTGAGTTCATCGGGGTCCTTCGACTGCGCGCTGCGCGCTCCGCTCAGGATGACAGCTTCGTTATCTGTAGGCGTTTTACTCAGGATGACACCACTCTTTTCCTCGTCGATACCGCAGTGTTTTTGTACAGCTATGAGCTGTGAGCTATGAGCTGTGAGTTGCTGCGTTGCGTGGATGCGGTCGAGGGCGATGAGGAAGGCGTGGACGGCGAGGGTCATCCAGAGGCAGATGACGATGTCTGGGATGAAGAAGCGGGTGTAGAGGAAGGGGCCGATGCAGGTGGCGAGCGCGAGGGCGGAGTAGAGGGCGGCGCGGTCGGGGTGGGCGGAGGGGGAGACTTCGGCGAAGAGGCGCAGGCCGAGGGCGTAGGTGGCGAGCAGAAGGGCGAGGGTGAGAAGAGCGAGAGGAAGGCGGGCGGCCCAGTCGTAGGGGCCGAAGAGGTGCATGGAGCCGGCGGCGAGCCAGTACATGAGAGGCGGCTTGTCGAAGAAGCGGATGCCGTCGATGAAGGGGGTGACGAAGTCGTGGCGGAGGAGCATGGAGCGGGCGATCTCGATGTAGATGGAGTCGACGTCGTCGAGCAGGCCGGGGGTGAAGAGGCAGCCGATGTGCAGGACGAGCCATACCAGGACGATGATGCAGACCGAGCGCGGGTTCCAGCGGGCGGGAGCGGGTAGGGCGAGCCGATCTGCGAGCGGCTGGCCGGGGGATGGATTGGCGGATTGGGGCGGGGGATGCGTCACGGCTGGGGCGGCGGATCTTTCTGCGGAGTGAGATTGGATTGGAGCGGGCGGTCTAAATCAACGTACAAAGGCCGATCGGTGAGGAGGGCCTTGCCGGAGGTCTCTTTGAGGAGGATTGCGCGGGGGCCGAGGAGGCGGTCTACGTCGTCGCGGCGTTCGAGGGGGACGAAGAGGAGCTTGCGCGGGCCGGAGCCCCACTGGGCGAGGAGCTGGGCGGGAGTGAGGAAGAGGGGTTGCGCGTCGGGGAAGGTGGAGCCGAAGAGCATGGAGGAGGAGCGGCCATCGACGAGGAGCGCGGGGCGGTCGAGCGGGCGATTTAAGTAGAAGGGGATGGATGAGCCATAGGCCTGGTCGCCGTAAAGCAGCAGTGTGTTGTCGCGGGAGATTGCGCCGGAGGCTTCGAGCTGCTGGATGCGTGCGGCGAAGTCTTGCGAGGAGAGCATGGGGGCGAAGCGGACCAGCGCGATGTGCGCGGCGATGAGGAAGACGGCGGAGGTGAGCGCGATGGAGACGGTGGCGGCGAGATGGCGGTCGCGGGCGCGGAGCAGTTGGGCGCGGAAGGCCCAGGCGACGGCGGGGCCGATGGCGAAGGCGGCGAGAGCGAGCGAGGCGGGCAGACGGAGGGCGGCGAAGCTGGGGCCGGTGAGGTCGAAGAGCGAAGACATGGAGAGGGTGTAGTCGCCGACGCCGCGATGGGCTAGGAGTTCGCCGATGTCTGGCACGAAGGCGAGGTGGCGCGAGGTGTAGAGGCCGTAGGCGAGGGCGGCGGCGACGGCGAGGCCGATGGCGGTGAAGGCGGCGTGGGCGAAGGTGAGGGCTGGGTTCGAGGTCCGAGGTCCGAGGTTCGAGGTCTGCTCGGCGCGGGCGAGGGCGGCGGCGAGGAGCATCAGGAGCGGGAGGTAGGCGGGGAAGGTGTAGTACTCCTGGTTGGTGGAGAGGGAGAAGAAGAGGAGGACGAGGGCGGAGAAGACGATGAGCAACAGGGTTGTGCTTTGAGCGCAGTTAAGGCCGGTCAGAGGTTGTCGATTGTGCCAGTGAGAGCCGCGTGTGCTGTCCCAGACTAGGATTGCGAAAATAAGGAAAACAAAGAGTCCATAGTGAGTGCCGAAGAAGCCGACCAGCAGCAGGCCAGAGGCACCGATGATCCATGGGCTGGCGAAGGTCAATTGTTCCGGGTTGGCCAGCCCTAATTTCAACAAGCGGCGATGGAGGCCCGTGATGCCGAGCGGGAGGAAGAGGCTCATGGGGAAGAGCCAAACGATGTTGAGGCCCCAGTAGAGGGTGGAGGGGAGCTTGTTGTAGTCGCGCGGGATGCGGCGGCCGAGGAAACGGAGGACATGCTCGTTGATGAAGTAGAACCAGAAGAAGCCGTTGCCGTTGGCGGCGCCGGTGTTGCGCAGGCCGGCGAGGATGTGCCAGGGGGCGGCGAAGAGGAGAAAGAGGAGCGCGCCGGTGAATGGTTTGAGGCGGCGCCAGTTGCGGAGTTCGCCGGTGAGCGCGAGGAAGAGGGCGGCGGTGGCGAAGACGAAGACGATGGCGACCAGACCCTTGGTGAGGACGGCGAGGGCTAGGGCGGCCCAGAGAGCGTAGGGGTAGAGACGGGACTGCGCGGAGCTTTGTGGCGCTCCATCCCACATCTCAGAATCGAGATGTGGGGCACCCGGCCCACTCATGTCGCGATGAAACTGCGCCATGAATGGGGCACCCGGAGTTTCAACCGCAGGTCCTTCGACTGCGGTTCTCACGCTGGGGGCACGAGAACCTTCGCTCAGGATGACAGAGGATGGAGCCGCAAGGGATTGGAGGAGGCAGTAGAGGGCGGAGGCGAGGAGGAGGGAGAGGAGGACGTCGGGGAGAAAGACGCGGGTGAAGAGGAAGACTCCGGCGGAGGTGAGGACTGCGAGGCCGGTGTAGAGGGCGGCGCGCTCTCCGAAGGCCTGGCGCGCCCAGCGGACGCCGAGGAGCATCAGGAGAAGGACGCAGAGCGCTTGGGGAAGGTGCACGGCGAAGGCGTTGACGCCAAAGAGGCGGAGGCTGACGGCGACGATCCAGTAGGGGAGGGGGGCTTTTTCCAGGTAGCGGACGTTGTTGACGCGCAGAGTGACCCAGTCGCCGGAGAGCGCCATCTGGCGGGCGGCGTTGGCGTGGGTGCCGTCGGCGTCGTCCAGCACCGGCGGGGCGAAGAGCGAGGCGAAGAATAGGATGAGCCAGAGCGCTCCCAAGAGAGAGAGAACGCGGGCGTGTCGCGATTGCGCAGCGGCGTGGGGGGTGGTCGCGGGTTCGGCGGAGACGGTGGTTGACATGAGGTTTACTTGCTCTAACAGCATACTTGGTGAAAGGTTGCGCGTGGGCAGGGGTGGGCGTTGTATCTTTGCTGGGAGAGGTTTAGGGGATGCTGACGTTTGCGGCGATTGACATAGGTTCCAACTCGGTGCGGCTGAAGATTGCGTCGGTGGAGCGGCACCGGCTGAAGACGCTCTATGAGGACCGCGAGGTGGTGCGGCTGGGGGAGAGCGTATTTCAGACGGGGGTGATCTCTCCGGAGGCGATGGCGAATACGATCCGCGCGCTGAAGCGGTTTCAGAAGGCGGTGCAACTGCATGTGGCGGACCGGGTGCGGGTGGTGGCGACCAGCGCGATGCGGGACGCGCGGAATGCGGCGGCGTTTACGGCGTGGGTGAAGTCTGCGACGGGCTGGCAGGTGGAGGTGATCTCTGGGCTGGAAGAGGGGCGGCTGATCCACCTGGGGGTGGTGTCGCAGGAGGCGGGCGCGCGGGGACGTTGCCTGCTGATCGACCTGGGCGGGGGGAGCTGCGAGATTACATTCTCCGATGAGGGGCGGATCCGCGAGATGGTGAGCCTGCCTCTGGGCGCGGTGCGATTGCAGCAGGAGTTTCTGCACGGCGATCCTCCGGCGAAGGAGGACGTGGCCCGGCTGAAGCAGTATATCGGCCGCGAATTGCGGAAGGCGGAGCGCAGGCTGGGGAGTCCGCGGGTGGGCCTGGTGATTGCGACCTCGGGGACGGCTGCGGCGCTGGCCGAGGCGAGCGTTGCGATGGCGCGCAAGCTGCCGGTGCGGAAGGCGGCGCCAAAGAGCTTTGTGCGCATCAAGCCGAGCGTGGCCAAGACGGCGGAGGTGCGGCGGCTGGCGGAGCGGCTGGCGAAGATGACGAATGCGCAGAGGGCATCGATCCCGGGGATCGGGCCGCGGCGGTCGGAGATTGTGGTCGGCGGGGCGATGGTGTATGCGAGCCTGCTGGAGCGGATGGGGCTGCGGGGGTTTCGCTACTCGCCTTCGGGGCTGAAGGACGGAATCCTGGCGCAGATGCTGGCGGACGCCGATCTGCGCGCGTCGGTGCACAGGAAGATCGAGAACGAGCGCTGGGAGGGGGTGCTGGAGGTGTGCCGTCGCTACGGCGTGGACCTGAAGAAGGCTGAGCCGGTGCGCGAGCATGTGGCGCAACTGTACGACGCGCTGGCGCGGGTGCATGAGCTTCCGCCGGAGTACAGGCTGTGGCTGGAGGCCGCGGCCATGATGCAGGACGTGGGCAAGTACATGAACCACCAGGGACACCACCGGCACACGCAGTACATAGTGGCGAACTCGGAGATCTTTGGGTTTTCGCCGGAGCAGAGGGCGGTGGTGGGCGCGATTGCGCGCTACATGGGCAAGAGCCGACCGGACCCGGTGGACCGCATTCTGCGGACGATTGCGATCGAGGAACATCCGAAGATTGTGCGGGCTGTGGTGCTGCTGCGACTGGCGCTGGCGCTGAACCAGGACCGCGCCAGCGCGGCGGTGCGGATGCGGACGCACGTCTATTCCAAACGCGTTCTGCTGGAGCTGGCGCCGGGGCGCGGGGGAGCGGAGCTGGAGGCGTGGTCGCTGCGGAAAGAGGCGGACTACTTTCGGGAGGTCTTTCGGCGGGACCTGGCGGTGGATGTGGCGTAGAGCGCGCGGACGGTGCGCGGATCGAGCAGCCAGTGTAGCGCGGCGGGGCCGCGGGCGAGGTTGACGCGCGCCAGCGAACCCTTGCGCAGACGAACGCAGGCGGATGCGGCACAGGCGTCGAGGCCGCTGGCGGGGCAGCTTGCGGCGGGAACCAGGAGCGAGCCGAGGAAGGCGGTGAGGTTGGGGTCGTGGCCGACGACAAGCAGGTTCTCGTGGCCGGAGTACTCGCGCAGCAGCTTCTGGAACTGGGCGAATGTGGCGTCGGGGGCGAGCGCGGCGGAGGTGAGGATTTTGGCCTCGTAGCCCATCTCGGTGCCGACCAGGGAAGCGGTCTGCATGCAGCGCTTCAAGGGGCTGGAGACGATGAGGTCGAACTGGAGCTTCATGGCGTTGAGGACATGGGCGAGCTGGAGGCAGTGGCGCTTGCCGTCCTTGTCGAGGGGACGCTTGTGGTCGAGGATGGGGTTGGCGCGCTTGATGCCGGCGCTGGCGTGTCGCAGAACGTAGAGGTTCATAGGGCTAGGGACATTGTAGGACAGGTGCGAGGTCCATGGTTCAAGGTTCGAGGAGTGAGGAGCGGACTCCGCGTGGAGACAGCAATCCATATTGCCGGCGGACAAGGGCTCCGATGAGGATTTGAGATGTGGAAGGAAAGGGATGGTGCGCCCGGAGAGATTCGAACTCCCGACCCTTTGGTTCGTAGCCAAATACTCTATCCAACTGAGCTACGGGCGCACATTGCCGCGAAGAGAGACTAGAGCATTTCTCGAATTCACTAGGAGTTTGAGAAAGTATGCAAGATGGCTTTTTCTTGAAGAAAAAGCCACTCAAAGGCTGTGGTTTCTCTCTACACCAATTCGAGAAATGCTATACGGCTGCAACTCTTCAAGGATAGAGGATTGCAGACGGGAGAGCAACCCGGGGCGGAGGGTTAAGGACAGGCCGCAGCCCCGCTGTGGAGGGTCACGGGCGTAGAGCGACCCGGCGGCGAGCGGGAGATCGGCGGCGGCGGATGGTGCCGACGGGCTAGCTGCCCTTCTCGGTCGCTTCCCGAACCATGCGGGTAGCGATCTGGCTGAACTCCTCGTGCTTGGGCGCGGGAGGGGCCTTGGGTTTGGGCTGCTTCTTCTTCTCTTTTCTGCCTTTGTCTTTGTTTCCCATGGCGACAGTCTAACGCCGATGCGCTTTTAAGCAAACAGGACAAATGCGGGGATTCTTCCCCTTCGCAAGCTCAGGGTCAGAATGACAAACTGAAAGACAAGACAACGGCGAAATACGGGGATTCTGGCTATCACCCCAGCCAGCAAGCTGGCCGGGGACCCCGATTCTGCGCCAGAATGACGAGTTTGGGCAGATATTCAGAGCTTAGCGCAATACCAGTGTTGCTGTGTCCTTTGAGGATTGAGGGCCAATGGCAAGGCAAAGGCGAAAGGCATGATTCATGAGCTCTAAGCTATCAGCTATTGAGCAATCAGCTAAGACGATGGATATAGCATTGCTGGTTTTTGCTTCGAAGTTAATTTGCGGCAACAGAGATTCTGGCTATCACCCCAGCCAGCAAGCTGGCCGGGGACCCCGATTCTGCGCCAGAATGACGACTTGTGGGACCGGATGACGGCGGGAGATTGAGGAGTGTAGGATGGAGCGGCTTTGGGGCTGCGTTTGTTATGGTGATGGACGGAGGAGAGACGCGATGGATGGGACGAATCAAGATGGGATGAACCAAGATGGGATGAATCGGGATGGGATGAATCGGGATGGGATGAACCGGCGGGATTTTGCGGGGCTGATGGCGGGGCTGCTGGCGGTTGCGGGCGGGCTTTCGGCGCAGGCCGAGGGGCAGGCTGCGGGGACAGCGGCTGCTCCGGCGGCGGCTGCGGCGGGAGCTGGGCAGGCTGCGGCGGGGGCGCGGCCGGCGGGTGCGATGCGGGAGCTGGTGTCGGGCGTCTTCAAGCCGCAGGCGGGACGCGGGATGCAGGGCGGGCACGAGTCGCACTCGTACTTGACCGGGATGCTGAAGGCGGGGAACATCCGCCTGGAGATGCATGAGTCGGTGCAGCAGGCGGGCGCTCCGCATGAGGCGGTGGGGACGCACAAGCACAGCGAGATATGGCTGATGCAGCGGGGCGTGGCGACGCTTTATCTGAACGGGGTGGAGCACCGGATGGAGGCGGGCGATGTGGGGCTGTGCTGCGCGGGCGACGAGCACTGGATTGCCAACGCGGGGGATTCGGAGCTGGCGTACTTTGTGGTGACGGTGGGACCGCCGGAGTAGGGCGGAGGCTTGCGGCGGTTCGTCTGAAAATCTGACCTCAGCGGCTAAAGCCGCATTGCAATGGATCCGCTCACGGCACGGCTGAAGCCGTGCCCTTAAGCAAGACGAGTTAATTGCGCATTTAATTCGCTGCCGGTCTTTCTTCGCGGGCTACATCATGGAGTGGACGCCTTTGACTGCGCCGGAGACGGCTTCGGAGGCCTTTTCGACGACATCGGCGACCTGGCCGCGGGTGCGCCGGAAGGTTTTGCGGGCCTCGTTGCTGAGGGATTCGGCCTGCTGTTTGAGGTGGGCTGCGGCGTCTTCGAGGTAGTCCACGCCGTCGTCAAAGTTGCGGCGCAACTGGCGGCGGGTCTTGATGCCGGGTTGCGGGGCATAGAGAAGAGCGACGGCGGCACCGGCGGCGACGCCCAGGCCAAACGCGATCCAGATTGCTTTTGCACTCATACGGTCTCCCCGGCGGGATGAAATCTCCCGCCTGAGGGTGAGATTCGCCAGGGGGCGGATTGGTTGCGTGCGGGTTGGGAAGGCCGGTGCGGAGGAGAGGGACAAAGACGAATACGGGGATTCTTCCCCCTCGGCAAGCTCGGGGCCAGAATGACAGACGATTGTTGAAATTGAGGGATAGACGGAAGTGGCCGTTGGGTGGATAGAATACATCCAAGCAGAAAGACGGGGCGGGCGACGTGGACGAGTCACAGATGAGCAGGATGTATCTGGCGATGGTGGAGCGATGGTCCAGGTCGCTGATACACCGTCTCTGGCGCAGGGGCTTGATGCGGTCGGGGATGGTGACGGGTCTGATTCTTGCCGTGCTGGTTGGTGCGTTGAGCTTTGCCTACCGCGAACGGGGACGCGGGAACCTGCACAAACTGGAAGCGAAGATCGCAACCGACCGGCAGGAGGTTCCGGTGCCGTTGCCGGGCGGGCAGGAGGCGATCGAGCTGACGCGGATGCGGCTGATGGGGGGCACGATGCCGGAGTTCCTGTCGGTGACGATGCTGCCGGGCCGGGGGATGAACGTGCTGCAGGTGGTGGCGTATATTCCGGGCAAGGGCGAGGTGAACCTGCTGGCATCGCCGTCGGTGGAGGGCGCGGAGAGCGCGATGACGGGCACGGGCGCGGATGCGGACGGGCAGGCGAGCCTGGCGATGGGGGGGGCCTTCGAGGCGCCGTGGGCGGGGCGGATCGGGGGAGTGGCGTCGCAGGTGGCGGGGC
The DNA here is from genome assembly GCA_049518555.1 of Acidobacteriaceae bacterium. Lineage (GTDB taxonomy): Bacteria > Acidobacteriota > Terriglobia > Terriglobales > Acidobacteriaceae > Edaphobacter. The sequence goes on from JBEKRR010000066.1 coordinate 10,304, forward strand.
GGGTGAGTGCGGTGTGGCGCGGGCATGCGATAACACTGCCCGGCGGTGCGGAGGGAGTGGCGCGGGGCGGGCTGTTGCTGGCCAATGCGGCGGACTCCGCGGAGACGACGGCCCTGCCCGATGGGGGACAGGCGCAAGCGGTCTTCCATGCGGGGGACTTCGGCGCGCACTGGCCGTCGAAGACGGACATGACGGTGACTGTGCTGCTGGGCAGCCAGTGGATCGTGCTGACGGTGGTGGCGCGCAACACGGGCGATGCGCCCGAGCCGGTAGGCATCGGATGGCATCCGCGGTTCACCATCTTCGACGGGAACCGGGAACAGTTGCGGCTTCGGCTTCCGGGCGAGATGCGGGAGGAGGTGCGCGACCGGGAGAGCGGGCTGCCCACGGGCGTGCTGCTGCCAGTGAACGGGACGGCGTACGACTTTACCATGCGCGGCGGGGCGGCGCTGGGGAAAATGGAGCTGGACGACAGCTTCGTGGCGCTGCACAGAGATTTGATGGACAACTCGGCGGTGGCGGAGCTGAGCGACCCGGCGAACGATTACGGAGTGCGGCTGACGGCGCTGAGCCCGACAATCAAGGCGTTCCATGTGGTTGCGCCGGTGGATGCGGACTATGTTTCGATTGGGCCGCAGTTCAACTACGACGACCCGTTCGGGCGGGAGTGGCCGAAGGAGACGGACACGGGGATGGTGGTGCTGCAGCCGGGGCAATCGACACAGTGGGAGATAAGGCTGGAGCTGTTCTCGCTGGCTGGCAACCGGAACGCGAAGTAGGGCAGTGGGCGCGCGGGGGCGTGGGAGCTGGCGCGGTGGTTTGACCCTTCGCAAACAAGACCCGTAGAGTGGAAGAGGGGCGCCGGCGATTGCGCGGTAACTGGTGCGGTGAGACCGATCGAGTGGAAGGGACTGAATTGAATTCGACTGAGAGTGCGGGAACGAACGAGACCGAGAGGGACTGAATTGAATTCGACTGAGAGTGCGGGAACGAACGAGACCGAGACAAAAGAGACGGTGACAGACGAGACGGCAGCGGAGAAGACTGGGGATGGGCAGTTGGAGGCCGGAGTTGTCGAAGGCCATGCGCATGAGCACGAGCATGAACACAGCCATGAGGATGAGCACGAGCATGAGCATGGGCCGTCGCTGAATCCGGCGTTGACGCGCGAGATTGCGGTGGAGGCGCCGGCGGACGAGGTGGCGAAGGCCTATCGGACGGTGATCCGGCGGTACCAGAAGCTGGCGCGGATTCCGGGCTTCCGCGCGGGCAAGGTCCCGGAGTCTCTGGTGCGGACGAAGTTTGCCCGGGAGCTGCGCCAGGAGGTGATGGAGGCGCTGGTTCCGGAGCGATTCCGGCAGGCGATTGCGGAGCAGAAGCTGCGTCCGGTCTCGGAGCCGCAGTTGCTGGACTTGCAGTTGACGGAGGGCGAGCCGCTGCGCTTCAAGGCGGCGTTCGAGGTGCTGCCGGAGTTCGACGTGGCGGGATATGAGACGGTGCGCGTGGAGCGGCCGCAGACCGAGCTGACGGACGCGGAGTTCGAGGAGGAGCTGGGCTACATCCTGGACAGCCAGGCGACGGTGGAGACGGTGGAAGAGGAGCGCGCGCTGGCCGAAGGCGACTGGGCGGAGATCCAGTTCCGCGGGGAGATCAAGCCGCTGGCCGAGACGGTGACCGAGGAGGGCGTGACGGCGACCACTCCGGCGGAGGCCCCGATCACTGGCGACGACGTGTTGATCGAGATTGGCGGCAAGAACACTCTGGCGGCGTTCAACGATGCGCTGCGCGGGGCAAAGGTGGGGCAGGAGCTGAAGTTCGAGGTGGATTATCCGGCGGAGTTCGGCGAAAAGAAGCTGGCGGGTCAGACGGTGGGCTACGACGTGACGGTGAAGGCGATCAAGCGCAAGACGTTTCCCGAGCGCGACGCGGAGCTGGCCAAGCAGCTTGGCAACAGCGAGAGCTGGGAGGAGTTCGAGAAGCAGTTGCGGGAGCGGGTGAGCAGGCGGAAGCGCGAGTCGCTGGAGGCGGGCGCGCAGAACAAGATGATGGATGAAGTGATTGCGCGGTACGACTTCCCGGTTCCGGAGTCGCTTGTGCAGCAGCGGGTGGACGCGCGGCTGGAGCGCGGGTTGCGCGCGCTGGCGCAGCAGGGGATGAAGGCGGACGACATGCGCAAGCTGGACTTCGTGCGCCTGCGCGCGGCGCAGCGGGACGAGGCGGAGCGCGAGGTGAAGGCATCGCTGGTGGTGGACCGGATCGCGGAGGCAGAGAGTGTCGCGGTGAGCGATGAGGAGCTGAACCATGAGGTGCTGCTGCTGTCGCTACAGACGCGCGAGCCGTACGAGACACTGCGCGAGCGGCTGGCCAAGGACGGCGGGCTGGAGCGGCTGCGCGAGGAGATGCGGCGGGAGAAGACGGGCCGCGTTCTCTACGAGAAGCTGGCGGGCTGAGGAATCCGCGGTGGCGAGGTAGTCCGGGATGAGGCTGGTTACGTTTGTGGAGGGCGGCAAGGCGGCGAGGCCGGGGTTGGTAGTGGATGGCGGTGTCGTCGATCTGGGGGCGGAGGGGTTTGAGGACGCGATTGCGTTTATGGGCGCGCCGGGGAGTGTGCAGGCGGAGGCGGCGCGGGCGCGACCCACGATTGCGCTGGAGAAGGTGCGGCTTCTGGCCCCGGTGCCGAATCCGCCGCGCATCTTCGGCATTGGTGTGAACTACGCCGAACACGCGGCCGAGTCGGGGACCAGAATGCGCGATGTGCCGACGGTGTTTATGGTGCTGTCGTCGGCGGTGGTGGGGCCGGGGGCGGAGGTGGTGCTGCCGCCGAACAGCGCAGCGGTGGACTACGAGGCGGAGCTGGCAGTGGTGATCGGCAAGGCGGGGCACAGGATCGCGGCGAGTGAGTGGGAGGAACACGTCTTTGGCTACACGATGATGAACGACGTGAGCGCGCGCGACGTGCAACTGGCGACTTCGCAGTGGTCGCTGGCGAAGAGCTTTCCGACGTTTGCGCCGATGGGGCCGTGGATTGTGAGTAAAGACGAGATCGCCGATCCGCACCGGTTGGGGATTTCGCTGACGATTGGCGGGGAGAAGTTGCAGGACTCGAACACGAGCCAGATGATCTACAAGGTCCCCGCGCTGATCGAGTATCTGTCTGGGATTGTGCCGCTCGAGGTGGGCGACGTGATCAGCACGGGAACGCCCGCCGGGGTGGGGATGGGGCGGACGCCGCAACGCTGGCTGAAGGCTGGGGAAGAGATGATTATTGCGATCGAGGGGATTGGGGAGCTGCGGAATCCGGTGGTGGCGGAGTAGAGGGAGTGGGGCGCGAGCGCCGGGCGGCGAGTTGGGTGGCGAGTTGGGTGACGGCGTAGGCGGCAAGGAGGGTGAGAAGGGGGTCGAGGTTGACGCGATAGCGGAACTCGGCGTGGGTGATGTAGTAGGGAAGCGGGAAGAGGAGCAGAGGCAGGGCCATGAGGACGGCGAAGGCGCGCATCCGGTTGCGGTAGAGGAAGACAAGTCCGGCGAATCCGAGCAGGGTGGTGAGGAGAGCGTGGAACTCATAGATGGGCGGGCCGTCGAGACTTCCGGTCCCGGCCCAGAAGCGGAAGATGCGGCGGAGGGTGAGACGGATGAAGATTGCGGGGTGGGCGCGGATGTATTGCAAGGCCTGGGTGGTTTTATCGCGGGTGTAGGCGACCTCTCCCTTGGCGACGTAGCTGGCCAGTTCGGACTTGTTGTACATGGGGAAGAGCGACTCGTCGAGGAAGCCGGTCGCGCCGGGGCGGTTTCCCATCCATAGCTCAAAGCCGGCGGTGCTGCGCAGGGGGACGAATGCGTGGAAGCGGCAGGCGTTGCGGATGGGCCACGGCGAAAAGAGCAGAAGAAGGGCGAGGAGGCCGAGGAGCGGGGCTGCGCGGGCGACGCGGCGCGTCTGCCAGGCAGCCCACGCAAGGATGGCCAGGAGCGAGGGCAGGAGGGCGGGATTGATGAGGGCGACGACGGCGGCGGACGCGCCAAGAATGAGGAAGGACGCGATGGTGGGCCCGCGGCGGCAGTTGAGCGCGAGCAGGATGATGGCGGGAAGCGCGCAGGCGGAGAGGCTGGTCTCCCAGAAGATGGCGGGGACCCAGAGGATGGGAAGCGAGACGGCCCAGAATGCGCCGGCGAGGATGGCGGTGCGGTCGTCCAACTGCCGGCGACAGATGCGCATCATGAGCCAGATGGTGACGAGGGCGACGAGAATCTGCAGGGCGATGATGGCGATCTCGGAGGCGAAGGAGTCGATGCCGAAGAGGAAGAAGACGGCGGCGATGAGGGTGGGATAGCCGGGCGCGATCAATGCGGTGGGGCCGGTGGGGACGCCGAAGGGAGAGCTGAAGCCATGGCCGTGGAGGAGCGAGCCGGCCAGCAGGCCCATCTCGTAGGGATGGGCGAAGAGCCAGTTATGAGGACGGGTGAGGGCGACATTGACCAGGACCAGGAGGCGGCCAATCAGCGCCACGACAAGGACGATGGCGAGGGAACGGCGGCGCGCGCGCGAGAGTGCAGGGGAGGGTGCGTCCGGCAGATGCTGAGGGGGCTGTTCTGTCATGGGTTGGAGGGGTGCTGGACTGACAGAGCGATGGTATCAGACAGGAACTCTCCCAGGACCGGGGATGCGTGCCTGGGAGAGTTGATGGAGGTTGATGCGGCGAATTATAAGCCGGGCCCCGGCGATCGGGCCGGTCAAGTGGTGCTGTTGGGGACGAGGTGGGCGACGGCGAGGTCGCCAGAGATTATGGTGAAGATCTGGGGGATGCCGGTGGTTGGCCGCGAGGCAGAGATGCAGGCGCCTCCACCTTGGGACGCGGTGTAGTCGGAGAAGAAGTTCTGCGGCGAGGAGGCGATGCCCTGCATGGTCTGGCATGGGGTGATTCCGCTGGTGTCCGTGGAGCAGTCCGATGAAGAGGCCGTGGCGCCATAGGCGACCGAGTAGACCCTGGTTGGAATGGCCCCATTGCCATACGCATTGGCCGTGGCTATATTCTGGCCGGCGGTGACTGCCTGGGCGCATTGCTTCTTGGTGGAAGGGTAGGTCCCGCTGGTGGTGGATGCCGAGGAGCCCAGGTCGCTGCTATTGGCTGCGCCATCGCTGATGAGGATGAGTACGTTCTGGGAGCCGGGAAAGGCAGCCTGTTCGGCGATGAGCGCGGACTGGGCGGCATAGATTGCGCCGGCGAGGTAGGTGCCCTCTCCGGACGTGTTGATCATCTGGGTGCAACCGCTCAGGCCTCCACTCGCCTTTACCAAGTTGTTGCCGGTGTCGGATTTGGGGGCGGGGTTCAAGGTCGTCGCGGTGTCTGAGGTCTTGTAATCGCTGGAGAAGCCCACGACCTCATAGGTAGAGCTGTTCAATGGGGTGTATGTGGTGGCGCCGGCGGTGGGGAAGGTGTAGACCTCCGGGGTAGGTTTGGTGCCTGCGCAGTTGTATAAATCCGCGATGTTGGAGGTTGAGGCGTTAGGGAACTGGAAGAGGGCGACCCTGTCCACGGAGCCGACCACGTTGCCGCTGCCGTTGGTGCCGGCGGTGACCGTGCCGCAGGATGACAAGGCGATGTTGCAGGGCGAGAGGGCCTGCAAGAGGACGCGGACGCCTTGCAAGGCGCAGGTCATTCTTGTGGAACTGCATAGACTGTCGGAGTCGGTGCTGCTCATTGAACCTGTGCCGTCGACGATGATGGCGACATTGTATGGTTCGACCGCGGCGCCCGAGCCCCTGGCGGAGGCGGTGGCGGTTGCGGTGAGCGTGGTGGTCGACTTACCGCCGAAGAGCCCGCCGAAGAGGATGGGCACGGTCAGCTGCTGCTGCACCTGGATGGCGTTGGCGTTGGTAGGAGAGACGCAGGCGACCCCCAGGTTGACGAGGGTGGTGAGGCACTCCAGCTTGGGGTAGCCGGATGACATGGTCACGCCGGGCAGATAGGAGTTGCTGTTATGATCTCCGGATCCCGAGCTGTAGTTTGCCGCGGCGGTTGCCGCAGAGGCGCTGGGCAACTGCTGCGCACCGGCCAGCGCCGCCGCATTGGCGGCAGCCTGGAGCTCATGTTGCTGAACATAGGTACTGCCAATGCTGATCGAGAACGCGGCGATGCTCATAAAGGCGACCACCATGAGGGCCATGATCGGGAGCATCTGCGCGCTTTGGTCCCTGAAGAACCGGACGATAAGAGAACCGCTATTAAGTTTCATTGGACAACCTCTGTCATGGATGCGGTGAGGGTGCAGTTGAGATAATTGCTGGTGCCGTAGAACTTGGTCATGTTTTCGCAGGGATATGTGATGGTGACGGTGACGGGAGTGGTAAAAGCAAGTTGCAGAACGCCCATTGCCCCGCTGGACAGCGAGGTGCTGGAGCAGGTGGTGCCGTTATAGGTGGTGGTATTGATCACCGTCGAGAAGGTCAAGTTGGCCGGCTTGAGGGCGGGCGCCGCGGCTTCGACCTGCGTGACCACAAAAGCGCAGGGGTCGTAGATGGGACTGGAGACGGTGCCGGTGTTGGGGACCCCCCTCCTGCTGAGGGAGAGCTGCGTGGCTGCACTGTTGGCAGCATTGCACATCTGGCTATAGTTGATGAAGGCGAGCCCCAAGGCAACGATGCAGGTCGTTAAGAGAAACAGGGGCGGCAGGCACAAGGCGAACTCGACGAGCGACTGGCCACGCTCGCTGCCGAAGCGAAGGCGGGCGCAGATGCGCCTGCGCCTGGACCAAGTATCGCGACCGGCCGCCGGAGGCGGTGCGGAATGGCTGGTTAACGGCAAGCAGACCACCTCGTTAGGGGCATCATACGAGGGGGGCATGGACCCGATAATCCCCATTTGGTGTTATTAACCAATCGGTCAACATGGCGATGCGTGTGCGGAGGCGGCCTGAGCGGCAGATTTCTTTGGTGGAAGGAGTCTTCTTCGCGGGCCGAACGCCCGATATAGTCTGTGGGGCCCTGTGCGATGTGGCGCATCCGAACCTGCGATGGGCAGGAGCGAGGAGGCGACCGGCGTATGGGCGCATCCCCGGACTGCGGGCAAACGGCGATGCCAAGGGCCGGCGGGAGTTTGGATTTCATGGCGAGAGCGAGGACGATGAAGAACCTGAGAGACGAGAGCGGACAGACGTTGGTGTTTGTGGCCTTCTTTATGGGGCTGCTTGCGCTGGGCTTCGTTGCGTTTGCGCTGGACGTGGGGGCATTGTTCCGCGAGAAGAGGATGGCCCAGTCGGCGGCGCAGGCGGCCGCGGTTGCCGCCGCGGAAGAGGTTGGCTATGGCAATACCGCGAATGAACAGGCGGTGGCGAATGCAATGGCCAAGCTGAATGGCTTCGACACGACGCTGGCGACTAATCCGGCGACGGTGACGCTGACGACGCCGGCGGCGGGGAACTTTACCGGGAGCTATGTGCAGGCAACGGTCTCCATGCCCATCCGTACGACCTTTCTGGGCGCGTTCGCGCATGGGATGATTACGGTGCCGGTGTCTGCCACGGCGATCGCGGGGGGCGGAATATCCAGCCAGACGTGCGTGTGCGTGACTGGCAATTTCAGCATCACGAACGGCTCGACGCTGAACGCAACCGGCTGCGGGGTCTTCGACAACTCGTCGAGCTCGAGCTCGATCCAGATGAATGGCGGCTCGACGCTGAATGCGTCGTCGCTGGGCGGGGCATCGACGGGCTGGTACCCGGGCAACATCACCGGCAACGGCGACACGATCAACGTGCCAACAGCGGACATTGTGCAGGGAGTGAGCACGAGCTGCACTCCGGCCCTGCCGGCGGCGCCGAGCTATTCCAGTTGCGCGGCGGACCCCGGCGGCAGTTACGGCACCTATACCTGGGGCCCAGCGACCGCCAGCAGCACGATCTGTTACAAGGCGCTGACGGTGGGGGCGAACGGCTCGACGTGCACGCTGAAGCCGGGCATCTACGTGATCACGACCGGGGCACTGCACTTTGAAAGCGGGGCCGGCGGCGCCTCCAACCAGGGAGGGAACGGGGTTTTTTTCTATCTGACGGGGACGGCCTCGCTGGTGATCGACAATGGGGCGAATGTGAACCTGGTGTCGGGCGGCGCCACGGAGAGTGGGGGAGCGACGGCGCCGGTGGTTGGGTCGTACGACGGGGTGGTGGTGTTTCAGGACCCAAGCGACACGTCGGCGATTACGCTCTCCGGCGGGTCCAGCTCCTACATGAACGGGGCCATTATCGCGCCCAGTGCAGCGTTGACAGCCAGCAACGGCAGCAGCACAGCAGTGATGGAGGGGGGAATCTCGGTGAATTCGCTGACGCTCACCGGGGGCGCGGTGGTGAAGGCAACTCTGGACACCAGTGAGGGCAATCTGGCGGTCTACTCGTCAAAGCCCAAGTTGGTGCAGTGAGCGATGAGAGAGATGAGCCAAGCCGGTGGAGGCTGTTTGCGTGGGCCGTGGAGACCGATGGCGGCGCGATGCAGCGGCCTGAGCGGCGAGTGCGGAAATGCACTGGTGGAACTGGCGCTGGTGTTTGCGCTACTTGGCATTCCAATGCTGCTGGGGACCGTCGAGATGGGATATGTGGTCTACGATTCGGTGGAGATAACCAATGCAGCGAACGCAGGCGCGCTCTACGGGATGCAGAACGCAACCAACGCGGCGAGCAGCTCGGGAATCACAACGGCAGCGCAGGCTGAAGCTCCTGAGTTCGGCACGAACCTGACGGTGACTCCGACGACGTTTTATGTCTGCACCAGCGCGGTGGGCGGGACGCAATACAGCACGGCCAGTTATACCCAGGCCCAGGCTTCGGCGAAGTGCACCGGCACGGGCAACCACGCGCTGGAGTTCATCCAGGTGCTGACCAGCGCCACGGCGACCCCTCCGGTGCATTGCCCCGGACTGGCGAAGACATTCACGCTGGGCGGGACGTCGGTGATGGAAGTGGAGCAGTAGCGATGGACTTGCAGAATGCAATTCGGCGGCAGGCGAATGGGGCAGGGAGAGGCTGCGCCCGGTTTCTGCGGGCTTTGTTGCGGCGCGGCCGTTGCTTGCGCGCGGCGGAGGACGGAAGCAGAGACGCGGCAGGAGGCGAGGTGGGGTCGGCGTTGATCGAGACGGCAGCGAGCCTTCCAGTGCTGTTCGTGCTTATCTTCTGCTTCATGGAACTCTGCATGGCGTTTTACTCGTATGACATGATCAGCGAATCGGCGCGGGAAGGGACGCGCTATGCGATGCTTCTGAGTTCGACCTGCACAAACTCCAGCGGAGGTTCGTGCACGGCCACGGCAGCACAGGTGAACAGTTATGTTTCGGGGCTTGGCTGGGCGAACCTGGCAGGCGGCACGATGACCGTGAGCACCACCTATAAGACACCCGCCGGCGGGGTGGGCACGAACACTGTGAGCGACTATGTGGTGGTGCAGATCACGTATGTATTTCCGATCACGATGCCGTTTGTGCCGAAGAACTCAATCACCCTGAAGAGCGCGTCTCAGATGCCGATCATTCAATAAGGCGCGAAAAGCCACGCGGTCTTCCGCGCCTCCCTAAGCAACCAGGCAAACCATCCAGTGCAGCGACCGCTGCCTTCCTTTCCGTTTGGGAAGGGAAGCAGCCGGGTTGCGCGCGGCGGTGCGGGATGCAGTGCATCAGGATGGGGGCACATTTGTTTCCATTCCCGGCGGTCTGGATAAATGCCCTAGATACAAAAAGATACGGAGGAACATGGCGAACTTAAGTGTTACTTGATGACACTTCCTGGGGATTTCCAATCCTGCGCACCAGCCCTACTCTCGGCTTATCCCCAGGGACTCGCAAGGCCGGAGTGCCGCGGAAAACCGAACGAGGAGAAATAAACATGAAACTGCTTCTGAAGAACCTGATGACGGAAGATTCGGGCCAGGACCTGATTGAGTACGCGTTGGTCGCGGCCTTGGTCGGTCTGGGCGCGGTCGCATCCATCACCGCTCTCAAGAACTCCATTTCGAACACCTTCAACAGCATCGGCTCGCAACTCGCCACCTCAGTCATCTAAAGCCGGACAGAGCTTATGTGAGCGTTAGACGTCGACGCTCACATAAGCCGCTTCCTTCACCGCAAGGCCTGCCGTTCGATTGGCGCAACGAGATTGTCCTGCGATTGGCGTCGCACTCGCAGGTGAAATGATCGAAAAAAACAGAGAAAGGGAAAAAACATGGCAAACGTAAAACAGCTTTTTGTGAAGCTGGCGAAGGAGGATTCAGGACAGGACCTGATTGAGTACGCATTGGTAGCGGCCCTGGTAGGTCTTGGGTCGGTCGCCGCGATCAGCGGACTCGACAACTCCCTCAAGAACAGCTTCAACGCCATAGGCAGCGGGCTCGCTTCTTCCACCGCCTAAACCTGGAGACGGCTTATGTGAGCATTCGATGCGGGCGCTCACATAAGCTGCTTCCGACTCAATTGGATCGGGCGTCCGATTGGCACAACCAACTTGTCCTGCGGGTCCGTCGCCAGTGTCGCTCTCGCAAGACGTAGATATGACGGACAAGCAACCAGAGGGGGAAAGACATGAAAGATGTAAAGCGGCTTTTGAAGAGGCTGGTGAAGGAGGATTCAGGACAGGACCTGATTGAGTACGCGTTGGTAGCGGCCCTGGTCGGTCTTGGCTCGGTCGCCGCGATCAGCGGACTCGACAACTCCCTGAAGAACAGCTTCAACGCCATAGGCAGCGGGCTCGATGCCGCTGTTGCATAAACCTGGAGACGGCCTATGTGAGCATTCGATGCGGGCGCTCACATAAGCTGCTTCCGACCTAATTGGACCGGCCGTCCGATTGGCACAACGAAAACGACCTTGTCCTGCGGGCCCGTCGCCAGTGTCGCTCACGCAAGCCGTAGATATGACGGACAAGCAACCGGGAAGGGGAAAGACATGGAAGATGTCAAGCAGCTTTTGGAGAGGCTGGTGAAGGAGGATTCGGGACAGGACCTGATTGAGTACGCGTTGGTTGCGGCGCTGGTCGGTCTCGGCGCCGTCTCCTCGATAAGCAGTCTCTCCAATTCCATTGGGAACACCTTCAACAGCATAGGCAGCGCACTCGCTACCGCCGTTGCCTGAGCTAAACAACGCACCAGGGGATGCGCCAAGAAAGACCAAAGACCGTAGCAAAGGACAGCACGTTAGACCACGGACCTTAGCGCATTACCACAACGAAAATTGCAATGCCATAACGCCCCTCTCAGGACCCCACCGGGAACGCACGATGACACTGTTTCAATCGGAACTGACATATCCGGCAACCGCCACCGCCTGCGCCATTGTGGGCTCCGTCTTCGATGTGAAGAGCAGGCGGGTGCCCAACGTTGTCACCTTGCCCGCGTTCCTGATTGGACTATTCCTGCATCTGGCGTTGGGCGGATGGAGGCAGATGCTCAGTGCGCTGGCCGCGGGAGCGATATGCGGGCTGGTGTTTCTGGTGTTCTATCTGGCGGGCGGCATGGGGGCCGGGGACGTGAAGCTGATCATGGCGGTGGGATGCATCGCCGGCATGGACCACATAGCAACCATCCTGGCGCTGACGGCGATCGCCGGGGGAGTGATGGCGGTAGGCCTGGCGCTGGTGCGCGGCAAGCTGCAAGAGACGCTGATGAATGTGGGCGAGCTGTTCACGCACCACCGGCACAAGGGGCTGCAACCGCATCCAGACCTCAACATCTCGAATGCGCGAACCCTGCGGTTGCCATATGCGTTGGCGATCGCCGGCGGGTGCATATTAACGCTGTATTTTCAGGTTGCATAACTAGGGGTGCAGGGAAATGAATCGTCGGCTCACCTCCGCATTTATCATCGCGCTTCTGGTTTCGGGCGTCTTTACGCTCTGGCTGAGCGCGAAGTTTGCGAAGAAAGGCGGACCGGCGCCACCGCCGGCGAAGAGCCAGTATGTGGCGGCGGCGGCGAACCTGGAGGCCGATCAGGTGATCCGGGCGGAGAACCTGCGCATGGTCGATTGGCCGGCATCGGTGCCGCTGAACGGGGCATTCACCACGCCGGGCGCATTGATCGGGCGCATCGTACTGTATCCGCTGTCGGAAGGGGAGCCGATTCTGGAGCGGCAGTTGTCCAGTCCCGGGTCCGGCATCGGCATAACGGCGAAGATCCCGAGCGGCATGCGGCTGATCGCGCTGCGCACCGACGAGGTAATCGGGGTGGCCGGGTTTCTGCTTCCCGGCACGCATGTGGACGTTCTGGTGACGCTGCATACGAGCAACTCACCGGACCCAGTGACGTTCACGGTGCTGCAGGACGCGGAGGTGCTGTCGGCCGGGCAGAAGACCGAGCCCGATCCCGAAGGCAAAGCGACCGTTTCGACTGTGGTGACACTGCTGGTAAAGCCGGAAGATGCGGAACGGGTCGTACTGGCAAGCAACCAGGGCACGGTCCATTTTGTACTGAGAAACGGAGTTGACCGTGAGGAGTTCAAAGGGCCGCCCGCGCTTCTGGCACAACTGTCGGGAATCGAGCCGCCCCCGGTGAAGGAAGCTCCCAAACCGCCGGAACCGCCTGTAATCAAGACATATTCGGTTGAGACCATCCTGGGCAAATCACAGAGGATGGACGATTTCCAGTGAGACGCAAAATGTACAAGGACCCAAAAAAATCGGCATTCCCGATGGCGCGAGCAGGAGTTGCGGCGGCGGCGGCCGTACTGACGACGGTGGCGCTGTCTGTGGCCTGTGCCGCGCAAGCCGCGGCGGTTTCCGAGGTGGCTGCTGTCTCCAACATCGCCGGGTCACCCATTCCGGGCGCTTCGGGCAGCATCAGCCGGGTGACGTCCGGGGCGGAGATGCTGCACGTGACGGTTGGGCACTCCCTGTTTCTGAATACGCGGAGCCGCCTGCGCCGCGTGTATCTGTCCGATCCCAACATGCTCAACTCGGTGACGCTGAGTCCGAACCAGATTGTTGTGACGGCGATGGGCTCCGGGATCAGCTCGCTGGTGATTCTGGACGAGGCAGGGCAGGCGCAGTCGTACGTTGTGTCGTCCGACCTGGATGTTGCGGGGCTGCGCAGCGCCATGTCCGAGGCGATGCACGGCGATGCGGTCAACATCGAGGGAAGCGGGGACCGCGTAACCCTGAGCGGCAAAGTGGGCAGCGACGCGCTAGCCGATACGGCGGTAAAACTGGCCGGGCTGTATTCCAAAGAAGTGGCGAATGCACTGACGGTTTCGCCCGACCATCCGAAACAAGTGAGGCTGAAGGTGCGGATCCTGGAAGTCGACCGCAGCAAAGCCGAGCAGTTGGGCATCAATCTATTCAACCCGGGCGGAAACACCAGCTTCCTTGCGTCCACAACCACATCGCAGTACGCCTCGATCGCGACGTATAGCGCGAATGGCACAGCCAGCGGCTCGTTGACGACCACCGACCCGTTGAATTTTCTGCTGTACAGCTCGAAATTGAACCTGGGCGCGACGGTGAAGGACCTGGAAAGCAAACAGGTGCTGCAGATCCTGGCCGAACCCACGATCACGACCATCAGCGGCAAGACGGCGGACTTTCTCTCCGGCGGCGAGTTCCCCTTTCCCATGCTCCAGCCCGGCTCCAATGGCAGCGGGTCGGTGGTTACGATCACGTTCCGGCAGTATGGCGTGAAACTGGAGTTCACACCCACCGTGAACGAGGATGGATCGATTCGACTGAAAGTGGCGCCCGAAGTAAGTTCGCTGGACTATACCAATTCAGTTACGATCGCCGGATTTACGATCCCCGCACTGGCCACGCGCAGGGCGGAGACCGAGGTTGAGCTGCGCAGCGATCAGAGCTTTGCCATCTCGGGCCTTCTGGACCAGCGGACCACGGACATCATGAGCAAGACGCCGGGCGCCGCCAACATTCCAATTCTGGGAGCGCTCTTCAAATCGAAGAACGTCAACCACGCAACGACTGAGTTGGTGGTTGTGGTTACGCCAACTCTGGTGGACCCTCTGACCGATACGGCCGAACCCAGACAGCCGGACCTTCCGATTCCTACCCTGAATACGGGCAAGTTCGACAAGTCGCTGGGGAGGAACCTGAATCCACATCCAGCGGCCCCGGCGCTCAATCCGGAGCAGCCCCCTGCGAGCAACCCGGCCCCGGCAGCGACTCCGGCGCCTGCTCCCGCAGCGACTCCAACGCCTGCCCCCGCAGCGACTGCAACGCCTGCTCCGGCAGCGACTCCGGCGCCTGCTCCGGCAGCGGCCACTGTGGCCGAAACGGCCCAGAAAGCCACGCCATCGCCGGCCCTACATAATACAGCGGGCTCGCCTGCTCCGGTAGCGACTCCGGCGCCTGCTCCGGCAGCGACTCCAACGCATGCTCCGGCAGCGACTCCGGCGCCTGCTCCGGCAGCGGCCACTGTGGCCGAAACGGCCCAGAAAGCCACGCCAGCGCCTGCTCCGGTAG
>JBEKRR010000067.1:0-13268 GCA_049518555.1 Acidobacteriaceae bacterium
ATGCTCGGGCGCGAGGCGATTGGTGAGCGCGCGCGATTCTGCAACGGATTCGGTTACGAATATAAATCCCTGCGCGGCGAGGGACTGTTTTGCGATGGCGTTTCGTTGCGACTGAGTTTTAACTTCGGCCTGGACTGCCTGGGCGAGCGCGGCGTTGCCGGTGATGAGGACGGCGAGCGCCTCGGGATCGTGCTCCGCCTGGGCGACGAGGTCTGCGGCGATTCCGGCGGGATTGCCGGTCTGGCTGCAGACTACGATTTCGGTGGGGCCGGCGGGCATGTCGATGCCGCACTCTGCCGAGACGAGGATTTTTGCGGCGGTGACGTAGAGATTGCCGGGGCCGACGATCTTGTTGACGCGGGGGATGGAGGCAGTGCCGAAGGCGAGGGCTGCGATGGCCTGCGCTCCGCCGACGCGGTAGAACTCGGTGACGCCGGCGAGCCAGGCGGCGGCCAATGTCTCGCGGGCTGGCCTGGGCGAGCAGACGACGATGCGCTCGACGCCCGCAACCTGCGCGGGTGTGACGGTCATCAGGAGCGTGGAGGGGAGTGGGTAACGGCCGCCGGGAACGTAGCAGCCGACGGATTCGAGGGGACGCACAAGTTGGCCGGTGGCGACGCCGGGGGCGGGAGCGATGGTCCACTCTTTCGGACGCTGCGCATCGGCGAAGGCGCGAATGTTTTTCTGCGCGGCGCGCATTGCGGCCTGTAGCGTGGGAGTCGTGGCGTTCCACGCGGTCTTCATCTCGTCAGGTGAGACGAGCAGCGCCGCGCCGGGCGGCAGGGCGTCGAGCTTGGCGGCGTAGCTGCGCAGGGCAGCATCGCCGCGCTGCTGAACATCGGCGAGGATACGGCGCACGACTGGCCCGACCTTCGAGGTGTTGAGCGCGCCGCGTTTTTCTATTGTCTCGATCAACGCGGCGGCGGTCTTTTTGGTCCGACCAAATGTTCGCACCAGCTTCATCTGATTTTCCTAAGACCTTAACACCGATAAGCACCGATTCGACCGATCAAAATCAATTCGATTTTTGTCTGCGTTCATCGGCGCCAGTCGTTTTCATGGTTATAAAACTACCTTGCTGAGGGGATACTCGACGATTCCGGTGGCGCCGGCGGCCTTGAGCCGGGGGATGACGTCGCGGACGACGGCCTCGTCGAGGATGGTGTTGAGCGCGACCCACGCGGGGTCGCTGAGGTGCGAGATGGTTGGCGAGTTGAGCGCGGGGAGCTGCGCGACGATTTCGTCGAGGAGGGATTTGCGCGCGTTGAGCATGAGGCCGACGCGGCCCTGCGCGGCGATGGCTGCGTTGAGCATCAGGGAGATGTTCTCGATCTTGCCGCGCTTCCACGGGTCAGCGAAGGCGGACCTGTTTGCGATGAGCTGGGTTTCGGATTCCATGAGCGTCTCGATGATGCGCAGGCGGTTGGCGCGCAGGCTGGAGCCGGTCTCGGTGACCTCGACGATGGCGTCGGCGAGGGTGGGGGGCTTGACTTCGGTGGCGCCCCAACTGAACTCGACCTTGACGGGGATGTTGCGCGCGGCGAAGTAGCGGCGGGTGAACTCGACCAGCTCGGTGGCGATGATCTTGCCGGCGAGGTCTTCGGGCTTCTGGAAGGGCGAGTCCTCGGGCACGGCGAGCACCCACTTGACGCGCTGGCGGCTGACCTTGGAGTAGGTGAGGCTGGTGACGTACTCGACGTCGGTCTGGTTTTCGAGGACCCAATCGTTGCCGGTGAGGCCGGCGTCGAGGGCACCGTGCTCGACGTAGCGCGCCATCTCCTGCGCGCGGACCAACATGCACTCGATCTCGGGGTCGTCGATGGCGGGGAAGTAGCTGCGGCCATTGGCGGCGATGCGCCAGCCGGCGCGCTCGAAGAGCGCGATGGTTGCGTCCTGCAGGCTGCCTTTGGGGATTCCAAGCTTGAGTTTGTTGGCCATTATTTTTCCTCCGCGGAGTTTGGCATGGGAATTGGTTTGGTGAAGCAACTGACGGTGCCCTCGTGGCAGACCAGGCCGTCGCCCTCGACCACGACGCGGAAGAGCAGGGCGTCATTGTCGCAGTCGGTGAAGGCGGTGACGACGCGCAGGCGGTTGCCGCTGGTCTCGCCCTTCATCCAGAGCTTCTGGCGGGTGCGGCTCCAAAAGGTGACGAAGCCGGAGTCCAGCGTCCTGCGGTAACTGGTTTCGTTGAGGAAGCCGAGCATGAGCATCTGGCCGGTGCGGGCGTCCTGGACAATGCCGGGGACGAGGCCGTCCATCTTGGCGAAGTCGATTGCGGGTGGGTTATTCACTGCGTCCATCGTATCTCTCTCTTTCTCGGTTGAACGAAAACAAATGCGGGGATTCTTCCCCTTCCCCTTCGGCTGCGCTCAGGGTCAGGGTCAGAATGACAACATAAACATGAGACCCTGATCCGACGGCGGGCAGCAAAAAGGCCCGCTCGCGGTGTGCGCGTCGGCGGGCCTTTGCAATCCTGATGTGGGTTTCGTTACTTCGCCCGACCGGACACTGCCGCCAACACGCGCTGCGCATGGTGATGGTGGTGCCCTCGATGCTGGGTCGAAAAGCTCATCTGTACTGAAGTTACCGGCTGGTGGGAGCTTTGTCAACGCGGGGACGGCGCGGCGGCCGCGCTACGGCTTGGGGCGGTGGGCGATGATGAGTTCGCGGATCTGTTCGTAGGCGGACTGGGGGATGATGCCGCGGGTGGTGAGCTGGTTCTTGGCGGTGTAGGGGCGGCCGGCGATGATGCGCCGGACGTACTCGTCGCCCATGCCGGGGAGGGCCTTGAGCTGGGCGGCGGTGGCGGTGTTGATGTCGAGCAGGGCCTTGGATGCGGCGATCCTCTGGGCGACGGATTGCTCGGGCTTGGCGGCGGGCGCCGCGGCGGGCGCGGATTGGGCGACGCTAAGGGATGAAGCGAGGAAGAGGCTGGCGGTGAGGAGCGCGAGACGGTTGCGAAGGATGGGCATGAGGGGTCTCCTGGGGAACTCTGCGGGGAGCAGGCGGCGATGCGGGATAAGAGTAGCGCAGAAGGCGGAGGGGGAGAAAGGACAAAAGCAGATTCCCTGTCTACCCCAACGAGTAAGTGCGCTCGTTGGGGACCCCGGCTGCGGGAATGACAAACAAAAAAGCATGACAAACAAAGAGGCCTGCCAAATCGTTGCGGGGAGGGTTGCGGGTATAATTCTGAGGTGAAGCGGGAGTAGCTCAATGGTAGAGTAGCGGCTTCCCAAGCCGTTGGTTGCGGGTTCGATCCCCGTCTCCCGCTCCAGGGTTTTCTCTTCAGCGTTTCTTTCCATTGCAAATGATTTGAGTGAGAGTGCAGAAGGCCCGGGGCTAAAGCCCGTTGAAACCATTGGCTTTTTTCAGGGGGCTGAAGCCCCCTGCTCCCTCCGAAAGACAAAAACGTGAGTTTTCAGCACCCTCTGAAGCCCCACGCTCGCTCCGAAGAACGAAAAGCGGATTGATTGGGAGAAAGGTGCGGAGGGTATGGGCGAAGCGAAGTTCGTCGGGGTCCTTCGACTGCGTTTGGCGCGAGTGCGCGCCAAACTCCTCTCAGGATGACGATTATCAACACGCAACCGCAGGTTCCTTCGACAAGCTCAGGACAGGCTCTTCGACTACGTTTGGCGCGAGTGCGCGCCAAACTCCGCTCAGGATGACGAGCAAAGAGGAAGACGTGAATCGGGTCTATTGGGCGAGGCTGGCGGTTTTCTGGGGGCCATTGTCGCGGTCTTCGAGGGCCATGGCTTCGGGGAGGAAGGTGATGGCCTTGGCGATCTCGGGGTCTGCTTGGGCGCGGACCTTGAGGCCCTCGAGCTGGCCGAACTGGGAGGTGAAGAGCTCGGCTTTTATGTTGGTTTTGATCCAGTCGAGGTTGGCTGCGATGTCGGCGTCGCTGAAGTCGATCTGATTGGCCTTGAGGAAGTCCTTGAACTGCTGGAGGACGGCGTCGTCGACGGCGAAGTCGCGGGAGACGGTGTGGGATGCCAGGTAGTGCTTGGCGAAGTTGATGAAGAAGACGGAGTTCGGCTGTTGCAGCAGCGAGATCTGAAAGCGGTTGAGGTCGGGCAAGTCGATCTTCTCGTCTGGGGTGATGCCTCCGCCGCCGTAGACGGTGCGGCCGGAGTCGGTGAGCTTGACTTCGAGGTTGGATTTGTCGGCCTTCTTGGCGCCGTCGCGGACGAAGAAGTAGTCGTAGGCCGAAACGCCGTTGTAGTCGCGCTGGATGAGGCGGCCGGAGGGGGTGTAGTAGTGGTATGTGGTGAGGGCGAGGCCGGTGTCGTCGAAGGTGTTGAAGACGGTCTGGACGAGGCCCTTGCCGAAGGTGGTCTCGCCGACGATGAGGGCGCGGTCGTGGTCCTGCAGGGCGCCGGAGACGATCTCGGCGGCGGAGGCGGTGTTGCGGTTGACTAGGACGACGATGGGGTACTTGTCGGAGCCGGCTTCGCCGTGGGCGGCGCGGTAGACCTGGTCGGGGAAGGCGCGGCCGCGCTGGGAGACGACGATCTGGCCCTCCTTGAGGAACTTGCCGGAGACATCGACGGCCTCGTTGAGCAGGCCGCCGGGGTTGTTGCGCAGGTCGAGGATGAGGCCGTGCAGGGAGCCGGCGGCCTGGAAGTTGTCGAGCGCGTCGCCCACCTCGCGGCTGGTGGTCTCCATGAAGTTGGTGACATGGATGTATCCGATGCCGGGCTTGAGCAGGAAGGCGATATCGACGGAGTCGCGGGGAATCTCGTCGCGCACGAGGTCGAAGGTGAGCGGGCCGTTATGGCCCTCGCGCTGCATGGAGACCAGGACGTGGGTCCCTTTGTGCCCCTTGAGCATGGCGGCGACGGCGGCGGAGTCGAGGCCATCGGCGGACTTGCCGTCGACCGAGAGGATGATGTCGCCGGGACGGATTCCGGCCTTGAACGCGGGCGTTCCCTCGAACGGGGCAAGCACCATGACGTGCAGGACGCCGGCTTTGTCCGCCAGGGGCTGGATGGTCATGCCGACGCCGTAGTACTTGCCGTGCTGCTCCTCGCGCATCTGGGCGAAGGCCTTGGGGTCGTAGAAGGTGGAGTGGGGGTCGAGGGCGTGCAACATGCCGGGGATGGCGCCGTCGTAGATGGCGCGGTCGATCTTGTCGGCGTCCAGCGGCTCGGCGTAGTTCTGCTCGACCAGGCTGTAGACGTCGGTGAACTGGTGCAGGGAGTCGCGCAGGGTGGACTCGTCCGTGGCGGACTGGGCGGCGACCTTGTTGCTGATGAAGGAGCCGGCGAGGGCGCAGCTTGCCAGAAAGAGGGTGACGGAGAAGAGTGCGCGGCGGGTGCGTGGGGCCATCGGCTTGGATTACCTCGAAGATGGGCGGGAAGGGATGCGGGAGGCCGGGTTGCCCAGGAAAAACTCCAGTCCAGCTTAGGACGAGTATACATCGGTTTGGGCAGCAGGGCGGAGGCGGCGGGGAGCGCGTTTCTTTGCTCCTGCGCGCTGCGCGGCCGGGAGTGAGAGTTGGGGATTGGTGCGGGGCGGGGCGGGGCAGATAGAGATAGAATGGGGTGAGCGGATTGTTGCGTACGGAGCGGACGATCGGTTTGCAAGGTGCGGGATGTTTTTTGGGGCAAGGGAAGCGAGAGAGGCCTTTTGAGATTGGTGAGCTTGAAATTAGTGGATGCGATGCGGACCAGGTTGGGGAATGGGGCGGGGCGGCGGGTTTTGCGCGGGAGCCGCGGGCTGGCGCTGCTGGTGGCGGTTGCGCTGCCGGCGGCGGGTGCGGCCCGGGGACAGGTGCAGGTGCCGCGCTACCAGAGCCCGGTCGAGGCGCCGGCGCCGCAGATGACGATTCCGGAGCCGCCGGCGATCACGACCAACGGTACGGTGGTGGAGGACGAGATCGTTCGCGTGAACGACCAGATCATCGACCGCAGCGACTATATGCGCGCGGCAGCGGAGTTGCAGGAGGAGGTGCGGCGGTCGAACCTGACGGCGGAGGAGCAGGCCGAGCGGCAGAAGGACCTGCTGCGCGACATGATCGACCAGCAACTGCTGCTGTCGCGCGGCAAGGAGCTGGACATCAACGCCGACGCGGATGTGATCCGGCGGCTGGACGAGATCCGCAAGCAGAACAAGTTCGACACGATGGAGGACCTGGAGAAGGCGGTGGTCCAGTCGGGCATCTCGTATGAGGACTTCAAGGCGAACATCAAGAACAGCATCATCACCCAGAAGGTGGTGGGCCAGGAGGTGGGCCAGACGCTGCGGCTGACGGCCAAGCAGGAGCAGGCCTACTACGAAGCGCACAAGCAGGAGTACGCAGAGCCGGAGCAGGTCCGGCTGAGCGAGATCCTGGTGGCGACGCCGGACGACGCGACGGATGCAGCGATTGCGCAGGCCAAGTCCAGAGCGGAGGACGTGGAGGCGAAGCTGAAGGCGGGAGCGAGCTTTGAGGAGATGGCGAAGCAGCTCTCAGGCGGGCAGACGGCGGCGAAAGGCGGAGACCTGGGCGAGTTCAAACGCGGCGCGCTGGGGTCGAGTGCGCTGGAGGACCCGGTGTTTGCGCTACAGGCAGGCGAATGGACCGCACCGATCCGCACACGGCAGGGATTTGTGGTGCTGAAGGTGACGGAACACACGCAGGCGGGGATTCCTCCGCTGAACGCGGTGGAACAGCAGGTGCAGGAGGCGATCTATAGCGAGGCGATCCAGCCTGCGCTGCGGACCTATCTGACGGGGCTGCGGGAGAAGGCGTACATCGACATTGCGCCGGGATTTGTGGACACGGGCGCAAGCGCGAAGCAGACCAAACCGGTGTTTTCGGCGTATGCCGCGCCTGCGGCGAAGAAGAAGGAGGCGCAGAAGGCGCGGCTCGATCGCGGGCGAGCAGCGACGGGCGGGACAGCGACGGCGGGTTCTGCGACGGCGGGTTCTGCGGCGGCCAGGGGTGCGAAGCCGGGAGCTGCGGGCCCGACGGCGACGCCGGGGGCGAACTCTGCCGGCGCGAAGACCAGGACGGTGGCCGCAGGCAAGAAGCCCAAGAAGATCCGGCGGGAGAAGATCCGCTTCGGGCAGGCCCCGCGAAACTCGCTTCCGGCCTCGCCGGAGGAGACGATGGCCTCTGGCGCAGACCAGGGTCTGGGCGCGGCCCCGAGCGCGCTGCCCGCGCCGGGCGCGGCGATTGCGCCGATCGAGCAGACGGCGGATGTGGCAGCGGACGACGAACCGCTTGCTCCCAAGGCGGCGGCGCGGAAGAAGACAAGGTACAGCGATCGCGCGCCGATCGAAGACAAGGCAAGAAGGGACGCGGCGAAGGCGGCGAAGGTGAAGGAGAAGGCCGCGTCGGCCCCGGCCCCGATGGCCGCAGAGGAGAAGGCGGCGCAGCAGATGCAGTCCGCGCCGCTGGGACTGAGTGGAGATACGGCGGCCAAGAAAAAGAAGAAGCGGGTGAAGGGAGCAGCGAAGGAGCGGCTACAGGGACAGGCCCCCGCGCCACCCAAGGCCAAACCAGAGGCGACGCCGATTCCGCCCAAGAGCGTGCGCGAGAACGGCGAGCCGGTGGTGAGCCCGCCGCCGGCGGTGCCTGCGGTGACGGTGCCCGCGGACGCGCAGCCCAGCGCGCCGGCGAGCCCCGCCGCGGCGAAGTAGTTCTTTTGCGCTCCCTCGATTGCGAAACAATCGAGGGAGCGCTTCCTTTTAAAAAGGGTTTGCTTACAGCACGGGTAAACCGGTGCCCTGAAGCAAAACGGGGTTTTTGCAGGCGGTAAAGATGTGCGCTTAAGAACGCGGAGTTTTTCAGCGGGCGGGGGTATGCTGGGGGCATGAAAGATTTCTATGTGGTGGACGCGGCGAAGTTCGATGGGGCGGCGGTGACGACGTTCTTTGCGGTGTCGTCGATGTCGGTGCGGGAGAAGAAGACGGGCGCGGGGCAGTATCTGGCGCTGACGCTGGGCGACAAGACGGGGACGATCGAGGCGCGGATGTGGGAGGAGATTGCATCGGCGGTGGCGACGTGCAGCGAGGGCTGCTACGTCAAGGTACAGGGGCAGGTGTCGAAGTATCAGGGGAAGTGGCAGATCACGCTGACCAAGATGCGGCTGGCGGCGGAAAGCGAGGTGGATGCGGCGGACTTTGTGCCGACCACGCAGTTCGACATTGGGGAGATGTGGGCGGAGTTGCGCGGCTATGTGGGAGAGTTCAAGAAAGCGGAGCTGCGGCGGCTGGTGTTTGCGTTTCTGGACGATGAGGAGATCGGGGCGGCGTACCGCGCGGCGCCAGCGGCGAAGATGCTGCACCATGCGTGGATCGGCGGGCTGCTGGAGCATGTGGTGACGCTGGTGCGGGTGTGCCGGGCGACGGCGCCGTTCTATCCCGAGGTGGATGCGGACCTGCTGGTGACGGGCGCGATCCTGCACGACATCGGGAAGACGCGGGAGCTGTACTGGGGGACGACCTTCGGGTACACGCTGGAGGGACAGATGATCGGGCACATCTCGATTGCGCAGGGGATGCTGCGCGAGAAGGTGGCGGGGCTGGCGGGATTTCCCGACAAGCTGCGGGTGCTGGTGGAGCACATGATCCTGAGCCACCACGGGAGGTACGAGTTCGGGTCGCCGAAGCTGCCGATGACGCCGGAGGCTGTGCTGCTGAGCGCGCTGGACGACGTGGAGGCGAAGATGCAGGCCATGCGCAACGAGTTCGGGCGCGACCAGGCGTCGGGCAAGAGCGGGGCGGAGATGACGGAGTGGGTGAGGAGCATGGAGCGGCCGCTGCTGAACTCGCGGGCGTATCTGGAGGAGGAGTAGCGCGGGCGTCGCGGCAATCAGCGCGGCGGCTTGGGGTAGATGCGGAAGTGGTAGGCGGCGCCGATGGTGAAGAGGTTGGGGCGGAGGGTTGCGAGGGGGAAGTTGAGCCAGTTCTGGAGTTCGTAGTCGGCGCGGAGGTTGATGGTTGGGGTGAGACTGAAGTCTGCGCCGCCGCCGACGGTGTAGAGGTTATAGGCGATGTTGGCGATGTTGCCGGAGAAGTTGTAGACGCCGCGGCCGATGAGGACTTTGCCGTAGGGTGCGAGGCGTCCGCGGTGGAAGAAGACGCGGGGGCCGACCTCGTAGGTGCGCTCGTAGATGGTGGCGTCCGTGGAGGGGCGGACCTGGCGGAAGTCGGCCTCGAAGCCCCAGTAGTCGCGCTTGTCGAAGGTGGCGTAGGCTGTGCCTCCGGTGAGGCTGAGCTTGTTGAAGTTGTAGGTGGAGTTGCCGAGGGCAAAGCCGCCGCCGAACTGGAGGTCGCCGATGCGGCTGGCGGTGGGCAGGGACTGGGCGCGCGCCAGGGCGGAGAGACAGCAGGCGAGCAGGAGGGCGAGGGCGAGCGCGTCGAGGCGGCGGCGAAGTCCGTTTCGGTGGGACGAGGAGGTCTCTCGGGTGCGCGGGCTGTTCATTCTCCTCCTCCCTTTATTCTGCTTGCGAAACGGTTGCTGAACCGATTGCCGATTGAGGACAATCCAATGGTCAGATTCAAATCGATTGCGCGGCGATGCACTGGAGGTATCGAACTCTGCCACAAGAAACGTCTACCGATTGCAACGCGCCGCGAAAAAAAACGGGTATAACGGATTCAGTGTAAACTCCTGCGAATGGTAGCAGGTTTTAGCGATTCGCCGGGCAGGCCCACCATGCGAAGTTTCTCCATAGTGCCGATCGTCGCGCTGGGACTCGGACTCGGACTGGGTCTGAGCGGCGCGGCCTGCGCGCAGACGTGCACGGGGCTGTGTCTGCAACAGATAAAATGCCCGGGCAACGGGACTACATCGGTGAACGGGGTGGTGTACGCGCCGAATGGGACGGACCCGCTGCCCAATGTGACGGTGTACGTCCCGAATGCGCCGGTGGAGGCGTTCACTCCGGGGGTGAGCTGCCCGATCTCCGGCTCGCCGCCCTCGGGATCGCCGCTGGTGGGGACAATCACGGACGTACACGGCAAGTTCACGCTGGTCGATATGCCGGTGGGAGCGAACATACCGATCGTCGCCGTCTCCGGCCGTTGGCGGGTGCAGTCGACGGTGAATACGGTCGCATGCAGCAATACCACGATGATTCTGAGTATGCCGCAGAACCATACGCAGGGCGACATTCCGCTGATCGCGATTGCGACGGGGTCGGCGGACCAGGTGGAGTGCGTGCTGCTGAAGATGGGGATCAACCAATCGGAGTTCACCGATCCCGGCGGCACAGGGCGAATCAACCTTTTTGGCGGCGGAACAAATGGTCAAGGTGCTGGTGTGACCCTCGACGCTAAAACGCCGACCCAGGATTCGCTGATGGCTACTGCTTCGACGCTTAATCAGTACGACGTGCTGATGCTTCCCTGCGAGGGCGGCGCCTACGCGAAGCCAGACGCTGAGCTGCAGAACCTGATTGCCTTTGCGAACGACGGCGGACGCGTCTACACCAGCCATTACGGTTATGCGTGGATGTTTCAGAATCCACCATTCAACAGCGTCGCCAATTGGACAGCCAGTTTCATGGCAGGAAGTTCCATTACTCCAAATCCGTCTTCGGGTACAGCAACCGTCAATACCAGCTTCACGGCGGGACAGACGCTGGCAACATGGTTGCAGAACGTCGGCGCTTCGATAAGCCCGGCACAGATGGCACTCAATACGCTGCGGATCGACCAGAACGGCGTGATTGCGCCGACGCAGTCTTGGCTTACGCTGAACAATTCGAACTATAGCAATCCGGTGATGCAGTTCGTCTTTGACACACCGATTCCATCTGCCACCAACCCGACTCCGAACCAGTGCGGACGCGTTCTGTACAACGAATACCATGTGGAGAACTCCAGTGTTTTAGCCGGTACGCTCTTCCCCAACGAATGCAACGTCAGTGCGTCGATGACGCCGCAGGAGAAGCTGCTGGAGTACATGCTGTTCGAGCTGACGGACGAGGGCGGGCAGCCTTCGCTGGCGCCCCTGACGCAGGACTTCGGGCCGGAGGCGGTGACGTACCCCAGCGCGCCGCAGACCTTTACCTGGACGAACAATTCGAGCTTCGCGGCGCAGGTGTCGTCGGTGGTGTTTACCGGGACGAACGCCGCGGACTTCAACCTCACGTCGAACGGCTGCGGCGCGGTGGCGGCCGGGACGAGCTGCCCGATCACGGTGGTGTTTACGCCGAGCCTGCTGGGCGCGGAGAGCGCGACGCTGAATGTGCTGTCGGCGGGCATCACGCTGACGGCGACGCTGACCGGGACGGGCGTGCCGGGATTCACGCTGACGCCGGGGTCGCTGAGCTTCGGCAACCAGGACGTGGGCTTTGCCTCCGCGCCGCAGACGCTGACGCTGACCAGCAACGCCAGTGAGCCGCTGGCCGTGCCGGTGTTTGCGACCACTCCCGCGGGCGAGTATGCGGTGAACCAGGCGGCGTGCGGCAGTTCGCTGGCGGCGCTGGCGAGCTGCCAGATCGGCGTGACCTTCAAGCCGGCGGCGACGGGGGCGCAGAGTGGGAGCTTCGCGGTGAGCGCGGCGAACTCGCCGGGGCCAGGCAGCCTGATCTACAGCGGACTGAACGCAACGCTGAGCGGCACCGGAGTGGACTTCACGATCAGCCTGAACCCGACGGCGGGAAGCGTGGCGGCGGGCGACGGAACGACGACGACCGCGACCGTGACTCCGATTGCGGGGTTCAGCGCGCCGCTGTTTGTGAGCTGCGCAGTGGCGGCGGGGGCGACGGCGGCAGTGTGCTCGCTGAGTTCGGCTGCGCTGACGCCGCCGGCGGCGGCGACGACGGTGGTGAGCATCGGGACGACATCGCAGTACACGGTGATCGGCTACAGCGGCTTCGGCGGGCGGGGCCTGCTGTGGCTGGTGGCGGCGGCCAGCGGCTGGCTGCTGTGGCGACGACGCAGGGGCTGGCGCGTTTTCCTCCCACATCTCAAACTCGAGATGTGGGGCACCCGCGGGCTGCTGCTGGTGCTGCTGGCGGCGATGGGGCTGGGGCTGACCAGCTGCACGGGCAAGCTGCCGGCCGAAAATCCGGCATGGACCGCGCCGGGGAACTATACGGTGACGGTGACGGCGACCGATGGGCAACTGAGCCATTCGGTGACGTACAGCTTGACGGTGCGGTGAAGCAGCATGCGGGCCGGTTGTACCCCCCCCCGGGGGTGAATAGCGTAAAGTATTCAAAAAATGTCAATTAAGCTCGCGCTAAGCACGTGAGACATAGTAAAGGCGAAGATTCTGGCGGTTGCGGCTGCTTCGGTCATGCGGTTTCTCCCGTGTGTGCGAAAAAATACTAAAGTCTTCAAAAAAGGCATGTTAAGTCTGGACTTTTATGGTTCAGGTCTGGACTAAGTCTGGACTCAGTCTGGACTTCGTTGCTGCGGTTGAGGGTTAAATGCGAAGGCCCGGCGGTTGGCCGGGTCTCTTTGTTTGCTTACTGACTTAATTATACGCCGTGGAGGGAAACTAGTATGCCAAGTATTTTTCGGAGGTAAGTGGTTGATGGGGTGTTGGTTATGTTAATTTTTGGACATCGAGGGTCTTGACAACAGTGGTCAGGGGTCAGGGGTAAAGGGTAAGAAAGAACAAAGGCGGGGATTTTGTGGGAGAAAGGGGTGGGCGGTTGAGGCGGGCGCGAGTTCGTCGGGGTCCTTCGACTGCGCAGTTCGCAAAGAACGCGAGCTGCTCCGCTCAGGATGACAGCGCCAGTGGAGCGGGGTAGTCGACGGAGACGAGAAAGAGGCCAGAGGCGGGGGCGGTGGGGCCGGCACTGGCGCGGTCGCGGGCGGCGAGCAGCGTGGGGATGGAGTCCGGCGAGAGGCGGTGGGCGCCGGCCTGGACGAAGGTGCCGACCAGGTTGCGCACCATGTGGTGGAGAAAGCCGTCGGCGGTGACGCGGTAGATGAGGAGGTCGCCGGCGGCGCGCCATTCAGAGTGGGTGATGGTGCGGATGGAGGTTGTTGGTTGCTGGTTGCTGGTTGTTGGTTGGGCCAGAAAGCCCGGGGCTAAAGCCCCTTGAATCCATTGGCTATTTTCAGGGGGCTGAAGCCCCCTGCTCCCTCCGAAAGGCGAAAACTCGCGCGATGAAAGATCGGGGTCTGCGGCGGCGAAGGAGGTGAAGTCGTGCGTGCCGAGGACGTGCGCGGCGGCCTGGTTGAGGGCGGCCAGATCGAGCGGCCAGGGACAGGGCCAGACGGTTGGGGCGAGGATGGGGGGGCAGATGAGATCAGGTTCAAGATTCGAGGTTCGGGGTTCGAGAGATAGTGCGCGGAGGGGGAAGATGCGGTACTCG
>JBEKRR010000068.1:0-13216 GCA_049518555.1 Acidobacteriaceae bacterium
CATGGGGGGCTCCTTGGAGAGGCAGAGTGCAGCGGAGGGCCTGAGGTAAGTATAGAGGGTCGCTCGGAATGAGTTTGCGCGTGCGCAGGCAAAGTTGTGGATGGACTGAAAGCTGAACTCAGCGGCTAAAGCCGCGGTTTCAATGGATATCTAGCGGCACGGGTGAACCCGTGCCCTTAAGCAAAACAAATACGGAGATTTTGATCTGCGCACAGGATGACGAACGGAATGGTGAAAGGACAAAACAGAAGGCCGGGAGCTATGGCGTGCCCCCGGCCTTCTATCGGTTTGCGGGTGAGGTTAAGGTTTAGGCGCGGCGGGCTGCGCAGGTGCGGCAGGCTGCGGCGCGGTTGCCGGCGCAGGCGGAGTTGGCGGTTTAGGCGCAGTGGCGGCAGGAGCTGGGGACGCGGCTGGAGCCAGCGGGGTTGTTGGCGCAGCCGGAGTTGGCGGTTTGGGAGCGGATGCGGCTGGAGGGGCAGGAGGCTTGGGCGTTGGGTCCTTG
The DNA here is from genome assembly GCA_049518555.1 of Acidobacteriaceae bacterium. GTDB lineage: Bacteria > Acidobacteriota > Terriglobia > Terriglobales > Acidobacteriaceae > Edaphobacter. The sequence continues at coordinate 503 of JBEKRR010000068.1, forward strand.
TCGCTTTGACTGACGAGGTCAACGTCGAAGATGAGCCAGGACTTTGGCGGGATGTTTTTGTATTGGTTGGGGCCGTAGGCGAGCTGCCAGGGGATGAAGATGCGGCGCTTGCCGCCGACGCGCATTCCGTCGAGGCCGGTGTCCATTCCGGGAACGACCTGACGCTGGCCTTGCGGGCCTGGACCTTGCAGGAAGGACAAGGGGGCGTGGTCGGGATGGTCGTAGGAGGAGTCGAACTTGGTGCCATCGACGAGGTAGCCGGTGTATTGAATGGTGTACCACTTGCGCGGGGCGACGCGGGCCCCGCTGCCGACTTTGGTGTCGATGTAGCTCAGCGAGAAGGTGGAAGGCAACTGAATGCCGAGGGCATCGCGCAGGTTGGGGTCTTCCATGGGAGAGACGTCGCTGAGTTTGGCGGTGGGGCTGAGGGTGATGGTGTAGAGCGGTTTGGCGCAGGGCAGGCCGTCGGGAAGCGCGGGAACCTTGGGGGAGAGCTCGGGCAGCTTGGCGCAGGCTTGAGTGGGTGCCTGCTTCTTTGCCGCGGCGGTTGCCGGTGTGCTGGTTGCGGTCTTTTGCGCAGCGGGGGGAGCGGCCTGCTTGGCGGTTTGTGCGGCGAGAGGAAACGCAGCGATAGCGAGGGCGAGGACGGAGAGGGGAAAGGTGGTTTTCATGTCACTTCCTAATTTACCTAATTTAAAAAAAGATGGTGTGGTTTATGTTGGGGTCCGGAGGAGGAGGTAGGAGCCGGCGATGGCGAAGAGGAGATCGGGCGACCAGGCGGCGAGCAGGGGCGGGAGGGTATTGATGTTCCCCAGTCCGCTAAAGGTGTCAGCGACGGCGAAGTAGGAGATGGCGACACCGATGGCGGTGGCGATGCCTGCGATGCCTCCGCGCTTGCCCATGAAGAGGGCGAAGGGGACGGCGAGGAGGGCCATGACCAGGGTGATGGCGGGGTCTGCGAGTTTGCGATCGAGCTGGACGCGGAGGCGAACGGTGTCGAAGCCGGACTGGCGCAGATCGGCGATGTATGCGGTGAGCTCGTTGTAGTTCATCTCCTGCGACTGAATGTCTTCTTTGTTGAAGTAGGCGGGCTGCTCGTGGATCTCGGGGAAGCTGGCGATGGTAAAGGGCTGGTAGGAGGCGACGGTCTGGCTGGCAAAGGTGCGCTGCCATCCGTTGTTGAAGGCCCATTGGTTGACGTTGGGGTCCCAGCGCACGCTTCTGGCGAAGATGCGCCGCTGGAGGGTGAAGGTCTGGGGATCGAACTCGAAGACGGTAAGGCTGGCGAAGATGTCGCGGTCAGCGTCGAAGGCCTGGTAGTAGAAGATGCGCGCGGGCGAACCGGCTGGTCCGGACTGGCCGGAGATGAATTGGCGTCCGGGGAGCAGGAAGGTCTGTGCGGGCTTGCCTTTGATCTCGGCGCGCAGGGCCTCTTGGCGGCGGTTTGCGTCGGGGAGGTAGGACTCGTTGAAGGCGAAGAGGGCCGCGGAGAGGATGGCGGCGAGGACGACGATAGGGGCGACGATGCGGTAGAGACTGACGCCGGTGGCCTTCATGGCGGTGAGCTCGGAGCTGCGGTTAAGCGAGCCGAAGGTGATGAGGACGGCGAGCAGCGAGCAGAGCGGAGTGACGGTGGAGACGATGTAGGGGATGAGGTTGAGGAGGTAATCGCCTACGGTGACCAGCGCGGTGTGGTTGTGGACGATGTCGCCGATGAGTTCGAAGAAGGTGAAGACGATGAAGAGCAGGGCGAAGGCGCCGAGGGAGAGGATGAAGTTGGTGGCATAGGCGCGCATGACATACTCGTCGAGCAGGAGAGGGAAGTTGGAATTGAAGAGGCTTCTCATGCGCTGGACGAGGGTTGGGCGGGGATGGTGCGCGTGGGTGGGATGGTTGGGACCGGGCGCGCTGGCGGCGGCTGCGTGGATGGAGAAGATCTGTGCGGCGGCTGCGCTGGAGGCCGGGTGGGACGTGGGGCGGGTGAGCCCGGCGAGGGTTGACCGGATGCGCGAGGGGGCGATGGGGGAGAGCATCCTGCCGAGGGACGCGGCGATGGAGTGGAAGAAGTGAATCAGGAAGCCGGTTCCGGCGAGCTGTTGCAATAGGAGAATGCCGAAGGCGGTGAAGATGAGATTGGCGGCCCAGACTCCGAGGGCAGGGGAGAGCTTGCCGGACTTGGCGAAGGCGTCGCCGATGAGGGAGAGGAGGTAATAGGCGAAGACGAGGAGCAGAGTGAGGACTACTCCGGCGCTCTTGCCACCGCGCTTGGAAGAGAGGCCAAGGGGGACGCCGATGAGCATGAGGACGAGGCAGGCGAAGGGATAGGAGAAGCGCGTGTTGAGTTCGATGCGGGCGGCGCGCGCATCGGCGGTGTTGAGGGACACTGAGTTGGGGCCGGGGGTGTGGGCGCGCTGCAGGAGTTCGCGGAGCGAGAGCGCGTGCAGCGGCGTGTCGACGCGCGAGACGTGTGTGTCGTCCTGGGAGTTGAACTGGATGGGCAGGTCGGTGGATGCGAAGGTGGAGATGTCGTACTGGTTGGGGTCGGTGGGGGAGATCTGGTGCTGGCTTCCGTCGAGCAGATGCAGGCGGAGGGATTGCGAGTTGGCGGGGCCGGGGTTGGAGACGAGGGCCTGGTCGGCGGTGGTGATGTTGGGATTTGCGGGCTGGGTGAGGTCGGCGAGGAAGATGTGGTGCCAGGCGGCGGCGCCGGCGGCGGGACGGACGTCCTGGACGTAGAGGACGTAGTTCTTGAAGTCTTCATAAAAGACGCGGGGCTGGACTTCGAAGGAGGCTTGCGAGGTCTTGAGCTGGTCTTCCAGCTTGAGCAGGTTGCCAGCGGCATGCGGGGCGAAGTCGAGGGCGTTGAACAGGCCAAGGCCGAGGGCGGCGAGGGCGAGGATGGAGACGATGCCGACAAAGCGGAAGACCCCGATGCCGCAGGCGCGCATGGCTGTGATCTCGCTGTCGGCGGCGAGGCGGCTGAGGCCGAGCAGGATTCCGGCGAGGACGGCGGTGGGCAGGGTGAAGGTGAGGGTGTTGGGCAGGGTGTAGGCGAAGATGCGCAGGACGTCGGTGAGGGAGGCGGAGTCGCGGACAACCAGCTCGAGGATCTTGGGCAGGTCTCGCATGAAGAGCACGAAGGTGAAGAGGACCGCGCCCAGCAGGGCGTAGGAGACGACTTCTCGGAGGATGTATCGGGTGAGCAGGCGCATACAGTGCTGAGTTTGAGTGTATAGCGGAGCGGGGAGTTTAGAAGCGGAAGCGGTAGCGAAGTTCGGCGTAGAGCTGGCGCGGGTCGTTGAAGTGGAAGCCGCCGAAGGTGAGGGAGTTGTCGAGCAGGACTCGGCGATTGGCGACGTTGGTTGCGGTGATGGAGGCGGAGATGCGTTCGCCGAAGGACTTGCCGAGGGCGAGGTCGAAGGTGGTGTGCTGGGGCAGATAGGCGTTGGGATAGGGAGTGGCGGGATCGGGCGATCCGTTGGTGAAGCCGGAGCCGTAGTAGACGTTGGCGGAGGCGTAGGCGCGCGCGGGGAGCGTGGCGTTGAAGCCGACATTCAGCGTGTTGCGCTGGTCGTGATCGACGGGGGTGTAGTTGAATCCGGCGTCACATGCGGGGTCGCCGATGGGGGTGCAGATGAGGCCGCCGGTGATGTTGCCGCGCTGCTGGACGATCTGGTTGGAGTAGGCGAGGTGGGCCTGGCCGAAGCGCCAGAAGCGGGGCGAACGGAGTGTCAGCTCCCAGGCGCGGACCAGCGCGCCGTCGACTGTGATGGGAAAGTAGATGCTGGAGTCGCCGATGTTGGAGTGGTCGAGGAAGTTGTTGACGCGGTTCTTGAAGGTGCCGGCGTCGAGGAGCCAGCCGCGGTAGGGAATCTGTAGGCCGAACTGGTGCTCCTCGTCGCGTTCGCCGTGCAGCGGGACGAGGGTGGTGCTGTTGGCGTTGGCGTAGGCCAGGACGGGGCCGGAGGCAGTGATGAGCGGCGGGGGTTGATAGAAGCGGCCGTAAAAGCCGCGGAAGACCCAGCTGAGGCGGGGAACGAGGAGGGCCGCGCCGACGCGTGGGTCGGTGAAGTTCTCGGTGAACTGGCCCTGGAAGCGTGCCTGGCGCAGGCCGGCGATGAGGGTGAGCCATGCGGTGGGCTTGTAGCTGTCGGAGACGTACTCTTCGACCACGCCGCCGTTGGTGGAGTCGGGTTCGTTGATGGGTGCGGTTCCGCTGCCGTCGTTGAAGATGGCGGCGAATCGGTAGTTGTCGTGCTGACCGAAGGAGTAGAGGCCAGCCTGCAGGGTGTTGCGCGCGATGGTGGCGGTGAGGGAGGCCTGCGCTCCGGCGTATGTGGAGGTGCGATGGGCGGTGGTGGCGACGGGGATGTCGTTGGGGTTGGAGTCGTAGTCGGCGGTGTTGGAGTGGAAGAGCGGCGAGAGCTGGAGGACGGTGGAGGGATTGAGGGTGTGCAGCCAGGTGAAGAGGACGGCGGCGTCGGACTCGTGCTGGGTGTCGCGCAGGCCGCTGGAGTTGTACTGTTGGGCCTCGAAGTCGGTGGAGCTGGGGTCGTAGGGGACCTGGAAGAAGTCGCGGCGGAGCTGGGCGATGAGGCGGAGTTGGTCCTTCGGCGTGCGGTTCGAGAGGAGGGATGCGAAGCCGCCGACTCCGTTGGAGGCGTCGTGGTGGACTGCGCCGATGGGCGGGGCGAGGCCGTAGTCGCTGCGATTGGCGTTGAGGCTGGCGTAGTAGGCGGACCGCTCGCTGTGGTCGCCGAGGCTGAACTGGGCGTTGGATTGGAGGAAGTTGCCGGCGGAGAGGACGAGCTCGGCTGTGCGGTCGCGCTCGAAGCCGGTGCGGGGAACGACGTTGAAGACGCCGTAGGTACGGTCGCCGACGTCGGCGGTATAGCTGCCGCGCTGGACTTCGAGGTAGTCGATGTCCTTAGGGTCGATCTGGGCGGCGAGGTTGGATGCGATGTTGGTGTTGGGAATCTCGACGCCGTCGATGAGCCATTCGACCTGATGGCCTCCGCGCATGTGCAGCATGTCGTGGGACATGTAGGCGCCGGGGACGTAGTCGGTGATGATGGCCATGGAGTTGGTGCGGTCGGCGCCGGGGGTCTGCGCGATGTCGGCGCGGGAGAGGAGAGCGGTGGGAGTGACGGTGTCGGCGTTGGCGGCTTGCGACTCGGCGGTGACGTTGACGGACTGCGAGACGCTGCCAAGCTGGAGCTGGAAGTGCAGGATGGGCGCGGTATCGGAGTGGAGGGTGAGGGATTGCTGGAGGGTCTGGAAGCCGGGGTGAGTGACGGTGACGGTGTAGTCGCCGAGGGGGACGTTGGGGAGGGTGAATGCGCCTTCGGAGTTGCTGTCGGTGGAGAGGGTGAAGGCGGAGTGTGCGGCGGCCAGCGTGATGTGCGCGGCGGGGAGCGGACGATGCTGCGGGTCGTGGATGACGCCCTGGAGTTGGGAGAAGACGGTGGCGCGCGCGATGGAGGCAGAGAACAGAAGCAGTCCGAGGGCGGCTAGTTTTCTCAGGGTGAGCGGTCGGGGCATGGGTCGAGTATATCGGGGTTGGGAGACGATGAAGCTGTGGCGCGACTTCCCATTCATCGCGATAGAACCGCGATGAATGGGGCACCCGATTTATTGAGTGCTAGTGCGTGGTGGAGGGGTGGTGGGCGGGCTTGGCGGGGACGGGGTCGACGGTGCAGTCGCCCTCTTCGCCTTCGGTGCAGCAGCAGCGCAGGATGCCGCAGACGACGGCGAGGCCAAGGCCGGCGAGGACGAAGTAGCCGACGTTGGTAAGGCGCCCGATGAGGTACGGGAAGAGGAAGATGACGACTCCGGCGTAGATGAGAACGGTGAAGATGCTGCGCAGGATGCACTTCGACATGGGACGCCTCCTTGCCAGGAAGACGCGAGGCTTGCGGCCCCGTTCGGTGCGAATCATACGCCGGCGGGGATGGGACCGCCAGAGGAGATTTTAGTCTTCTGGATGACTTCTACCGGTGAGGAAGTGACGCATGTCTCTCGGATGACGGCCTGGCGTTAACTTACTTGTAACTCCCCCCTCCCCCCCCTGGGGGGGGGTAGCGTAAAGTATTCAAAACATGTATTTTAAGCTCGAGCTAAGCGCGCGAGACGCATTAAAAGCGAAGATCTGGCAGGTTTCGGTTGCGCCGGTGCCGCGGGTTCTCCTTTTGTGTGTGAAAAGTCTCAAAGTCTTCAAAAAAGGCACGTTAAGTCTGGACTTTTCTGGTTTAAGTCTGGACTCAGTCTGGACTCAGTCTGGACTTCGTTGCGACGGTTGAGGGCCAAGAGCCAGTTAAATGCGAAGGACAGGGAACAGGGAACAGTTAAATGCAAAGGCCCGGCGGGTTGCCGGGCTTCTTGTCTTGATTACTACCTTAATTATACGGGATGGAGGGAAACTAGTATGCCAACTATTTTTTGTTGGTAAGTTGCTGATAGTGGGATTGTTATTGGGGAATTGGAGGGTTGAGGGGCTTGACAAGCGGATTTGCTGGGGCTTTTAAGGGGTTATCGATTCGTGAAGGCCCACGTCTCAAAGGCGAGGCGTGGGGCACCCGGCACGGTGGTCGAATTCAGACTTGGGCCACCCGCCTGTTACGGCACGGGTGAACCCGTGCCCTTAAGCAAGACAAATGCGGGGACTCTTCGCTGCGCTCAGAATGACAAACAAGAAGAGGCAATGGCGAAACCGCAGGTCCTTCGACTGCGTTGCCCGCCGATGCGGGCAACTTCGCTCAGGATGACAGTTCTGGGGTGGCCTTTGCTCAGGATGACAGTTCTGGGGTGGCCTTTGCTCAGGATGACAGTTCGATTGGATTGGCTGCGCTCGCAGGGGACCCCGAGACGTGGGGCACCCGGCACGGTGGTCGAATTCAGGCTTGGGCCACCCGCCAGCAGCGGCAACTGTGGGTATACTGTCGTCGCCGGGAAAGCACAATGGAAATCCCGGTGAAATCCAGTGATGTTGTCAAAAAAGTGGGATGATCTCCCTAGGAGGTTCGCTGTGAACAGACGCCCGTTGTGCTCATCGTTCTCGCAGGTTGTCATGGCCCTGATGATTCTGACTGCGTGCATTGCCGGTATTAGCCCCAGCGCATCTGGAGCCGGCCAGAATCGTACACCGGTCAAGAAGGACCTAGTGCTTTCGGCCCGCGATTTCAATGTTACAGTCTCCGTGGGAAAGCCAGGAACACGATTTCTCTCTGACGTGCGGGGAATGCTCGGAGTTGGGTATACAGAAGAGGAAGCAAAGGCGAACCTATCCACGGTCAAAATCGGCAAGGACCCCGCAGGACGCGACATCCTATACGTGGACCAGAAACGCCCGGTCAGAGGCTTGACGAGGCTCTACTTCGATGTCGATGACGACGGGATTCCTGAAGCACATAGTGCGATGCCATCGCTTTTCAGAATCAAAGAGCTCGAAAACCGGTTGGCGGTTGGCGACAGATCGGTGTTACCCGATCTGAACTCATTCCTCAAGAATGAATCGCCCCTGGTGCGGCAAGCGGCCACAACCGTCTTGGCGAAGGCCGGCCATAAATAATTGGGGCGCACGAACGAGTCGAGCGCCGGGCAGCCATTCTCATCGAGCTGAGCGATGGGGGACCTACAGCTTGCTGCCCCACCCGACGTGTCCCCGGCCGGGGTTTGACTCTATCCGATAACCGTGTCTTGATGCCCATGCGCCCGCGGCATCTTCCAGCTTCGAGTTCCCGCAGTTAAGGAAGTCTTCAGCCATCTCCCTGTCATTGGATTCATTGAGCGCCTGGATCAAGGCATCCTCTGTACCAGGCTCACCCCGTCTGATCAGGGGCACAACGGCAGATATTCCGATCTTTCCCAAAATTTGGCCCAACGCGTCAGTTGCGCCCTCTCGCACGTCAGCATCCGTGTCCTTCAAGGCCGCGATCAGGGGTTCGATGGCGGGCGCTCCAATTTCGCTTATCGCCTCAGCCACAGTCCATCGGACGGTATCATTCGTACCCTTCAGCGCGGCGATCAGGGGCCCGACGGCGCGCGGGTCTTGGATCCTGCCCAACGCACCGGCCGCATTCTGCCGGACGCCGGTACCCGTGTCCGTGAGGGCGGCGATCAGAGGTCCGACGGCGCGGGAGTCTTTGATTTCGCCCAACGCCTCAGCCGCATGTGATCGGACAAGAGCATCCTTGTCCTTGAGGGCGGCGATCAGAGGTTGAACAGAGCGGCTGTCCCTGAATGCGCCCAACGCCTCGGCCGCATGTGATCGGACAAGAGCATCCTTGTCCTTGAGGGCGGCGATCAGAGGCCCGGACGCAGGAGTTCCGATATTGCCCAACGCCCCAGTTGCGTTATCCCTGACAACATCCATCGAGTCCTCGAGGGCTGCGATCAGAGGCTTAACAGCGCTGGGGTCTTTGGCTTCGCCCAACGTCACAGCGGCAAGGGACCGGACGCGAACATCCGGGTCCTTCAAGGCTGCGATCAGGGGCCCGACGGCGCTGGGGTCTTTGATTTCGCCCAACGCCTTTGCCGCATTCAGCCGGACATCGGCATTCGAGTCCTTGAGGGCGGCGATCAGGGGCCCGACGGCGCTGGGGTCTTTGGCTTCGCCCAACGCCACAGCCGCAATGGACCGGACGCGAACATCCGGGTCCCTCAAGGCGGCGATCAAAGGCCCATCGGGCAGCGCTTCCGCCGCTTCCAGTTGGACCTTAGCATCCGCGTCTTTCAAGGCCGCGATCAGGGGCGCGACCGCGCGCGGGCCGTTGATTTTGCCCAACGCCTCGACCGCTTGCCATCGGACGTGAGCCTCCGGGTCCTTCAGCTTGCCGATCAGAGGTCCGACCGCGCGGGGGTCTCCGATTTCGCCCAAAGCCCAGGCCGCCTCCTGCCGGACGTCAGCGTCCTTGTCGTCCAAGGCGTCAATCAGGGGCCCGACGGCGCGCGGGTCCTGGTCTACACCCAAGGAATTAGCCGCCTCCCGCCGGACGTCAGCCTTGCGGTTCTTCAGTCGACTCACATCGTCGGTCCGCCTACACCCGGTCGGCACAAGACCAAGTAGGCAGAAGCACGCCAACAGGCCCGCGGCAAACCGCCGTCCGGTTTGCCAGGAGCGGCATAATTTCAGCGGAATCATAGGACCACCTCACCAGGACGGCTGCGCGGCGAACAGGATTCGAGGTCCCGCTGGGGCATAAGCACACAGCTTCCTGAATCGTAATCTCCTTTGTCGGCGCCGATTCGGTTGAATTGTACTGCTCCCGCGGGAATTAGAGGGAGAGGGGTTCAGCCTGATCTATCCGTGAACAGCCCTCAGGGGCTAAAGCCCCGGTCATTATGTGGCTGTTACGGCACGGGTGAACCCGTGCCCTTAAGCAAAACCAATGCGGGGATTCTTCGCTGCGCTCAGAATGACAAACAAGAACAGGCAATGGCGAAATACAGGGGTCCTTCGCTGCGCTCAGAATGACAAACAAGAACAGACAATGGCGAAACCGCAGGTCCTTCGACTCGCGCTACGCGCTCGCTCAGGATGACAATTGATATTTAGGCGGGCAACTACGCTCAAGATGACAAGCAAGAAACAGGCAACGGCATATCCCAGGGGCTGAAGCCCCGATCCTTGGCTGGGCTGGATTGCCCAGGCTAAAGCCTGGGCCTATCTCAGAAGCAAAGGCCAATGCGGGGGTCCTTCGACTCGCGCTGCGCGCCTCGCTCAGGATGACGGATCTCAAGGGTGCACGGTCCCACTCATCGCGATAAAGCTGCGATGAATGGGGCACCCGAGCGTTTTACATCCCACCCTTCCGCAAAGACGCGGAAGGATGGGGCACCCGAGCGCTTTACATCCCACCCTTCCGCAAAGACGCGGAAGGATGGGGCACCCGTCGTTCGCTACCGCGAACGATACCCCACCCTGCCGCGATAAAGCTGCGGCGAGGATGGGGCACCCGAGCGCGGCGAGGATGGGGCTGGTGCAGCGGGTTATTGATACGTGCCGGACTTTTTGAAGTCGCCGCCCTTGACGATGGAGATGTCGGTGGGATCGATGTGGCGCTTGAAGGCGTCATTGACCTGCTGGGGCGTGAGGGCGGCGACGGCTGCCTCCAGCTTTGCATCCCAGAGCAGGGTGCGGTCCCAACGCTCGCGGCTGCTGAGCAGGTCCGCGACGGAGCCTTCCTCGGTGCGCTGCTGCGCGCGCTCGTCGAGCCAGGTCTTCTTGGCCTTCGCGACCTCGTCGGCGGTGAATCCGTCCTTGAGGGCGAGGGCCAGCTCCTGGTTGAAGTCGGCTTCGACCTTGGCCATGTTCTGGGGTGCGGCGATAGCCCCGCCGGAGAGGAGGCTTCCGTCGTCCTTGGTGCGAATGGTGAATCCGGCAGAGGCGCCGTAGCTGAGGCCGTCCTTGACGCGAATGCGCTGGAAGAGACGTGAGTTGGGCGAGCCGCCAAAGATCATGCCGGCGATGGTGAGGGCCGCGTAGTCGGGGTCCTCGTCGCTCATCTTCATAGGCATTTCAAAGAGGATTTCGGCATTCTGCTTGTCGGGGGTTTCGATCTTCCGGTTGATGGGCGCGACGGGGACGTAGCTATAGTGAAGGCGCGCGTAAGGACTTGGGCTCTTCCAATCGCCGAAGAGTTCGGTGACGAGCTTCTTCATCTGGGCGGGGTCGAACTGTCCGCTGATGACGATCTCTCCCTCGCTGGCGCCGTAGAACTGCTTGTAGTACTGGCGCGCATCGTCGAGGGTGAGTTTGTTGAGGTCCTCGAGGCGCTCGTCGATGGTGGAGGTGTAGCGCACATCGCCGCGGGGGTACTGCGGGGTCATGTGGCGGTCCATCTCCATGGAGGCCAGGGTTGAGGGATCGGACCTGCCGCTCTCGGCGAGGGCGATGCGCTGCTGGCGGAGCTGCTCGAAGTCGGTGGCGGGGAAGCTGGGCTCGCGCAGGAGTTCGCGGGTCAAGCGCAGCGTATCTGCGAGGTTGGCGTCCAGGGTGCGGAGGGAGACCGAAACGGAGGAGGAGTGGCCGGTGATGTTGATCTGCGCCTTGAGGCGGTCGGTCTCATCCTGGATCTGCTGGCGGTTCTTGGTTGTGGTGCCGCGCATGAGCAGGCCACCAGCCATGGTTCCGGCGGCGGATTTGTTGAAGAGCGACTTCTCGTCGCCGAAGCGGAGGTCGATGGTGGCCGAGACGGTGCCGCCGCGGGTCTTCTTGGGGAACATGACGAGCTTGAGACCGTTGGGCAGTTTGGCGCGGATGACGCGGGCCTCGATGTTCTGCGGCGTGGGATCGAAGGTCTCGCCCTCTTGAATGGCCGCGCCGCCGTGGTAGTCCTTGAAGCGCGCAGCGGGATCGGGCGTGGCGGGAATCTCCGCGCGATCGGGAGTCTTGGTGGGAATGAACTCGCCGAGCGTGCGGTTGGAGGACTTGAGGTAGGCCCCGGCCACGCGCGTCACGTCGGCGGGGGTGACCTTGTTCACTTCGTCGCGCATGAGGTAGAAGGAGCGCCAGTCGCCGTCACCCGCGTATCCGCCAAGCATGAGGGCAACCTGTTGCGAGTCGGTGAGCGCGAGTTCAATGTTCTTTTCGATGCGTGCCTTGGCGCGATCGACCTCCTCCTGCGTGGGCGGGTCGGTGGCCAGGCCCTCGACCGTCTTGAGAAGAACCTGCTGGACGTCGTCAATGGACTGGTCCGGCTTGAGCTGCGCGAATACCAGCTCAACTCCGGGGTCGTGCATGGCGTTTGCGCCCATGCTGACCGCGACGGCCTTCTTGGTGTCGACCAGCGCCTTATACAGGCGGCCTGTCTGCGGAGCGCCGAGCACCTGGGACATGACTTCGAGGGGCGCGATATCGGGATGCAGCGCGGCGGGAATGTGGTAGACCGCAATGATTGCCTGAATGTCTCCGATGCGGCGCAGGGTGACGAAACGCTCGCCTTCCTGGGTGGGCTCGACGGTGTAGGGCTGGGTGAGCACGCGCGAGGGCCGGGGCAGTGCGCCGAGGGTCTGGGAGACCATGGCCAGCGCCTTGGATGGGTCGAACTGTCCCGCGATGATGAGATCGGCGTCGTCGGGCTGATAGTACTTGTGATAGAAGACCGCGAGATTCTCAATCGGAACGCGCTCGACGTCGGTGCGGTCGCCGATGACGGTTTTTCCATAGTTGTGGAAGTTGTAGGCGGCGGCCATGACGCGCTCGTCGAGGACGTTGAGCTGGCTGTTCTCGCCGGCCTCCATTTCGTTGCGGACGACCGTCATCTCGCTGTCGAGGTCCTTCTTGAGCATGGTCATGTGGGCCATGCGATCGGTCTCCAGGTCCAGCGCCCAGCGGAGGTTGTCGTCGCTGGCGTTGAACGACTCGAAGTACATGGTCTGGTCGAAGGAGGTGGTGCCGTTGAAGTTGCCGGCGGCGCGGTTGGTGAGGTCCTTGAAGAGCTCGCGGCCGTCCTCGGCGCTCTTGAAGGTCATGTGTTCGAGGAGGTGGGCCATTCCGGTCTCGCCATAGGCTTCGTTGCGCGAGCCGACGAGGTAGACGACATTGACGGTGATCTTGGGCTTGGAGTTATCCGGAAACAACAGGACATGCAGGCCGTTGGGAAAGGCGTACTCCGTGACGCCCTCGACGGCGGTCACCTTTTGAACGCCGGTCGGCAGGGTTTGAGCGAAGGAGGCGACAGTCAGCAGGACGGTGGCTGCAACGAGAGCGAAAAA
>JBEKRR010000069.1:0-12925 GCA_049518555.1 Acidobacteriaceae bacterium
GCGGGGCTGGCGGCGGGAGGGGGTGGTGATGACGGCGAGGAGCTGGAGATCGGTGAGGGCGGAGCGGGGAACGTAGAGGCGCTGGGTGTTGGAGCGGGTGTCGGGCGGGGTGAGGAAGAGGCCGTCGTCGTCGGCGAGTGCGTCGAGGAGGGAGCGGTCGGTGGGGGCGAGTCCCTCCAGGAGGTCTCCGGAGCGGAAGATGAGGCGAAGCCAGAGGCCTTCGGTGCGGGGGCGGGCGAGAAAGGCGCGACGGGTGAGGCGCTCGGGGTTGACGGGATCGGAGAGGTTGAAGTCGCGGACGTAGCTGATGGTCTTGATGTCGTTGAGCGGCAGGGAGATGAGGCGGCCGGAGAGGTCGAGCAGATCGATCGCGTGATGGCGCACAAAGGAGGCCTGAGGCAGGTATCCGGGGAGGATGTCTCCGGAGAAGCGGCGGACGAGGACCTTTTTGGGTGAGTTTGCCATGAGATGCGGCCGTCTGGAACCCGTATGGGGGATTGTCGCACGGCTGGGGCGGGTGCGCCACGAAAAAGGTGCAAATAGGCTGGTCAAAGGCGCGATTGCGTGCTAGAATGGTGCCTTGTTCCGCGCTTTTTCTTACCATGTAAGCAACTGATTCACAATAGCTTAGGTTGTTGTTTGGAGCGGAATTCCGATCCGGATTCAGGCCGGGTTCCGGCGAGAGTGCAGACCGGAGTTCAGGTGCAAAACTCAGGCCGGAGCGAGAAGCGTTGCGATCGGATGAAGTGACCCGGCGGCGGCCGGATGGAGAGCGCACCCGTATGGCCGATTACATCTATCTACTTGAAAACCGCCTTTCCGAGGCCCAGAAACTGGCACTTTCAAAGGTACGCGAGATCGCCCGCGCCAAGGGGCAAATGGTGTTTCTGGTGGGTGGAGCGGTGCGCGACCTGACCAGCGGCTCGCCGGTGCGCGACCTGGATGTGGCGGTTCAAGGGAACGCTCTCAAGCTGAAGAAAGAAATACAGAAGGCAGGGGCTGTCGTTACCGGGGAGCTGGAGGCGGGGCAGGCCCTGTTTGTGCGCTTTCCGGGCAACGTTCGGATGGAGGTGGGGAGCACGCTGGCGGTGCAGTATCCCAAGCCGGGCAAGCCGGTGATGAAGACGGCGACGATCCTGGACGACCTGCGGCGGCGCGACTTTACGGCGAATGCGATGGCGCTGTCGCTGAACGAGGGGTCGTATGGGTTGCTGATGGACCCGCTGAACGGAGTGGCGGACATCGAGAACCGGGAGCTGCGGCTGGTGAGCAACTACGGGTTCATCGAGGACCCAGTGCGGATGATCCGGGCGGTGCGGTTTGCTGCGCGGCTGGGCTGGCAGATGGAAGAGAAGACCCAGGCGCGCTACCTGGCGGGCAAGGCCGAGGGGACCATCTCGGCGATGAGCAGCTTCCAGAGAGGGTACGAGGCGGAAGAGATTGTGCATGAGGAAGACCCGCTGCGTGTGATGCGTGGGCTGGAGCAGGAGGGCTGGCTGAAGCGGCTGGCGCCGGGATGGAGTTCGGCCAAGGCGAATGTGGCGGAGCTGGAGAAGCTGCGCGAGGCGCAGATGCAGTTGCAGATGCAGGGCATCGTTGCGGACGCGTCGGCGGCGCAGTTTCCGCTGCTGACGGCGAAGATGCAGTCCAAGGACGTGAAGGCCCTGAAGAAGAGCTTTCCGCGGCGGGGGTTTGTGGCGGAGATCGATGCGCTGGAGGGCGAGGCGAAGCGGTTTGCGGCGGAGCTGGGGGCGAAGCAGGCGGCCAGGCCGTCGGCGAGCTGGAAGCTGCTGATGGCGGCACGGCCGGAGGCGGTGCTGTGGGTTGCGTACTCCACCAAGAACGCGGCGTTGCAGGCGAAGTTCCAGAGCTTCTATACGGAGTGGTCGCAGGCGCGGCAGAGGATTCCGTATGCGCAGATGCAGGAGATGAGGATCGTTCCGGAGTTGGCCGGGTTCGATGAGCTGGTGGAGAAGGTGTTCTTCGAGTTGATGGACGGACGGCTGGGGACGGTGGAGGAGATGAAGGCGTATCTGGAGCCGTACTCGCCGCCCGCGCCGCCTCCCGCAGTGCATCTGCGGCGCGCGCGAACGACCAAGAAGGACGCGAAGGCGAAGGCGCGCAAGAAGGCCGAGACGGACGAGGGCCTGGCGGAGGACGCGGCGGGATTGGACGGGGCTGCTTTGGCGGCTGACGTTGCGCCGGTGACGGACGAGTCGACGGGTGCGACGGCCAAAGCGGATGCATCGAAGCCGATAGATAGAAAGGCGGCGGCATCGGCGATAGCGGCGGTGAAGGCTGCGGAAAAGAAGGCTGCGGCGGAGAAGAAGGTTGCGGCGGCAAAGGAGGTTGCGGAGAAGAAGGCCGCTGAGGCGGAGAAGGTTGCGGAGGCGAAGAAGGCTGCGGTGGCGAAGAAGGCTGCGGAGGTGAAGAAAGCCGCTGAGGCGAAGAAGGTTGCGGCGGCGAAGAAAGCTGCTGAGGTGAAGAAAGCCGCTGAGGCGAAGAAGGCTGCGGCGGCGAAGAAGGTTGCGGAGGCGAAGAAGGTTGCGGTGAAGAAGGCTGCTGAGGTGAAGAAAGCCGCTGAGGCGAAGAAGGCTGCTAAGGCGAAGAAGGCTGCTGAGGCGAAGAAGGCTGCGGTGAAGAAGGCTGCGGTGAAGAAGGTTGCGGTGAAGAAGGTTGCGCCAAAGAAGGCTGCGAAGGGCGCATTGGCGAAGAAGCGCTAGCAGGTAGAACGGCTACGTCCGGCGATCTGCGGCGCAGGGACCAATGCGAAGACATATGCGGGGATTCTTCCCCATTCCCCTTCACTGCGTTAACAGCCTGTGGTGAAAGTCGAAAATGCCGAAGACCGCCCCTCAGGGGCTAAAGCCCGTCGTTTTCTGTCAATCATTTACGGAACGGCTGAAGCCGTGCCCTTTCAAGACCTGACATTCACCACGGGCTGTTCAGGGTCAGGGTCAGAATGACAATTCATTTACCTCTACACCAATCGTGAAAGCGCTTTAAATGATGAGGTGGCGCGCGCTTCTCAGCGGATGGCGATCAGGGTGAAGAGGCAGAGCCAGAGGGCGGCGATGGCGTGCCAGTACCAGGCGGCGCAGTCGACCATGATCTGGCGGTCTTCGACGCTGCGGAAGGCGAAGAGGCCGGCGACGGCGGCGATGAGGCCAGCGATTCCGGCGGCGAGATGGATGGCGTGGGCGCAGGTGAGGATGTAGAAGGCGTGGCCGCCGTTGCCGCTGGATTGGAAACGGACCCCCTCAAGCGCGAGCTGGCGCCAGGCGAGGCCTTGGCCGGCGAGGAAGAGCGAGCCGAGGACGAGGGTTGCCAGCAGCCAGGGCAGGGCGCGGCGGGTGATGGGATGGCCCAGGCCGAACCACTCCTCCATGGCGTCGATGGGGTGGAAGACGTGGCGGCGGGCGATCTCGACGGTGAGCGAGCTGAGCAGCAGGAGGGCGGTGTTGAGCCAGAGAATCGGCGGGACGGCGGCGGGCAGCCAGGCGTTGATGGCGTGGTTGTAGGCGTCCAGCCGGCCTGCGGCCTGGGTGACGGAGAAGACGCTGACCAGACCGGTGAAGAAGAGGAAGACGGCGCCGAGGGCGAAGAAGAGGCCGAGGCGATAGGTGATGAGGCGCTGGCCGGGGCGATTCGGGCGGTTGGGACGGTCGTCCCAGTTGTCGTTGTCGCCACCTCCGCCGGTGCGCTTCAGGTCGTGGCCGTTGGGCGGACGGCGGCCGTGGCCTCCATCGTCCTCTTCGAAGGAGCGGCGGGGGCGGCGTTCGAGATCGGGGGGTGTGACGATGGTGGGCATCCGGACCTCTCCACACGCGCGCGCGATAGGTAGAGATTACTCGGATTAGACGGTGGTGACCACTGGGGAAGAAATCGGAAGAATGGAAGTGATTAATGCGTCGGATTCGCTGGGGCGGCGCGCTGGTGGTTGAGGGCAAGGAGATTGGCGAGGACCTGCTGGGTGGTGAGGTTGGAAGGCCAGCCGTAGGCGGCGAAGACGGCTTCATCAAGGGCGCGGTGGGCGTTTTCCAGCCATGCACATTTGCCGGCGGCGCGGAGGTTGTAGAGCTTGGTGAGGGTGCGATCCTTGAGGTCGTCTTCGGAGGCGTTGGGCGGGTTGAGCCATGCGTCGCGCTGGCGGACGAGTTCGCGGGCAGCGTCGGCGATGGCCTTGACGCGGGGGTCTTTCTTTTCGGAGGGTTCAGTGCCGGGCGGCCAGGGGAAGGGGAAGGTGTCGAAGGTGGAATTGGGCGTGTAGCGGAAGCCGCTCTCGACCTCGCGGAGTTGGGTGCCTTGAGCGCGCGCCCAGAGTTCATGGATAGTGGAGTGGAGCACTCCAAAGAAATAATCGTCATCCCGTGCGAATGCGAATGTCCCTTGGTTGCAGAGGACAGATGGATCAATCCAGACAAATGCACGGTGTTTTGCTGTCGCTGGGGTTGCGATGTAGCGGTGTTTCTGCGCGAGGGCCTTTCTCATCGCCGGCCGAGGCTCCGCAAACAACCACCATTTCGTCCTGTAGCTTTCCCTGTTATTGGTTTGGCGAACCGGATAGACGTGATGTCGGACGTACTCGAAGGGGAGTTCGTATTTCGCAGCCTCAGCCTCTGTGGCTTCTGTTCCAAAGTCGATTGTCCACATATTTCGGGTTGAACCCACGATGTCGATACCGCTAAGCACCCGTTTGACGACGTCACTATTTGGGCGTCCGTTCACGTTTTGGGGAGCCCGGAGCATTTTACGAGCAACCTCCGCTTCGATATCGAAGGCCCCCTTGGGAGAAACCCCCATGAAACAGATGCCGTCATTCTCTGTGAGGTGCGCCGCGGTCGTTGTGTTCGTCCCCGATGTCAGGTTTGAGTGGATGCTTTCAACTTCTTTGCCGTCGAGTGTCCTCTGTGTTTCTTCTCCTGAGTCGAAACCAACCATCGAGACGCGAACGACGGCGCTGTCTATGGGCCACTTCCGATCTGATTGGGCGTAAAAAATGTCTCCCGACCGCTTAATCCTATTGAGTACCTCGCGATTGGCTCCGCCCCGAATCCCCTGAGTAGCCAAAAGGCCAGCTCGCCGTGTGGTCCCAGCCTCGATGCAGGCGCGAGCTTTCTCGAACCAGTAGCCCACCAGATCGGAGAACGGCTCCACTCGTCCGTTGTACAGTTTGAAAAGGTCGTCAACGTATTGATCGCTTAGCTCGGCGCGAATGCGATTTCCGCCAACAAAGGGAGGGTTGCCGATGATGAAGTCTGCGGCGGGCCAGGCGGGTTCGTAGGGCTTGCCTTCGTCGTCATAACGCATGATGGCGTCGGCGTGTTGGATGTTGTCGAGTTTTTGCAGAATGGGTTCGCGGTCTTCGGAGATTCCGTGCTCGTGCTTCCACTGGAGGAACCCGATCCAGACGACGATGGAGGCGAGTTCGTGGGCGTAGAACTCGGTCTCGATGCCGAAGAGCTGGGAGGGGGAGACCATCTTCTCGACGGCGTACTGCATGGCGAGCTGGATGTTGTGGTGGATGGCGAAGTCGCGGGCCTCTTTCCAGAGGTCGAGGAGGCGGCGGAGGGCGACGTAGAGGAAGTTGCCGGAGCCGCAGGCGGGGTCGAGGATGCGGACGGAGGCGAGCGAGTCAAACCATGCGGCGAGGAGGCGTTCGGCCTCGGGGTTGGAGGTGAGAAGGGATTTGGATTTATAGCGCGGGCCTTCAGCCCGCGGTTTGGTTGCCGTGTCCCCACCCAGGGCTTCCCCACCCCCGCCAGCAAGCTGGCCGTGGACCCCGGTTTCGCCCTGGGCTATGATATTCCGCGCCGTTGGCGCTAAAGGCGAACGACTGAGATTCTGACCCTTCGACTCGCTCTGCTCGCTCAGGGTCAGAATGACGACCTCTGTGGCAGGGGCTGAGATGACGACCTCAGATGAGGTGTCGGTTGGGAGGCCGAGGGAGACGAGGATGGAGTCGCGGACATGCGCCCAGCGCTGCTGGAGGGGGCGCATGACGACCGGCTCGATGAGCAGGAGGATGTCTTCTTCGCTGGTGTAGTGAGCGCCGATGAGGGAGCGACGTGCTTCGTTCAAAGAGCGCTCGAAGAGGGTGCCGAAGATGGCAGGGGCGACATGGGACCAGTCGTAGTTGTGGGCCACGTCGTATAGGATTGCCATGTCTTGCTTGTCGAGTTGGATGATAGTGATGTCATCGGGACGGAAGAGACCACCGTTGAAGTAGCGAATGGTGTGCTCGCCGAAGATGCCATCGGGGAGGCTCATGGCGGTGAAGAGGTTGGGCAGCTTGTTGAGGAAGCGGCGGGGATAGAAGCGATCAATCTCTATGAGTCGTCGGAAGACGCGGTCAGGCAAAAGATCTACTGAGTCTGCGAAGAGGCAGAAGAGGATGCGCATGAGGAAGTGCGCAATCTGCTGTTTGGTGGCCTGTGGTGAATCAGTATGGACGCGCTTCTCGATTTCGAGACGTTCGGCAAGCTTGGCGAATAACTTTGCAGCCTCTTGGGTAACGAATGCGTCGGTACGGTCTGGGCGAAGTACGTTGTAGTCACCGAAGAGGGCACGGAGAACATCGAGCGGAGGCAGCGGACATGTTGCGGTAACCTGATTGAGCTTGAGATCGTCGAGATTGAAGCTATAGACGCGAGGCCTAGTGTTAGTGAAGTTGGTGTGGACCTTGAAGCGGTCCATATCACAAACAACAAGAAGAGGTGGGTTTCCGAGCTCCTCACGGTAGTCATTAAGTTGTTTGTATGCGGCGTTGAGGTCTTTGTGCTTGCCCTTGTACTCCCAGGCGAAGTGATCGCGGAGCCAGACGTCGGCGGAGCCTTTCCCTCCGTAAACCTTAGAGACGGGCTTCTCAAACGTGTATCGCTCACCAATTGCGTCAGCCGCTGCCGGATGAGGCTGACCAAGCATGTCGCAGAGATCAATGAAATGAGACTGCGAACCGCTACGCTCTGACAAAGCGTTGATCTTCCATCGATTGACGAACATTTCGAGCGAAAGAGGCATGGAGTGTCTCAATGAGTCTAACGCGGATTGGTGGTGTGGGATAGACTTATGGATTGTTTCGAACAAGCTGAGCTTCGCGAATCTTTGGGACCGCTGACTTTAGCTGAGGAAGAGGTGGCAGATGGTGCGGATGCTGTTGCAATGGGTTTTGAACGCGGTGGCGCTGTGGATTGTGTCGCGCACGGTGAGCGGATTTGTGGTGAGCGGCTGGGGCTCGGCGATGATTGCGGTGGTGGTGATCGGACTGTTCAACGCGACCTTCGGGCTGCTGCTGAAGATCATTACGCTGCCGCTGGGGATCCTGAGCTTCGGTCTGTTCTTCCTGGTGATCAACGCGGTGGTGCTGAAGTTTGCCAGTGACTTTGTTCCCGGATTCCGTGTGGAGACGTTCAAGGCGGCTCTGCTGGGCGCGCTGGCGCTGGCGGTGCTGCATCTGCTGTTCGGGTTTTTTACTCCGAAGCGGCGACGTGTGGAGTATCGGGCTGAGTACTGAGTCAGAAGCAGACGGACACGGTCTCCACCCCATCGAACATAGTACGGTCGTTCGCTACCGCGAACGATATCCCACCCTCCACCCCAGCGAGCAACGAGCGCTCGCCGGGGACCCCACCCTGCCGCGCGGTAATACTGCGCGTCGAGGATGGGGCACCCGGCTATATGAGCGATGTGCGGACGAGGGTGAGGAAGAGCTGGTGGACGCGGGGGTCGGCGGAGAGCTCTGGGTGGAAGGTGGCGGCCAGGATGTGGCCGGAGCGGACGAGGGTGGGAAAGCCGTCGCGGGTGGCGAGGGTGTCGACCGAGGGGCCGGTGCGGGTGATGCGCGGGGCGCGGATGAAGACCATCTCCAGCGGCGGGCCGGGGAGCGCGGTGGGCGCGGTGAGGATGGAGGAGTCGATCTGGCGGCCGTAGGCGTTGCGCTGGACGGTAATGTCGAGCGCGGCGAGCGAGCGCTGGGCGGGGGCTTCGACGCGGGCGGCGAGCAGGATGGCCCCGGCGCAGGTGCCGAAGGTGGGCGTGGAGCGGACGTAGGTTTGCAGCAGTTCGAAGAAGCCGTTGCGGTCGAGGAAGCGGAGCATGGTGGTGGATTCGCCGCCGGGCATGATGAGGCCGTCCAGGGCGTCGAGTTCGGCGGGGACGCGGATGAGACGCGTGGTTGCGCCGAGGGCGGCGAGGGTGCGGACGTGGGCGTCGTATGCGCCCTGCAGGGCGAGGACGCCGATGAGCGGAGGGCTGGGCGCTGCGGTCACTTCGGGGAACTCGCGGAGGGCTTGCTCGCGGCTGGCGTACTCGGGGCTGGCGCGGGCGAGGTCGCGGCCGGGGCGGGTGCGGCGGCAGGCGGGGCCTGACTCTTGCGGAAGTCGTCGAACGCTTGTCTGATCTGAGGTTGAAGGATGACCAGACGGGAGTGGGCAAGCTGCTCGACCTGGTCGTTGATTTGCGGCATCTTGTCGAGCAGGGCAATGCCCGCAGGGGTCTTGTAGAAGGTGACGATGACGTCCAGCTCCGGCTCGGTGAAGGTTTGAGCGTAGATGTCGATGATTGCGGGCCCCAGCGCCTTCCAGTCCAACTGCGCGTCGATCAACTGGGAGATTTTGTTCTCAAGGCCGGCGAGACGGGCCTTGCTCTCCGGCGTGGGGTTGGGGCCGATCTCCTTCTCCGCCGCGTCGGAGACCTGCTTCATGATGGTGGCGGAGTTTTGCTGCACCATGCGCTCGGTGTGCAGCAGCGTGACCATCTGAGCAGCCTTGGCGCGGCGGGAGGCATCGTTGGCGCGCGCGGCGGAGGCCTGGCTGGGGCGGGCGGCGGGGGCCTGCCCGGCGCGAGCGGCGATGGGAAGGCAGAGGACGAAAACGAGGAGCAGGGCGAGACGATGCGGACGGAGACGGATGGGCATGATGGTTCAATTTTACTTGGTTTGAAATTTCGATGCGGAGTGGGCAGGCGGGGAATACGTTGCAGATGAATGCGGCGCCGCGGCAGGCGATACTGCAGGAGTTGCAGGCGAAGCGGAAAGGGCGTAATTTATCCCGTACCAACATCGCGGCGATACGGCAGTTTGCAATTGGCGAAGATTGATAAAGAGGATTGCGATGCACAAGAGAGCGGCAGTGTGGTGTGGCCTGATCTTTGTTTCAGCATTAATGCAAGCGCAGCAGGTGCCATCTGCCACCTCTCCGATGGCTGCTTGCGGGGATGGCAAGACGTCCTTCTCGGTTGAGCGCGGGCCGGTAGGAGATACGGCCGCCGCGCCGACTGCGGATATGGCGACGGTGTATGTGATCGAACTATACAACCTGAGCGACAAGGGAAAGTTCAATCGTCCGATAGTTCGCCAGGGGCTGGACGGCGCGTGGTTGGGAGCGACGCAGGGATTCACGTATGTGAGTGCGGCAGTGAAGCCCGGGAGCCACCACCTATGCTCTCAGTGGCAGTCGCAGTTTGGAAGTCGCTCACAGCAGGTATCGCTGTATAACTTCGAGGCTGTGGCGGGAAAGCGATATTACTTTCGAGTCCAGATCGTCGTTGAAGGTAGCGGCGAGGGCGCAGCGCCCGCATCGATCGATCTACAACCGGTGTCGGAGGACGAGGGCCGATTTCTAGTCAGCGAAGCGGCGCAAAGTATCAGCAAGCCGAAGAAATAGATTCTGAGAAGCATCCTTCGCGCGGATTACCAGCCGCGGGTTTGCAGGAGGTCCTGCTCGGGGATGGCGGCGGCGGCGAGGCCTTTCATGGTTCCGGTGACGGCTTCGCTGGCGTCGGCGACGATCTTGGCGTCGTTGAAGTGGGTGGTGGCGATGACGATGGCCTTGGCGCGGGAGACGGCTTCGGCGCGCTCTTCGGGATTGCGCGGCGTGCCGACATCTTTTGCGGTGCAGAGGCCGACGGCGGCGTCCTGCTTGGTCCAGAGTTCGACATCGAGCGGGGTGGCGCGCTCCTTCATGAAGATGCCGGAGCCGACAAAGACGCTCTCGGCGCCGAGCTGCATCATGAGCGCGGCGTCGGCGGGCGTGGCGATGCCGCCGGCGGAGAAGTTGGGCACGGGGAGCTTGCCGGAGCGGGCGACCATGTGGACGAGTTCGTAGGGGGCCTGCAGTTCCTTGGCGGAGTGGTAGAGTTCCTGGTCGCTGAGGACGGTGAGGGCACGGATCTCGCCGACAATCTGACGCATGTGCTGGACGGCGTGGACGACGTCGCCGGTGCCGGCTTCCCCTTTTGTGCGGACCATGGCTGCGCCTTCGGCGATGCGGCGCAGGGCCTCGCCCAGGTTGCGCGCGCCGCAGACGAAGGGGGTGGTGAAGGCGTGCTTGTCGATGTGGTGCGTCTCGTCGGCGGGGGTGAGGACTTCGGACTCGTCGATGAAGTCGACGCCCAGGTGCTGGAGGATTTGCGCTTCGGCGAAGTGGCCGATGCGGGCCTTGGCCATCACGGGGATGGTGACGGCGGCCATGATCTGGCGGATGAGTTTGGGGTTGGCCATGCGGGCGACGCCGCCCTCGGCGCGGATCATGGCGGGGACGCGCTCCAGCGCCATGACGGAGATGGCCCCGGCCTCTTCGGCGATGCGCGCCTGCTCGACGTTCATGACGTCCATGATGACTCCGCCCTTGAGCATCTCGGCGAGGCCGAGCTTGAGGCGCAGGGTCGGCTCGCTGAAGGATGAAGTGCCGGTTGGGGTGGGGTCTGCCATGTCGTTCTCCTTCGTGTGTCGCAGATATTTAGATGCGCGGGGACTGGGCGCGCGCGGAGTGCTGCGAATCTCTAGTTTAGCAGCTTGGCGCGGGGAGGCGGGGTCGATGCTCTCTTGTCGTGGACATGAACGAAAGACGGTCGTTCGCTACCGCAACCGATAACCCACGCTCCACCCCAGCGAGCAAAGACCGCTCGCCGGGGACCCCGGTCTGTCGCGCGATAAGACTGCGCGCCGAGGATGGGGCACCCTGCGGGCTTATAAGAGTTGGAAGTTGACCTCGACGTTCATGTAGACGGCGACGGGTTTGCCATGCAATGTGGCGGGCGCGAACTTATATTGCTTCACGGCGTCGAGCGCGGCCTGGTCGAGTGAGAGAGCGGCGGCTTGCTTCTTCTTGTTCTTGCCTACGGTGTCCGCGATGGATTTAGTGATATGAACGTTCGCGGGATTGCCTTGTGCGTCCACGATGAGCTGGACGGTTGCAACTCCGGAGACCTTCTGCTTTCGCGCAAGTTGTGAAAATTGCGGTTCGGGCATGGAGAGGGCCTTTGGCGGGGTGACGCCGCCTCCAACTTGATGGATAACTGAAACGTCGGGGTTGGGGCTAGGCGGATTGGCGGGCGCGGCTTGGTCCGGCGCTGTTGTGGATGGCGTGGCCGGTGCGGGTGGTTGGGTGGGCGGCGGAGTGACTGGGGTGGTTACTTGCGCGGCGAAGAGGGCGAGCCAGAGTACGAAGAGGTGAGTCATCGGGGGCCTATGTGAGTCGGGGAAATGGTAGCACGGAGATGTGCATTCCATCCCACTCACTGCAAAGAGCGCGATGGATGGGCGAACGGCAAAACAGTACAAATACGGAGATTCTGGCCTTCGACTTCGCTCAGGCCAGAATGACGAACAAAAAAGACAACGACCGAGATTCTGGCCTTCGACTTCGCTCAGGCCAGAATGACGGCGTAATACGGATGAGGTATCGTTTCTGCGAGGAGAAATGCGAATGATTAGTGCGATCAAGTTGGCTGCGGTGATATGGGTTGCTGCGTTGATGTCGATGGGAACGATGCAGGCGCAACAGGGTGGGGATCAGGCAAAGGCATCGGGGCTACAGACAAAGACGACTGCAGCGAAAGCTGCTGTGCAGGTGGGTGTGAAGGACGCTGCGGGTGCGGCGGCGCAGGCGGCGACGTTGACGATCAGCACGGCGAAGGCGGTGGGGAAGGTGAGTCCGACGCTGTATGGGTTGATGACCGAGGAGATCAACTACTCGTACGAGGGCGGGCTGTATGGGGAGTTGGTGCAGGACAGGACGTTTCTGAGCCTGCGCGATCCGTCGAACTGGATTCCGGTGGCGCAGGGGACGGCGCGCGGGACGTTGGCGCGGGACACAACGACGGGGCCGAGCGCGGCACTGCCGGCGAGCCTGAAGATCACGGTGGAGCAGGCCGACGCGAAGGACGCGTATGGGCTGCGCAATGGCGGATGGTGGGGCGTGCCAGTGCGGGGGAACACGACGTACACGGCGTCGGTGTGGGCGAAGGGCGATGCGGCGGCGGCGGGCGACGCGGCAGTGCGGGTGAGTCTGATTGCGGACGATTCGGGCAAGGTGCTGGCGAGTTATCTGCTACCGGCGCTGACGACGGAGTGGAAGCAGTACGACTTCACCATGAAGACGGGCGCGATTGCCAAGGTGACGGCGGCGAACCAGATTCTGCTGAGCGTGGAGCGGCCGGGGACGGTGTGGGTGCAGCAGCTTTCGGTCTTTCCGCCAACGTACAAGGGGCGCGCGAACGGCAATCGCGTGGACCTGATGGAGCTGCTGGCGGGGATGCATCCGGCGTTCCTGCGCTTTCCCGGCGGGAACTATCTGGAGGGGCAGACGATAGCCGACCGCTTCAACTGGAAGAAGACGATTGGGCCGCTGGTGGATAGGCCCGGACACGCGAGCCCGTGGCGATACCATTCGACCGACGGGCTGGGGCTGCTGGAGTTTCTGGAGTGGTGCGAGGACCTGAAGATGCAGCCGGTGCTGGCGGTGTATGCGGGCTACTCGCTGGGCGGAGAGCATGCGGCGCCGGGGCCAGACCTGGAGCCGTATGTGCAGGACGCGCTGGATGAGATTGAGTATGTGACGGGCGATGCGACTACGAAGTGGGGCGCGGAGCGGGCGAAGGACGGGCATCCGGCGGCGTTTCCGCTGAACTATGTGGAGATTGGCAA
>JBEKRR010000070.1:0-12799 GCA_049518555.1 Acidobacteriaceae bacterium
ACGCTGCGCAGCGCGGTGCGCGCGCGGCTGAACATCGTCATCTCCGGGGGGACGGGATCGGGCAAGACCACGCTGCTCAACGTACTTTCCGGCTACATCTCCGACGCCGAGCGCATCGTCACCATCGAGGACTCCGCCGAACTGCAGATCAAGCAGGAGCACGTTGCGCGGCTGGAGTGCCGTCCGCCCAACCTGGAGGGCAAGGGCGCCATCCGCCAGCGCGAGCTGGTGATCAATGCTCTGCGCATGCGGCCCGACCGCATCATCCTGGGCGAGGTGCGCGGGGAAGAGGCGCTGGACATGCTGCAGGCCATGAACACCGGCCACGACGGATCCATCACCACCATCCACGCCAACAATCCGCGCGATGCCATCGCGCGCATCGAGACCATGGCGATGATGGGGTCGATCACCCTGCCTGCGGCCGCCATCCGCGCGCAGATCGCCTCCGCCATCGACCTCATCGTCCAGGTGTCGCGCATGAGCGACGGGTCGCGCCGCGTCACCCACATCAGCGAGATCACGGGAACGAGCGGAGACGTGATCAGCCTGCAGGACATCTACCTGTTCGAGAAGCTGGGACTTGGGCCCAGCGGAAATGTCAAAGGGCGCTTCCACTCCACGGGCATAGTGCCCAAGTTCGGCGAACGGCTGAAGGCCGCGGGAATCCCGCTTGGCCTCAACCTGCTCGACCATTCGGTCGAGGTGTAGAGCGGATCGAGCGAGGGAGCGCGCACAATGAGCCTGCTGACAATCACGTTTCTGCTTACGCTATCGATCAGCTTCAGCATACTGATGCGCTCCATGCGCGCGACGGCATCGAGCAAGTCCGCCCAGGTGCGCCTGACGACCATCCGGCACTCCATTCAGGCGCAAAAGTCCGGCACCAGCGGAGCTGAACTGGAGGCAGCCGGGGAGGAAAATTTCTTCGCCCGCCTCGACCTCATCCTTGAGCGCTATCCATTCGGGAAGAAGCTCAAGGTGCTGCTGCTCCACGCCGACAGCAGCATGAGCGTAGGCGGCATTGTTCTGGGCAGCGCGGGCGCCGCACTGGTCTGCGGTTTACTCGGCTACGCTTTTACGCACATGTTTCTGCTTGCCGGCGCCGCGACCGTCGCCGGGGCACTCATTCCCTACGTTCTGCTGCGGATGAAACGCAACCGCCGTCTCAAGGCGTTCAACACCGCACTGCCCGACGCCATCGATCTGATGGCGCGCTCGCTGCGCGCCGGCCACTCGATGAACTCCTCCATAGAGATGATCGCCGAGCAGTCGCCCGAACCGCTTGCCTCCGAGTTTGTACAGGTCTTCAAACAGCAGCGGCTGGGGCTGCACTTTCGCGAGGCCCTGATGCAGATGGGCTCGCGCATTCCATCGAAAGACCTGCAATTCCTGATTACCGCCATTCTGGTGCAGAAGGAGACGGGAGGCGACCTGACGGAGATCCTCGACCGCACCACGCACGTCATACGCGACCGCATCCGCATCCAGGGCGAGGTGCGCACCCACACCGCGCAGGGGCGCATGACCGGCTGGATTTTGGGCCTGCTGCCGGTCATCATGCTGGTGCTGCTCAACATCGCCAGCCCCGGCTACTCGTCGGTGCTCTTCCACGATCCCACCGGGCAGAAGCTGCTCTATGCCGGCGGGATACTGATTGTTCTGGGCGGCCTCGTCATTCGCAAGATTGTCGATGTCCAGGTCTGACTGATCGCTATGACTCCTCTCTTCTACCTCACCTTCGGCGCGACAATCTTTTCCGCACTCGCCCTTGCCGTCTTCTTCTTCATGACCCGCAGATCGCGCGCCGCGCTGCAGCGGATCCGCGAGATCACATACCACGGCAGACAATTTCGGCGAAGCGTTCCGCTGGGCAGCAACGCAGGCCGGCGATTCATGAAGATGGTGCACTGGGTGCGAGCGCGGCTTGGCCTGGCCGCGGACGCCGAGCTGCCCGAGCGCCTGGCCAACGCCGGATACAAGGGCACGCTGCCCGCCGATCTTTACACCACTTCGCGCATTCTCTGTCCTCTGCTGGCGCTGGTTGCCGGCTCATTCATTCCGTACAGCCGCGTGTTCTGGATGATTGCGCTTCCCGCCGCCGCCTACATAGCGCCCAACATCGCGCTGACGCGGCTGGTCAAGCGCCGCCGCGAGATGATCCGCAAGAGCATTCCCGACGCCATCGACCTGCTGGTGATCTGCGTCGACGCCGGGCTGGGCATCGATCAGGCGCTGCTGCGGGTTGGGCAGGAGTTGGGCAACAGCCATCCCCAGATCACCGAAGAGCTGCTGCAGATCAACCGCGAGCAGCGCGCCGGGAAGCCACGCATTCAGGCCTGGGCCGACATGGCCGAGCGCAGCCAACTGCCGGACATCGATGCCTTCGCCGGAATGTTGGTTCAGACGGAGCGCTTCGGCACGCCGATCGCGCGCGCGCTGAGCGCCTTCGCCGATAACATCCGCCTCAAACGGCGCCAGTTGGCCGAAGAGATGGCCGCAAAGACCACCGTCAAGATCATCTTCCCGCTGGTCCTGTTCATCTTCCCCAGCATGTTCCTGGTGCTGCTCGGCCCCGCCGTGCTCAGCATTATGCGCGGCATGGCAGCCATGGGCCAGTAAGAAGAGCGGCGCGACCGGAAAAGAGACAGTCTCCCGGATTGCTCAAGGTCAGGGGTTACCCTGAGCCGCTCCGTTCATCCTGCTCAAGGTCACGGGTACAGCGTCTGCTTTCAATGCGGGCTGGCCCGCCGCTGGATCCCCCCGGAAACGGCAGAAACAAGGCGCTGCGGGATGACAACAAGGGGGTTGCGGGACAACTGCAAAGGATTTGTGACTGTCAGAGATATTTGTCAGTAGCGGGATGGGGCGGGATGGGGCGGGATTTGACGGGAATCGCTACGGTTGGCGCGGGTTTTGTTGCGGTGGATGGCCGGATTTTATGGAGGTGAAATGTTGGGGCTATTTGACAGTAGGTAGAATAAATTACTATTTTCAAGTAGCTAAGTTGTTGATTCTACGTCGAGCGACAGGTGGTTAATTTTAGAGTAAATAGGTTAATTCTAAAATTAACACCTCAAAACCCTCAGCGCCGGCGCGATGGTCGTCCTCACAGGGGCGTTTACGATGCCATAGAGCCATGGTCGATAGGAGGCATTTGCCCCCTCTTCCGATGGCCAAATGACCCTCCAAAAAACACCCTTTTCCCGTGATCATTTATTCCGTTTCTTCGCCCCCAAAACGGCCGAAATGTTGGAGCTATTTGACAGTAACTGTCATTTATCCCCGTTTTTACTGCCAAATATCGTCGTCAGCTACAGATTGTCGGCGGGAATGTTCCGGGGGAGTTGTTACAATCTGAGTCTGGGCAGAAAGAGTTTGGGCTGAGAGAGATCAATGCTGCGATTTTCAACTGCGGGAGAGAGCCACGGGGAGGCGCTGGTGGCGATGGTGAGCGGGCTGCCGGCCGGCGTGCCGGTGGACCAGGCGCTGCTGGACCGCGAGCTTTGGCGGCGGCAGAAGGGCTATGGGCGCGGCGGACGGATGCGCATCGAGCAGGACAGGGCACACATCCTGAGCGGCGTGCGGCACGGCAAGACGATCGGGTCGCCGGTGGCGATGACGATTGCCAATGCAGACTGGAAGAACTGGGAGGAGAGCCTGCCGGTCTTCGTTGGGAAGGGTGCGGGCGATGCGGCGAAGCATAAGGCCGTGGCGTCGCCGAGGCCGGGACACGCGGACCTGGCGGGGAGCCTGAAGTACGACTTTCCGGATGCGCGCTACGTGCTGGAGCGTGCCAGCGCGCGGGAGACGGCGGCGCGCGTGGCATGCGGCGCGATGGCGAAGATGCTACTGCGGGAGTTGGGTGTCGAAGTCGCAAGCCATGTGGTGCGCGTGGGCAAGGCGGAGCTGCGGCGCGCGGCGACGTGGGAGGAGATTGTTGCGCTCGCGGCGAAGGATGAGGTCCTGCTGAACTGCGTCGATGCGGAGGATGAGCAGCGCATGAAGGCCGAGGTGGATGCGGCGCTGAAGACGGGCGATACGGTTGGAGGCGTCTTCGAGGTGGTGGTGCATGGGCTTCCGCCGGGCGTGGGGACGCATGCGAACTGGGACGAGCGGCTGGACGGGCTGCTGGCGCAGGCGGTGATGAGCGTGCAGGCGGTGAAGGCGGTGGAGATTGGACGCGGAGTGACGGCGGCGGAGTCGCTGGGCAGCGTGGTGCACGATGAGATCGGGTATGCGGGCGCGGGCGATGGCAAAGACGGCGACTTCACGAAATTTTCGCGCGAGCATAATAACGCCGGGGGGATCGAGGGCGGGATCTCGAATGGCGAGGATGTGGTGGTGCGGGGTTATCTGAAGCCGATCTCGACGCTGCGGCGGCCGCTAGCGTCGGTGAGCTTTGCCACGCGCGAGCCGGTGAAGGCATCGTATGAACGCAGCGACGTATGCGTGGTGCCGGCGGCGGGCGTGGCGGCGGAGGCGATGGTTGCGCTGACCGTGGCGCGGCTGGCGATGGAGAAGTTTGGCGGAGATTCGCTGAAGGAGATGGAGCGGAACTATAAGGGATATTGTGAGCAGATTCGGGCGTATTAAAGACTGTGGTCAGGGGTCAGTGGCCAGTGGTAAGTAGAAGCAAGGGCAAAGACAAAGACGAAAGGCATGATTCTTGAGCTGTAAGCTATGAGCCATAAAGCTATCAGCTAAGGCGATGGATATAGCATCCTTGGTTTTGCACTAAGAGTAGCGGGAATGCGAAGGATTCACAGACGACGATGGCGACGACGGAAGCGTTGAAGATACACGAGATTGTGAAGTACCCGGACCCCGTGCTGATGAAGATGTGCGAGCCGGTGACGGTCTTCGACGCGGCGTTGCGGACGCTGGTGGCGGAGATGTTCGAGAGCATGTATGTGGCGCAGGGGATCGGGCTGGCCGGGCCGCAGATCGCCATCCCGAAGCGGCTTACGGTGATCGATGTCAGCTTCAAGAAGGACCCGAAGGACAAGCTGCTGCTGATCAATCCGGAGGTGGTGGAAACCAGGGGCAAGCAGATGGAAGAAGAGGGGTGCCTGAGCCTGCCGGAGATTCGCGAGAAGGTGGCGCGGGCGGCGTGGGTGAAGGTGAAAGCGCAGAACGAGCGTGGCGAGTGGTTCGAGGTGGAGGGGGAGGAGCTGCTGGCGCGCGCCATCCTGCATGAGATCGACCATTTGAACGGCGTGCTGTTCATCGACCGGATCAGCCGGCTGAAGCGCGAGCTGGCGCTGCGCAAGATCCGCAAGATGCAGAAGAACGGGGAGTGGTAGCACTTCGTGCCGTTCTCGACCGCTTCGCGGTGGGTGCTTCGCACCGTTCTCGACCGCTTCGCGGTGGCTTCGCGTGGTAGTACGAGCGGAGTTGCTCTCCGTGGGATTGCTCGATGAGCGATCATATTGATGTGGTGATTCGATGAGATTGGTTTTCTGTGGGACGCCTGAGTTTGCGGTGGGGACGCTGGAGGCGATGATCGCCGCAGGACACGAGGTTGCGCTGGCGGTGACGCAGCCGGACCGCGCGGCGGGGCGCGGAATGGAGATGCATGCTCCCCCGGTGAAGCGGGCGTCGTCGTCGCACGGGATTGCGGTGGCGCAGCCGGAGAAGATCAGGGAGAATGCGGATTTGCGCGCGCGGCTGGAATTGGTGCGGCCGGATGCGATTGTGGTGGTGGCGTATGGGCGGATCATTCCGCCGTGGATGCTGGAGCTGCCGCGGTTGGGGTGCATCAATCTGCATGGATCGCTGCTGCCGAAGTATCGCGGGGCCGCGCCGGTGCAGTGGGCGGTGGCCAATGGCGACGCGGTGACGGGCGTGACCACGATGCGGCTCGACGAAGGGCTGGATACGGGGGAGATTCTGCTGGCGCGGGCGGTGGCGATCGGCGCGGATGAGACCGCGGCGGAGGTCTTTCGGTCGCTTGCGGGGGCGGGCGCGGAGTTGATGGTGGAGACGCTGGCGGGGCTGGCGGAGGGGACTTTAGTTGGGCGAAAACAGGACGAGGCGCAGGCGACGCTGGCTCCGATCCTGACGCGGGAGGATGGGGCGATCAATTTCTCGCGGACGGCGCGGCAGATCTACGATCGCTGGCGCGGTTTTCAACCCTGGCCGGGAGCGCATACACGGCTGCGCGGGAAGAAGCTGATCGTGCATCGCATGCGCGTGGGGACGGAGAACGGGATTGAGGCTGGAGTGTTGCGCGTGGTGGGGGAGGAGATGGCGGCGGGATGCGGAGGACGCGGCCCGGTGGTCTTCGACGAGGTGCAGCTGGAAGGGAAGCGGCGGATGAGCGCGGCGGAGTTTCTGCACGGGTTTCATGTGAAGACGGGCGAGAGGTTGGGGGATTGAGCGATGTGGGGCGCGACGGTTCAGTGAAGCGTGGAGTGCGGGCGCGGCCACGGTCGGCGGGGCCGACGGCTTCTGCGGCGGAGGCGATTGCGAAGATCAGTCCGGCGCGGGCTGTAGCGTTCGAGATTCTGACGCTAGTGGGCGAGGGCAAGGGACACAGCGATGAGCTGTTGCACTCGTCGCGGACGGAGGCGCTCTCGACGGAGGACCGCAACCTGGCGACGGCGCTGGTGATGGGCGTACTGCGCTGGCAAATTGCGCTGGACGCGCGCCTGGCGAAGCTGGTGGCGCGGCCCGATCAGAGGCTGGCGGAGCCGGTGGCGCTGGCGCTGCGTATGGGTGTGTTTCAACTGCTGCATCTGGACCGGATCCCGGCCCACGCTGTGCTGAATGAGAGCGTGGAGATATGTCGCGCGGCGGGGCAGCCCCACGCGGCGGGGATGGTGAATGCGGTGCTGCGCAAATTAGCGGCGAGTAAACCCACATCTCAAAATCGAGACCCTTCGACGGGCTCAGGGCAGGTTGTGGGGCACCCAGTTCGTGGAGTTCCTTTGTTTGAAACGACTACTGCGTTTGCGGAGCGGCTGGGACATCCGCTGTGGCTGGTGGAGCGCTGGGTGGCGGCGTATGGGCGCGAGGCCGCGCTGGCGATCTGCGAGTACGACCAGCGCGAGCCTGCTTCGGGCGGGCTCTTTGTCGAGGAGAGCGCAGCTTCCGTGGAGACTGCACCGCAGATGGACGATGGATCGCGGCTGGTGGCGGAGCTTGCGGCAGCTGCGATGCCGATTGCGACGGGGCGCGCGGCGCGGGTGTGGGACTGCTGTGCCGCTCCCGGGGGAAAGACGCTGGTGCTGGCGCGGCGATTGAACCCACATCTCAAAAACGAGATGTGGGGCACCCACGGCGCGGAGATTCTGGCGACGGACGGGAGCGCGAAGCGGTTGGCGCAGATGACGGCGCGGCTGCGGCGGTATGCGTACGCCGAGCGCGTGCGATGCGCGGCGATGGATGCAGCGGCCGCTCCTCCTGAAGACGAGCGCGAGGCGAAGTTCGATCTGATCCTGTGCGATGTGCCGTGCAGCGGGACGGGGACGCTGGCGCGTAATCCGGAGATACGGCATCGCCTGCGCGTGGAGGAGTTGGCGCGGCAGGCGGATCGGCAGCGCGCGATCCTTACGGGAGCGCTGGGGCGGCTGGCAGCGGGCGGGCGGCTGGTGTACTCCACCTGCTCGCTGGAGCCGGAGGAGAACGAGCAGGTGGTGGAGGCGGCAGCGTCCGGGGCGGGAGTGCGGCGGATTTCGGTCGGGCCGCTGATCGCGCGGCTGGCTGAGCTTGATGTGTTGAAGCAAGATGTGGCCGCTGGGCTGATCGGCTCGGCGGTGCGGGATGGCGCGCTGCGCACTCTGCCCGGGGTGCATGGGTGCGACGGATTTTTTGCAGTGGTTCTGGAGCGGGCGTAAGAGGCTTTGAGGATCAATTGCTGCTGAATGAAAAAGCTGACCTCAGGGGCTAAAGCCCCATT
This sequence comes from Acidobacteriaceae bacterium, assembly GCA_049518555.1. Lineage (GTDB taxonomy): Bacteria > Acidobacteriota > Terriglobia > Terriglobales > Acidobacteriaceae > Edaphobacter. Next base: position 7,904 of record JBEKRR010000070.1, read on the forward strand.
CTCAATGCAGCACTGATGGCACGGGTAAACCCGTGCCCTTAAGCAAAACAGAGTCTATCCGCAGCCTGTGAAGACGCATTGCAAGCGCAGCGTTATCGGCGCGGGTAAACCCGTGTCCTTAAGCAAAACAGAGTCTATCCGCAGCCTGTGAAGACGCATTGCAAGCGCAGCGTTTATCGGCGCGGGTAAACCCGTGTCCTTAAGCAAAACTAGCTTACCCGCAGTGTCTCTATCCGCGCTGATCCGCTTGATCCGCCCTGATCGACGTTGCTCCGCGCGGATTCGAGGGCGGCCTTACTTTCTCTTCTTCTGTGCCGGGACGAAGTCTTCCATGACGGCCCTGCGCATCAGGCCGGGCGGAAGCAGTCCCTGGGCGAGCAGAAAGTTGTGGAAGCGTTTGGCGTCGAACTTCGGCCCCAGCGCGGCCTCGGTGTCCTTGCGCAGTTGGAGCATCGTTGTGTAGGCGTAAAAGTTGCTGCTGGCCTGCCCCGGCGCTTCGTTGGCGAGCCGTGCCACTTCATCGGTGGCGAAGGGGTGGCTGAGGACGATGTCGTTCTCGATCAGCTTGGTTGCGTCGTCTGGAGTGGTCTTGCCCGACTGCAGGCCGGAGACGAGAAAGGTACGCGCCGCGCGCAGAAGACGCAGTTGCAGCGTTGCCAGTTGGCCATCGGCAGGTTCGTAGGGTTGCACGAGCCACTCGGAGTAGAGTCCCCAGGCCCCGGTGTCGGTCGAGTTGAGGGCATAGAGTTCGCGCGCCTTGCTCAGGCCATGCCTGCGCATCGCGTCGAACTGCAGCTCATTGCCGGGCCGCGCCTCATGCGCGGTCATCGGCCACGCCATTGCGTCGAAGGTGAAGTCGCCGGGCCTGTCCGCTGCATTGCCGGTGGACGAAGGAGGATTCAGCGGCAGTACAAACTCCGCCTTCTGGGCGGGGTCGTGCAGCGACTCCGGGGGGAGCATGTGCGGAACAGGCATCTGCGCGGTCTCGGCTGCGGTGGCGAGACGCAGGACCGCAGGATAATCGGGCAACGCGACCAGGTCCTTCGCCGCAACGATCTCTTCGATCGCCTTCAGCCGTGCCTGATAGAAGGGAAGGATGGCGTCGCCGGTGATTTGCGTCTTCTTCAACTGGCGGAGCACGTCGCGGTAGTCGGAGGAGGGCCATGCGTGCTGCTTGGCCACCTCGGCGGCGATGGGCGCCATCTCTGATTGGATCTCGGTGAAGGCGGCGTGGGCCTGGGACTCAAGTTGTGCTGGAGGAAGATCGATGCCACTTTGTTCGAGGCTGAATGCGTACTGCTCGGGCGATATTCGGGAGTTGGGCCGGGCCTTGGGCATTACGGTCGCTCGGATCCAGGTGTCGTAGTCGGCCAGCTCCTGCCGCAGACGGGCGAAGGGTTCCTGCCAGCCGGTCAGCTTGTACTTGGCGAAGAGCTGCTGCATGGCGTCGATGTAGCTCTTGTCGCGCCCCAGTTCGGCCTCCATCTCACTGGTCGAGGGATAGACCACGCCGGGCTTGGCCATCTGTTCCATCATGCGCTGCTTCAGGCCGTCGGTGAATGGCTTGAACCCCGGCTCGACGCCAGCGTACTTGCGCAGCCGGACGACGGCGGCCGGCCGCCGGTCCGCCGCCACCTGGCCGTCGAGCAAGGTGTGCAGGCCGGAGAAAACCGCCTGACTGGCGTCGAAGAACTGCACGGTGTGGTCGAGTTCGTAGTCGTCCTCGCGGAATTGCAGATTGAAGGCCTTCTGGAGAATCTCCAGGTCCTCGCGCACATTTTTGTCCCTCTCCTTCGCTTCAATTATCTTCAGCTTCGCCAGGACGTCCTGAAGTTCCTTGCGCTGGGCGATCTCGCCGGCGCGGGTTGCGTCGGTTATCAACGGATCGTACTTCGCCAACCCCTGCGCCGAGGCCCTCTCAGGCGAGTGCTTCATCTGCACGTCCAGGAGCATCTGGGTGTACTGGTTGCTGCGGGCAACCCAGGCGGGTTCCGGCGCTGTAGCAGGAGCGGAAGGTTTTGCGGCGGCGGCGGAAGGTCTTGCAGTAGCAGCAGCGGAAGATGCCGGAGCGGCGGGAGACTGCGCTCGACAGACAGAGGACGCGGCCACCAGGCCAGCGGCAAGAATCAACAACGAAACGGCGGTGCGGCGCATCGGCAGATCTCCAGAAAAGGGAATACAACCAGCATACGGCCTAACCCACACTTAGAAGTCGTCTAAAACTCCTGGGGCAGGGTTGCATCACGACCTCAGCGGCTAAAGCCGGAGTGCCAATGCACATCTGCGGCACGGGTAAACCCGTGCCCTTAAGCAAAACAGAGGTTGTCGCAGCTTCGCGATGGACGGATAAGCAGGTGAATGCCCCAGCACCTTGTATTCTAGAGAGGGTGCTCTCTCGCGCCCGCATCGAATCGCCAAACCACCTATGACCACATCGCCCGCATTTCTCGATCTGCTGCAGCAACGCGTGATGGTCTACGACGGCGCCATGGGCACGTCGATCCAGAACTACGCGCTCAGTGTGGAAGGAGACTTCGAGGGCAAAGAGAACTGCGGCGAGATCCTGGTGGTCACGCGGCCCGATGTGATCCGCGAGATCCACGCCAGCTACCTGGAAGTTGGCGCGGATGTGATCGAAACGGATTCCTTTGGCGGATCGTCGCTGGTGCTGGCGGAGTTTGGGATTGCGCATCGCGCGCGCGAGCTGAACATGGCCGCGGCGCGACTGGCCAAGGACGTGGCGCGCGAATATTCCACGGCAGACAAGCCGCGCTTCGTAGCGGGGTCGATGGGGCCGACGACCAAGCTGCCGTCGCTGGGACACATCGGATACGACGCGATGCTGGCCAGCTACGTCGAGCAGGCCGAGGCGCTGATCGCGGGCGGCGTGGACATTCTGCTGATCGAGACATGCCAGGACCTGCTGCAACTTAAGATCGCGCTGGCCGCATGCAGCGACGCGATGAAGAAGACCGGCGTCACGCTGCCGATCCAGGCGCAGATCACCATGGAAGCGACAGGCACAATGCTGCTGGGCAGCGAGATCGGCGCGGCGCTGGCGGTGCTGGAGTGCTTCCGGCCCGACGTGGTTGGGTTGAACTGCGCGACCGGGCCCGCCGAGATGAACGACGCGGTGCGTTTCCTCTGCCAGAACGCGACCATGCCGATCAGCGTGATGCCGAATGCAGGGCTGCCGCAGAATGTGGGCGGGCGCGCAGTCTACAAGCTGACGCCGGCGGAGTTTGCCGAGCACCATCGCCGGTTTGTGTCGGAGTATGGAGTGAACGTGGTGGGCGGCTGCTGCGGCACCACGCCCACGCACATCAAGGCTGCGGCCGAGGCCGTTGCCGGGCTGACGCCGCTGGCGCGCAACAATAAACCGCAGTCGGTGGCGGCCAGCGCGTTCTCCGCGGTGCCGCTGGAGGTGGATGGGCAGCCGGCGATCATTGCGGAGGAGATGAACGCCACGACGCGCGTCACGCACTTCAAGGAGATGGTGCGCAAGGGCGACTACGACGGCATCTTCACGCTGGCCAAGCGGCTGGTGAATGAGGGATCGCAACTGCTGGACATCTGCTGCGCGGTGGTGGGCGAAGACGAGGTTGCGTACATGAACGGCGTGATGGAGAAGATTGCCACGCGCGTGCCCGCGCCGATCCTGATCGATTCCACCGAGGCCAATGTGATCGAGGAGGCGCTGAAGCGCATTCCCGGCAAGCCAATCATCAATTCGATCAACCTGGAGGACGGCGAGAAGCGGACGAGCCAGGTGCTGCCCATGGCGCGGCGCTACGGCGCGGCGGTGATCGCGCTGACGATCGACGAGGACGGCATGGCGCTGACGGCCGACAAGAAGCTGGCCGTTGCGCACCGCATCCATAAGCTGGCGACAGAGAAGTACGGATTGCGCTCACAGGACCTGATCTTCGACGCGCTGACGCTGCCGATTACGACCGGGCAGGAGGAGTACCGGACGGCGGGGATGGAGACGCTGGAGGCGGTGCGCCGGATCAAGTTGGAACTCTCGGAGTGCAGAACGACGCTGGGGGTTTCGAACATCAGCTTCGGGCTGAACGCGTATGCGCGGCGCGTGCTGAACAGCGTATTTCTGAAAGAGGCGGTGGACCGAGGGCTGGATTCTGCAATTGTCAACTACAGCAAAATCTATCCTTTGTACAAGATTCCTGAAGCTGAAGTTGAGCTGGCGCGCAACCTGATCTTCCGCAAGGTCGAGACGGAGCAGGACCCGTTGCAGCTCTACATGCAGCACTTTGCGGGGCTGACAAAGGGCGCGGGAGCGGAGGAGGAGACGGCGGCCTCGACCGACGACATGACGGACGAGGAGAAACTGAAGCACCTGATTATTAACGGCGAGCGCGGGCTGGGGCAGGGCGAGAGGAAACAATCGCTGGAGGAGATTCTCGAATCCGCGCTGGCTCGCTACACGCCGCTCGACCTGATCAACAGTGTGCTGCTCGATGGCATGAAGACGGTGGGCGAACTCTTTGGCGCGCGCAAGATGCAGTTGCCCAGTGTGCTGGACTCGGCGGCGACGATGAAGGCCGCCGTGGCGTATCTGGAGCCGAAGATGGAGAAGGCCGAGGGCAACCAGCGGGGGACGATCGTGCTGGCGACGGTGAAGGGCGACGTTCACGACATCGGCAAGAACCTGGTGGACATTATTTTGTCCAACAACGGCTACAAGGTGGTGAATTTGGGAATCAAGCAGCCCGCGGCGACGATCATTGAGGCGGCGAAGCTGCACAACGTCGACGCGATTGGGTTGTCGGGGCTGCTGGTGAAATCGACGCTGGAGATGAAGTACGTGATCCAGGACCTGCAGATGATTCAGTCGCAGATTCCGGTGATCTGCGGCGGCGCGGCGCTGACCCGCAA
>JBEKRR010000071.1:0-12188 GCA_049518555.1 Acidobacteriaceae bacterium
GCAACCGTCACGCTGATGGTGAACAAAGGCGCGCCGGCGGTCACCTGGGCGGCACCGGCGGCCATCAGCTACGGCACGGCGCTCAGCGCGACCCAGCTCAACGCCAGCTCGACGGTGGCTGGAACCTACGTTTACACTCCGGGAGCCGGAGTGGTCCTCGGCGTCGGACCGCAGACTCTCTCGGTCACCTTTACGCCGACCGACTCGAGCGACTATACGACGGCTGCAGCAACCGTCACGCTGATGGTGAACAAAGGCGCGCCGGCGGTCACCTGGGCGGCACCGGCGGCCATCAGCTACGGCACGGCGCTCAGCGCGACCCAGCTCAACGCCAGCTCGACGGTGGCTGGGCACCGACTACAACACGGTAACCAGCACCGTGCAGTTGACGGTGAACGCGGTGACGCAGACGATCAGCTTCACAGTGCCGTCACCGGTGACTTATGGGAGTGCACCCATCACGCTGTCGGCGACGGGCGGGGCCTCGGGGAACCCGATTACATTCAGCATCCTCTCCGGATCGGGCTCCATCACGGGCAGCACGCTGACCATCAACGGCGCAGGGTCGGTGGTGGTTGCCGCGAACCAGGCAGGCAACGCCACCTACGCAGCGGCGGCGCAGGTGACGCAAAGCATTGTGGTCAATCCGGCGTCGGCTGCAATCGCGGTTGCCAGCAGCGCCAGCACGGTGCTGGCGCAGAATGCGGTCACGCTGACGGCCACGGTATCCTCGCCGGCAGGCGTCCCCACGGGTACGGTGAGCTTCCTCGATGGCACGACGCCTCTTGGCCCGGGCACGCTCTCTGGCGGTGTAGCAACGCTGACCACTTCGTCTTTGGCTGTTGGGATGCACTCGATCAGCGCGGTATACAGCGGAGAGACGAACTTCGCAGCAGCCACCAGTGCCGCGCTGATGCAATGCGTCATGGACATTAGCCTGGGCACAACTGCCGGCGGCTCATCGCAGACCGCTACTCCCGGCGGAAGCGCAATGTATTCGTTGGACATCGCACCCAGCAGCGGCACGTCCTTCCCAGTGGCAGTGACGTTGACCGTGAACGGTCTTCCCGCTTCAGCGACGGCAAGCGTAACCCCGGCGGCGTGGGCTTTCTTATCGAACGACCCTTGGACATGGACTCTGCCCGCGAACACTCCGCTGATTAGCAATTCGCAGTTGACCATCCAGTTGCCACAGAGCTTGGCACAGGCACAACCGAAGGGCGCAGCAGGCGGCAATGTGGCTTCGCGGCTGGCACCATTTACGCTGGCGCTGCTGATCCTGCCCTTCGCGGGCCGGATGCGCCGCGCAGGCAAGCGGCTGGGACGCGCGGCTTTCGTGCTGCTGTTGCTAATTGCGGGCATGGCGGCCATGGCCGGACTGAGCGGCTGCGGTTCTCCCAGCATCTTCTTCACCCAGCAACTGGAGACCTATTCGGTAACCGTGACGGTGAGCGCGGGCCCGTTATCGCATTCCATGCCAATTACGCTGGTGGTCGAGTAAGAAGGAGAGTTTGCGAGGCGCAGTTCGAACGACGCGTCGCATCACCGCAGCCGGGCGAAACGCCGAGGTATTTTTTTGCGAGAGATTATCATGTGTCAGCTTGGAAAGTGTGGTCACGGCTGGCTGAGAATGCCGTTGCTCCGAAACCAGTCCGACGAGCGAGGTTCGCCAGGCTGTCCCCTGAATGAGTGGGTAATGGTAGAGCAACCACAATCGAATTAGCCAGACGATGCGTCCGTTGGCGGCTGAGAAGCCTGGCGCATTCTGCCGCGGGCATTTATAGTTGGTCGCGCGCGGAATACCGGTTACCCATGCCATCGTAACGCCCTGCGCCCCGCGCGTTTGGGCAAACGCAAACAGCGAACGTGTGATGGTGTGGCCATTCGAAATCGCGCGCGGATTGTGGGGAGGAATTTGTCTATGTCAGGTTTGCGATGGGGGGTTGTACTCCTCTGCGTTTGTCTTATCTCATACTGTTTCGCATCCGGGGCGACGCCGGCCGCTCGCGGATACAAGAACTTTCGCGTTGCGGTCTATGTTCCGGAGTATGTAGTGGAGCAGATGAAGGACCCCAGCTATCTGCAGAGCAGTTGGGAGACCATCAGCGGCCAGGTGAAGGTAGACAAAGTCTATCTGGAGACCTACCGAAGCGGGCGAACCGCGGACGACCAGTTACTTGAAGCGGTGAAGTCGTTCTTCGCCGGTCATGGAGTGGAGGTGGCCGGAGGCATTGGGTTGACGGTGATGGAGTCGAACAACTTTCAGTCGTTCTGCTATACCGACCCCAAGGACCGGGAATTTGTCAAAATGCTCTCGCGGAAGACCGCGCGCCGCTTCGACGAGATCATTCTGGACGATTTTTATTTCAATAACACAAAAAATGACTCGGATATTGCCGCCAAGGGGAGCAGAAGCTGGGACGATTTTCGCGTTGAATTAATGGACCAGGCTTCGCGGGAGCTAATTGTCGGCCCAGCCAGGCAGGTGAATCCCAAGGTCAAAGTCATTATTAAATTTCCCAACTGGTATGAGCACTTTCAGGGCAACGGATATGACCTTGATAAGGAACCGCGCATCTTCGACGGCATCTGGGCGGGCAATGAGACACGCGAGGCGGACGGGACCTTGCAGCACTTACAGCAGTACCAGAGCTATGAGATTACGCGCTACCTGGAGAACATAGCGCCGGGGCGGAACGGGGGCGGATGGGTCGATACCGGCGGCCTGCGCACTGTCGATCGCTACGCGGAACAGCTATGGGACACGATGCTTGCCAAGGCGCCAACCATCATGCTCTTTAAGTGGACGGAACTGCTGAATCCCGCCACGCCGGGCCAGAGGCAGGCATGGAACGGCATTCACACCAGCTTCGATTATCAGCAGCTTGTGAGTAGTTACGATAAGTCCCATCCGGGAAAGCCCTCCACATTTGCCGGTGTTGCCGGCTATGCATTAGATGAGATCGATCCCATTATCGGAAAGATTGGCAATCCGATCGGCATCGCGAGCTATAAGCCGTATAACTCATCCGGGGAAGACTTCCTGCAAAACTACCTTGGCATGATGGGTGTTCCTATAGAGATGGTCCCCACGTTTCCAATCAAGGCGAAGCTGGTGTTGCTTACCGAAGAGGCTGCCGGCGATCCGCAACTGATCGCGAAGATAATAACTCATCTCGAAGCTGGAAAGAACGTGATGCTAACCTCCGGGTTGGTCCGCGTCCTACAGAACCGGGGACTGAAGGACCTGGTGAGCCTGCGAACTACGTCGCGCAAGGTGAGCGTGGCCCACTATTCCGGAGGGGTTCGCGGGTCGGCGGGGGAGGGAGAGAACAACGCGGGAGTACTGATTCCGGAGATCGACTACTTTACAAACGATGCCGTTCCGGTGATCAGCGCAGACGCCAGCGGAAACAGCTTTCCAATTCTGCTGGCGGACCATTATTCCAAGGGAACGATCTTCGTGCTTACGATTCCGGACAACTTCAACGATCTCTATTCTTATCCGCCCAGCGTTGTATCCGCCGTGAAGGAAGCCGTTCTGGGAGATTTCCCGGTGCGGATGGAGGGCCCGAACAAGGTCAGCCTGTTTGCCTACGACAACCATACGTTCGTGGTGGAGTCCTACCTGGACCATCCGGCGACGGTCACGGTTGCCATCACGGACGGGATTGCGAAGATCGTGAATATGGAGAGCGGCGAGAGCATTGCGGGAGAGGCAGTAGCGTCGCGTCGGGGTCCTGGGGGACGACAGAGCACGGGCCCGGCACGGATGAACTTTCCGATCACGATCCAGCCGCATAGCTATGCGGCCTTCAGCGAAGTGCAGTAGCCTTTCGGGAGTTACGCGTGAAACCCCGTCGCATGGGCGGCACAGCCCACGGAGTTATATCGCGCACAGGGTTGGGTCATGGGAGGACCTTCAGGAGGAAGGTGCGGTACTCAATCGTCATGGGCGGACCGACGTGGACTTGCACGCCGATGAGGCCGGAGAATTTGCGGTTGGCGGTGTCTTTGCTTTTCAACAACGGCTGAATTCTAATTTCTGGTGGCAACACCGATGCAGTCCATCACAATGGCGCAGGCAAGACCACTGACGTTTGCCGTACGAGCGGCGCTAACGCTCATCGGGTTCAGCGCGGTCATCGGGCAGATCGTTCTCATGCGGGAGCTCATCGTCGTCTTCAACGGCAACGAGATTTCGCTGGGAATTATGCTGGCCACCTGGCTATTCTGGACCGCTGCCGGCAGCAGCCTAAGCAGCTCCCTTGCGCTGGGCGAAGACAACGCTCGCCGCGCGGTCGCCGCGCTCGAATGCTTGCTCGCCGTCAGCCTGCCGCCGACGATATGGGCGTTGCGCGCCTCCAAATCCCTCTTTCAGGCAGTGCCTGGCGAGCTGGTTGGCCCGCTGCCGATGCTGCTTGCATCCCTGGCCTGCCTGAGCTTGTTTTGCCTGGTCTCCGGTGCGCTATTCGTGGTTGCGGCGCGGATGGCCGAAGCGGAGTGCGCCGTATCCGCGCGCGCCGCCGCCAGCTCGGCTTACATGCTGGAGGCTATTGGTTCCGGCCTGGGAGGGATCGTGGCCAGCATGGTGTTGCTGCGCTTTCTCGACTCCTTCCAGATCGCAACCATCGTGGCCATCCTGAACCTGTGCATGGCGGGGGTGCTGTTGCTTCGGGTGAGTCGCAAACAGTTTGCCGCATTGGCGCTGGCTGCGGCGCTCATCGAAGTTCCTCTGCTTACATTTGTTGCGCCGTCGTTGGACAGGTCCTCGCAGGCGCGCCTGTGGCGGGGCTTCCACCTGCTGGGATCGCGCAACTCAATCTACGGCAACCTGACGGTGACCGGGACGGGCAATCTGCGCAGCATCTATCAGAACGGCGTGCTCCTTGCCAACGCTCCGGACCAGAACGCCGCCGAAGAGGCGGTGGACTACGCGCTGCTGGAGAGCCCGGCACCGAGGCGCGTTCTGCTGATCGGCGGCGGAGTGAATGGCAGCATCGCCGAGGCGTTGAAGCATCCCACGGTCGAGCGCATCGACACCGTTGAGCTGGACCCTGCGCTCATCGACATGGCGCGCCAGTTCTTCCCGGCGCAGTTTGCTCCCCTGGTCTCGGACCCTCGGATCCACATGCACTACGCGGATGGCCGGTACTATCTGAGGACGACTGGTGACCAGTTCGACGTAATTATTCTGAATGTTCCCGATCCGCAGACCGCGCAGATCAACCGTTTCTATACCGCCGAGTTCTTCCGTTCCGCCCGCGACCACCTCGCGCCGGGAGGACTGCTCGCCTTGCAACTGCGGTCGTCGGAGGAAACCATCAGTCCCGACCTTGCGGATTTCCTGCGCTGCATTCGGCGCACGCTACAGGAGGTCTTCCCAACCATTGTCGCCATCCCCGGCGATACGATCCACTTCTTCGCCGCGACTCGCCCCGATGTTCTGACGGCCGATCCCCAGACTTTGATCGCAAGATTGAACGAGCGGAACCTGCAACCGCAGTATGTCAGTGAGTATTTCATCCCATTCCGCATGATGCCCGATCGCATGGCGCAGGTTGACGAACAACTGCGGCCGCTGGGTTCGACGCCAGTCAATCGCGATTTTGAGCCGATCGCCTACTACTTCGACGTTGTGTTGTGGAGTACGCAATTCAAGGAGGGCTATTCCCGCTGGTTCAGGAGCGCGGCACTTGTCGATTTTACGCGTGTCCTCGCCGCGGTCCTTGTTCCGTTGCTGCTGGTGGCGATTTTTTTGGCGTCGGTCGGCACACGCGAGAGACGCGCCCGGTCCGCCGCGGTCTATTGCGCGGCTACAACCGGCTTCACACTGATCGCGCTGCAGATTGTTCTGCTGTTGGCGTTCCAGTCCATCTATGGTTACGTTTACTACCAGCTCGCGATTCTGATCGGCCTGTGCATGGCAGGCATTGCGTTTGGGAGTTGGCTGAGTATCCGCCGCACATCTGCCGGCAATCGCCCACCCTGCCGCACCATGGCAATGACCCAGTTCCTGCTCGCCCTCTCCGGGCCTGCGTTGATCTTTGTGGTCGCCATGCTGGCAAGAATTTCGGGAGTTGCGGCAATATGGCTGGCGGCAGAGCTCGTCTTCCCTGCACTGGCTGCTCTCACGGGGATTCTGGGGGGCTATCAATTCCCCATCGCGACCCAGATCTACCTTCATGACAGGAACAGTCGATCGAGGCTGGGTACGCTCTATGCCATCGATCTGCTGGGCGGATGCGCGGGCGCGCTCGTCGTGAGCAGTACCCTCATTCCCGTGTTTGGATTCTGGAAGACCGCATGGCTCTCAGCGGCGATCAATCTGGTGGCGGCACTGCTTGCCGCGCGCGTCTCTCAGGAAGCGAAGAGGTCCGGTGTATAGGCTTACGGGTTGTGTTCGCCGAATACCACCGCGGTAAATTTAAAGATGTCCGTGTCCGGATCCTTCCAACAAGTGGAACTCATTCCCGCCTTGCGGCAGGTCTCTTCCAAAAATTTCTGCCGGTCCCATTTTGGTTTTTGGTCCACCGGGACCTGGGGGAGCAAGAGGCCCTCGTTGTCGCCATTCTTCATCACCAAGCCATCCCGGCCAACCTCGATCTGTTGCACGTCCATGACGCGCCGCAGGGGCGAGAGCACGGAGATCTCATATTCGAGCTGCGGCAACTCTGAAGCCGAAACCGGAGGGAACCGTGGATCGCGCAGGGCGGCCAACGTGGCCGTGTTGCGCACCGTCAGGTAGAGAGGCTTGGTCGCGGAGGTGTAACCGATGCACCCGCGCAGTTGTCCCGCTTCGCGCAGGGTCACAAACGCGCCGCGGTCCTGATTCAGCGCCTCGCTTGCGGTTGCGCCCGGTTCATACTGCTTCCTCTGCTCGACCGCCTGCTCAACCGACTTGCGGGCAATCGCGAGCAGTTCGTTCTTGTCGCGGTCGCTCAGCGAGAAGGGCGTTTCCACCGCCTTTCCGTTTGCAGCTTTCACGAAGACGTCCGCGCTGTATCCGACCACGCTCGTGCGGTCGCCCGATGTGTCGCCGGAGTTGGCGTACCTGAGCACCAGGGCCTGGTTGGCCCCCATGCGCTCGGCGGCAATCATGGCGGCCACAATGGGGGCTCCGCCGCAGGCCTCCCAAACCTGCGCCTGGAAGTTTTGCGACATGCTGAAGTAGTCCCACGCCGCAAGCGCATTCAGCGTCTTATGGTCCATCGTCTCGGCTTCGTCGTAGGGGTGGTAGTGCGAGAGATCGGAGCTGGCGAGGATCAGAGTGCTGCCAACTGTCTTTTTGTCCTGGATCAGCGCGGCCAGGGCCACGCCCAACGCGCGGCTGTTCTCGTAGCTCTGGTCACCCATGACGATGGGCACCAGTTGGAAATTTCCCAGCACACGTTGCAACCACGGCAGCTCCACCTCGATGGAATGTTCCGCGCCGGCTGACGTAATATCGTGCCCCATGCCGGAGAGTTGCATGGTTGGGCTCATCTTAACCAACTGCCGGGCAAAGACTTTGTCCACCTGCACCGTTCCCAGTGGCGTTGTGTAGGCGTCGCCGTCATAGATGGAGGTGAAGTCGAAGCCCACGTAGTGCGTCGGCCCAATCACGACGACACGCGAAAACTTGCGCCCCTTCAGCTCCGCAAAGGTGGTTGCGGCCACGGGGCCGGTGTACTGATACCCGGCGTGCGGAGCAACCACGGCGAGGATGGGGTCGTGGATCGGCGGCGGAGTCGCCTGCGCCAGCAGGTCGTCGATCATTGCCGTCAGCACCTTTGGATCGGCCGGATAGAAGCCGCCGGCGACTCCGGCCAGCCGGACCTTCTGCGGACCGGCGGCGCGGACGTGACGCCATGGCGCAATCGCCAGAAGAACCACGAGTGCCAGGAGCGCGATGAGTGAAGCTGTCAGCCAAACCATATTGCAACTCCTTTTGATCTGCATTTGCTCAACCTCCTCTGCGCCCTCAAGTGTGCCAGACACCCGGGATTGGGTTCCGGCAAAATGGGCAGCTATTGTTACGGATCAGCATCTGGCTGGCCGTGAATCCTATGCGTTCCACCAGCATTCGGCGGCACTTCGGGCAGTAGGTGTTCTGCGCGGGATGTCCCGGAACATTGCCGATATACACATAGTGCAGCCCCTCGGCGTCGGCAATCGCCTTGGCCCGCTCCAGGGTCGGTACCGGAGTGATGGGCAGGTTTTTCAGCAGGTACTCTGGATGGAACTGGGTGAAGTGCAGCGGGACGTCCAGGCCCAGGTTTGTTTTGATCCAGCGTGCCAGGCCGAGAAACTCGGCGTCGTCGTCGTTCAAAGTCGGCACCACCAGGTAGACAATCTCCGTCCACTTGTCCATCTTGCGCAGCGTGACCAGCGAATCCAGCACGGGCTTCAACTGGCCGGTCACCACATCCCTGTAATACGACTCGGTGAACGCCTTCAGGTCGATCTTGACCGCGTCCATCTTTCCGTACGCCGCCTTCAGCGCCTCTTCCTGCATATAGCCATTCGACACGACAATGCTGCGAATCCCCGCTGCGTGTCCGGCATCGGCGGCATCCATCAGAAACTCGCTGAAGACCACCGGCTCGCTGTAGGTGTAGGCGATCGTTGGACAATCATACTGCTTCGCCAACTCGGCAACCCGCTGCGGGGGCATGGAATCGGCGGGGACCTGCTCCGGGCGCGCCTGGGATATGTCCCAGTTCTGGCAGAACTTGCAGTTGACGTTGCAGCCGGCCGTGGCCAACGAGAAAGCGACCGTCCCCGGAAGGTAGTGGAACAGGGGCTTCTTCTCGATGGGATCGACGTGCCAGGCGCACACCCGCGAGTGCACCAGCGAAAAGTAGGTCCCTCCGCGGTTCTCGCGCACGCCGCAGTAGCCGCGCTCGCGGTCGCCCACCGTGCATTCGCGCGGACACAGCTTGCACTTGATCTTCTTGTTTGGAAGTTTCTGGTAGAACTTGGCCTCGACGGTGAACTGCGCATCGTCCTGCTTCTGCGCGCCGGCGAACAAAGGCATGGCGGCAAGTGAAGGGGAAGATTCGCCAACTCCCAGCGCCGCTCCCGACGCCAGCGCGCACATCATAAACGAACGGCGGTCCACGTTGCCCCGCATCTCGTAGTCATGCACCATGTTGCCCCCAATCGCACATTCGCCTATACCTCAGCAACCGTGATTCTGCTGGGATCGTTCGTGCCCAGCCGGTGCCCGGCATCGGCAGCGGTCGCGATGTAGTGCGGCGCGCGGCCCTCGCCCTCCAGCGTCTTCAGTCCCTTTTCCGCCCGTTTGCGCTCGATGATCTGCCAGCCGGTGTAGTCCAGCGCCACCGGGTCCTGCGAGACGATCAGCGCATTCTGCTTCCAACTGTACTCTGGCTTGTACGCCGGGCCGCCCTCGTACTGTGCCGTGGTCGCGTCGCAGATGGTCAACTGCATCCGGCTGCGGATCTCGGGCAGCATGTTCAGGTCCGCGATGTATGGATTGCAGCCGTTGGGGTGGTACTTGTTGGGGTTGTGAATGACGCCGTAAATGTTCTTCATTGCAATGGTTACGCCCGCGCCGTCGTGGTCTTTCAGCACAGGGACATTGATCAGGACATTGCATCGCTGGGTGAGGATTCTGGACAACCGGCTGCCCACGCTGCCATGCGCCACCAGCTCCTGCTCATAATCCACGCGATCGGTGCCGAAACATTGAACGCCGTTTCCGCCCATCGACAGATGGAAGCCGGAGCGTTCCATCTCGACGCTGTCGCGGTCCCAAACCACAATATCGCCGGCTTTGATTCCGGCCTCCTGCAGCCGCCCGCAGATGGCTTCGACCAGTTGCAGATTGCTGGAGAGCCCGCGCCCTCCCAGCGCATTCACCTTCACTCCCACCTTGTCGCCGGGGCGGACCAGCCTGCTCCAAGCCTCGATCGCATGGTCGCGGTCGAAGAGCGTCTGCATGGCGCGGTCCAGCAGGGCCAGCATCCGGCGGGAGTCCACCGTGGAACCCGTGCCGCGCAGCAGGTTGTCGCGCGCGATGACGACTTTGGATTTCGCGGGCGCCGCTTGTTGGGCCGCTGCGAACAGTCCCATTGCGCCCCCTGCGCGCAGAACCGCGGCGCCAGTGAACCACTGCTTCAGGAAAACCCGGCGACTCGAACCACGCATCGCGCTCATAGGGCTACTCCGCTGAACGCACAACCATACGGCCCCCGGTCATGCAGCGCAGCGCACCGCACCAATCCATGCTATGCGCAATTGGGTGCCGCTTTGCAGTGACGAACAGCACATGGGTTGGCTATCCCTGATGCGCCCGCACAGTTCCGAACAAGCGCGGGTGCGATTATCATGGGCATTGAACCCTGGAAACCTGGGGCGCGGAGACAGGATGTCCGTTTCAAGTCGATTTTCTGCCTCTGGCACAGGCGCATCGGAGCCAACGCTTCCGGACGCTTTGTATTCCGACGACTCCATGTTTCCCGTGTCCTCGGCAACTCCGCCGAAGCCACCGCCCCACCGTGGGATCATAGCCATAGCGGTGATGTCCAGCGCCGTGCTGGAGGTGCTGGACACCTCGGTGGTCAACGTCAGCCTGCCCCACATCGCGGGGTCTCTCTCCTCGACGGTCGAAGAGGCGACCTGGGTGCTGACGTCCTATATTGTGGCCAACGCCATCATCCTCCCGATCACCGGATGGCTGGCCAACTACATGGGGCGCAAGCGACTGTTGATGACCGTGGTGACTGGGTTCACGGTGTCCAGCATCCTGTGCGGGCTGGCGCCGAACCTGCCCATGCTCATCTTCTTCCGCGTGCTGCAGGGAACCACGGGAGGAGGGCTACAGCCACTATCGCAGGCGGTGATGCTGGAAGAGTTCCCGGGCCGCGAGCGCGGCAAGGCGATGGCCTTCTGGGGCATGGGAATCGTGGCTGCGCCCATCTTGGGCCCCACCATCGGCGGCTGGATCACCGATTCGTACTCCTGGCGCTGGGTCTTCTACATCAACGTGCCGGTCGGCATTCTCAGTCTGATCCTGATCTACCTGTTCGTTCACGACCCCCACTACATCCGGCGCGGGACGCTGCGCGCCGATCTGTGGGGACTGGGCATGCTGGCGCTGGGCATGGGCGCTTTGCAGATCATGCTGGACAAGGGACAGGAGAAAGACTGGTTTGGGTCCGAGATGATCCGAGTGCTGGCCGTGATGGCCGTGGTCTTCCTCGCTGCATTTGTGGTTCGTGAGCTTACGGTCAAGGACCCCATCGTCCACTTTAATTTGCTCCGCTTTCGCTCCTTTGCCACCGGCATCGGACTGGCGGGCGTACTCGGCTTTGTGCTGTATGGAGGCCTGATTTTGTTGCCGCTGTTCATGCAGACCCTGCTGGGCTGGACGGCGGCCACGGCGGGCCTCTGGACCAGTCCACGGGGGATTGGGACGGCGATGTGCATGCCGTTGGTCGGCTATCTGCTGGGCAGGGGCTGGGACGGGCGCCGGATGCTGGTAATCGGATTTGGCGTCGCCGGCCTGTCGTTCTTCGGCTTCGCACATATGACGCTGCAATCCGGCACCTGGGACATCTTCTGGATCCAGATCACACAAGGGGCTGCAATGGGACTGCTGTTTGTGCCCCTGACCACCCTGACCATGGCATCCATTCCGCCGCAGGAGACAGGCTATGCCACCAGCCTCTACAGCGTGACGCGCAACATCGGGTCCAGCATGGGGATCTCCTTTGTGACTACCTGGATCACGCGGCGCTCCCAGTTTCATCAATCCATTCTGGCGTCTCACATTACGGCTTCGAGCCGGATGAGCCGGGAGGCGATGCAGCAGATTACCGGCTTCCTGCAACAAAGCGGCACCGACCATGTAACGGCCAATCACAAGGCCGGAGCACTGATCTATCGGACGATGCAACAGCAGGCCGCGCTGCTGAGCTACGTGGACGTGTTTCACATCATGGGATATTTATTTCTGATGGTGATCCCGTTGGTCTTCCTCATGAAGCGGCCCCACCACGCCACAACAGCTCACTGAGATGAGATATACGCGGTGCCCCTCCGAGAGGGAGGGGTTCAAACCCCCGATAGCCTTGCGACTATGTCTGATTTCGAGTCAGGTGCGTTCAACCGGGCTCCGCCACCTCTCCGACCCAGGCTTAGTTTACCGGCAGTGCGGCCAGGGTGCAATCGCGTGGATG
>JBEKRR010000072.1:0-11204 GCA_049518555.1 Acidobacteriaceae bacterium
TAGTTCAGGTCGTAGCTGACGATGACCCCGTGTTTGTGCGCGGCAATCATCGCCTCTTTCGCAACCTCCGCGGTCGATTCGCTCAGCGCGCAGAAAATTCCGCCGGTGTGCAGCCAGCGCGCGCCCTCGGCGCCGAAGATCTCGTCCCAGTCCACCTCGCCCGGCTTCATCTGGCTCGCCGCCGTGTGGCCGCGGTCGCTGCAGCCCAGCGCGGCACGCACGCCAAACCCGCGCTCGGTAAAGTTGAGCCCATTGCGCACGGTCCGGCCCACGCCGTCGAACTTCGCCCACTTCACATGCGACTGGTCCACGCCGCCCTGCAGCATCAGGTCTTCGATCAGCCGGCCCACGGCATTGTCGGCCAGCGCGGTCACCACCGCCGTCTTCATCCCGAAGCAGCGGCGCAGGCCGCGCGCCACGTTGTACTCGCCGCCGCCCTCCCACAACTGGAACTGCCGCGCCGTGGCCACCCGCACGTCGCCCGGGTCCAGCCGCAGCATCACCTCGCCCAGGCTCACCAGGTCCCACTTGCACTCGTCCTTGCTGCGAATTGCCAGACTATTCTTTCCATCCGCCATTAATTCCGAGCTCCTTGGTCCAATTTCTACCTGAATTTATTTCTATTTTCTCTGTATTTAATTATTTGCTTTTAATTCTTTACTTCAGGTCCCGAATCGCAACCGGGTCCATGTCGTCGTAGGCCTGGTTTTCTCCGCCCATGCCCCAGCAGAAGCCATAGCTCTTGGTGCCCACGCCGGCGTGGATCGACCAGCCCGGAGAGACCACCACCTGCTTGTCCGCCATGATCAAATGGCTGGTCGCGTCCGGCGGCCCCATCAGGTGCATTACGCGCTGGTCCGGCCCCACATCGAAGTAGAAGTAGACCTCCGACCGCCGCATGTGCGTGTGCGCGGGCATGGTGTTCCAGTTGCTTCCCGGCGCAAGCAGGGTGAATCCCATCACCAACTGGCAGCTCTGGATGCCGTCGCGATAGATGGCCTTGTAGATGGTCCGCTTGTTGCAGGTTGCGGCCGATCCAAGCTCCAGCCCCTTCAGGTCGGCGAACTTCACCATCTTGGTGGGATATTCGGTGTGCGCCAGATAGCTCAGTAAGTAGAAAGCAGCCGGCGCAAAGGCCGACTTACTTGAGAAACTAACCGACTTACTTCCGCGGCTTACATAAAGGCAGTCCAGCTTGTCCAGGTCGAAGCCGACTCCATCCACCGTGACCGTGCCCGGCCCGCCGGTGTTGAGCACCCCCAGCTCGCGACGCTCCAGAAAATAGTCGGCGCGCAGCTCCGGCTGGGTCTCCAGCGACAGCGCGCTGACCGTCGGCACCGCGGAGCCGATCACCGTCCGGTCCAGGTCCACATAGGCCAGGTCGATGCGTTCGGGGGTAAACAAACCTTCCAGCAGAAACGTCTCGCGCAGCTCTTCGCTCGTCATCCGCGCATAGCGCACGGGGTCGGCCATCTGAACCAGCTTCATAAGTCTCCTTCGGCCTCCACGTCCAATCGCGCCGCGTGGAGACACCGCAGATCATTGTAGCGGAGTGGTCCGGAAAAATGCGTGACCAAACTCACAGTCCCGGCGACGATATGCCTGCCGCCAGAGCAGGTCGTTCGGAAGGGCACGGCTTCAGCCGTGCCGATCAGAGCATTCATTGATAAGCTCGCGCAACCCCGATTGCAAAGCAATCGGGGTTGCGCGAGGAAGATGGGCCGCCAAACTGGCCCAGGATCCAGCTCGCCAGTCGTGTTTGCCCGATGCGCCAGGGCCAGCGTAAAGTATCTCTTACCATGACAAACATTCTCGACTCCTTCCGTCTCGACAACAAGATCGCCCTCGTGACCGGCTCGGCCGGCGGAATGGGCGCGGCCATTGCCATCGCCTTCGCCCAGGCCGGAGCCACCGTCGCCACGCACGACATCCGGATCCCCAGCGCCACCACCGATGCCATCATCGCCGCGGGTGGCAAGTCCGCAGCCTTTGTCGCCGACCTCTCCGACACCGCCGCCCCGGAGGCGCTCTTCAAGCAGGTCCTCGCCAAGTTTGGCCGCGTAGACATCCTGGTCAACAACGCCGGAATCATCCTGCGCGAGGACGCCGTCAACGTGCCGCTCGCCGACTGGCTCAAGGTCATTCAGATCAACGAGACCGCCGTCTTCCAGCTCTCGCAGCTTGCCGGTCGCGACATGATCGCGCGCAACGCTCCGGGCAAGATCATCAGCACCGCGTCCCTGCTCAGCTTCCAGGGCGGCATCCGCGTGCCTTCCTACGCCGCGGCCAAGGGCGCCGTCGCGCAGATCACCAAGGCGCTGGCCAACGAGTGGGCCGTCAAGAACATTCAGGTCAACGCCATCGCCCCCGGCTACATCGCCACCGACAACACCGCCCCGCTGCGCGCCGACCCGGTCCGCAGCAAGGCGATCCTCGACCGCATCCCGGCAGGACGCTGGGGCGAGGCCACCGACGTCGCCGGCACGGCCGTCTTCCTTGCCTCCTCAGCCGCCGACTACATCACCGGCCACGTGCTGGTGGTGGATGGCGGATGGATGGCCCGCTAGTTCGCTGACTCTACGTTTCGTCTAATGAAATCTGTCATCCTGAGCGGAGCCTCCCGCAGCTTCATCGCGGGAGGCGCAGTCGAAGGACCCCGACGATCTACGCCAAACCACAACCGTCCGAACATTTCTCCCAACAATCTCCAGCCTTCGCCGGGTACCTCATCCACTCCGCGTTCTTTGCGGAATGGGTGGGAGACTAACCGCATACCATCACTGCCCCGGATTCTCCTTCGCCGGCGGAATCGCAATGTCCAGCTCCGTCACATGGCCCAGCGCGGAGAGCGGAGGCTTGATCTCCGTCTTGTTGCCCACCACCAGAATGGCCAGCTTCGACACGTCGATGTACTTGTTCGCCACGCGCGTCACATCGGCCGCGGTCACGCGCTCGATGCCGTCGCGATACTTCTCCAGGAAGTCCGCCGGATAGCCGTAAAACGCCAGCGTCACCTGCTCGTTCAACGTCTTCTCCGGCGTGTCGTAGTGGAAGATGAACGAGTTCATCACGTCGTCCTTGGCCTTCTTCAACTCCTCGGGCGTGGGCGGCTTGGTCTTCAGCCGCCCAATCTCCTCCAGCACCGCCTGGGTTGCGGCGACCGTGCTGACGCTCTTTGTCCCGGCCTCGCTGCGAAAGACGCCCGGATGATCGTACGCGGCTCCGTAGCTGCCGCCCACGTCGTATGCCAGCCCCAGCTTGGTGCGCACATACTGGAAGACGCGCGATCCAAAGCCGCCGGAGAAGATCTCGTTCATCACATTCAGCGCGTAGTAGTCGGGATTGCTGCGCTCGGTGCCGATGCCTACGATCTGCACCGACGACTGGTCCACATCCTCCTTGTCCACGAAGTAGACGCCCGGCTTCGGCCCTGCGAAATCCGCCTTCACCGTCTCGATCGCCGCGCCGCGCGGCAGCGGCCCGAAGGCCTTGCGCAGCTTGGCCTCCATCGCCGCAGGGTCGAAGTCGCCAACCACAGAGACGATCATTCCGTTGGGAACCACGCTGCGGTCGTGCCACGCCTGCAGGTCGTCCACCGTGACTGCATCCACGGTTGCGTACTCGGCCTGGCGCGCGTAGGGACTCTCCGCTCCATAGACCAGCTTGGTCGACTCGCGCCCCGCAATTTCGTCCGCCTCGTCGTTGCGCCGCGAGATTTCCGTGTCGATCCCACGCTTCGCCAGCGCCAGCTTCTCCGCCTTGAAGGCCGGATGCAGCAGCAGGTCCATCGTCTCGCCGAAGACGCTGTCGAAGTCCTGCTTGAAGCTCGACCACTCCACCGAGGTGTTGGCCAACCCGCCGCCGGTCTCGATGGCCGCCGCCTTCTGCGCCAGTTCCGCGTCCAGCGCGTCGCCGCTCTTCGCCGCTGTCCCGCTGGTGCGCCACGCCTCGCCGTACAGCGAGACGAGTCCTACCTTCGCGGCCGGCTCCTCGCGGCTCCCCCCGCGAATCAGAATCGATCCATCGATGAACGGAAGCTCGTGGTCCTCCTCGAGAAAGATCACCAGCCCATTGGCCAGCTCGATCCGCTTCGGCTGCTCCGGCTTGAAGGCGTGCAGCGGCGGAATGGCAATCTTCTTCCACGGCTGCGCCTGCGCCGGGGCCTTCGCCGCAGGAGTCTGCGCCGCGCTCTGTCCCGCAGCAATTGGTCCGGACGACAGCAATCCGCTCACCGCCAGCAATGCCGTAAAGTAAAGTCCGCGAGATAGTCCCTTCATTTCGCACCTCCCGCATCCTGCCCAGCCGCCTGCGCGGGCGGCGTGAACTCAATCCGTATGCCGGTGCGGTTGCTCTCGACAAAAATTTTATTGGCCACCCGCCTCACGTCCGCCTTGCTCACCTTGTCGATCCGGTCCAGTTGACGGAAGAGTTCGCGCCAGTCGCCATACCGCGTCTGGTACTCGGCGAGTTGTGTCGCCAGACCCTGGTTGTCGGCCAGCCCGCGCAGCACCCCGGCGCGCGCCCTCGTCTTGAACATCTCCAGCTCCTCGTCCGTCACGTCGGTGGTCTTCAGCCGCTCGATCTCCTTGTGGATCGCGTCCCGCATCTCGTCCGGCGTGTGTCCCGGCACCGGCTCGCCGTAAAAGGCGAAGAGCCCGGGGAACTTCTCTCCGGGAAATCCGCTGAACCCCTCCGCGTCGGCCGCGATCTTCTGGTCGCGCACCAGCGACTTGTACAGCCGCGCCGTGCGCCCGTTGGAAAAAATGTCAGTGATCGCGTCGTACACCGAGTCGTCGGGGTCGCGATAGTCGGGCTTGTGGTAGCCCTCCAGATAGAACGGCTGCGCCGCCTCGCGGATGGTCACCGACTTCTCGGCGAACTGCGGCGGCTCGATCGTGGTCATTGGCTCTGGCTTCGGCCCCGCGGGAATCGCGCCAAAGTATTTTGTCAGCATCGGCATTACCTCCGCTGCCTTCACGTCGCCCACCACCGCCACCACGATATTCCCCGGCACATAGTACTTCGCGTGAAAGGCCGCCGCCTCGGTCGCGTTCACCTGGCTGATCTCGCTCTCCCAGCCCAGCGTGGGCACGCGATAGGGATGCGCCACATACGCGGTAGCCAGAAACTGCTCCACCATCGCGCCAATCGGGTTGGAGTCGGTGCGCATCCGCCGCTCCTCCTGCACCACGTCGCGCTCCTTGTAGAACTCGCGCGCCACCGGATGCGCAATTCGCCCGCTCTCCATGTACGCCCACAGCTCCAGCCGGTTCGACGGCATGCTCCAGAAGTACTGCGTCGAGTCCTCCTCGGTTGAAGCGTTCAACCCCACCGCGCCGTTCTCCTCGGCCAACTCCGCGAACTGGTTGGGCACCACAAACTTCTCCGCCGCCGCCTGCGCGTCCTCGAACTCCTTCTTCAACTCCGCCAGCTTTATTGCGTCCTGGCCCACCAGCTTGCGAAACTCCGCATCGTACGCCGCGTATGCCGTCTCCACCTTGGCCAGCGCGACCTTCTCCGCCGGGTAGTTCGTTGTGCCAATCTCCGTGGTCCCCTTGAAGGCGATGTGCTCGAACATATGCGCCAGCCCGCTGGCGCCCTCGGGGTCGTCGCTCGATCCCACATCCACCAGCGTGTAGAAGCTGAACACCGGCGCCTCCGGCCGCTCGCACACAATCAGCGTCAGCCCATTGGGCAGCACCTTCACCGTCGTTCGCTTCTCGAACCCGGCCAGGTACTGCACATAGCCGCCGCTCGCCTGCGACATGTTCTGCGCCCGCGCCGCCACTCCCCAGCCCATCGCCAACGCCAGCACTACGCCAACCACTCGACTCATCCGCACAGAAACCCTCCCGCAACAAACTCAATTCAGCTTGTTAACCATACCCGATCGATCTATCGAGCGGCCTAAGGGCAGCAACTCGGCTTCCCAATCCCAAACGCCCGCTTCACTCCGCGCCAAACCCTCCGCAACCAGCCCTCCGCCGATTCCGCCTCGGCCTGGATCGCCCCCACCACCGCCGACATCATCTGCTGCCGCGTCCACGCGTTCCTCGCCGCGTTGATCCCGCCCCGCGCGCACTGGGTCGCCGCCTCCGCCCACGCCCCCGTCTCCACCGCGTGGATCATCTTCGGATAGCCCTTCAGCAGCCCCTCCGGCCCCAGGTTGTACGCCATATCGAGAAGCGCCATCTTCACCCCGCCGGGCAGCGCGTCGTATCCCGCGAGATGCGCCCGCAGCGTCGCCTCAAATCCCGCCAACACCGCGCTCAGCTTCTCGTCGATCGCCGCCTCCGGCAGCACCAGCGACCCGGCCGCGCGGTAGAACGACGGCAGCTTGCCCATCGCCAGCGCCTCCACGCGCGCAAACTCCGCCGCAATCTGCTCTGCCGTTGCCACCGTGCCATCCGCCGCCTGAAAGGGAAGCGCGCACGCCGCCGCCGCATCGGGCAGCATCAGCCCCACGCCCACCGTCACCTTGCCCACCGTGTCGCGGTACATCCACGGGACGCATCCCTCAAAGCTCTTCAACTGCGCCAGCGATTGATCGAAGGTTGCAGACATATTGGCAAAAGCGTAGCACGAGGCCGCCCGCTTCGCTTGTCAGCCGACACGTCCTCTACGCACAGCATTCCTCTTCGTCTGCATACAGTCCCAAACGCGTTGCCTTTCGCTACAATCCACCAAAGCAGCATAGAGCATTTGACGTAGCTATATATGTATGTAACTATGTAGCGAAGGAGGAAATTTTATGCCCTATGTTGATCCACAAACTGTTCTCTCTCCGCAAGGCAAAGTCAAGGATCTAAAAGTTGTGTATGACAGCCATCCGGCAAATGATAGCTGGTCAGTAGCCACGATGAGTTGGGACACAAATCCAAACGCTGTCGGACTACGCTGGAATGGATTGCCAGAAGAGAGCAGCAAAGGAAATCCGCAATCCCACGGCCATGCCACCTGGTTCATCCTTCCAGATGAACTGAGAGACAGTGTGCTTGATAAAGTCAAGAAACTCGAAGCCGACAAAGAGCGAGACATTCTCCGTGGATACGAGGAGATGGCAGCCGATACGGAAGGCGAGAAGGAAGCATTCGACTGGATCGAGTCGAATGTGGGAGAGTGCTTGTGACGCGCGGCGAGGTTTATTGGGTCACATTCGACCCAACGGTCGGAGGCGAAGTCAACAAGACTCGCCCTGCGATCATTCTCAGCAACAATCTTGCGAACCGAGTCCTGAACCGTGTGATTATGGTGCCTTTGACCACAAATGTAGAGCGCGAATTGCCCGGTGAAGCGCTGGTGGAAATCAATGGAAAACGCCACAAGGCGCTTGGTAGCCAGATCAGAACGGTGAGCAAGATGCGAGTTGGCAGACTATTCGGAGAATTGTCTGCGGTAGACCTCGATAAGGTTGAGCGCGCTGTCCTCTTCCAGCTTGGCATCAATATCACGGCTCTCCAGCAATGAGGTCACAATCCTTGTGTTTCACCTGAGTCGATCCACCCCGCGTTTTCCTGCAACATTTCCCGCCCCGGATGGTCTAATCTTGTAGGCCAGTTGGTGGGAATCGCCGTCTTAGCGATCTGGCGGGATTCCAGCGTTCCCGATGTGCTTTGTCTTTCCGTTGCCGCTTTGGCCCAAACCAGTCGGAACACAGGATTTCTTTATGCGTGGTAGCTTCTTTTCCCGGCTTCTTTCCTTTGCCACTGTCTCTGCCGCTCTGGCCGCTGCCGTTCTTCCGGCCGCCTCGGCCGCGGCCCAGGGCCGCGTCCCCAACGGCATCCCGGACCGCATCACCGCGGCAGTCTCCTCCAGCCGCATGGCCGCGATTCCCGGTTCGGTCTCGCCCCGCGCGCTACAGGCCACCGATCTCGGCCCGCTGCCCGCCGACACCGTGCTCTCCGGAATGTCGCTGCGCTTCACGCCCAGCGCCGCGCAGCAGACCGCCATCGACCAGTTGCTCGCCGGCCAGCAGGACCCCGCATCGCCGCTCTACCACCAGTGGCTCACGCCGCAGCAGTACGCCGCCCAGTTCGGCCTCAGCAGCGCAGACCTGGCCAAAATTACCGCCTGGCTCGCCGCCCAGGGGTTCACCGTCGCCGGGGTCGCCAACGGCGGTACGTTTGTCACCTTCAGCGGCTCCGTGGCCCAGGTCCAGACCGCCTTTGCCACCAGCATCCACCGCCTCTCGCTGAACGGCGAGACCCACTTCGCCAACGTCACCGGCGTCAGCGTTCCCAGCGCGTTTGCCGGCGTGGTTGGCGCCGTCGCCGGGCTGCACGACTTCCGCCTGAAGCCGCGCGTCCACACCGGCATCGCCTATCCGCGGTTCACCTCCTCGGTCTCGGGCAATCACTACCTCGTTCCCGGAGACATCTACACCATCTACGACATGGGCCCGTTGATGAGCTCCACCTCGCTGCCCGGCGCCAACGTCTCCATCGCCGTCACCGGCCAGGTGGACATCAGTCCGTTGGATATATCTACCTTCCGCGCGGCCGCCGGGCTGAATGCGAATCCGCCGACGGTGCAAGTGGTGCTCTCGACGCCCTATGGCGGCTGCGACCCGGGGACTCCCTCCTCGCCTACCCGTTGCCTCGGCAGCACCCCCCCCACATCGAGCGATCTGGCCGAGTCCTCCATCGATGTGGAGTGGTCGGGAGCGATGGCCCCGTATGCCACCGTATTCTTCATCACCTCGCAGGACGTCTTCCTCTCCCTGGAATACGCCGTCGACACCAACGTGGCGCCAATCGTCACCACCAGCTACGGCAACTGCGAGGCCGCCTGGGGCATCACCGACCTGAGCTCCTTCAACCAGGTCTTCCAGCAGGCCAACCTGCAGGGCCAGACCGTCCTGGTGGCGGCGGGCGACTCCGGCGCCACGGACTGCGACGCAGGCCCATCGGCTGGCGAAGGTCTGGCCGTCGACTATCCCGCCAGCTCGCCCAATGTCACCGCCATGGGAGGCACCCAATTCAGCGGCGACGCCGAGGCCACCGGCTCCGGATCCACCTGGGGCGCCACCCAGTACTGGAAGGGAACATCGGGCTCCGATGTCATCAGCTCGGCGCTCTCCTACATTCCAGAGGCCGTGTGGAACGATGCCGGCGCCGGCTACTACGGCGGCGGGGGCGGGGGGGCCAGCGCCTTCTTCACCAAGCCCGCATGGCAGATCGAGACCGGCGCCTCCGGCATGACCACCCAGGTCCCCACAGATGGCTCGCGCGACGTGCCCGACCTCGCCCTGGACGCATCCGACGTCCACGACTCCTTCCTCTTCTGCGTGGGCGTCGCCTCGGGCACCTCCTGCGGCAATGGCTTCCGCATATCGTCCACCAATTTCGGACTGGAGGCCGCCGGAGGCACCAGCCTGGACTCGCAGCTCTTTGGCGGCATGTTGGCGCTCGTCGAACAGAAGATCGGCTCCAAGATCGGCAATGCCAACCCCACTCTCTACGCCTTGGGCAACAAGGCCGCCTATTACAACCCCACCTCTACCAGCGTCTTCCACGATGTCACGGCCGGCAGCAATGCAATGCAATGTACCGCGGGATCGAAGGACTGCCCCAACGGCGGGTCCACCGGCTACTCCGCAGGCACCGGCTACGATCTGGCCACCGGCTGGGGAAGCGTCGATCTCAGCAACCTGGCCACCGACTGGACCCTGGTCACACCGCTGGGCTCGGGATCGCTCGCCGCCAACACCTCGGCCACCGCGCTGGCGGCCTCGTCCACCACATCCTCGGCAACCAACGTCACCGTCACGCCCACCGCGACGGTCACCGTCACCCTCACCGCTACCGTCACCGGTGGGTCCACCGCGCCCACCGGGACCGTGCAGTTCCTGGTCAACAACGTCCCCGCCGCCGGCGTCAGCAATATCAGGCTCACCCCGGGCGCAGGCAGTTCCGCGAGCGCGGCCTACCAGTACACCGCCAGTTGCTCCACGCTCGGCCAGCAGTCCATGTCCGCCGTCTACTCGGGCGACTCAACCTACCAGGGCTCCATCGGCCCGCCGCTCACCGCCAACGGCTCGTCGACCACATCGAACGGATCGTATCTGACCTCACCGCTGATCGTCACCGTCTCTGGGAGCACATGTCCCAACTTCTCGCTGACGTCGTCCACGACCATCTTCGCGGTCGCCGCCGGCGGCACAATCCCCAGCGACACGATTAACGTCGTCCCGGCCAACGGCTTCACCGGGACCGTGGTCTTCTCCGCCACGGCCGTCAGCTCCAGCGGCTACATCCCCACGCTCACCTTCAGCCCCGCGTCGGTCGCCATCAGCTCCACCGCCTCGGTCTCAACCACCCTCACCCTCTCCGGCATCACGGCCAGCCTGCACCTGCCCGGCGCCCCCGGCAAGTTCGATTCGGGAACAATGCTCGCGCAAAAGGGTTCGCGGCACGCCCCCGTCTCCAACCGGCCCTGGACCGCCGCGGGCTCCGGTGTCACCCTCGCCTGCCTGCTGCTGCTGGTGCTTCCGCGCAGGCGGCGCCTGGGCGGCCTGCTCCTGGTGGCATTGTCCGTCGCGCTGATCGCCGGGGCCTCCGGATGCGGCGGGAGCAGCCAGGCCCCGCCGCCCTCAACCACCACCACAACCAACACCAACCCCTATGCCGGGACCTACACGGTGACTGTCGTGGGGACCTACAGCGGCTCCATCACCCTTCCGTCGCAGACCATTACCCTGGCCTACGAGATCCAATAGCGTATCGCGTCAACGTCCGACTCAGCCGGGTGCCCCATTCATTCCGCGTCCTTTGCGGAATGAGTGGGATTATTGTCCTTCGGAGGGAGCAGGGGGCTTCAGCCCCCTGAAAAAGCCAAGTAATTCAAGGGGCTTCAGCCCCGGGCCGTCGTCTGTTCTCACTCACCACTCACATCTGCTTTAGCGCTGCCGGAAGCTCCGCGGGAGAGGCCACCAGCGCATCCGGAGGCGCCGCGGCCAGGCTCTGCGGAGAGAGCCCGTAGCTGCACCCGATCGACCGCGCGCCGCAGTTCCGCGCCGTCAGAATGTCCACCTCCGAGTCGCCGATCATCACCGTCCCGCCCGGCGTAATCGGAGCCTTCGCGCCATCCAGCGCCGAAGCCTCGGCCATCAGCGCCAGCAGCCCCGCCGGGTCCGGCTTCTTGGTATGGAAGCTGTTGCCGCCGTACACCTGGAAGAAGTAGCGGTCCAGGCCGAAGTGCGCGCA
>JBEKRR010000073.1:0-11008 GCA_049518555.1 Acidobacteriaceae bacterium
TCGCGCCTCGCCAACTTCTCTACCGGCGCCGACCCCCACTCCTCGCTCGCCTGCATGGAATCCCTCGGCGCGCGCGTCCTCCGCAACCCAGACGGCGCCATCGGGATCACCGGCGTCGCCGGCTCCTTCCGCCAGCCCGCCGCCGCGCTCGACTGCGGCAACTCCGGCTCAACCATGCGCATGTTGTCCGGCCTCATCGCCTCTCACCCCCACACCTTCACACTCATCGGCGACCCCTCCCTCGCCCTCCGCCCAATGGAGCGCATCCGCAATCCCCTCATTCAGATGGGAGCAAAAATTGATCTAACGGATGGACACGCGCCCATCGTCATCCACGGCACTCCGCTCCGCGCCATCGACTTCACCGCCCCCATCCCCTCCGCCCAGGTCAAGACCGCCGTCCTCTTCGCCGGCCTGCAGGCCGAAGGAGTCACCAGCCTCACCGAATCCATCCTCACCCGCGACCACACCGAACACGCCCTGCTCGCCTTCGGCGCCACCTTCACCCGCACGTTCGCCCACGGCCAGAACCAACCCGCCCGCCTCTCCATCCCCGGCGGCCAGAGCCTCCATGCCATCGATGCCACCGTTCCCGGAGACATCTCCTCCGCCGCCTTCTTCCTCTCGGCCGCGCTCCTCTTCCCCGATTCCAACCTCGTCCTCGACTCGCTCGGCATGAACCCCACCCGCGCCGCCCTGCTCGACGTCATCGCCGCCCTCGGCGGCCGCATAAAAATCCTCGCCGTCGAAGATCGCCACGGCGAGCTCATCGGCACCATCCAGGTCAACTCCACACCCGCCGCCTCCACCACCCCCTTCCTCATCAGCGGCCCCCTCACCGCGCAGCTCATCGACGAGCTTCCCGTCCTTGCTGCCATCGCCCCCTACACCGCCAACGGCCTCATCCTCCGCGACGCCCAGGAACTTCGCGTCAAGGAGTCCGACCGCATCGCCCTCGTCGCCAAAAATCTCCGCGCCATGGGCGCGCACTTCACCGAGAACCCCGACGGCCTTGAGATCCCCGGCAACCAGACCCTCCACGGCGCAACCATCGACTCCGGCTCCGACCACCGCATCGCCATGGCCTTCGCCATCGCCGCGCTGCGCGCCACCGGCGACACCGAAATCCTCGGCGCCGATTCCGCCGCCATCTCCTTCCCCGAGTTCTTCACCGCGCTCGACGCCCTCGCCTTAAGATAAGACCCGCACTAGAAGCACTTTCACTGTTACTGTTATGCGGAAATTATTGTCATTCTGACGCTGAACGGAGTGAAGCGGAAGAATCCCCGCATTTTGTTTGTGGAGCGATACATTACACTATCGCTGAAAATGCTCAAACCCATGACCGAAACCTCACCCACCGCCGGCTCGCGTCCCATTCTCATCACCGAGATTGAGCAGTTCGGCGGTGCGGAGCGCAGCGTCCTCGCCCTCGCCCGCTGGCTCCATCAACGCAATCTCCCCTGCCACATCGTCACCTACGCCGACCACTGCAACCTCGCGCAGTTCGCCACGCATCCGCTCCCCATCGTTCAACTCCGGCCCAGCGGAGGCGTGCGCCGCCGCATCACCGCCCTCCGCCGCTACTTCAGGTCCCTCCCCGCCGGCTCGCCCCATCCACTCGCCTCCGGCTATCAGGCCGCGCTGCATGCCACGCTCGCCGGTGTGCGCGGCTTCCACACCCTCATGCACGACACGCCCTCGCTCTTCAGCGACGCCGCCACGCGCACTCTCCCAGACTGCCTGCGCATCGCCGTCTCCAACCGCATCATTGCCCACGGCCTTCGCAGCGGAGGCAACACCATCGTCACCAGCCAGTACCTCCGCGCCGAGTGTCACCGAGACTTCCACGTCGAAGCCCACATCGCGCGCATGGGTGGACTCGCCACTTCCCGCCCCGCAAGCCTCTTCCGCATCCGCCCCATCCCGCCCGGCGGCCCGCTCCGCATGCTCTCCGTCTGCCGCATCGAAGCAAGCAAGCGCATCGACTGGCTCCTCCGCGCCCTCGCCGAGCTGGAAGCCACCACCCCGCCGCTCTCTCAGTGGACGGACTGGCAGCTCGACGTTGCAGGCTCCGGCCCGCAGCTCGCCCCGCTCCGCGAACTCGCCGCCCAGCTCGGCCTCGGCGACCGCGTCCACTTCCACGGCTTCGTCCCCGACTCCGATCTCCAGGCCCTCTACGATCAGGCCCATCTCTTCCTCATGCCCGCCGTCCAGGGCTACGGCATTCCCGCCATCGAGTCCCTCCAGCGCGGCATCCCCGTCCTCCTCCACCGAGACTCCGGCGTCTCCGACATCCTCCTCGAAACCCCCTGGGCCACCGTCTTCACTGGCGGCCCGGAATCCCTCATCGCCGCGCTCGCCTCCGCCATCGACGGAGTCCTCGATGGCCGCCACCACGCCGCCCCGCAACCCCACCTCCCCACCGAAGACGAGTGGGCCAGCCAGGTCGCCCGCCTCTGCGCCTGGGTCTCCTGACAGTTTGTATAATCTCGTTTTGATTAAATTGATTCTCGTCTTGTTAAGGGCACGGGTTCACCCGTGCCGTAGACAATGCATTTGCTCTCCGGCTTTAGCCGCTGAGGTCGTGTTCAGGGGCTGCCACTGAGTTTGTAAACAGGTACTGGCAACGCTTCGCCAGCTACCTCTGCTAGCATCCGATAGAAGCCATGCAGATCACTCAGGCCGTCTTCGGCGTCTACCACCACTTCGAGCTTGCGCACCAGCTACACCGCCGCAACCACCTGCGCCGCATCTACTCCACCTGGCCCTGGGCGCGCCTCAAGCGCGAGGACCTGCCCCGCGAGCTTGTCCGCACCTTCCCCCTCGTCCACACCACCGACATCCTGTTGCGCCGCACCGGCTTCTACCCCGTCGCGCTGGAAGGCCGCTTCAACCGGTGGGTCTCCGACAGCTTCGATGCATGGCTCCGCCGCCGCATCGAACCCTGCGACGCGCTCATCGCCATCTCCGGCGCCGGCCTCACCACCGGCCCGCTGGTCCAGTCGCGCGGCGGCAAATTCATCTGCGACCGCGGCTCAACCCACCAGCGATTCCAGTTTGAAGTCATCGCCGGGGAGCATCGCCGCTGGCATCTCCCCTACACTCCTCCGCCCGCCCACATCCTGCGCCGCGAAGAGGCAATCTACGCCCTCGCCGACGCCATCACCGTTGGCTGCAACGTCGCCCGACGCTCATTCCTCGCCATGGGCATCGCTCCAGAAAAAGTCCATGTCATCCCATACGGCGTCCGCCTCGACCGCTTCGCCCCCACCGAACCACCCCCCACCGATTCCTTCCAGGTCCTCTTCGCCGGCCAGGTCAGCCTGCGCAAGGGCATCCCCTACCTGCTCGAAGCCTTCGCCCGCCTGCGCCATCCGCGCAAACGCCTCATTCTCGTCGGCGCCGTGCAGGACGATCTCCGCCCGCTCCTCGCAACCCTCCCCACCGCGAATGTGACCTTTACCGGATCGGTCCCCCAGTCCCAGTTGGCCCACCGCATGAGCGCCAGCCACGTTCTGGTTCTGCCCAGCATCGAAGAGGGCTTCGGCCTGGTCATGGCCCAGGCGATGGCCTGCGGATGCCCAGTCATCGCCACCACCGCCACCGGGGCCGAACATCTTTTTGCAGAGAACGAGGCAGGCTTTATCGTCGAGCCGCGCGACACTGGCGCCCTCGCCAACTGCTTGCAGCAACTCGCCGACGACCCAGCCCTGCGCGCCCGAATGTCCACCGCCGCCCTCGCCCGCGTCCACCACCTCGGCGGATGGGACCGCTACGGCGACCAGTGGGACGCGCTCCTCCACTCCCTCACCGGCATTCCACCCGACCCCTCCGAGCTTCTCTGAGTCCCATCTACGTCTGCTGCTGTCTTTTAAGGTTTCACGCGAAGCGTCGAGAACAGTGCGAAGCACTTCACGCGAGCGTCGAGAACGGTGCGAAGCACCTCACATCTTGTATCGCCCCATGTCGTCGTCGTTCAGGTTCTCCAGCCAGCGCCGCATCTCTTCCCCGCTCACATTCTGAGGCCCCTCGGCCACCTGTTTCGCGTTCTCCAGCACCGCGCGGCTGGCGTAGACGGGGCAGTCCCAGCGCAGCGCCAGCGCAATCGCATCCGATGGCCGCGCGTCGATCGTCACCGTCTCCCCCTCCTGCTCCATCCAGATCACCGCCAGGAACGTATCGTCCCTCAGCTCGCTCACCACCACCTTCCGCACCACCGCATTCAGCCCTCGCGCCATGTTGCGCAGCAGGTCATGCGTCATCGGCCGCGGCATCGCAGTCTTCTCCAGCTCCAGCGCAATCGCATTGGCCTCGAAGATCCCCACCCAGATCGGCAGCACCGCTTCGCCGGCCACGTCCTTCAGCACCACCACCGGCATATTGGTCAGCGGATCGATCATCAGCCCGCGGATCTGCATCTCCACCTCAGCCATCGCCGCCACCGCTTGCTCCCCACGTTCGCTCGCAATCTTCATCGCCCACCTCCCCTACAACCAATCTCTATAATGTTCGCTCCAATAATTAATGCTGTCATCCTGAGCGAAGTTACTCACGGCCTTATCGTGAGTCACGCAGTCGAAGGACCTGCGGTTGCTTGTTTTACGCTGTCATCCTGAGCGAAGTGACTCACGGCCTCATCGTGAGTCACGAAGTCGAAGAGCCTGTCCTGAGCGTAGCCGAAGGAACCCCGATGATCTCAGCCCAACCACAATCGTCCGCACCTTTCTCCCACTAACCCGTCTTCCTCATCCCTCCACAGCCTCGCCCGCCAAACTGTTGGGAAACGTCTCCGTGATTCGTACCATTGGATAGCTCCCCACCGCCGGAAGGATCGCCTGCCCCACCGAAAAGTTCACCGTCTTGTTCTGCGAGCTGCGTCCCACCGCCTGTCCGCGCGCCGCGTTGTGCCCCTCCACCATCACCTCCATCACCTGCCCCATGTGCCGCGCGTAGTTCTTGCGCTGAATCTTCCTCTGCCGCTCCAAAATCACCTGCAGCCGTCGCGACTTCTCCTCCTCCGCAATCGAATCCTTCATCCCCGTCGCCGGAGTATTCGGCCGCGCCGAGTATTTAAAGCAGAACACCGCATCGTACCCAACCTCTTCCAGCAGCGTCGCCGTCTCCTCCAGCTCCGCCTCCGTCTCACCCGGGAACCCGACGATAATGTCGCTCGTCATGCTGATCTCCCGCCGCGCCGCCTTGATCCAAGCAATCCGTTCCAGATACCACTCCCGCGTATACTCCCGCGCCATCGCCGCCAGCACCCGGTTCGCCCCCGACTGCACCGGCAGATGCACATGATCGCACAGCGTAGGCACCGCGTCGATGGCCGCCACAATCTCCCGCGTAAAGTCCCTCGGATGGCTCGTCATAAACCGTACCCGCCGAATCCCCGCCACGCCGCCCATCGCCGCCAGCAGCTCCGCAAAACTCATCTTGCCCGTCGGGTCGCGGTACGAGTTCACATTCTGCCCCAGCAACTGGATCTCCGTGTACCCCGCATCCACCATCCGCCGCGCCTCATCCATCACCGAAGCCGAACTCCTCGACCGCTCCCTCCCCCGCGTATACGGAACCACGCAGTAGGCGCAGAACTTGTCGCATCCCTCCACAATCGTGATGGTTCCCCGGTGCGGATTCGTCCGCGCGGTAAACTCCGTGTCGAATGTCTCCTCGGTCTCGCGGTCGTCCAGCCCCGTAATCCGCCGCTCGCCCGCCTCCAGCCGCGCCAACATCTCCGGCAGCTTCCGGTAGCTCGCCGACCCCGACACAATCGACACATACGGCGCCTTCTCAAAGATCCGCTCGCCCTCCTGCTGCGCCACGCACCCCAGCACGGCGAACCGCTTCCCCTCGCCCTGCAGCCGCTTGTACTCATTCAGCCGGTGGAAGACCTTCTGTTCCGCCTTGTCGCGGATCGAGCAGGTGTTGTACAGGATCAGCCCCGCGTCGGCCTCATCCCGCACCCGCATGTACCCCTCATGCTCCAGCGTCCCAATGACCTTCTCCGAGTCATGAGCATTCATCTGGCAGCCAAACGTCTCGATATAGAAAGTCTTCTCCACCCCCCAAGTATATCGTTGCTCCTGACTCCCCATCGTTCATGTGGACCCGGCTTCTTGTCCATTCGATCCACATCAATTACTCGGCGGGCTCAGTGCCAAAGACCAGTCTCTCTGCTGGGGAGATACCCTAAAAGCAGCCAGCACCCCATCAAAGCCTCCCTCGTAGCGATGATGGGCCCAGAAGTGCGAAACTGTCTCCCCAATTGTCGGTATGTCAAGTGGTTGCTGCTGATTACCTGACCGTCCAAAGGTCTGTGTGAGCGATGGGGATGAGGCTACAACCTGGCCGTCCAGCATGATGTATTGGCCCTGGCTCCCATAGCTGATCCCAATCGAGTGCCATTGTCCAAATCGGAACCTCGTTCCCCGCGCTTCGGTCGAAGGCGCTTGCGGCTGATTGCCCTTGCCGATGGCCATCCAGTAGGTAATATCGCCGTTGGCCTTGACATCAAGATTTGTTGTACCAGGCCACGTCACATCGCCTCCGTGAGCATCGCTGGAAAAGATCCTGGCGTCGTCTTGGTTGTCCTTGAATTGGAAATTGTCATAATAGTAGCCGTGATTCACATTGATCCAGAACTCCAATGTTCCCTCAGGCGGGATTAGGTCTGGATATTCGATTCGGCTTGAGTCAGCCGCAGAGAAGACCGCCCCTTGGCCCCCAAAGGCAGTCGTCCAGCGGATTCCTGCTGCTTTACCGATGAATATGCCCGCCTGCCGGTCCTTGACTGACAACGCCTTACCACTCGATACACGCGATCCATTTCCGCTTGTCTGCTCGCCGTTTCCCACACTCTTCGATGTGGCTGCGCCAGAAATCGCTGCCAGCGTCAGCGGCCCAGCACCCTTCGCGCGCAGCGATTCGACGATTGCCGGAGTGGGAGCAAAGGCCAGCCCACGCCTCTGGATCTGCGTCTGCAACGTCGAATCCGGAACGTGGTTCGTCACCAACCCTTCAATTTGAGTGAGTGTGAGTTTGGGGACGACTGGCTGCTGCGCCACCGCGCTTTGCGACACAAATATGGTCGCAACCGCCAGAAGCACCAACAAACGCACCGTCCAAAGTATCGAGGCCGGTGTGAGCAAAGGG
Organism: Acidobacteriaceae bacterium; assembly: GCA_049518555.1. Classification (GTDB taxonomy): domain Bacteria; phylum Acidobacteriota; class Terriglobia; order Terriglobales; family Acidobacteriaceae; genus Edaphobacter. Next base: position 7,159 of record JBEKRR010000073.1, read on the forward strand.
AAAAACCGCTGAGCCTTCATGAAATAGCCTCCTGCATTTCAACTCACATTGAGTGAATTACACAGCATCTCCCTGCGAGAGCTTTCGCTCTTGCAGGAAGATCAGGTTGAAACCCCGTCCCCGTTGTTTGTGGGGACTCAGTCTCCAAGCTGCGGAGACGTAATCGTGCATTCCTCCCCTTGCGCGGCATAGTGGATGGCGCCGGATGAATCGGCGCAGTAGCTTCGACCGGCATGTCCGGCAGCAGGCTTGGCCACAAGAAAGTAGTTGAAGTTGGTTCCACCGGTCGCAGTTCCGGCAGGAATGCTGACGGTAAACTGGTAGCCGTCTTTCGTCCCGGTCGCCAGATCCGCATCGATGTATCCGGCGTGATTCGCATCTGGAGTACCAGTAGCAGCAGGTCCCAGCGCCGGTATGGATGCCGTAAACCCCGTCGCCGCGTAGGAGGCTGAATAACTCGCTTCCGCGCCGATCAACACGCGCATCGAGGCAATTGCGCTGTTATCGTTCTGGATGTCCTGCGCCAGCGTATCCAGCATCGCTCCCTTGTACTGGCCGGCCAGCACCTTACCCGACATGGATACGGGCGTCCCTTCCTGTCCACCGATTTTGCCGTAGAACACCTTTCCGAGAACATTTCCGAACTCAGAAATGGCTTTGGTGGGTTTCACAACCCACTTGCCGTCCCGGGTAATCAGCCCTATCCCGTCACTGGAAGTGACGGGCTGAATATCCGTCGGCGAAAGATGGCCCTCGAACAACTGGATGTCGAACTGGCCCGGATTTACGACGTACTTGCCTTGCTTGTTGATGGTTCCTGACCGTCCGGAGACAGAGACAACTGCAAGTCCACCGGAAAACGGAGTTACAGCATCGAATTGCGGATTGATGACAATATTCCCAGACGTATCAATGAAGCCCCACTTCCCGTTGATCTGGAATGCTGCCATTCCCTCTGAAAAGGTGGACGCATCATTGAACTGAGTCTTGATTGCGAACGCGCCGGTGCGGTCGATATAGCCACATCGACCATTCAAACACGCCCCAGCGAGACCGTCCACAAACCCGTCGGGATCGGCAGATTGAAACTGAGGCTTAATCACAAAAGTTCCTGCCTTGTTGATGAATCCCCAATTGCCACCTGCAGGCGCACTTCCCAAAATGCCCAAACCGAGGAAGGGGTTGGTATTGGCAGCGTCGCTCCCGCCTATACGGACGGCCGCCAACCCTCCATGGAAATCGCCAGCTTCGGGGAATTGCGGATTGATCGCATACTGGCCAGTCTTGTCGATGAAACCAACCTGGCTCCCCAGTTTGACCATTGCAAGTCCCTCGACAAATGGCCCGGCGGAATCGAATTGAGCGGGTATCGATAAATGCCCGCTTGTGTCGATATAGCCCCATTTGCCATCTTTTTGAACAGCGCAAAGTCCTTCGTTGAAAGCAACAGGGTGGCCTAAGACCATTCCACCGTCAAAATCTTTTCCGCCGCCCGCATCATCCCATTGCGGCTGGATAAGGACGTTGCCGTTAGCATCGATGAAGCCCCATTTAGCGGTTTTTCCATCCGCGCTCGGGACCGGAAAGGGATAGATTCCAGGGTCTTGAACCTGGTAGGGTGGCGCTGGCCGATGGAACCACCACCAGCCCACTCCGGCCAGAACTACCAACAGCGCGACCAGTGCCCAGGTGAGCTTCGTGCGTGGCGACATTGGCTGCGCAGGGATCGGAGCTACAGTCTCAACCGGAACATACGGCACGCTCGGCGCTGCCGCTGCATTTTCAGCGGCGCCCGCATGCAACACCGCACCACATTTTCCGCAGAACTTGCGGCCTTCCGCAACTGCCGCACCACAATCTGGACAAAACATCGGACCCCTCCCTCTCTTACGGTTTCAACGCGCCGTTTTCCCCAAAGCGCCGATAGTAATCAGTCCGCCAGCCGCAATAGCGCAGAAGCCCAGCCCAAGCAGCCAGAAGCCGGCCCCAGCTACGGATTGAATCATCGGCACGAAAAACAGGGCCCCGATGACCCCAGGTCCAAACAGGGACCCAATCATCACCTGGAAGCCGCCAATCAACAGTTTCTGCGCGGCCCCAGACTTCCTCGAAAAGTAGAACAGCACTCCCGAGGCAATGGCCGCCAACAAGATGAAATAGACTGCTCCCACCAACTTGGCCGCGTCGACACCGGAGAGACTGACTTTATTGAGTCCACCAACGCCCAACTGGCCCAGTAAGCCTCCGAGTTCGCCAAGGTCAGGCGAAGAAAACCACGGCAGGAAAAAGCCAACCGTCGCGGAGATTGATCCAGCGCAGACAAATTTCTCTCCAAGCGTCAACGAACTCAGGATCGACTTGCCCAGTTGCGCAACTTCTGCCGCCGAGGGAGGCGGTGGCGTACGCACCACTTGAGGCTCGCTGGTTGAAGCCCCTCCAGACCGCAACCTCGCTCCGCAAAATTCACAGAAAGTGACACTGTCAGCATTTGCCTTACCACAAGCAACACAGTTCATGAATGGCTCCTTCCAACGTTTTTGACCTAAATGTTGCGAGACCATGGAAATCGAGATTTCTGCGTAAACGCCCGATTTACTGCCTGCAGGGGAATACGTGTCATCCGATTCCTGACGATTGGGAACGGCAAGTTCAAGGTGGAATAGACGGCAACACTCTACCATCAACTAGCTCGATGTCAATACTTTTGTTGAATTTAACGAACTATTGTTGTTGGACTGACGACAGCAGGCCCGCTCATTCCACTCCCCGCTCTCTCTACCGCTTCGCCAGCCGCGCCGCCACCAGCGCGAAGACGGGAAACGTCAGATACACCAGCCCGATCTCCGAGTAGTAGCCGAGCGCGGTCATCTTCATGGGGCCGTAGAAAAACATCGGGTAATCGAAGATTAGGTTCATGACAAACCAGAGCGTCCCCACCAGCCCGGCTTCGGCGACCGCAACCGGCCGGTCGCGAAAGTATCGCGCCAGCAACACTCCGGCCGTCGCCAGAACGACCAGAAACATCAGCGTGCAGAAGAGTGGAGCATTCATCCTCTTCACCGGCAATGCCGCGCACGAGATGGCAAACGGGATAACCCAACTGAGCAGTCCAAGCAGTACGGCGCGCTTCCAAAGAATCATGGTTTCCTCCAAGGCAAAAATTGTAAGCCCGCTTCAAGCCAGCCGCGTCACCTTTTTCTGCTGTCGCGTGACGTTTTTCTTCATCCGCCAGACAATCGCGGGTGCCCCATCCTCGCCCGGCAGTTTCATCGCGCGACAGGCCGGGGTCCCCAGCGAGCGGCTTTTGCTCGCTGGGGTGGAGCGTGGGGTATCGTTCGCGGTAGCGAACGACCGCCCTTACCGTTGCCTGTTCTTACTGTCATTCTGACCCTGAGCTTGCCGAAGGGGAAGAATCCCCGCATTGGCCCTTGCCCTTGCCTTTGTTCCTGAGATAGGCCCAGGCTTTAGCCTGGGCAATCCCGCCCCGCCACAAAATGGGGCTTCAGCCCCTGGGGTACGCCCTTGCCGTTGCCTGTTCTTCACTATCCACTACCCACTACCCACTGTTTTTCCTGTCAACCCCCTCGACCCTCCAAAATTCCCCTAACCCACTCCCCATCAACCACTTCCCCCCGTAAAATAGTTGGCATACTAGTTTCCCTCCAACCCGTATAATTAAAGTAGTAAGAAACAAACACAGAGACCCGCGGGTGCCGGGTGCCCCATCCTCGCGCCAGCCTTATCGGCGCAGGCCGGAGTCCCCGGCGAGCTTGCTCGCTGGGGTGGAGTGTGGGGTATCGTTTGCGGTAGCAAACGACCTGCCGTTGCCTGTTTTTGCCGGGTGCCCCCA
>JBEKRR010000074.1:0-10953 GCA_049518555.1 Acidobacteriaceae bacterium
ATCGCAACGACCCACTCCGTCAGTGCGGGGCTCGACTACGCCAGCATCGGCCCGGAGCACGCCATGCTGCACGACTCGTGCCGCGCCGAATACACCTCGGCCTCCGACGCCGAGGCGCTGGCGGCAACCTCCGCGCTGGCCCGCACCGAGGGAATCCTGCCCGCACTGGAGAGCGCGCACGCCATCGCCGAGGTGATCAAAATGGCGCCTTCGATGGCGAAGTCCGACGTGATTCTGGTGAACCTCTCCGGCCGCGGCGATAAGGACATGGGCATTCTGGCCCGCGAGTTGAACCTGCAAGGGGCGACAAGCAGCCTTATGACAGAAAAGCAGAAAACTAACCCGTTCAAGATTGGTGACCGAGTAACATTTACACCTAACGCGCACACTATCGGCTGGTCATGGTCGTCTTTTGATCGGCTGAGGTTGAAGCCGGGAGACACTGGTATCGTTACCCGCATAGAAAATGAGATGTATTTGTACCTTGATGACGACCGTGGAGGATTCCATTGGGAGGGCTTTAAATTAGCTACTAGCTCTTAGCTTTTTGCTAAGAGCTAGCGGCTAAGAGCTATTTATGCCGATTGAGTTCAAAAAGAAGCCGGGAATTGTGGCGTATCTGACAGCGGGCGATCCCGACCTGGCGACGACGCGCGAGATTGCGCTGGCCGCGATCGATAACGGCGCGGTCGTGATCGAGCTGGGCGTTCCCTTCAGCGATCCGCTGGCCGATGGCCCGGTGATCCAGCGCGCCAGTCAGCGGGCGGTTGCGCGCGGCGTCCGCCTCGCCGATGTGCTGGAGATCGCCCGCCAGTTGCGCGCGGCGCGGCCCGCCTGCGGGATTGTGATCTTTTCCTACCTCAACCCGGTGGTGCGCATGGGGATGAAGCCGTTCTGCGCGGCGGCGAAGGATGCGGGTGCGGATGGAGTGCTGCTCACCGACATGATCGTCGAAGAGGCGGGTGAGTATCTGGCGGAGATGCGCGCCAACCGGCTCGCGCCAATCTTTCTCGCCGCGCCCACTTCGCCCGACGCGCGCCTGAAGGCCATCGCCGAGGCGTCAGAGGGCTTCGTCTACGCCATCTCTCGCGTGGGGATCACGGGCACGCAGCAGCAGGTCGCGGGAGACGCCTCCGCGTTGGTCGCCCGGCTGCGCCCCTTCACCCGGCCGCGCGGACTCCCCATCGCCGTTGGCTTTGGCATCTCCAACGCGGAGCACGTGCGCGCGGTCGCGGAGTTCGCCGACGCCGCCGTCATCGGCAGCGCACTGGTAGCGTTGATCGAGATCACCAAGCCGTCGCAGGCCCCGGCGGCAATCGGCCGTTTCATCGCGGGGCTGCGCGCATGAGGGCGGCAAAGACAGTTCGAGGCCTGGCCGCGCGCCGCCGGATTCGCTGCGCCGCCGTGCGCGCCATTTATGATGGTTCGGGCAGACAAAGTTCCGCACGCGCGCTCCAGCGCTGCGGTCCATTTCAAGTCCGGGTTCGGGCCCGGGTTCAATTTCAAGTTCAAGGCGAGGCGATTGGCATGGACATCTACGACTGGCGAAAGAAGATCGATGCGATGGATGAAGAGATTGTGCGGCTCATCAGCCGGCGCGCGGAGGCGGCAAAGGCCATCGGCATGCTGAAGCGCGAGACGCTCGCGCCGGTCTACGAGCCGGACCGCGAACAGGCGGTCTTCGACCACGTCCGCGCGGTGAACCCGGGGCCGCTCTCCGACGGAGAGATGCTGCATGTCTACGAGCGGCTCATCGACGTGATGCGCACCCTGCAGCGCCGCGACGCGGGAACTCCTTGATCGGCGCTGGTTTTGCGCTATATGCCACGAATAAAGTTACAAAAAACCGGTCGGGGACGGAATAAGGACCAATAATAGTTACAAATAGAGAGAGAAACAGTTACAAATTCAGCAAACGTGGACGGAAATGATGATTGTCGCAATGCAGGACCAGGCAACCGAGAAGCAGGTTCAGGACGTGATCGAGCGCATGGTGGAGCTCGGGTTCAACGTTCACCGCACCACCGGCGCAAACCAGACGATCCTCGCCGGGGTGGGCACGCCGGCGCACTTCGATGTGCTGGAGTTCAAGGTGCTCTCCGGCGTACACGACGCCTACCGCATCTCCTCGCCCTACAAGCTGGCGGGGCGCAGCTTCCGGCCGGAGGGCACCAAGGTCGCGTTTCCCAACGGAGTGGTGGTCGGCGGCGAAGAGGTGATCGTGATGGCAGGGCCCTGCTCGGTCGAGTCGCGCGAGCAGATCCTGCTGAGCGCAAAGCTGGCGGCCGCGGCGGGCGCCAAGTTCCTGCGCGGAGGCGCGTACAAGCCGCGCAGCTCGCCCTACAGCTTCCAGGGCATGGGCGTCGAGGGCCTGAAGCTGCTGCGCGAGGTCGCCGACCAGACCGGGCTGCTGGTCGTCACCGAGGTGATGGAGATCTCGCAGATTGAGCCCATGGTTCCGTTGATCGACCTCTTCCAGGTGGGCGCGCGCAACATGCAGAACTTCAACCTGCTGCGCGAGCTGGGCCACACGCGCACGCCCGTGCTGCTGAAGCGCGGCATCGCGGCCACCATCGAAGAGGTGCTGCTCTCGGCCGAGTACATCCTCTCCGGCGGCAACTACGACCTCATCCTATGCGAGCGCGGCATCCGCACTTACGAGACATACACCCGCAACACCATGGACATCTCCGCCATCCCCGTGCTGCACAAGCTGACGCACCTGCCTGTGATGGCCGACCCGTCGCACGGCGTGGGCATCCGCGACCTGGTGCCACCGCTGGCCCTGGCCGCGGTGGCGGCGGGCGCCGATGGCCTGCTGATGGAGATGCACCCCGACCCCAACAAGGCGCTAAGCGACGGCGCGCAGAGCCTGTACCCGGAACAGCTCACCAAGCTGATGGCGCAACTTCGTCTGTTGGCTCCGGTGGTCGGGCGAAGGGTCGCATAGCGTATGGCGCGTCGCATTCTCATCGTCGGCACAGGGCTGATTGGCGCATCTGCTGGCCTCGCCTTGCGCGCCGCCGGCTTCGACGGAGAGATCGTCGGCACCGGCCCAACCGAGCGCACGCTGACCATCGCGCAGAGCATGGGCGCCATCGATTCATGGGTCGCGCGCGAAGCCGCAGATTCGGCCGCCGCGAACGCAGACATCATCCTGCTGGCCGGCCCCGTGCTCTCCATTCTCGACTGGATGCAGCGGCTCGCGCCCGTACTGGGCGAGCATCAACTGGTCACCGACGTCGGCAGCACCAAGGTGCGGATCGTGGAGCTGGCCGCAAAGCTCTACAACCGGCCCGGCAAGGCGCGCTTCCTTCCCGGCCATCCCATGGCGGGCAAGGAGTCGGGCGGCGCGGCGCTGGCCGAGGCCACACTTTTTCAGAACGCGATGTGGCTCTTCACGCCCGCGCCCGGCGCAACTCCCTCCACGCTCGAAACGGAGTGGCGCCAGTGGGTGGCAAAGTTCGGCGCGCGCACCATGGACCTCGACGCCGCGCGCCACGATGTGATCTGCGCCTGGGTCAGCCATCTTCCGCAGATGCTTTCGACCGCGCTGGCCGCGTTGCTGGAAGAGACCTTCGGCGCGGACGCCAGAAGCCGCGAAGAGATCGCCGCCATCGGAGGCCGCGCGCTCGGCGAGACGACGCGCCTGGGCGCAAGCCCCTACAGCATGTGGCGCGACATCGCGCTCTCCAACACAGAGCCGATCGCCGCCTCGCTGCACGCGCTCGAACAGCGCCTGGCGCACCTGCGCGAGAACCTGCGCACGCCGGAGCTGAAGGAAGAGTTCCGCCTGGCCAACCAGTTCCGCGCGAAGCGGGACCAATAGAGCGGTACCATCGGAGGAACGATGGCGACAACAAGCAATCCCAACTTGTGCATCGGTCTGGCCGACGTACTGGCCGCGCGCGAACGGCTGCGCGGTTCCATCTACGAGTCGCCCTGCCCGCATTCCATCATGCTCTCCGCGCTCACCGGCCAGCAGGTGTACCTGAAGCTGGAAAACCTGCAGATGACGGGCAGCTTCAAGGAGCGCGGCGCGCTGAACCGCATCGCCCTGCTGACGCCGGAGCAGGCGGCGCGCGGCGTGATCGCGGCCAGCGCGGGCAACCACGCGCAGGGCGTTGCCTACCACGCCACCAAGCGCGGCATTCGCGCGCTGATCGTGATGCCCCTGACTACCGCTCTGGTGAAGGTGACGGCGACGCGCGACTTCGGCGCCGAGGTGTTGCTGCATGGGGCCAACTACGACGAGGCCTGCTCGGAGGCGGTGCGCCTGTGCGACGAGCAGCACTTCACTTTCATCCATCCCTTCGACGACCCCGCCGTCATGGCCGGGCAGGGCGTCATCGGCCTCGAGCTTCTGGAACAGGTGCCGCAGCTTGAGGCGGTCGTCGTGCCCATCGGCGGCGGCGGGCTGATCGGCGGCGTCGCGTGCGCCATCAAAGAGGCGTGCATTCAGGCCTCGCGTCCACCAGTCCGCGTCGTCGGCGTGCAGACCGCGCGTCTTCCGTCGATGCAGGCCGCCATCCAGGCGCACCATCCGGTCACGGTCGATCCGGCCACCACCATCGCGGATGGCATCGCGGTGCGCCGCGCCGGCGACCTCACATTTCCCCTGGTCGAGCGCTACGTCGACGAGATCGTCACGGTGGAGGAGGACGAGATCGCCTCCGCGATCCTGATGCTGCTGGAGCGCGAGAAGACGCTGGCCGAGGGCGCCGGCGCCGCCGCGCTGGCCGCGCTGCTCGAGCACCGCACCAGCCTGCACGGAGCGCACACCGCGGTGCTGGTCGGCGGCGGCAACATCGACGTCACGCTGCTCTCCAGGATCATCGAGCGCGGCCTGGTGAAGGATGGCCGCCTGGTGCGCCTGCGCATCGTTCTGCTGGACAAGCCCGGCGCGCTGCACGAGCTGACCCGGCTGATCGCCAGCCAGCGCGCCAACATCATCGACACCCTGCACAACCGCGCCTACTACGGCGTCAACCTGGGTGACACGGTCATCGACATCACCATGGAGACGCGCGGCCCGCAGCATGTGGCCGAGCTGCTCGCCGCGCTCACCACCGAGGGCTACTCCCACACCCGCGTGCTCTAGAGCAAAACAAAACCGGAGGGCATGACCTCAAGCAGATGGGTTGTTCTGCTTGAAAGTCACACTCTCCGGCAGGTCAAAAACTATGACTCGGTCGCGCTCGTTCCGGGCTAGGGGATGTAGTAGCGCATGCTGATGTGGATCATGGGTTCGGTTGCGCGCGGGCCGCTTGGGCCGGTGACGGAGCCGGTGGAAGGAATGTTGTTGCCCGACCACAGGTTGCGCTGCAGGTAGCTGTAGGTGACCCAGTACTGCAGGCGACCGTACTTGGGGCTGCTGGCGACGCGGTAGATGAAGCCGCCCACCGGTTCCTGGATATAGCGGGTCGGCGAGTTGCAGTTGCTGGGCGCGCTGGGCGTTCCGCCGGTGCTGGAGGCTGGGTTGATCGGCAGGTTGTAGCAGGCGGAGTCCACCAGGTTCGGTGCGCCATAACCCATCAGGTAGCCCTGCGCGGTGGTGTAGACCGTGCGCTGCGCGTACTCGCCGCCGTAGTAGAAGAAGACGTCGAGCTTCTTGGTCGGGTGCGATTCGATGGAGAGCAGACCGTGGTAGTTGCGCACCGGCTACAGCGTTCCGTCTGGCCGCAGGGTCGCGTCGGCCAGCTGCGAGGAGCCGTAGCGGCCCACGCCGTCGCCGGCCATCGCCTGCACCGCAAGGTCGAGATATGGGCTGGGTGAGACGCGGATGCTGCCGAAGATGCCGCCAGCGTCCTTGGTGCTGGCGATGGGGTTCGCGGAGTAGGTGTACGAGGCAGCCGCGCCCACGGCGCCGGTGGCCGTGATCGGGTAGTAGTAGTCGCGCAGGAAGCGTGCCAGCCCGCCCAACTCAATGTGGGCCTTCGGCATGTCCCACGCGCCCTTCACGATCAGGTCGGGGGCGACGTTGTTGGCATAGGTCCCGCTGTACGCGTTGTAGAGTCCCCCGCCGGTCCCGGCGCCCGCGAAGAAGAAGTTGGTTGGCACCGCGCCCGAGGTTGCCGAGGTCGCGGTGAAGCTGGTGATCTGCGCCTGCTCGACAGCGAGGGCCGCAGTAAAGGCACCGGTCTTTGGATCGCCCCAGCGCTGCTGGAGGCGGAAGGAAGGTTGACGCTCCCAGCTGAAACCGACCGTATACTGCGGATCGATCGCGTTCGGCAGCTTTTCCGTGCGGTTGTTGGTGCTGGTGCCGTCTTCGGCAACCAGCGACCACATCTGACCGCCGGTGATGGCGAATCCGCCCGTGGTCTCCGCCTTGCCCCAGATCTGGCGCTGGCGCAGCGTGTAGCTGTTGCTCTGGTTGTTGTTGGAGGTCGTTCCCGAACTCAGGAAGTCGGCCTCGAAGTAGCCGGACAGCTTGAAGGAACCGGCGTTGCCTTCAAACAAACCGCCCAGACGGCTCTGCCGTCCGCTGAAGTTCAGCTCGCTGATGTGGCCTTCGACCGCGCCGGGCACAGGGATCGAATTGAACGGCGTGTTGATGTCGGAGTTGACCGAGTGCTGGCGCCACACGCCTTCCGCCGCGAAGAAGGCAACCGGCGTAATGGTGACGCCCTTGTAGTGGATCGCGGAGGGCGAGTCGATCTTGTCGTTCAGGTCCTTCTTGGCGTCGTTGATGGTCGTCGCCAGCCCGGCGTTGGCGTTCTTCAGGTCGGTGACGTCGCTCTTGACGGCGGTGACGGCGTCCGTGTTGGCCTGCACGCTGCTGCTTGCGCTCTGCGCCTGTGCGCTGGCCGAGGCGGCCTGCGACTGCGCGCTGGCGGCGGCGTTCTGCGCGGCCGAAAGCGCCGCGTCCTTGGCGGCGTTCTGCTGCATTAAAGCGTCGATCTGCGCCTGCTGCGCCGCCATCTTCTCCTGCAGCTCGCGGATCGCCTTCGCGTCCTGGCTCTCTTCCACCTTCACCGCAGTGACGGCCTTGGCCTGCTTCGTCTTTTTCGTTGTGGTCGCTGGGGCAGCAGTGCCGGTCTGCGCATGCAGTGACAGGGACCCTACTACCAAAATCGCCGCAACCGCCGCTTGTAGTTGCTTCTTCATGGGACCTCGCTGAGAAACATTGTTGGAAGCAGAGGCACACGCGGCATTCTTCAGGCAACCAAGCCCAAGCCGCACTTCCCTCTGCTCGTTCGTTTCTCTGAGCTTGTCAAAGGTTTGTGAATGTACGACAAATTTTCCGGCGGCTTCTGTTCAATTCCGCAAAATTAATCCGGCTTTCACAAAAGCGCGTGGGGTTCAAAGAGAGGTACGCGCAGAAAGCGGTTGGCCGGGTGCGGGCCGGCTGGTTTACCGTAGGGTCATGTCGATCTCCCGTTCCGCCCTGGCGCTGCTTGTGGTTTCGCTGCTGATGACAGGCGCAGGGCCGGCCCGCGTGGCTGCGGCCCAGGCCGCGAGTCCGCAGGCCCAGCCCGCGCTTCAAGCGCCGGCCGCAACCAATCTGCCCGCGCAGTCGTTGAAGCTCATCCCCATGCCGCGCGAGCTCAGCGCCGGCGCAACCCAGTCGCTCGCTGACGGCCTGCAGATCAACTGCGCAGCCCCCTGCGCCACGGAAGACAGCTTCGCCATCGACAACTTCAAGGCGTACCTCGCCTCTCTGGGCGTCTCCTTCAACACCACCGCGCCGGTCAACATTCTGGTCACGCGATACGGCACGCCGCTGGCAAAGTCGATCTACGGCGAAGCGGCCTCGAGCGGCGCGGCAGCGCAGAGCGGCGGCGCGACAGCAACCGAAATGCCCGGCGAGATGAAGCCCGAGGGCTACGCAATCATTCCCGACGGCAAGGGCCTCGCCCTCACCGCAGCCAGCGACGCGGGCGTCTTCTACGCGCTGCAGACGGTGAAGCAGCTCGTCACCGGCTCCGGCGCGAACGCAGTCCTTCATACTGCAACCATCCTCGACTGGCCCGCGATGAAAGTTCGCGGCCTGGACGACGACCTCTCGCGCGGCCCCATCACCACGCTGGAGTTCCAGAAGAAGCTCATCCGCACCATCGCTGCCTATAAGATCAACCTCTACTCGCCGTACTTCGAGCACACTGCGATCTACGCGGCGGACCCGCTGCTCGCGCCTCCCGGCGGCGGCATCAGCGCATCGGACGCAGCCGCGCTCGTCGCCTACGCGCGCCTCTACCACGTCACCGTCGTGCCGGAGCAGGAGGCCTTCGGCCATCTGCACAACCAGCTCCTGTGGGAGCAGCTCCAGCCGCTGGCTGAGACACCGCACGGCGCGGTCCTCGCGCCCGGCCAGCCCGGATCGATTGCGCTGATCGAGCAGGAGTTCACCGAGCTTGCGGCAGAGTACCCCGGGCCGTTCCTGCACATCGGCGCGGATGAGACGGTTGACCTCGGCGTGGGCCAGACCAAGCCCGACGTGGACGCGCGCGGCCTCGCGCCGGTCTATCTCGACTTCATGCAGCAGATCGCCACCGCGCTCCAGCCGCTGCATCGCCGCCTGCTCTTCTGGGGCGACATCGCGCAGGACACACCCGATCTCCTGAAGTCCCTGCCGCAGTCCTTCAAGGACGAGACCATCGCCATCGCCTGGGGCTACAACCCGGAGCCGAAGGGATTCGCGAAGCTCCTTACGCCCTTCACCAACGCTGGCTTTGAGACCTGGGTCTCGCCCTCCGTGCACAACTTCCGCGTAGTCTATCCCGACTACAACCTCGCGCTCGCCAACATTCAGCAGTTCACCCGTGACGGCCAGCGGCTTGGCTCGACCGGCCAGCTCAACACCATCTGGAACGACGACGGCGAGGGGCTGATCAATGAGGACTGGTACGGCATTCTCTTCGGCGCGGCGGCCGCGTGGCAGCCGGGCGAATCGTCCATCGAGCAGTTCCAGCAGAGCTACGCGCAGGTCTTCCACGGCGACGCCTCGGGCGCGCTCAACCAGGCGCAGTTGGAGTTGATGGCGGCGCACAAGGTACTGAAGGACCAGGCCCAGGTGGGCGATGCCACCAACGCTCTCTTCTGGCTCGATCCCTGGTCGAAGGACGGGCAGACCATCGCCGCCGAGATGCGCCCCTGGACGCACGATCTGCGCATGCACGCCGAGGCCGCGCTGACGCTGATCGCGCAGGCGCGCGCGGTGGCCGGACCGAAAGTGGATTCAACGAGCAGTGCGGCTTCGCCCAGTGACAATGAATCCGTCGCATCCTCGACAGCCTACGACGCATCCAGGTACGGCGCGGCAACCAGCAACCTGCGTGAGCCCGACGCCGTCGATGCGATGGAGCTGGGCGCGCGGCGCATGGACTTCATCGGCCTGAAGTTTCAGCTCGCCGACGAGATGGCCGCGGGCTACGCGCGGGCCCTCGCCGCCTCCACCAGCGCCGACCGCAAGACGCGCGCCAGCGTTAGCCGCGAGCTCTCCGACCTGAACGGAGTGAACGGCCGCATCCAGGACCTGCGCAACGGAACCACCCTGCTGCGCGACCTCTACGAGTCGGCCTGGCTGCGCTCCAACCGTCCCTTCTGGCTGCGCAACATTTTGGAACAGTACGACTACGCCACGCAGATATGGCTCGCCCGCGCCGACAAGGTCCGTAGCGCGCAACGCCAGTGGACTGAATCGAAGTCCCTCCCGCCCGCGCAGGAGCTGGGCATTCCGCCCGCGCCCGCGCTCCCACCAACTCCTGAGGGCCCGCCTGTCGCCCCCACAACTCCACCCGCAACACCAGGAGCGGCGCAATGACAACTCCGCTCACCGCGCGGCAACTGATCACCTCCGATGGCATCGTCGAGTATCCGAGAATTGCCATCGACGCTGACGGCCTCATCGCAAGCATCGAATCCGGCGAGCCAAGCCCTGAAGCCGCAAGCGCAGATGAGACCACATTGTCCCCCGCCTTCTTCGACATCCATGTGCATGGCGCGGCCGGTCACGACGCCATGGAAGCAACGCCCGAAGCCATCAACTGCATCGGCGGTTTTCTCGCCACAAAAGGAGTCGCATATTTCCTTGCGACCACAGTGACCGCTCCAATCGACCGAACCCTGCGCGCGCTCGAAGGCATCGCCAACGCAATCGACGCGACGAACTCGCGCCCAGCCGCGCGCGACACGGAGCTCGCCGCGCAGCCGGTGGGGATTCACATCGAAGGCCCGTTCCTCTCCCACGCCAAGCGCGGCGTTCATCCCGCTGCGGAGCTTCAGCCGCCCTCCATCCCGCTCTTCGAACGGCTTCAGCAGGCCGCGCGCGGTCACATTCGCCTGCTTACCATCGCCCCGGAGATTCCCGGCGCGCTCGATCTCATCGCACACGCAACTCAGTCCGGCACACGCGTCAGCCTCGGCCACTCCGACGCGACGGCAGCCCAAACGCGCGCGGCCATTGCAGCCGGAGCGGCCAGCGCCACGCACACCTTCAACGCCATGCGCCGCCTCGATCATCGCGAGCCGGGAATCGCGGGCGTAGTCCTCGATGCGGATTCGCTCTACGCAGAGCTCATCTGCGACGGCATTCATGTCGCGCCGGAGTTTGTCCGCCTGTGGCTGCGTTCCAAGGGCGAGGAACGCGCAATCCTGGTCACCGACGGCATCTCCGCCACCGGAATGCCCGATGCGAATTACCTCCTCGGAGAGCTTGAAGTGACGGTGAAGAATGGCCGCTGCCTGTTGACCAGCGATCTCGCAAAAGGTACAGAGACACTCGCCGGCTCAGCGCTGACCATGGACCGCGCGGTGGCGAATCTGTGCCGCTTCACCGGCGCCACTCTGGCGACCGCCGTGCGTCTTGCCAACCGCAACCCCGCGCGGATGCTGGGGCTTGACGACCTCGGCGAAATCGCCGTTGGCCGCCCCGCAAACTTCAACCTCTACTCTGCCGCGGGCGAGCTGCGCCAGACCATCCTGCGCGGTCGCGTGCTACCATCTCCCAAAGAT
>JBEKRR010000075.1:0-10671 GCA_049518555.1 Acidobacteriaceae bacterium
ACCCCGGATGCGATGCTGCTGTAGGGCCCGCCCGTGCTAGTCGAACGCAGCACGTTGTAGCTCGTCGCCCCCGAAGGCGCACTCCAGCTCAACGACACTTGCGCGTTGCCCGCCGTCGCCGCGAGGTTCGTCGGCACAGTGGGAGGGGGAGATGGAGGCGGAGGCGTAGAATGATCCCCTCCGCAACCGCAGAGGGTAAGCCAAAGGAAAAGCAGTAGCGCAAATGTTGAACCTGTGCGAACTCTCATGGGGCCCCGAATCACATTTATCAAAAATCGTCAGAAAGAAATGCATAAGCAAAGATGAGTTAGCATGCTCGCAACTGGCCTCCGTCGTTCATGTTGGTTTCGCATATGCCATTGCGGCCAGAGCGGCGGCTTCGGCGGAGGTCCAGGTGACGATGACGGCGTCGTAACCCTTGAAGCGGGTGAGGTCGTCTGTTGGCTGCGGAGCGGGCGAGAGGGCAATTGGTCCAGGCGCTCCGTCAGTAGGCCACGGGGACAACGAGGGCTGTTCGAAGGCGGCCTCGAGGCCGGCGTCTCGAAAGCGTTGCTGGGCTCGGCTGGGTCGAGGTTCAGCCGTACATCGGCGAACGTAAAGACTCGATTCATGTATCTCCTCCTACTCGGGTCAATCCCGTGCGGGGCGAAACATGAGATGTCTCGTAGCGCTTTCTTCGGGATCGCAGGGCCAGGCGTAGATCTCTTATGCGGCTAAGAAGCGTGGCTCAGTGGGAGAGAGAAGATTCAGCGAAGCGGTAGCCGTTGCCTCCCAATGAAGTCGATGTAAGGGCAGGCTATTCGTGGGCACATTCCACGCAGCAATCGTGTTTCACCGGTTGCAATCTGAACACGTGAATGGCCTGAAGGCTTCGAGTTAGAATAATTTACTGCGCAGAGGATGTCGTGTCAAGGTTGGGAGACAACCTTAGTTGGCGAGAACAGCCTGGTTCACTCATTTAGGCGTTTAAGCCAGCCTGCGCCTGATCTGGTCAATGCCTGTGTTATCGGCTAACCGGAAACTGGCCACCTCCCCAATTCACCACCGTTACCGACTCTGAAGAACTCTTTCGATCACGTCCAAGCTCTTCCCAGTGGGCTAATGTCGCCTGGCTTCCCACCCCGCCAGCGTGGCCGGATCAACGCCTAGCTTCTCAGCCATCTTCCGTTGCGACAGTCCGAGCCCTCTCCGCACGACGGCAAGGCGTTCCGGGAGGGAGACGGCGGGTGGCAGCGGGTCGTATCCCAAGAATCCGATGATGGCCGGCATGTAGCGGATCTCAGGGACGGTTGCGTTGACTTCCCAATTGGTAATTGTCATCTCATGAACGCCAATTTCGTCGGCAACCTGCTTTTGGAGGAAATTGAGGTCGAGGCGGCGAGTACGGATGTGGTCGCCTAAGGTATTGATCCGTTTGGGGTAATAAGCGGGCTTAGGTTTGGAGACTCGAAGCTCGGCATGGCAAAAAGGCAACGTAACCATGAAAATCGCTAGTCGCGATCAGTATGAATCGCAATTGCATTTGCCGCATTTAGCCTCTCCTAAAGGTCGGTCACACAAGCCGCCTTTATAGAAAGGAATACTGGGTTTCCACTTTTTCCCCTTGCATTCGTCTTTCCTGATGTAATATGCTCTCGAGTTTTCCTTCCTGCTTTGCTGCTGTATGCAATGCCCTGAAGTCACGTCCAAGCCCGGGATGGTCTTGGAGCGACCGCAGGAACTGGGTACCTCCGGACATTCATCTTTGTGTTGCTGAGGGACGTAAATGTGCAATGCTGTGGCTTTTGCTAACAACGACATCATTACCATTGCCTGGAGCTACGGGAAGCGTCCCGATGGCTGCATGGGATTCGCTCTTTTCCGCATCGACAACAAAGGAAACGAGACCGCGCTGCCGAGCCACGCGGTGTTCGAGGGAGACACCATCAAACCGGGACAGACAACGGAAGAATTTCCGGTGCAGAAGTTTTACTGGAAGGATGTGTATGCGCGGCCGCTAGCGGACAAGTTGAAGCTAAAGAACCCAACGTTCCGCTACAAAATCGTTCCGATGGAGGGCACGCCGGGCCAGCTGACCTCGATGAGTTCGCTGCCGATCCTAACGACAAACGAGGTGACGCTGACGGCGGAGTGCTCGGCGTCGGTGTCGGCAGTGTTCAATCGCGGGCTGCTTTCGACGCAGCACGTGTCGTATGCGCTAAAGGGGAAGATTGATCCGAACAGCCTGAAGAACTCGATTGCGAAGCCGGGGAACCAGCTTCGACTGGATCTCGCTGGAGACATGGTCGTTGCGCTTACGGAGTTCCTGAAGAGGGCATCGAGTGGTGGCGCGATTAATGCCGCGCTCTACGAACTGACGGACGTGCAGCTGATCCAGGGGCTAGTGGATCTGGGCAGTAAGCTGCAGATCGTCGTGGCAGACATAGTGGCACCTAAGCCGAAGGATGGGACCACGGCGGTGCCGGGCGAGAATGATCCGGCGTGGAAAAAGATACATCCGCTAACGAAAGGTAACTCGTTCTACCGCAAGCCCCCGAGCGGCCACATCGTGCACAACAAGTTCTTGGTGTACTCGGACAGCCACGGGCCCAAGGCGGTGCTCACAGGGTCGACGAACTGGACCGATACGGGGCTGTGTGCGCAGACGAACAATGCGCTTATCATCGAAGATGCGAACGTGGCAGCGCACTATCTCACATACTGGAACACATTAAAGGCCGACGACAAGGCCGTGGAGGCGGGGTCGGGCAAATTCCAGGGCTCACCGATGCGGACCTTCGATTCGACGGGCAAGCCATACACGCTGGACAAGTCCAGCAAGGTGGACTCTCCGGCAGAGCTGATGAGCTATTTTTCTCCGAATACGCCGGCGGCGCGCTCGGCGGCAAAGAAGAAGTCGGGTAATGAAGCGACGCCGGTAGACATGAAAGACCTGTCGGCGCGGGTGAAGATGGCCAAACAGGCAGTGCTGTTCCTAGCATTCATTCCCGGCACACCGAGCATCACGGAGTTCGCGGCGTCCGCGCAGAGGGCGAACAAGGACCTCTTCGTGCGCGGATGCGTGACCTCGCCGGATGCGGCGGGCAACTTCTACTACGACCTGAAGGGATCATCGCCACCGAAAACGAAGCCGGTGAAGGGGAAGAAGAAGGCTCCGCCGCCGGAAAACCCGCGCGTACTGGCGGCGACGGCGCTGGACAAAAGCAAACTACCAAAGGGTTGGGAGCCGGAACTGTTGAAGGCGGGATTTGCGATTATTCACGACAAAATTGTGGTAATCGATCCGTTTGATGATGAGAACTGCACGGTGGTGACGGGCAGCCATAATCTCGGCTACCAAGCCTCATACAACAATGATGAGAACTTGGTGATAATCAAGGGCAATAAGAAACTGGCAATGGCATATGCGACGCATGTCCTAGACGTGTATGACCACTTCGCTTGGCGGTGGTCGGTGAAAAACGGCGATGAAGGCTACGATGCTACGCTGAAATCGACGCCGAATGAGTGGCTGAGCTGGTATTTCGACGCCGACGGCAACATCAAGACGGCACAGCTTAAGTTCTGGATGCAAGCGACTGTTTAGACGAGCATTAAGGGAAGATGAATTCTGGTGAACTACCTGATCCGAATTATACACTTGTCGGATATGAAATGGCAGCAAAGTCCAGCGACCAAATCGTATCCGAATAAACTTACAGGAGGTTGCCTCCCGCAACGGAAGGATGAGGCCGTAAATTTCAAACTGGGAGATCACCCCTATCAAGCAATTTCGCCAGTTCTGGCAACCGTATGGTAAACTTGCCGCCACAGAAAGTGAGTACGGAAATGAAAATGAAGGTTAAGACGTCAAGTGACAATCAGGAACGCAGGGCAACGGCGCAAGAGAGAGCTGCTGTAGTACTCAAGCGTGCGCACCTGAAAGAGTCGGACTCCGCGACAAACGCTCTGCGTAAATTGGATGCGGCCATGAGTAACGAATTTGGGAATAATTACGTAACCAAACTTAAACCTATGGGTATCGTTTTGTCTGAAAAAGTGAAGCTTCCCAAGGATCCGAAGATACCGTCCGGAACAGCATCGGGAACCGTCAAGTGCAAAACGCTCATACCGCCAACGGGGTGCTCACCTGATGTCGACTTCTAGATCATGATTCTGATATTGGGTGAGCAGTGTGATCTGCATATTCAAAAAGTGTGCGGACACTTTGACAAAATGTGTGCACCCTATCTAGTGGTCGATCCCCTTGAGACCGTTTTATTACCCGACCTCGTTCATCCCGAATCCTGCGTCCGACGTTTTACTTCCATATGGGATCGTCTAAAGCCCATTGCTGTTCCGAGGTCGAACCGCGGCCAATACATATTACGCGAGAGGATTGCAGCGGTCCGCTCGCTGCAACTATCCCTAGAACAAGAACGAGTGATGAATCCTCCTCCCGCAACTGAAGCGACACGCTCGAAGGTTTTTCAATTGCGCATCGCTCGCAAAGCGGGGCTCGATACTCCAAGAACATACGTCGGGAATGATGCGGAAACCGTAAGACAATTCGTTGCCAGTTGCAACCGAGGCGCGGTGGCAAAGAGCCTGACTTGGTTTTTTGATGCCACCGGCAAATTTACCTTTACAAATGTCCTTGCGCCGAACGCACTCAAGTCGGATGCGTCGATAGCCTGTTGCCCGATGATCTACCAGGAATACATACCGAAGAGCTTCGAACTCCGGGTTACATGTGTCGGTAGAAGAATATTCGCCGCAAAGATACTCTCGCAAGATAACGCGAGAACAGTCGTTGATTGGCGCCGAGATCAGTTCAATCTCAATTATGAAGCGACGACGCTACCGGAAAAGGTGGAACGAAAGGTCATCCGCGTCCTTAAGGAACTGGGGCTTCATTTTGGAGCCTTCGACTTCATCGTAACCCCCGAAGGGAGATGCGTCTTCCTAGAGGTGAATTCCTCTGGAAATTGGCTTTGGCTTGAAGACCGACTTCCGCTGCCCATCTCTAATGCCATCGCTGACTGGCTGTGTGCACATCGTGAGTAAGTGAGACATTGGAAGCAAAGTGCACGTCAAGTGAAGCCTTGTCGGCGTTTGTCAAACAAGGAATACGAAAATAGTCTAAGCGGGGAATGGGCGTCAGGATTCAGCCGCATGGTCGATCCGTTCTCGAATATGCCACGACAGATTCAAGATACCCATGCACCGGATGGAATGTTTATCAAGCCGTTTGCGTGAGCGTACCAATGAGGGAGTAGTACTCCTTTCCAAGGACTTTACGAACACATCTCCAATCTTCGCCCGACGTCTTGAAGCGGTGCTGCTGATATAGAACAGCAGTCCTGGATTTCGTCAACTCGAAGCTTTTTGCGCTTCGCCGCCAAGAAGACCTAAGACGAGTCCACTGAACCCTGAAAAGCAGTCAAGCAAGGTCTTCGATATCTCTGGCAATTGGTGCTGAGCAGTCCAAATCGACGCCCATAGCAATGTGGCAGCGATCGCTATCGCACCTGCGAAACGCCAGGGGTTGAAGGCCGGGGTGATTGAGCTCGTCAATTTGACCGTCCTGTCGGCAGCATCTTGTGCCACGTTAAGGACAGTGTCTGGATTAACTAAGAGTGCCTCTTCAATGACCTTTCTCAAGGCCGGAACAGGCGCTCTGGTTGATGTGTAAAAAATACCCATGTCGTATTGCCCTCCGCAGATCGACCATCGACAAGCTACGTGCTACTACGCGGGTGCGCTTCTGTCAGGCTGCCTTCGATGAGGCACGAACCTGTCTCAAAAGGCCTGAAACGGCTTCCTGCAAAAAAGTGCCCCGTGACTAAATCCGCCTAAGTTTACACCATGAGATTACTGAAGGAAATGCTTTTCCGGCATAGGGATATTTACTTGACCCACCAGCCCCAAGATATAGATTTCGGGGTCATGGACGAGGATTATCCGCGGATGCTGCTAGAACTGGAGCGGCGCTTCAGCAGCGAAGAGGCCTGTGTTGAGTATCTTGCAGCTCTGCGTTGGCCCGACGGCTCGGGATTGTGCCTTTGACAAACCCACATATGCCAGCGCGAGCAGTCGAACAACTATTTTGTCTTCTTGCGTTGGGGCGGCGCTGGTAAAGGCTTCGGCTCAGGATGCGGTGGAAGTGGAATAGGCTTTGGTTTCGGCGGCATTGGCTTTCGCTCCGGTGGTAACGGCTTCGGTCCAACGTGATTCGATTTTTTGTCTGACATCGCTTGCCTTCCTTTCGGCGGCTTTACTCTCAGCACATCCTTTATCACTTCCTCGAACGGCAGGGGGATGTGCGGTATCGGCTTGGAATTGGTGATCTTTGGCGAATCCGGTTTCATTATACTCCTATAGTAGCGCGGGCCTCGGTGAGAAATTCGTCCAGTAGTCTACATTTGATCCCGCGCTGTTCGCACACCCCATGGTCAAACCACAACCGGTTGTACAAGGTGGCGTCAAGTAAATATCCCTATTCCGGCATAAGCGCTTGACGCGAACAGCCCATTGCGCTGAGCGAGCCTGTTTCACCGCTTCCTACCTCCGAAGGGACAGTCTCCTAATTAGATTCGCCACCGACCCAAACTCACCACTCACCGAATCGAAAAAAACACTTCCGATCACGACCAAGTTCTTCCCCGTCGGCCGATGTCGCCCACCTTCACAACCCATCATTGTCGCAGGATCAACTCACAACCTCTGGGCCATCTTCCGCTTGACCTAGCCCTGGATTCGCCCAAAGTGGATTACGATTTGTGGAACGACGACCAGCCGGATGGCCACGACCGCCCAACCCACCGTCGTTACGGAATCTGAAGAGCTCTCGCGATCAAATTTAGGCTCTTGTCGGTGGGCTGATGCCTTTCGGTTTCCCAGCCCCGTAGCGTCGTCGGATCGACACCCAGCTTCTCGGCCATCTTCCGCTGCGACAGGCCAAGGGCCCTGCACGCTGCAGTGAGGCGCTCAGAAAGTGAGCTGGCTGCAGGCAAGGGGTTATAGCCCAGGAACTGAAGCTGGAGGCAGGCCAGGATGGGCGCTCACAGGGCGGCAGGGCAGGCGTGTGGCGTTGCAGAATGGGCAAGGGATGAGTTGGGATGGGCCGGGGGAAGGTTGGAGGCCGGAGCGATCCACCTCGCCTCTTGGAGCGCCGTCCCGGCGGTTGTAGGGGGCAAAGCTGGAGGCAAGCTGGGGGTGGTGCTAGCTCTATCCCGACAGGGCCTGGCATAGTGCGGAGCACACCGGGAATGCATCGGCTCGCTGTAAGGGATTCTGGCGCGCGTGGCTCTCATGGTGTGGATTTCTCCGCCGCCGCCCGCTGATACAGAACCATCTCAAATTTTTTTTGTAGCCTGCCGAAGCAATGATAAGATTTGGCCGCAACAATCTGCGCAACGCAATATGGCAGGGGGCAACTATGGGGGCAACTGTCGATAATGTAATCCGAATTATCTTTTATTATCAAACATTTGTAGATACTATTCGATTCCTTCCGCGCCATCCTCCCGCGCATTCCAGACAGCGGAACCATTGAATCTCTCGCATGCAGGTCTGCGCGCGCGACGGGTTGACTTGTCAATTGCCTCACGCACTCTTTACAGTGGGTCGCACTCGAAAACGGAGATCGCGCTAAGGCAGGTCTGCACAAATCTTCAACATTCCCTCAGGGGCTAAAGCCCCCGTGATTTTGCGGCACTTACGGACTTGAGACCCAAGGCTAAAGCCTTGGGCTACCAGCCCGTCCCTTTCAAAACTTGGACTTGTGCAGAGATTACCTAAAAGTGAATCGTACTCAACGCCGCGCAATCGAACTCTGCCGCGCGGGACAGGTTCGCAGCTCCGAATTGTGTAACTCGATCTCCGGACGGATAGGATGGAGATGGAGTTGTCAGACCCATTCACCGTGGCCCATCCGCGAATGGGCGCCAACGAGGAAGTCTTGGCCGAAGCCAGCCCCCCAGCCCGCATCGTCCTCACCACCACGGCCAATCCGGAGGAGGCAGCGCGCCTGGGCCGCGCGCTGGTCGAAGAGAGGCTGGCAGCCTGCGCCACGCTGGTTCCAGCCGTCCAGTCCATCTACCGCTGGCAGGGCCAGATCGAGTCCTCCACGGAGACCCTCCTCCTGCTCAAGACCGGCCCCGATCAGCTCGCCGCCCTCGAAGCCCGCCTGCTTCAGTTGCACAGCTACCAGACCCCGGAGTTCCTCGTCCTCGGCGTCGAATCGGCCAGCCATTCCTACCTCGAATGGCTGCATGCCTCCCTGCGCCGGGACTGATCCCCCGGCCGAACGCACAATCGCTTCGGTACCTCCAGGACGGGACGGCAACAGAACAAAGACGCCCAGGGTACTACCGCTGTTTGAGCGGTTCTCCTGTGAATCCGTGATGCAGATCACATCCCCTGTGCGTAAAATGCGCGTCATATGAATACGGGGTGCGAATGGGGGCCCATTTATGAATTCCAAGACGTCTCGCCGCGACTTTCTCTCTGCCGGGTTGATGCTTCCTGTGGTGGGTGCTGGTTCCAGCCTGGGATTATTGAATCTGTCCGCGCAATCTCCTGCAGGAGCCGCCGGCCCCGCTGGGAGTGCCGGCTCTCCCGTCAAACTCAGCTACAAAACCCTGGGCAAGACGGGGCTGAAGGTGACCTCGGTGGGAATGGGATGCATGATCACCTCGGACCCCAGCGTGGTTGAGCGCGCGGCCGATCTTGGCATCACCTACTTCGACACCGCGCGCGGCTATCAGCACGGCAACAACGAGCGCATGGTGGCCGCGGCGTTGGGCAGCAAGCGCAAACAGGTGGTGCTCTCCACCAAGACGGAGGCGCGCGACAAGGCGGGAGCGTTGGCACAACTCGACACCAGCCTGAGCGAGTTGAAGACGGATTTCGTGGACATCTGGTATCTGCACGGCAAGAGCAGCCCGAGCGAGATTCACGACGACATGATCGAAGCGCTGCAGCTTGCCAAGCAACAGGGCAAGGCGCGCTTTGTGGGCATCAGCACGCACAGCAACCAGCAGACACTGATTCCCTGGATGGTGCAGAAGGGCGTCTTCGATGTGGTGCTGTCGGCCTTCAACTTCAGCATGGATCCTGCCGTGGAGCAGGCGATCAATGCGGCGGCCAAGGCTGGCATGGGCGTGGTGGCGATGAAGGTGATGGCGGGCGGCGCGCGCAACCAGAAGCTGACGCAGCCGGGCGCATTGCTGGCGGCGCTGAAGTGGGTCACCAATCATCCCAGCGTCGCGACCACCGTTCCAAGCATGACGGACATGGACCAGTTGGACGAGAACCTGAAGGCCATGGCGGGCCCGCTCACGGCGGACGACCACAAGCTGCTGGCCGCGCACCTGGAGCTGATCCAACCGGAGTATTGCCGCATGTGCGGCAAGTGCGAAGGAACCTGCGCGCAGGGCCTGCCGGTGGCCGATGTGCTGCGCTTCCTCACCTATGCCGACGGATATGGCGAGTTTGCGCTGGGCCGGGAGAGATTTTTGCAGTTGACCAGCGAGCAGATATCCGCGCGCTGCGGCGACTGCGCCGAGTGCACGGTGAAGTGTCCCTTCGGCGTGCAGGTATCGCGCCGGATGGCTCGCGCTCAGGAGTTGTTCGCATGAGGATCGCATCTCTGGCGCTCGTTCCCATCCTCTTTGCGGCGGGGATGGCGCGCGCCCAGGACTATCTCAGTTGCCAGCTTGCGCCCGGATGGACGCAGTCCGAGCCAATCCACCAGTACACCGCCGACAACCTCTACGACTACAAGGACGGCGGCGCGGAAGGCTACCTGATCTACGGCTTCGCGGGCATGAAGTCGCTCAACTGCAAGTCGGGCGAGAACACGCTGACCATCGACGTCTCGGAGATGAACGATGCCGACGCGGCGTACGGGCTGTTTGCCACCAACCGCGATCCCCGGCTGCCCATCGCCAGGATCGGGATGGGCGGGCAGGTGCAGCCGCAGAGCGCCAGTTTCGCCAAGGGAAAGTACTACGTCGAGATCGTAGTAAACGCCGACGATCCCAACATCGTTCACACTGCCGAGCTGCAGGCCCTGGTTGACAAGATGGCGCGGCGCATCGAGGGCCGCGAGACTCCGCCGGAGGCATTGGCGTGGTTTCCGCAAGAGGACCTCACCTCCGCCGGTCTGGTCCCCGAAAGCGTGCTGGGGCTGAAAGAACTGAAGCGCGGCTACGTGGCGAAGTACAAGCAGGGGCAGGCATTCATCGTGCTGGAGGATTCAGTGGAGTCTGCAGCAGCGGTGCTGAAGGAGCTGCGCGCGCGGTTCGATGGAGCTTCCGACGCAAAGGTTGGCGACGAGGCCTTCCAGGCCAATGCGCAGTACCTGGACGGAATCTGCATCTTTCGCAAGGGGCGGACTCTTGGCGGATATGCAAACCTGCCCACGGCGCAGGAAGCCGCAACGCAGGCCGTAAAACTGGCCGCGCGCATTCCGTAGGCGCAGGCGCAAGAGGTCCAACCGCACCTGGAGTGAGAGGATAGAAGTGCAGGCATTCCGAGCAACGGGGAGAAGTTACGCATGAAGCAGTTTGTCGCTGTGGCCTTTGGATTGGGACTTCTGTGCAACGCATTGCTCTTCGTGCCTCAGGCGCTGGCGCTCTGGCGCAAGAAGAACAGCGAGGGGGTCTCGCTGCTCACCTTCGGCGG
>JBEKRR010000076.1:0-10621 GCA_049518555.1 Acidobacteriaceae bacterium
TCGACGAAGGCCCAGAGGGCGGCCTGGCGGTGGAGTTCTCCGTAGAGGAGGGACTGGGCTGGGTGGAGGGAGTTGGCGGGGCCGAAGGAGTTGGCGAGGGCGTGTTGGGCGCCGGAGAGGGAGTTCTGGAAGGGGCGGCTGGTGAGGGGGACGGAGTTGAGGATCTCGTTCTGGTGGGCGGCGGTGTGGCGGGTGAGCAGCGTTGTGGCCAGGGAGATTCCGATGGAGCCTCCGATGTTGCGCATGAGATTGAAGATGCCGCTGGCGCTGCCCATCTGTTCGTTGCGCAGGGTTCCGGTGGCGGCCATCGAGATGGGGACGAAGATACAACTGAGGCCCAGGCCGGTGATCATGATGGGGATGAGCAGGGTGGTGGGGGAGATGGCCAGAGTGACGTTGCCGAAGTAGAGGGTGGTGAGGCCGAAGACGAGGAAGCCGACGGTGAGGAGATAGCGGGGATCGACGCGGTTGGAGAGGTAGCCGATGGCGGGCAGGCCGCAGATGGTTCCGAGGCCTCGGGGGGCGACGACCAGGCCGGCGGTGAATGCGGTGTAGCCGAGCAGCTCCTGGTAGAAGAGGGGAAGGACGACGACGGTGGAGTAGATGGCGATTCCGAAGAAGAAGATGAGCAGGCAGCCGACGCCGAAGTTGCGGTTTTTTAAGAGCTTGAGATCGACCATGGGCTCGTGCTTGCGCCAGGAGTGCCAGACGAAGAGAGCAAAGCTGGTGATGAGGAAGAAGAAGGCCCAGCGGAGCCAGAGGGCGCCGAACCAGTCGTCCTCCTGTCCCTTGTCGAGGATGATCTGGAGGAGGCCGGTCCAGACGACGAGGGCGCCGAAGCCGAGGTTGTCGAATGCGGGGACGCGGGCGTGCTTGATGTAGGAGGGGTCGTGGACGAAGCGGTTGATCATGAAGAGGGCGAGCAGGCCGACGGGGATGTTGATGTAGAAGGCGTATCGCCAGGAGTAGGTGTCTGTGAGCCAGCCGCCGAGGGTGGGGCCGAGGACAGGGGCGACGACGACCCCGAAGCCGAAGAGGGCCATGGCGCCGCCACGCTTGCGCGGGGAGAAGGACTCGAGCAGGATGGCCTGGGAGAGCGGCTGGAGCGCGCCGCCGCCGGCGCCCTGGACGACGCGGGCGGCGAGAATGAAGGCGAGGGTGGGAGCCGCTCCGCAGGCGAAGCTGGCCAGGGTGAAGATGGCGACGCAGGACATGAGGAAGCGCTTGCGGCCGAACTTGAGGGAGCACCAGTTGCTGGCCGGCAGGACGATGGCGTTGGCGACCAGGTAGCTGGTGAGCACCCATGTGGCCTCGTCGGTGGTGGCGGAGAGAGAGCCGGCGATGTAGGGGAGGGCGACCGAGGCGATGGCGGTGTCGAGCACCTCCATGAAGGTGGCGAGCATGACGGCCAAGGCGATGAGCCAGGGATTGACGCCGGCGGTGACCTCGGCGGAGAGGTCGGGGAGGTCGGGCGGAGCTGCGGCGGTGACGGCCATGCGCGGCGGGAGACTCCTTGGTCCAGGGGATGCGATGCTTCAGATTGGATGCTTCCCTCTTAGGATATAGAGTTTGGGGCGCAGACGGGGAGGAGCATTTTGCCGCCGAGGGGCGCGGCGGAGGGGGGTGGGGTTCGAGTTCGCTGGGATTTGCGGGAGGAGTCTACTGGTCTCCCACCCATCGCAAAGTGCGCGATGGATGGGGCACCCGGCGTGCGCAGCGCGGCTTGGCAGGCGGAACAATACGCCGGACGGAGTGGAGGAGCGGGGAGACTGTTCGGTGGATGAGGATGCGCGGGCTACTGCAGGGCGATGGTGCCGGAGTAGGTGCCAGCCGGGCAGGTTACCGAAGCCGAACTTGGGACGAGAAAGTTGAAGGTGATGGGCGACGTGGTTTCGCTGGCGGAGACGACGACCGGGTTCTGCGGCGCGGAGACAGTTTGATTCAGTTGAAGAGTGTAGCCGCCGACCTGGCCGGAGAGGGCGATCGGCGAGGTAAAACTACAGGTGGAAGCGGCGAAGGCGAGGGAGCCGGTGGCGGGGATGAGGCCGGCCGCGCTGGTGGAGGTCGAGAGCGTCTGCGGGACGGTCTCCGCTACGATGAGCGTCACTGAGCCCGAGACCGGGCCGGAGACGGTACCCGTCCATGAGCCGGTGAAGGGCTGGAGGTACTGGGCGGTGAGAGGTGAGGAGGCAAGCGCACAGTTGGTTCCACCGGTGCCGGCGGCGATCTGGGCCGTTCCGGAGGTGTTGTATGTGTTGTTGCTGTATGCGACCAGAGGGAGCTGAAGGGTGAGCGAGACGGTGTTTCCGGAGAGGCTGCCGGCAAATGCGCTGGAGCTGAGACTCATGAGAGTGCCGGCGCTGTTGATGGTCCCGGTGACGGGGAAGCTCTGGGCGTTACAGGCCGAGTTGCCGTTGCCGTAAACGAAGGAGCCGCTGACGCTGGTCCCGGAGATGTAGAGATTGCCGGAGAAGCTGGTTGCGGCGCTGCCCCCCACCGGAGTGACGTTGAGGACGTAATCTCCGCTGGCGGGGGCAATTCCGCCCACGGCCGGGGCGGAGGAGCCGCAAGCGATGAGCGCGGCGAGAGGAAGCAGAAGGAGGGAACGAAGCGCGGTCTTCATGAGTCGAATGGTACGCCGCGGGGAGTGTGGGGGCAAAGGGAATCGATGCGGCGGCGCGGGTGGGTTACTGGCGGGTGAGGATGCCGTTGTAGAGCTGGGAGCCGCAGGCGGGGTCAGGCATGAAGTCGGCGATGAGAGTAGTGCCAGTGGGTATGATGCCGCCGTTTAGCACTCCGAGCGGACCTGTGAAGGAGGCTGGCATGAAAATTCCGCCTGACACAACTTCGTTGGTGATGGGAAAGCTTCCAGCGCATGCCCCGGTCGCGGTGATGGTGCCGGAGAGCGGGAACTCGCCGTCGGCGTTGGGTGTGGTTGACTGGTCGAGACTGATGGTTACGTTGGTTGCAGTGCCAGTGACAGGAAGGCCAGTGGTGGTATCAATGACGTTGAGGACGCCGGTATATGTACCAGTGGCGGGGGCAAATTGGGCGATCTCGATTGCGGTTGCGGGCATGGCGCAGGCTCCGCCGGCGATCTGCCAGGTGCCATTGGTGTAGGACTCA
Organism: Acidobacteriaceae bacterium; assembly: GCA_049518555.1. Taxonomy (GTDB): domain Bacteria; phylum Acidobacteriota; class Terriglobia; order Terriglobales; family Acidobacteriaceae; genus Edaphobacter. Next base: position 3,127 of record JBEKRR010000076.1, read on the forward strand.
GGGGTCGTGATGGTCGCGCTAATGGTGGCCGTTCCGCCGGCGATGGGGACGGTGAGCGTCAGGTCACCATTGAGGTCGATTGTGCCCGTGGCCGGTAGGTCCTGAGTTAATAAGACGCACGAGGAGAGCGAGATGGCATGTAAGGTTCCAGTGACGGTGCCGCCGGAGGACTGGAGCGCGCCCATGAAATCCTGGATCGGAGTGGGGAGGACGCCGGGTGTGGAAGGATTTGGAGTTGCGAGGGCGACCCAGTCGCCGGAGAGGTTGAGATACGGAGAAGAGGGCGTGGACGGGGTGGGATTTGATCCGCAGGCGAGGAGGGCGGCGAGTGGAGACAGGAGGAGGAGACGGGGCCCGGGGTGCATGGACGGAATGATACGCCGGGGGGAGTGCGGGGGCAACGGGAATCGAGGGGTGGTCTCCCACCCATGTCGCGATGAAGCTGCGCCATGGATGGGGCACCCAGCTACTGGCGGGTGAGAGTGCCGGAGTTGTTTGGATTGCCGTCTTGTGCGCCGCAGCCGGAGTCGGGATAGCCCCAACTGATGTCGCTGATGGTCTGCGAGGGCGGGTCTTCAAAGCCAGAGACGAGGACATTGTTTGCCGGGTTACCATTGACGTCATGAGTTGTGCTGCTGGTGTAGCCGCCGAGGACATCGAGGTAGCCAACGAGGTAGGCACCATTTAGTTGGACGGTGGTGGTGCAACCCGCGGTGGTGAAGAGGATGTTGCCGTCGACCGGGATGTATCCGTAGCCCCAGTAGTAGGAGGCCTGGGTGAGGGTTGCCGTGACCTGCGGGTTGGCGCCTGAGAGGGAGTTCAGTTGGCCTTTGTAGGTTCCGGTGAGTGGGGCGTTCCAATGCCCATCGAGGTTGGGCGCGGTGGTGGCACAGGGGCCGGTTACGGTGTAGGAGCCGGAGGTGAGGCCCTGGCGGTCGGGCGAGAGCTGAGCTGTCAGGTGGAGATGGTTGTTGTCGAAGTCGGAGTCCAGGGTGAGTACGTTGTTGACGACTGTGCCGGTGGCGTTGAGGCCGACGGTCAGGTATGACATCGGGCCGAGGCAGGCGGCGGTTATGCCTGAACCGGGGACGTCCGTGCTGGCGATGGCGAAGGAGCCCAGAACCTCGTCTCCGTCTCCATTGACCGTGAGTGCGCCCAAAAAGCCGCCAATGGGGTAGACGCTCGGGGAGCCGGCGGCGGTGTCGCCTTCGATGGTCCAGGCACCGGTGGCGATCAGCGGGGAGGGGAAGATGGGGACATTGCCGTTTGGATCGAAGAGAATCTGGGAGCCGCAGCCTGTGAGGAGCAGGAGGGTTGCGAGGAGGGCGGCGAGTGGGAAGAGGAGGAGGAGACGGGGCCCGGCTTGCATGGGTGGAATGATACGCCGGGGGGGATGCGGGGGGAAAGGGAATCGAGGGGTGGTCTCCCACCCATGTCGCGATGAAGCTGCGCCATGGATGGGGTACGCGGCTACTGGCGGGTGAGGGTTCCGGTCAAGGTGACGTTGATGCCGGTACCGCCGTCAATGAAGGAGAGGTTAGAGACTGTGATCTGCGTGGCGGTGGGGTTGGTCGAGCCGGTGAGGCTGATACCTGGGCCGATCACTGCGGTGGAGTAGAAGCTGAGTGCGATGCCTTCGCCGCTGATGGTGCCGCCAAGCTGGTCCAGTGCGGTGTCAAGTCCGGTGCTGCTGGGGAAGGTGACGGTTGCGGTGAGGGGGAACTGGCCGGAGGAGTTGGGAGTTGCTGACTGGGTGAGCGTCAGGCTGGCCGTGCCGCTGACGGCTATGGGGGCGACGTTCGACTCGGCAACGAACAGAGTTCCGCTGAGGGTCCCGGAGTAGGTGCCGTTGAGGGGGGCGATCTCGGTGCCGACCGAGGGGACCGAGGCGATGGCCAGGCACTCAGGCCCGGTATAGGTTGGAGGGTACACGCATCCGCCGATGACGCTGACCGGCACGAGGGTGTAGGGCGTGGCCGGCTGGGTGTAGCCGAATCCGTAGCCGAAGGTGGCCAGAGTGACGTCCTGTGTGGAGGGGTTGAACGAGCCGGAATAGTCCAGCGGCTGTCCGGTTGTTCCGGCGGCCACGACGGTGGTGAAGAGACCCTCCGCCTGCGATCCCTGCACCTCGATCGCACCCAGAAATGAGGGGTAGGTATTGGGTGGGGAGGTGATGGCGGTACCAGCTTGGATCTGCCAGTTGGTCCAGTTGCCGGAGAGGGGCGAGGCCGGCGAGTTCGTCGAGGCGGGAGGTGTGGCGGGCAGAGTGCAGCCGAGGAGGCAGGCGAGGGGAAGGAGGAGGAGGAGACGCAACTGCGAATGGAAGCGAGGAGCGATGGGTTGAACGAAATTGGTGGTCATAAGGACCGTCCAGTCTGCGGGGTTATTGCCGGGTGAGGACTCCCTGGTAGGTGGTGGAGGAGGAGTTGACGGCGGAGCAGGGGCTGGGGGTGTAGACAATGTTTCCGGCCAAAAGTTGCGATGCGTCGGGATTGGTGGCGGCGACGATGCTGACAGCAGGAGTTGAGCCGGTTACGGGCGCGGAGGCGAGGGTGATCCAGAAGCCGTTCAACGTGCCGGTGACCGGGATTGTGCTGGTGCAGCCGGTGCTGGTGAAGGTGAGCGAGCCGGTGAGGGGGGACTGGATGCCTGGATTGAGAGTGGGGGACTGAGTGAGAGCCAGGCTTACTGTGCCGATTCCGGTGGTCAAGGTAATGTTGGAGGCGCTCTCGGCGACGGAGCCGGCGAAGGTGCCTGTGAGCGAGACGGTGGGGACGGTGGCGATCTGTGTGCCGGTGATGGAGGAGGCTTCCAACAAGACCTGACAGAGGTCTCCGCCGCCGCCGGCGGAGCCTGTCGCGGAGGTGAAGTCTGGGGAGACCTGAAGCTGGGCTCCTGCGAAGGGCGCGGTGAGGTAGAGCGCGCCGGAGGGTTCTAGCGTACCGGTGAAGTTGTGGACCAGGGGGCTGCATGGAATGCCGCCAGTGAAGATTCCGGAGACCTGGGAGCCCTGACTCTGGAATGCGCCGGTGAGAAAAATGGCACCGGGGGGAAATGAGACGTTGTCAGTAAACACCCAGTAGCCGGTGAGGGAGGTGGTCGGCGAGTTCGTCGAGGCGGGGGGAGTGTAGGGCAGGGAGCAGCCGAGGAGACAGGCAAGTGGGAACAGCAGCGCAATGGAAGCCCTGATGCGCATGGAGTGAATATACACCTGATGTCACCCGGCAAAACAGCGTTTCTGGAAGGGTGGAACCCTCTTTGGCCGGGATAGTTTCTGTAAAGTGAGCATCCGTGGCGATATGGATTGCATCATATAACTTGACAATAAGTCACTCATATGTGAACCTGAGTGTGTTGGTCGGATTTGAAGCATCTGAACAAATGGATGTTGCAGGCAACGGCAAGGGCAGAGATTTGTGGGAGAAAGGTTCGGGCGGTTTGGTTGTTCGAGCTTCATCGGGGTCCTTCGACTGCGTTTGGCGCAAAGAACGCGCCAAACTTCGCTCAGGATGACAGAGCAAAACAAACAACCGCAGGTCCTTCGACTGCGTGACTCACGATGAAGCCGTGAGTCACTCCGCTCAGGATGACAGTTATTAGCGGAGTGGATGACAAGTTTTAGTGGAGTGGATTTTCAAAAGTTTAGAAGTTAATTTGCAGTTCAGGAGCGTAAGGCAATGGGAAAGACGATTGGAATCGATCTGGGAACGACGAACAGCTGCGTAGCGGTGATGGAGGGCGGCGAGCCGAAGGTGATCCCCAACGAAGAGGGCGGGCGGACGACGCCGTCGATTGTGGCGTTCACCAAGAGCGGCGAGCGGCTGGTGGGGGCGGTGGCCAAGCGGCAGGCGATCACCAACCCGGAGAACACGGTTTATTCGATCAAGCGGTTCATGGGGCGGCGGCTGAGCGAGGTGGGCGATGAGATGAAGATGGTGCCCTACAAGGTTGTTGCCAAGGGCGACAGCGTGGCCGTGGTGGCGCAGGGCAAGGAGTATTCGGCGCCGGAGATCTCGGCGATGATCCTGCAGAAGCTGAAGAAGGCGGCGGAGGACTATTTGGGCGGGCCGGTGACGGATGCGGTGATTACGGTGCCCGCGTACTTCAACGACGCGCAGCGGCAGGCGACCAAGGACGCGGGCAAGATTGCCGGTTTGGACGTGAAGCGGATTGTGAATGAGCCGACCGCGGCGGCGCTGGCCTACGGGCTGGACAAGAAGAAGGACGAGACGATTGCGGTGTACGACTTCGGCGGCGGAACGTTTGACATCTCGATTCTGGAAGTCGGCGAAGGCGTGATCGAGGTGAAGTCGACCAACGGCGATACGCATTTGGGCGGCGACAACCTGGACCAGCGGATTGTGGACTGGCTGATCGGGGAGTTCAAGGCGGACACGGGGCTGGACCTGCACGCCAAGGGCAACGAGATGGCGCTGCAACGGCTGCGGGACGCGTCGGAGAAGGCGAAGATCGAGCTGTCGACGGCGCAGGAGTCGGAGATCAACCTGCCGTTCATTACGGCGGACGCGAGCGGGCCGAAGCATCTGGTGCGGACGCTGAAGCGGCCGCATTTGGAGCAGATGGTCGATGATCTGCTGCAGAAGTCGGTTGGGCCGTGCAGGCAGGCGCTGAAGGACGCGGGCGTGGATGCGTCGAAGATCGATGAGGTGGTGCTGGTGGGCGGGCAGACGCGAATGCCTGCGATCCAGGAGCTGGTGAAGAAGCTGTTCGGCAAGGAGCCGCACAAGGGGGTGAACCCGGATGAGGTGGTGGCGATCGGCGCGGCGGTGCAGGCGGGCGTGCTGGCGGGCGATGTGAAGGACCTGCTGCTGCTGGACGTGACTCCGCTGACTTTATCCATTGAAACAATGGGTGGAGTCGCCACGAGCATGATTGCGCGCAATACGACGATTCCGACCAAGAAGACGGAGACGTTCTCGACGGCGGCGGACAGCCAGACCGAGGTCGAGGTTCACGTGATGCAGGGCGAACGGCCGATGGCGGCGCAGAACCGGACGCTGGGCAAGTTCAAGCTGGGCGGGATTCCTCTGGCGCCGCGCGGCGTGCCGCAGATCGAGGTGACGTTCGACATCGACGCCAACGGGATACTGAATGTGACGGCGAAGGACAAGGCCACCAACAAGGACGCGAAGATCACGATCACCAGTTCTTCGGGGTTGAGCAAGGAAGAGGTGGAGCGGATGGCGAAGGACGCCGAGGCCCACGCCACGGAGGACAAGGAGCAACGGGAGAAGGTGGAGGCGCGCAACGGGCTCGACTCGCTGGTGTACAACGTGGAGAAGATGATCAAGGACGGCGGCGAGAAGGTGACGTCGGCGGACAAGGCGGACGTGGAGGCGGCGCTGGCAGAGGCAAAGAAGACCCTGGAGGGCGATGCGGGCGCAAGCGAGTTGAACGCGTCGAAGGAGAAGCTGACGTCGGCGAGCCACAAGCTGGCCGAGGTGCTGTACAAGGCGGCCGCGGCGGCTGCTCCAACAGAGGGAGCAGCAGATGGCACGGCAGGCGCGGCGAGTACACCGGAAGAGGCAAAGAAGGACGAAGGTGTTATAGACGCGGAGTACGTGGACGTGGATAAGTAAGACAGCCACGGAGCAAATGGGGATGGATGCGGATCGATCTAGGTTGATTCCGCATCCAATTGTTCAAGGGAAGGGCGCTCTGGTTGAGTTCGGCGAACGGGCCGAATCGGTTGGGGCGCACTTCTTTTAGAAGAGCAGGGGTCAGGGAACAGGGAACAGGAAAGGCGCAGACGGCGTTGCGGAGGTGGGTGCGATGACGGAGCTGACGGTTTGGCGGTGCGAGCAGTGGGTTGGGGGAAGCATCAAGGAGCAGAACCTCTTTCGCAGCGAGGAGGCTGCGCGGGAGTTTGCGCGCGCTCTGGCCGGTGTCGCTCCGGACCTGGTGTTCAAGATTGAGCCGATGCCGATCGAGCATGTGTGGAACTGAGGGGAGCGATCGCGTGTTTGAGGTTCCCTCGGCGGCTAAAGCCGCAGCAATGGATATGCCACCGGCGGGACTAAAGTCCCGCCCTTTCAAAACCAGGATTCGTTGAGAGTTTTCAGGATGAGGCGGGGGGGGGATTCAGGATGGTTCCCCACAGGAATTCGCAAGTTGGGACTGTTGCGCAGGGCAAGGACGTGAGAGAGTGTATGAGACAAAAGGACGCATGAAACGGTGGAGATGAAATTTCTGTACGACTGAAGTGCTTCTGAAGGGTCTGATCTTATTGAAGGAGCGAGGACGCGAATCGGTCTGGCTGAGAGGCTGAGCACGAGAGCGGCATGAAAGCTGGACGGAGCGCTGAACAACAAGGCTGGACACAGGGCTGGACAACAGGACCTGGAACTCAATCGGATGCTTGGAGGGTGAGGCGATGACGGAGACCATGTGGCGTTGTGACCAGGTTCGCGCCGGGCAACTGTACAACCGGGTGATCTTCAACACGCGCGAAGAGGCCGAGGAGTTTATGCTGCGGATGCGGCAGATGGAGCCGGACCAGGCGATCTCGGTGGAGGCGGTGGATGCGCGGCAGGTGTGGAACTGAAGGGCTGGCAGGGACGGCAACCCCAGACAGGCAGGAAAAATCAGGACGAGCAGGTTCCAGCCCAAGAGCGAAAACTCCTAGGCATTTTTTCGGCTGCGCTCAGGACAGACCCTGAAGCGAGCCATTAGCAAGTCTGGTTCCGCGTGGCGAGGTTTAGCGGAATGCGTTGAACGGGTAGCGTATAACGCGAAGCGTGATATACTGTGAAACATGATTCGGGGTTTTGCAGACCGCGAGGCGAGGCTGATCTTTGAAGGTGGCCGGAGCCGTCGCTATGCGGGACTGGAGCGGGTCATTGGCCGGAAGCTATTGGCGTTGCACGCGGCGAGGTTGCTGAATGACCTGACCATTCCACCGGGAAACCGGCTGGAGGCCCTCAAGGGAGACCGGCGCGGCCAGCACAGCATTCGGGTCAATGACCAATACCGGATTTGCTTTCGATGGGAGGAACCATATGCTCGCGAGGTCCAGATTGTCGACTACCACTGAATCCATTCGCCGGACATACAAGCATCGGCTGCCGCCGATCCACCCGGGAGAGATGCTGCGGGAAGAGTTTCTGGTTCCTATGGGCCTGAGCGCAAATGCACTGGCCATAGCAATCGGTGTTCCGGCCACGCGGGTTGGCGAGATTGTGAATGAGCGCCGGGGAATCACCGCGGACACGGCGCTTCGGCTGGGCCGCTACTTTCATATGACTCCTGAGTTCTGGATGAACCTACAGAGCCACTATGATCTTCAGAGCGCACGCAACTCGGTGGAGAAGAAGATCTGCGAGAGCGTGAGACCGGCCCCGCTCGACCGGAAGACGGGGGCGTTGAAGGCAGCGTTGCAGGCGTAGAAGGGCTTTGAGATGGCGACACAGACGAAGGACTACTACAGCACGCTGGGGGTGAAGCGGGGGGCGACGGCGGAGGAGATCCGCAAGGC
>JBEKRR010000077.1:0-10439 GCA_049518555.1 Acidobacteriaceae bacterium
TATCTTCCGCCAGCGCGCGCTGCGCGACGTCCAGCAGCGCCTGCTTGGTGAAATGGCTGATCAGGCCGGGGTTGGCTCCGTGTTCGATCACCGCCGTTGGCCCGGGCTCGCTCCACGCGGAGACCATCCGCCGCAGGTTCATGTGGCGCCAGTAGAGGGTCCGCTCGGTGGGGTGCTTCTGGCCTGCTCCAGCGTAGGGGTCCCACAACTCGACCGACGTGTTCACATAGAGGACGCCGCGGTCGTGGCACCACTGCACAATTTCGCAGCAATCGATATTCCACGCCAGGTCGATCAGCAGGTCTCCGGCCGAGAGGTGCTGTCCCAGCAGGCTCCCCATGTTCTCCGCTGTCACGCGGTCCTTGACGAAGGTCATGCCCTGCTCGATCCAGGGCTTCAGGGCGGCGTCGTTTGGCTCAAAGTCCATGATGGTGACCCGTTTGGGATCGATGCTGAGGTGTTTGATCAAAATGGGCAGCGTACAACGCGCCACCGCTCCAAAACCGACGAACACAACTCGATTCGGAAATGCAACCATCGTTATGATTCCCCCGCTGTGGTGCTGGAGCTAGGCAGGCCAACAGCCGGAAGAACCATACGACGGCCCTGGCAAACCAATCCGCTCCGCTTCGGCAAACAAAAGCAACTCATCTTATCATCCCATTCGGGTCGCGAGCGCCCGACGGCGGAAAAACAACTTTGGCTCTGGGAGATGCCCGATGCCAGGAGGGCCTCTCGTTTGACGACAAGTCGCCGAAGTTCAAATCGAAGAGAGGCACAGCGAGCCAGAGCGACGCCACCGCCGCCGGCCAGCCCGTCCAAGCCGAACTCGACCGCGCCATCACCGTCACCTTCGACGGCATCTCCGCCGGGCTGAGAAATACGGGCTGAAGGCTCCGCAACATCGGCTGATCCGACACCTCCGGCTGCCCCATCCTTGTCGCTGGAATTCGTCGATGTCGTCGCAGTAAAAGCCGTCTAGGTTCGCTTATGCCCTATTATTGAGGCAAGACGAGGTGAGATGGCGGAAAGACCTGAGTTGCGAACCTGGCTCAATTGGTCGATGGTTGTGAATACTCCTCCATTGACTAAAGAGCTTTATAGATTTGCACTTCAGACATTCCCCCGTGCGAATCTGTTGATCTCATGTGCCCGTTTGAGCTCTGTTCTGAAGCTCGGGGCTGAGGGGAAAACGGTTGCATCTGATGAGCTAACAGCAAGGTACATTCAGAAACTCTTTGATCCAGCGACGGCCGAGCGCGTCAAACACTTCGCGGATAAAGGGCAGGTTATTTTCTTCCAAGGCCAATTACGTTACCTAGCGGCCGAGGTGATGCGGCTAGAACCGAAAATACCTGACGAGGCCTTCGTCGAGGACGCTAATATTGGAAAACTGCTGCTGGGGGCTGCAGAATTAATGCATTTTCAGCATATAGATATGTCGGAAGAACTGGATTCCATCGCGCGAGTTGTTGCTGAATTCCTTCCCGTCTCTGAAGTCGATTCCCTGAATGATGCATTCAGTCTCTTCCTACGGTTTTATATCTGCCTCAGAATGATGATTCCTCGCCTACCGGCTCACAAACGCCTTTTCGACGTAGATGTAGAATTCGAGCAAGCCTTTGGCTTCCCCCTGAAGCTTTATTATCTTTTCGTATACACGTGCATTATGCATGCGCGTCTTGATAGAGAGGATAAGCCTGCCGAAGCTGGCCCCGGAGGCTCCTTCGGAAAAGAGTGGTTTAAGTCCACTGACTTAACAGATGAGCAGCTCGAAAAGCTATTCCGATCCGTATCATGTTCGCTCGATGATCTCCCAGATCGAAAGACGCCGCACGGATATGCCGATTTTGATTATCTTCGAGACCATCCATATTTTCGTTACAACGAACAGCTCTATTGCCTGGACTACGAATACGCAGTTTCAAAAGTTGAAAGCGGAGTGATCTGGCGAGTTCGGGACAATCTTCCCAAGAATAAACGTGAGGCCTATTTCAGTTTTTGGGGCTACGTTTTCGAAGAATATGTCGCGTGGCTCTTTGAAGCATATGCGGATAAACGAACGAATGAGTTTTACCGTTCGCCGCGATACGAAGACAAGCAGAACGAAGAGATTTGCGATGCCATTGTGATCTGCGGTAAAGTCGCAGTCCTTGTTGAGGATAAGCAGGCAATTTGTAGTTCGGAAGTGAGATACTCCGGCTCTCACGAGAAAGTCAGGAAATTTCTTGAGGATCGTCTCGTATCGCCTAAAGGAGTTAAGCAACTGGCGACGGCAATTGAAAATATCACCAGTGTCCCAAAAGAGCGGTTGCCGCGGTACTTGCGAGGCATTAAGAAATATGTTCCCCTCATCATCACAAAAGATGATGCTGGATCAGGGTGGATGGTTAACAGATACCTGAACGCCCGGTTCAACGAAGAGTTCAAACGGAGAAAACACAAGCGCTTCAAGATTACCCCGCTCGTCAGCATGAGCGTTGGGACGCTTGAACGGGCGATTTCGGCTTTGAGCCGAATGGCTCTGTCTGACATACTCGAAGATCGCATCCGGTCGGACAGTTCCTTGAGTATTCCGTTCGAGGCGGCAAGCTCCCTGGTGCCTCGCGGAACGCCGAGGAATATGGACAAACATCTCGAAATAATGCATCGGATAACCAGAGAAATGCAGGCTGAGTTCAAACTAAGAGATTCCCCAGCCTCGGCTTAGCCTTTCGCGCGGTTTGTCGCGAGTGGGCATCTTTCAAAGCCTCTCGCCGTTCCCGCCAAATCCCCAATCCGCGCCTCAGCTCCACCCCTCCCCAACCACCCCAAAACGCCCCTCCCGCGCCCTCCCGAACCACCCTCAAAACGCCTATAATAGAGCCATAAATCATGGCTGACGAACTCTTTCCACCCGACCCGCAAAACCCCGAAAACCCGCTCCCGCACGACCCCGCCGCGCCTCCCGACGGCCCTCCGCCCGACGGCCCCAACATCGTGCAGGGCCGCGGGGCCGCGTTCCTCTATCCCGTCAACATCGAAGACGAGATGCGCCGCAGCTATCTCGACTACTCCATGTCGGTTATCATTGGCCGCGCCCTGCCCGACGTCCGCGACGGCCTCAAGCCCGTCCATCGCCGCATCCTCTACGGCATGTCTGAGATGGGCCTGCAGTTCAACAAAAAGTACACCAAGTCCGCCAAGGTCGTCGGCCACGTCATGGGCAACTACCATCCCCACGGCGACTCCGCCATCTACGACACCATGGTCCGCCTCGCGCAGGACTTCAGCCTGCGCTATCCCATGGTCGATGGCCAGGGCAACTTCGGCTCCGTCGATGGCGACCCGCCCGCCGCCATGCGTTACACCGAAAGCCGCCTCACCCGCATCGCCGGCGAGATGCTCGCCGACATCGACTCCGACACCGTAGACTTCGCCCCCAACTACGACGAATCCTCGCTCGAGCCCACGGTCCTCCCCGCCAAGATTCCAAATCTCCTCGTCAACGGCAGCTCCGGCATCGCCGTCGGCATGGCCACCAACATCCCGCCGCACAACCTCACCGAAGTCGTCAACGCCTGCATCGCGCTCATCGACAAAGCGAAGGACGAGACGCGCTCCGACCTCGAGCTGTGCCTCGAGCACGTCCAGGGTCCCGACTTCCCCACCGGCGGCTACATCTTCGGCAAGACCACCATCCCCGGCGCATACAAGACCGGCCGCGGCCGCTTCATCATGCGCGCCAAGTGCGCCATCGAGAACATCTCCGGCGGCCGCCAGGCCATCATCGTCACCGAGATCCCATACCAGGTCAACAAGGCCAAGCTCATTGAACGCATCGCCGACCTCATCAACGACGGCACCATCACCGACATCGCACGCGACGAGTTCCGCGACGAATCCGACCGCGACGGCATGCGCATCGTCATCGGCCTCAAGCGCGGCGCCGAGCACCAGATCGTCCTCAACCAGCTCCACAAGCACACCCAGATGCAGGAATCCTTCTCCATGATCTTCCTGGCTGTGCACAACAATCAGCCCAAGGAGCTCCCGCTCGACGCCGCCATTCGCGCCTTCCTCGAGCACCGCATGGAGGTCGTCCGCCGCCGCACCGCATTCCTCCTCGCCAAGGCCCGCGACCGCGAGCACATCCTCCTCGGCTACCAGATCGCCCTCGACCACCTCGACAAGGTCATCAAGATCATCCGCCAGTCCTCCTCGCGCGCCGACGCCCGCGAGAACCTCTTCGCCTTCTTCTCCGGCAAAAAGATCAGCCTCCGCGGCACGGAACTCGCCGGCGTCACCCTCGACCCCAAGAAGTACGCGGTAGACACCACCTTCCTCCCCACCAACTCCGCCGGCCTCGCCACGCTCATCCTCTCGCTCAAGCAGATCGACGCCATCTTGGAATTGCAGTTGTATCGTCTCACCCAGCTCTCCATCGACGAGCTCCTCAACGAACTCCGCGCCGTCCGCGACGCCATCGCCGAGTACGAATCCATCCTCGCCTCGCAGTCCAAGCTCCGCAAAGTCATCGTCCGCGAACTCACCGAAATCCGCGACAAGTATGGCGACGCCCGCCGCACCCAGATCCTCGACGAGACCGCCGAGCTTGGCCTGGAAGACCTCATCGCCGACGAGCAGGTTGCCGTCACCGTCACCAACACCGGCTACCTCAAGCGCACGCCCATCTCCGTCTACCGCCAGCAGCGCCGCGGCGGCACCGGCCGTCTCGGCATGAAGACCCGCGAAGAGGACTTCGTCGCCCAGCTCATCATCGACTCCACCCACGCCTATCTGCTCTGCTTCACCAACACCGGCCGCGTCTACTGGGTCAAAATCTACGAAGTCCCCGACGTCGGCGCCGCCGGCAAGGGCAAGGCCATGGCCTCGCTCATCGACCTCCAGCCCGGCGAGCGCGTCGTCACCATCCTCCCCGTCCGCGACCTCGAGGAAGACAACAAGTACGTCCTCTTCGCCACCCGCAACGGCACCGTCAAGAAGACCGCGCTGCGCGACTTCTCCAACGTCATGTCGCGCGGCATCATCGCCATCAACATCGAGAAGGACGACGAGCTCATCTGCGCCCGCATCACCGACGGCGAGCAGGTCATCTTCCTCGCCACCCACGACGGCATGGCCATCCGCTTCAACGAGCAGGACCTCCGCCCCATGGGCCGTCCCGCCACCGGCAACCGCGGCATCAACCTGCGCAAGGGAGACTACGTCATCGGCGCGGCGGTCACGCCATCCAACGAGGCACGCAACCGCCAGCGCCTCGAACTCGCCGCCCGCACCGGCCTCACCAAGCAGGTCAAGAGCGTCATCAACGAAGTAAATCCGGGTGCCCCATCCGTGAAATCGGGTGCCCCATCCTTCGCGGCCTTATCGCGAAGGGTGGGAAGCGATATCCCCGACGGTCAGGAAGTCCTCGGCTCAGACCACCCCGAAATCTCCCCCGAGGCCGCCGCCAAGCTCGCCCGCCTCGACGAGAAGCTCGGCCTCACCCCATGTCTCATCCTCGCCGTCAGCGAGAACGGCTTCGGCAAGCGCACCGGCGTCGACGCCTACCGCCTCCAGTCGCGCGGCGGCAAGGGCGTCATCTCCATGAAGACCAGCCCCAAGATCGGCAAGGTCACCGCCATCAACCTGGTCGACGACACGACGGAAATGATGCTCATCAGCCAGTTCGGCAAGATCATCCGCATCGACACCAAGACCGTCCGCTCCGCCGGCCGCTCCACCTCCGGCGTCAAGCTCCTCAACCTCGACACCGACGACAAGGTCGCCGCCGCCGTCGTCATCCCCCCCGAAGACCCCAAATCCCAACCCGAAAACGGCACGCTGCTGCAATAGGCTGCTTGGCCACTACGATAAACACGGGAGCCCGATGGGCTCGCTTTCCTTTGGTCGCACGGGCGCTTTTAGCCAATCTATGCCACAATGGTTTGGAACCGCACCAGCACAATTCCCGCGGAGGAAGGCATTTTGAGCAAGTACACCATCCTCATCGATGTACTAGATCAACTACGGTCCGAAGCACTGGATACGAGATTCCAAACTCGCTACCTACCGGATCCGACTAACAAAGACGCGCTTAATCAGGCGCGGTCAAGAGCATTCGTTCACCTCTTCCTCAAGGTCAGCTTCGGAATCCTTGACTTTGAGAAGCGAGAGCACCACATGTGCGACGGAAGTTATGACGGCGGTGTTGATGGATACTTCATCGACAAAGAAACTCGAACTATCCATTTGATTCAATCTAAATTCCGCACGACCGAAGCGAACTTCGAAAGCAAGCCAATCACCCTTGAAGAGATCCTTGCCATGGATGTGCCGCGGATCGCAGCGGGCGAACTGACAGACGAAAATGGCAATCGATACAACGGCAAAGTACAGCAACTCATACGCGAAATTTCTCAGATCGACGATATTGGAAGGTATAAGTACGCCGTTGTCATCCTCGCCAACCTAGAGAACTGGTCCAAAACAAAGCTCTCACAACTGACGGGGGGCTTCCCGACAGAAGTTGTAGACTTCGAAGCCTCATACCGCGATCTAGTATTCCCGGTAATCTCAGGAACATATTTCAACGCGTCGGATCTCAAAATATTCTTTGATCTTAGCCCAAAAAATGCTGGTACTAAAATTAGCTATCAAGTGACAACTAAGCACAACGATTGCGAAATTACTGCCCTATTTGTCCCAACATCGGAAATCGCAAGAGTCATGCATCGCTACAAGAACTCTATCCTCAAGTTCAATCCTAGGAGCTATCTAGAACTAACCGGACACGTGGTCAACGACTCGATAAGAGAGACAATTCTAAACAACGACACAAATGAATTCGCACTCTACAACAACGGGATAACGATGCTCTCGGACGAAACTTACATAAACGAACGCATCGGCCAAAGAAATAAGGCGCAGCTAATCCTGAAGAATCCTCAAATAATCAATGGCGGCCAAACCGCATATACGCTTAGCCGGATCCTTGAGGAACACGCAAATGCGGATGAGGTATTCCGCGGGAAGGAAGTCCTACTCAAAATAATCACCCTGATAGATCAGGAGGACAAGCCAGCAACGGCGACTCAAAAACTTGAGCTCATCGACAGAATATCGACAGCCACGAACCAACAGACGCCCGTCATATCCGCTGATAAGCATTCCAATAATCAGGACCACCTGCGAATCCAGCGAGTACTTTTCGACAGGCTGGGACTTCTTTATGAGCGCAAAAGGGGTGAATTCGCGGACGGAATGCACAAGGGGTACATCACTGGGGAAATCATCATAGAGCGCAACTTATTCTTTAGACTTTTTATGGCTGTCACCGGCAATATATCTAAAGCGGTCCAAAAGAAACTGTTCATGAAGTATGAAACCCCGCTTGACACGATAGCGGACACGAGGACTTTAGACCGCCTTTATTTCGCATTATTGTGTTTTAGACTCCTAATCGGTGGAAAACCTCTGGTAAACAAATTGACGAGGGATAGGACTCTTTACGCAAAACTTTGCGCCCTTTCATTTCTCGCACCCAACAACCTTGAACTGTACAAAGCGGCAGCAGAAGAGGCGGTGTCGCGACTTGGCGTAGAGTGGCCGAGGTTTCTCAACGCAGCTGAAGTCAAGCGAAGGTACGAGTTCGTTAGAATTCGGAAAGATCCGACCACAGGGGAAGAGAACACCAGATACTCGCAATCACGATGGCTGGAGTCTACTGTCTTCGTCGAAGACGTCGAAGAGCTGTACGGCAAGCAGAAGGAGACACCCGCAACTCCAACACAGGGAACCTCGTAGTGCACGGGTGGCCCACACATCATTTTTGGGTGCCCCATTCATCGCATGCGGGTGGACCAGGTCTGAAATGACAACCAAATCGGCTGCCCCATATCTCGCCTTTGAGATGGGGCTTCAAACCCTGCCCTCGCCCTCGCTGCCCGCTGAGTCAAGAATCGGAAGGGCCCGCGTTCACGCGGGCCAATAATCGCCGCGTCCGCAGGGCGCAGCGACTCGAACTTTGCCTTCCGCCCCGTCCTTACCGCCCCTGCAAATCCTTCAGCATCCGTTCCCGCGCTCGTTTGTTTGACTGAACAATTTACGCGACGACTTCGATCCCCATCGACCGCGCCGTGCCGCGAATGCTCTTGCAGGCCGCCTCCACCGAGTTGGCGTTCAGGTCGGGCATCTTCTTGGTGGCGATCTCGCGGATCTGTTTCTCCGTCACCTTGCCGATCTTCTCCTTGTTGGGCGTGCCCGAGCCCTTCTCCACGCCCGCGGCCTTCATCAGCAGCACCGCCGCCGGTGGCGTCTTGGTGATGAAGCTGAAGCTGCGGTCGGCGTACACCGTGAGCACCACCGGAATGGTGATGCCGTTCATCTCCGGCGAGCTGGTGCGCGCGTTGAACTGCTTGCAGAACTCCATGATGTTGACCTGCGCCTGGCCCAGCGCCGGGCCCACCGGAGGCGCGGGCGTGGCCTTTCCGCCGGGAATCTGCAGCTTCACGTATCCAGTGATCTTCTTCGGTGCCATGGTTCAATCCTCGTTCGTCTTCTGGCTGCGGGCGCCTGGCCGGCTGCCGATTTTGTGTTGCAGAACTCTTGCCTGCACTGTGCGGGCGACGGAACTACGCTTCCATCTTGTCGACCTTCGAAAACTCGATCTCCACCGGCGTGGAGCGCCCGAAGATCGAGACCATCACCTTCAGCGTCTGGCGGTCTTCGTTGACGTCGTCCACCGTGCCGTTGAAGTTGGCAAACGGCCCCTCGTTGATGCGCACCTGTTCGCCCTTCTCGAACTTGATCTTGCTGGACGGCTTGTCCTTGGCGCTCTCGGTGCGGAACAGGATCGAGCTGACCTCGGCCTCCGACAGCGCCACCGGCTTGTCGCCCGTGCCCAGGAATCCCGTCACCCGCGGCGTGTTCTTGATGACGTGCCACAGGTCGTTGTCCAGCTCCATCTCCACCAGCACGTAGCCGGGCAGGAAGACGCGCTCGATGGTGTACTTCTTGCCGTTGCGCAGCTCGGTGACAGGCTCGGTGGGGATCATGATGCGGCCAATGCGGTTCTGCAGGCCGAAGGCCTGGATCCGGCTCTCCAGCGACTCGCGCACCTTGCGCTCGAAGCCCGAGTAGGCGTGGATGATGTACCACTTGTAATTCGCGTTGACCGGCGGGGCAAGCTGCTCGGCCGGCTGTTCGCCGCCGGGTTCCTGCGCCTCCGGAATCTGCTCGTCTACCGCCATGGGGAGTGTGCCTTCTTGATGCATCAACTTGTCTGTCTCTGCTGCGCGGCGATCATTCCTGCCGCGAACCAGAGGGCCTGCTGCTAGTGCTTGGTGAGGTACTGAATCAGGTGGGTAACGCTCTGGCCGAAGATGGCATCCACCACAAAAAAGTAGGCGGCAAAGAGGAACACCGCCGCAAGCACGACGGTGGTGGTGGACTGCACCTCGGCGCGCGTCGGCGTCACCACCTTGCGCATTTCGCTGCGCACGTTCTGCAGGAACTCCTTCAGCTCGCGCGGCCGCGCCTTCAACCGCTCGATCCCTGAGTCTTGCTGGTCTGCTACTGCAATCGTCTTTGCCATGCTGCTGCCTCAAACCTTCATGCGGATTGGTCTTCCGCTGTGTTGCCGCCTCAAACCTATATGCGGATTGAACATCCGCTGTGTTGCCGGACTGCCGTGCTCCGCCCCGGAAGATAAGTGGCCGGGACCGGAAAAACTGGCGGGGGAGCTCGGATTCGAACCGAGAAGATCGGTTTTGGAGACCGACAGTTTAGCCGTTGAGCTTACTCCCCCGGTCGCAACCGGGAGGGGAATGAACGCTGGGGGCTTGTTGTTCCCTGTTCAGGGCTCACTGTTCCCTGTTCCCTGCTTTAACTTACTTCGTCTCTTTGTGGTCCGTGTGCTTGCGGCAGGTATTGCAGAACTTCGAGAACTCAAGCCGGCCCGTGGTCGTCTTCTTGTTCTTCGTCGTCGAGTAGTTCCTGTTCTTGCACGCCGTACATTGCAATGTGATAATTTCGCGCACTTTGTCTCTTCTCCTAACGTGGCCAGCCACCTCGGCTGGCAAGCAGCGTGTAGTATGGCACGCCGCGACACAGGGCTTGTTTGGCCCCTTCTGCCAATCCTGAATTGTCCTACGGAAAGCGGTGCGTTCAGGCCGCGCACAACCTCTTCTAGTATCCAACAAAAACCGGTTTTAGGGAAGTCGCCGAACCCCGTCCCAGGAAAGAAAAGCGGCGAGCCGAAGCTCGCCGCTTGCACGAAGCTGTCTGTTTTAGCGATCCACGCGTAAAGCGCGTCTCCCACCGTCCGCGCAGGACTACCCGATGATCTCGCTGATGGTGCCGGCGCCGACGGTGCGGCCGCCCTCGCGGATGGCGAAGCGCAGGCCCTTCTCCATGGCCACCGGAGTGTGCAGCAGGACCTCCAGCTCCACGTTGTC
>JBEKRR010000078.1:0-10380 GCA_049518555.1 Acidobacteriaceae bacterium
TCCTGCACGCCTCCACATCCGAGTGCTACGGCGATCCCGAGGTCCATCCCCAGGTCGAAGCCTACTGGGGCCGCGTCAACCCCATCGGCCCGCGCTCGGTCTACGACGAGGCCAAGCGCTTCGCCGAGGCCGCCGTCGCCGCCTGGCGCCGCTACTACGCCCTCGACACCCGCACGGTTCGCATCTTCAACACCTACGGCCCGCGCCTGCAGGCCAACGACGGCCGCGTCATCTCCAACTTCATGCTCCAGGCCCTCGCGGGCAAACCCCTCACCGTCTACGGCGACGGCCTCCAGACACGCAGCTTCTGCTACGTCTCCGACCTCATCGACGGCATCCTTCGCCTCGCCGCCTCCGCCGAACACACCCCCGTCAACCTCGGCAACCCCACTGAGTTCACCATGCTCGAATGCGCGAAGCTGGTTCTCGCCGTCACCGGCTCAAAATCCGCAATCGTCCACCAGCCCCTCCCCCAGGACGACCCCGCCCGCCGCTGCCCAGACATCGCGAAAGCCCGCGCCCTGCTCGGCTGGGAGCCAAAGGTCCCCCTCCGCGAAGGCCTCCAGAAATCCCTCCCCTACTTCCACTCCTGCCTCCCCGCCAAATCGGTTTAATGCGACCGCACGCGAAGCTCAACGTTTACACCTTCCTGCTGTTGCAGTTGGACAAGCACTCCAAACAGGTTCTCGGCGCGTGGATTGCCGCGTGGGCCGAACATCCGTTGCAGGCTTGGTGACGAGATATTCGTCATGCGCGCCAGCTCAGGAAATCCAACCGTAGCATTGATGTAATTACGCAGGATGGCGCGACCCGTGGCAAAATCTCCATTGCAAATCAGCTCCAGGCCTTCCCGAAGCAGTCCCTGCCGGAATCCCGCATCTCTCTGGGCGCGGTCGCGAATCGTGTCGCGGAAGTCTTTGGTCAAAGCCATGGTCCCTCCTGTTTCTTGCGTTGCTTGTATGTCTTCCATAGTGCCTTTGCAGCACTGATGTCATTCTGCTGCCGCTTCTTTGTGCCTCCGCCAAGCAGAATGACAAGACGATCTCCATCCTTGCCAAAGTAAATGCGATAGCCAGGACCAGAATCGATTCTGTATTCCCAGACCCCCTCGCCGACCGCCTTGATCGCCGCCGTGTGTCCCTGTGCGAGACGCTCCAGCGCAACGGTTACTTTGATGGCCGCAGTTTGATCCAGTGAATCGAACCAGACTGCGTACGGACTGCGACCGCGTTCGTCGAGATACTCCCGAACCAGAATCACCTGTGAAGATAATAACATATAAGTTATCTATATCTCCGATTAATGTTCTGCCCTCGCCGACTTCGCCTCATGTTCTACGGCGCCTTCGTCTTCAGCTTGGGGAAGAACGTCACCTGCACCGCGACCGTGTTGTCGCTCTGCGCCCCCGCCATATAGATTGGCGCCTTCCACCCCTCGTGCTGGAACCAGCCATTCACCTCGATCGCCGGTCCGATCCGCTTCACCGCCTCCACCCGGAACTGGTTCTGCGTGGTCCCGCCCGCGATGAAGTCCTTCGCCGTCTTCTTGTTCAGGTACTCCGCCTGCACCCACTCGTTGCCGCTCAGGTGCCATGTCAGCCACGCCTGTCCGCCCTTGGCCTCGCGCCCGATCCAGTCGCCCAGAATGGTTCCCTTGTTGGTGTAGCCCTGCTTCTGCACCGCGTCCTCGATGTACTCGTTGCCTCCGCCCACGCACACCAGCGTCGAGCAGTCGGTCGAAACCCCCTCCACCCGCAGGTCCAGCCGCTTCAATCCCGGAAACTGTGCCAGAAAGATTCCCGGCCGGTACGCCGCACGCCGCGGAGCAGACACCGGCGTCAGGTCGTCATGCACCTCCGAGTCTGCATACAGCGTCAGGTAGTTTCGCACGAACGGCAGCCGGTAGCTGAAGTGGAACGACGAAAACCGCGCCCCCGGATCGTCCCGCGAACCCTTCTCCCCTCCGTTTGTATCGTTGGTGTCGAAAAATCCCTTCAGAAACGTCCGGATCGTCACCGGCTCGTGTCCCTTGCCGCCGAAGATCACCGTCCGCTGGAAGCCGAACTGGAAGTTCGCCGTCGGCTGAAACGAGAACATGTCCGAGTGGACCCAGTCGTCGTTGGGATCGGTGTGCCCCTTCAGGCTCCCGTAGAAAAAGTCATAGCGCACCGGCCCAAGCCACCGCGACAGATACTTGATGTTGATCGGCTCCACCCGGTTGATGCGGAACGAGTAGATGTTCTCCGCGTTGTTCGACCACGGCATCGCGCTGCCCATCCCCGGCCCCAGCCACGCATCCGACTTGCCCCCCGAGATCTCATGCCCCAGGAGGTGCACCGACAGCGTCGCCTCCACCAGCCGGAACGGATTTTGCGCCGCAATCGGCCCCGCCGGGACCGTCGCCTGCGGATCGTTGGGCGGCGCAAACACAATCTCATCCATCAGAGAGACCTGCTGCGCCAGCGCCTGCGAGTAGCCCGCCGCACTCGGCGCGTGCTGATATTCCCCGCGCATATACAGAGACCACGGCCCCTGCTCATTCAGCGTCGTAAATCCCGTGACATTGTTGAAGCCCGTCTCGTGCGGCCGCCCGTAGTCGTTGAAGAATGTCTGCCCCAGATGGTAGCTGTCCGTCAGGATCGGCCCCGAGACCCCCATCATCCGCGTATAGACCGACTGCAACCCATACACCGTCCCGCGTTCCGTCTTCCCCGGCACGCCTTCGTCGGTCAGCTCCGTCAACAGCGCCGACAGGATCTCCTGCGCCTGCACGTCGCCGCCCGCCGCAATCGCGCCCTCCGATGCCTGCAGCATGTGCAGCGCGCTGCGCCGCGTATAGGGCCGCATCGCGAGATACGCCGTATCCACGTATCCCAGCGAGTAGAGCCGCAGCATCGCCGGATACACCCAGCTATCCACCGGAATGTATGCGCTGCCGTCCGTGTCCCTGGCCGGTCGCGTCTCCGCACTTCCATAGGCAGGCATCGCCGTGTAGGGAGTCTGCGCCGTCGGCGGCGCGGGCGTCACCACCGGCGCGGGGGCCGTCTGCGGAATCGGCGCGGCCTGCGGGCTCGTCTGCGGATTTGTCTGCGGATTGGTCTGCGCAGCGCCCGCGGCTGCAGATACGCCCTCAGTCCGCTGCGCGCTCGAAGGCTGTTGCCGATAGCCCGGCATCGACTCGATCTTGTCCTGCCCCTCCGCAGCCGGCACAGGCGCCGCCGCCGGAGTTGCCGCCGGAGCCGGAGTGTTCGCGGTCGTCTGCGCAGACGCAACAATCCCCAAGCCCAGAACGAATCCCAGGCCCGCAACGCCCGCAAACCATCCAGAGACATCTCTCCGCACACGCACCTCGGAACCGTTAGACCGTTCACTACTACTGTAGTGCAAGTACGATTCTCCATCGCGCACGAAGAATTGTCATTCTGAACTGCAAAATGTGCTTGTCATTCTGACCCTGACCCTGAGCGCAGTCGAAGGGGAAGGGGAAGAATCCCCGCATTTGTCTTGCTAATTCCTGCTCGTCATTCTGGCGAATGCCGGAATCCCCGCATTTGTCGTGCTTAAGGGCTCGGCTTTACAGGCTGCGGAAAAACTCCCGTTTTTGCCTTTCGGAGGGAGCAGGGGGCTTTAGCCCCCTGAATAAAGTCAACGAACTCAGTGGGCTTTAGCCCCGGGCCTTCTGCCCGGAGTGGCAATCAAGCCTTTTTCTCCAGCCTGTTTAGCCGTGCCGAAGAGGCCGCACACTTATCATGCTTGTTAAAATGGAAATCCTAGTATGCTGTCCCGGAAGTTCGTGACACAATCGTTCTGCCCATTAAACCATCTCACCCGTCGTCATTCTGGAGCGAAGCTCCAGAATCTCTGTAGTTCGCTCTTTTCGTGGTCCAAACCATTCGCCGCCGTTTACGCTATTGACTTCTGGGACACCACACTCGTTTAGGCTTTACCGTACTCGCTTGGCGATCGTCTTTCAGGCTATGTTCTCGACCCCATCACAGCCGATGTCAGCGCGTTTCGCCGGAGAGCTGCCGGCCGCGTTTCCGCCTCCGGAGATGTCATTGATTCAGCTCCCGACAGGAGTTACGCACAGGAGCGCCGCCTTTGGCTATCGGGGCGGCTCGTTTTTTGACAAGCGCGACTTCGCGATGACCGCGTTACTGGTGAAGCACCCAAAAGGCGACCTTCTCATCGACACCGGATTTGGCCGTCACGTCGATACGCAAATCCGAACAATGCCGCTCTTCTTCCGTGCAGGCACCAGCTACCAGCGAACTCGCTCCGCGTCCGAGCAACTCGATGCGGCGGGCTACAATCGCAAAAATTTGCGGGCGATACTCCTCACTCACGCTCATTGGGATCACGTCAGCGGAGTACTCGACTTTCCGGAAACGCCGGTTTGGGTGACGAGGGAAGAACTTCGCTTTATCAAGGATGGAGGCTGGCTCACGGCCCTCATCCGAAGCTTCCCGGGCGTTCGATATGTGGAATATGAATTCGAAGGGGGCGTTTACCTCGGCTTTCCCGGAAGCCATGATGTCTATGGCGACGGCGCGATCGTTATCGTGCCCGCACCGGGCCACACGCCGGGCTCGGTGGTCGTATTTCTAACCCTGCCAAAAGGCAAGCGCTACGCGATGATCGGGGATCTTGCGTGGCAACTAGAAGGGGTCATCCATCGCATTGAGCGGCCGTGGCTGCAAAGGACACTGGGCGACTGGGACCCTGCGCAGGTTCGAGAGGGCTTGCTGCATATGGCGGCAATTGGAGACCGATTC
Source organism: Acidobacteriaceae bacterium (assembly GCA_049518555.1). Taxonomy (GTDB): domain Bacteria; phylum Acidobacteriota; class Terriglobia; order Terriglobales; family Acidobacteriaceae; genus Edaphobacter. Next base: position 4,775 of record JBEKRR010000078.1, read on the forward strand.
CCAGGGATCACCATTGTGCCGGCCCATGATGCTCGGTGCTTTGAGGGAATCCCGAAGATCGAATGTTGACTCAGGTATTCCGGTGCCGCTCCACCGTTTGAACCAGCGTCCGCCTCACGCCCGTGCCGGGTCCTTGGCCTCGCTGTCGATCCCCAGCTCCGCCAGCGCAGCCTGCGCCCTCTTCCCCTCGATCTTGCCCTCGCGCGCCAGCCGCGAGATCGTCGCTCCCGCAATCGCCTCCGCGTTCACCTCGAAGTGCCGTCGCAGGTGCGCGCGGTTGTCGCTGCGCCCGAACCCATCCGTCCCCAGCGTCACCAGCCTGCATCGTCCCTCGCCTTGCAACCCTCCGCCCTGCAGCCACGGAGCAAGAACGTCGGGCAGCGACTTCATATAATCGCTCGCCGCAACGATCGGCCCCTTCGCTCCTTCTAACGCCGTCTCGATATACGTCTTCCGCTCCGCCTCCGCCGGGTGCAGCCGGTTCCATCGCTCGGTCGCAATCGCCTCCCTCCGCAGCTCCGTGTAGCTGGTTACGCTCCATACGTCCGCCGCGATCCCATATTTCTCCGCCAGAATCTCCTGCGCCCGCAGCGCCTCATTCAGGATCGCCCCCGACCCGAACAGTTGCACCGTCGCCTCCCCCGCATTTGGAGACAAGCCACTCGCCGCCCGGTACTTATAAATCCCCTTCAGAATCCCCTCCGCCGCTCCCTCCGGCATCGCTGGCATCGCGTACTCCTCGTTGTACATCGTGATGTAGTAGAAGCAGTCGTCGCCCTTCTCGTACATCCGCCGGATCCCCTCCTGCACCACCACCACCATCTCGTACATGAACGCCGGATCGTAGCTCACGCAGGTCGGAATCGTGCTCGCCAGCACGTGGCTGTGCCCGTCCTGGTGCTGCAACCCCTCGCCCAGCATGGTTGTCCGCCCCGCCGTTCCGCCCATCATGAATCCCCGTCCGCGCGCGTCCGCAAACGCCCACACCAGGTCCCCAATCCGCTGGAACCCGAACATCGAGTAGTACATGTAGAAGGGAATCATCGGCATCTTGTACGTCGAGTAGGCCTGTCCCGCAGCCGTGAACGAGGCCATCGCGCCCGCCTCCGTGATCCCCTCCTCCAGAATCTGTCCGTCCAGCTCTTCGCGGTAGAACAGCAGCATCTCCTTGTCGTGCGGCGTGTACCGCTGCCCCTCCGGCGCGTAGATTCCCACCTGCCGGATCACCGACTCCATGCCAAACGTCCTTCCCTCGTCCGGAACGATCGGCACCACCCGCTGGCCGATCTCCGGGTTCTTCAGCAAGTGCCGCAGCACCGAGATAAATCCCATCGTCGTCGACACGGCGCGTCCATTCGACCCCGCCGTCCACTCGCCGAAATAATCCAGTCCCGGCGCCTTGAAGCCCGCCGCCGCCACCGACCGCGTCGGCATCACTCCGCCCAGCTCGCGCCGCCGCTCCTGCATGTACACCATCTCCGGAGAGTCCTGCGGCGGCCGGTACGGTGTCCCCTCGATCGCCGCCTCCTCCGGAATCGGAATGTTGAACCGCTTCACAAACGCCGCCAGCCCCTCGTCCGACAGCTTCTTCTCCGAGTGGGTCGCATTGCGCGACTCCGCCGGCCCCATCCCGTACCCTTTCACCGTCATCGCCAGCACCACCGACGGCACGCCCCGGTGCTCCACCGCCAGCTTGTACGCGTTGAACACCTTCACCGGATCGTGCCCGCCGCGCTGCAGATGGATCAGCTCGTCGTCCGTATACTCCTTCACCATCTCCAGCAGCTCGGGATACTTGCCGAAGAAATGCTGCCGCAGATACGCTCCGCCCTTTGCCTTGTAGGTCTGGAAGTCGCCGTCCACGCACTCCTCCATCCGCTTCAGCAGCAGTCCATTCACGTCGCGCGCAAACAGCTCGTCCCACCCTCTGCCCCAGATCACCTTGATCACGTTCCACCCCGCGCCTGTAAACACCCCTTCCAGCTCGTCGATGATTCGCTTGTTGCCGCGCACCGGCCCGTCCAGCCGTTGCAGGTTGCAGTTCACCACGAAGATCAGATTGTCCAGCTTCTCCCGCGCGCCCAGCGAGATGGCCCCCAGCGTCTCCACCTCGTCCGTCTCGCCGTCGCCCACAAACGCCCATATCTTGCGCGGCGTCCGCTCGATCAGCCCACGGTTCTCCAGGTACCGCATAAACCGCGCCTGGTAGATCGCATTGATCGGCCCAAGCCCCATCGACACCGTGGGGAAGTTCCAGAAATTCGGCATCAGCCACGGGTGCGGGTAGCTCGACAGCCCCGGCGTCTTCCTCAGCTCATGGCGGAAGTTCTTCAGATGCTCGTCCGTCAGCCGTCCCTCCAGGTACGCCCTTGCGTAAACCCCCGGCGACGCGTGTCCCTGAAAGTAGATGAAGTCCCCCGGCAGCTCGTTCCCCTCTTCTCCCGTGTACTTCGCGTGGAAGAAGTGGCTGTACCCCACCTCCAGCATCGTCGCCAGCGACGCGTAGGTCGATATGTGTCCGCCAATCCCCGGGTCCTTCTTGTTCTGCCCATGCACCATGGCCATGGCGTTCCACCGGATCAGCGACTTGATCCGCCGCTCGATCTCCATGTCCCCGGGGTAGGCAACCTCTTCCTCCGCCGGAATCGTGTTGCGGAAGCGCGTCGACAGACGGTACGGCAGCACCACCCCGGTCTCGCGTCCCCTCAGCCGCAGCGCCTCCAGCAGCTCCACGGCCTGCGGCCTCCCGCTGGCCACCACCTCGTCGAACGCCTCGACCCACTCCGCAACCTCGGCGGAAAAATCCCCCTTCGCGGCAACTTCCTCATTCTTCATCGTCATCCCTGTGCCCGGCCCTCTCCTGCGTCTCTAAGTCTATAGTCTTCGATGCTGCGCAAATCCCCTGCGATGCAATGCACAACCACTCCCGTCCCACACACTCCGTCATTCCTGGCGCAGCACAAAGAAGCTGTCATCCTGAGCGGAGTGACTCACGGTCTCATCGTGAGTCACGGAGTCGAAGGACCCCGATGAAGTTCGTACTGCCACAGCAGCTCGAACCTTTCTCCTAAAACCCCCGCCTTTGCCCTTGTCTCTTTTGCCGTCATCCTGAGCGGAGCTTCTCGCAGTCTCATCGCGAGAAGCGCAGTCGAAGAGCCTGTCCTGAGCTTGTCGAAGGAACCTGCCTTTGCTTGTTTTTTGTCCGTCATCCTGACCCTGAACGAAGTGAAGGGGAAGGAGCCCCGCATTGGCCTTTGCTTCTGAGATAGGCCCAGGCTTTAGCCTGGGCAATCCACCCCCCCCGAGGAAACGGGCTTCAGCCCCGGGCATTGTCTTTGCCGTTGTTCCTGAGATAGGCCCAGGCTTTAGCCTGGGCAATCCACCCCCCCATCGAATTGGGGGTTTTAACCCCCGGGAGCACGCCTTTGCTCGTGAGGATTCTGACCATTGACCACTGACCACTGTTGTCAACCCCCTCGCCTCTCCAAAATCCTCCTAACCCACTCGCCATCAACCACTTCCCCCCGAAAAATAGTTGGCATACTAGTTTCCCCCAAACCTCTATAATAAAAATAGGGGGAACTATGCACACATGTCGCTGCTCTTTGGGTCAAGTTCAATCGCGTCACTGCAAGTCACTCAATCCAGAGACTTTACATGCTAAACAGCCTGAAAAGAAGACTTTAGCAGACAAGTCCAGACCAGTCCAGACCGAAGTCTAGACTTAAGTTATTATTTTTGAATACTTTAGGACTTTTCATGCGTTTTACACGAGAGAATCTCCGCTTCCGCTTCGCCGAACCCATCCCGTCTAGGAGGCCGCGCCCGAATTGAATCTTCTGCTCATCGACACCTGTGGCGCAACCGGCAGCCTGGCCCTCGCCGACTCCGCCCGCCCGCTCGCCGGTGCGACCCTCCCCGGCCGCTCCGCCGCCGAGCGCCTCGTCCCGACCATCCAGGCCCTCGTGGCCGGCAGCGGCCTCAGCCTTGGCCAGCTCGACGCCGTAGCCGTCGTCCACGGCCCCGGCTCCTTCACCGGAGTGCGCGTCGGCCTCAGCGCCGCCAAGGGCCTCTGCCACGCCCTCAACCTTCCGCTGGTCGCCATCTCGCGCCTCGCCGTCCTCGCCAGCCTCGCGAACTTCACAAATCCAGATCAGTCGTCTGCCGCACCCGTCCGCGCCCTGCTCGACGCCGGCCGCGGCGAGTTCTACTCCGGCCTCTACGCCGGCGGCCTCTGCCTCCACGAATCCCTCCTGACCCGTGACCAGCTCCTCGCCGCCCACAGTTCAGAGATAGCGCAACTCGTCGTCTGCGAGCCCGCCGTCGCCCAGTCCATCACCGCGCTCGCCCCGCAGCTCGTCGCCGAGCCCTCCGCCGCCTCCGCTCTGCCTCTCGCTCTCGCCCGCATCCGCCAGCGCGCCTTCGACGACCCCGCATCCATCGACGCCAACTACCTCCGTCGCACCGACGCCGAGATCTTCGCCAAACCCATCGCCGCAGACCTTCCGCAACCGCACGTAACCCACTCCGGAGTGCCCATCCGATGAACCTTCCGCAACTCCGTCTGCGCCGTGCCGTGGCCTCGGACCTCGATGCAATCCTGGCCCTGGAGCGCGCCACCGATCTCGCGCCCCACTGGCCGCCATCCGCCTACGCAGCCATCCTCGCTGCTCCGATGGGTTCGTCAATTGAAGGCAACGATCCGGGTGCCCCATTCATTCCGCGTTCGTTGCGGAATGGGTGGGAGACTGAAACCCATCGCTGCCTCTTCGTCGCGGAGATGAACGAACAGATCGCTGCCTTCGCCGTCGGCCTGCTCCATCCCGCCACACACGACCTAGCAGACCTGAAGCAGCCTGACATTTGCAACTGCAAGAAGCAGAATTGTCATTCTGACCCTGACCCTGACCCTGAACGTAGTGAAGGGGAAGGGGAAGGGGAAGGGGAAGAATCCCCGCATTTAACCGCATCCAGCCGCATCGCCGAGCTGGAGAGTGTCGTCGTCTCCGCCAGCGCCCGCCGCTCCGGCATCGGCCGCGCCCTCTGCCGCGCCGTGCTCGACTGGTGCCGCACCAACGGTGCATCCGAGGTTGTCCTCGAGGTCCGCGCCTCCAGCGCTGCCGCCGTAGCCCTCTACGCCAGCCTCGGATTCACTACCACCGCCCGCCGCCCGTGCTACTACCAAGACCCCGCGGACGACGCGCTCCTCATGCGCCTCCCGTTGCCGCCGAATGGAGGCCGAATCGAAGATTGATCAGAGGGACACAGCTTCAACCGGCTTTACGCCGTCATTCTGGCCTGAGCGAAGTCGAAGGCCAGAATCTCCGTATTTGTCTTGTCTTGCTTAAGGGCACGGCTTTAGAGCCTGTCCTGAGCGAAGTCGAATGGATGCCGTATCGCACGCCGTTTTATAGTCCGCGCTCCCTCGATCGCGTAGCGATCGAGGGAGCGCACGAAAGGAGACCAACTGATTCACCCGCGAATCATCCACGCGATTGCACCCTGGCCGCACTGCCGGTAAACTAAGCCTGGGTCGGAGAGGTGGCGGAGCCCGGTTGAACGCACCTGACTCGAAATCAGACATAGTCGCAAGGCTATCGGGGGTT
>JBEKRR010000079.1:0-10157 GCA_049518555.1 Acidobacteriaceae bacterium
GTCACCTTCCGTGTCGCACTGAATGGCGCGTCGGATACGACGGCGTCACTGTATTTAAGCGGACTTATTGCCCCCGGGGTACATGCCGCAGTATCTTCGGTCGCGGTGGTGCCCACTGCTTTTTGCGCGACCGCATACGGCGCAAGCGAAAAGAGACCGAAGACAGTCAATAACGTCTGAGCACGCATGCTCATCCGAATGAGATTTCGCGTCAACATAATTTCGCTCCTGAACTATGGCAGCAAGGATACACCAGAACCTCTAACTACAGGGAAACAAGTTCCTTCTGCGATTACTCCGCGCAGCCGGCAGCTTCAGTCCGCCGCAAGGGCCTTGAGGGTGGCGACGTTGCGGGCCTCGTCGCCGGGTTCGTCGACCGGGGTCTCGGTGATGAAGGCGCAGTGGGCGAAGCGCGCGTCGTGCAGCAGGCGGCGGAAGGGCGCGGCGCCGATGGTTCCCTGGCCGATGTGCTGATGGCGGTCGAGCTTGGAGCCCATCGCGGCCTTGGCGTCGTTGCAGTGCCAGACGCGAACCGTATCGAAGCCCAGCGTCGCGCCGACCTGCTGCATGGTGTCACTGTAGCCCGCGTCGGAGACGATGTCGTATCCGGCGACGTGGATGTGGCAGGTGTCGAGGCAGACGGCGACCGGCGCGCTGGGGCGCAGGCGCTCCACCAGCTCGGCCACCTGCTCCAGCTTGCCGCCGAGTGAGAACTCCGCTCCGGCGGTGTTCTCGATAAGGATGCGGAAGTCCTTGCCGGCGAAGTCGATTCCGGCGACGGCGCGCTCGATGGACTGGGCGGCGAGGCGCAGGCCTTCGTCGCGGGTGAGCCCCTTCCAGCTTCCGGGATGGAGGACGAGGAACTCCGCATGGAGGGCCAGGGCGCGCTCCACCTCGCCGCGAAAGGCGGCGACAGAGTTGGTGCGCACGGTGTCGGTCTGGCTGCAGACGTTGATGAGATAGCTGGCGTGGATGGCCACGGGGCCAACGTCGAACTGGGCGCGCAACTCGCGCATCTTCCGCGCGTCCGCGGGTTTTATCGCCGAGGCGCGCCACATGCGCGGGCTGGAGGAGAATATCTGGAAGGTATTGGCGCCGATCTCGACGGCGCGGTCGACCGCCGTCCAGCATCCGCCGGTAGTGCTGAGATGCACTCCGATGCGCCGCGTTTTGCCAGTTTCCGCCATGACTTCGAGAGTACCTCAAAAAAAGTATGCAGCGCACAATCAAACTTCCTGTGTATCATCACCTTGCCCGGAGTTTCTATCTTTGGTTGTCCGGCTAATACCACGCTGATTTGCAAATTCCGGAAGACAGAAAGGACCCAACCGATGCCTGCTGCACAGAATTACAAGAACCATGTACGCTGGGACCCCGCATGGCACTTTTTCCTGGTGCCGATGCTGATGCTCAACATCGTCTTTGCCGCCTACAAACTGGTCCATGACTGGCACATGAAGGCCAATCATCACTTCATCTTCGGCTGGTGGCTCATCATGTCGATCGTCTTCTTCATGGCTTTCATGAAGGCCCGCATGTACCCGCTGAAGGCGCAGGACCGCATCATCCGGCTGGAAGAGCGGCTGCGGCTTGCGGCATTGCTCAGCGCGGAGGAGCTCGCCGCCAGCCATGCGCTGACGGAAGACCAACTGATCGGGCTGCGCTTCGCCAGCGACGCCGAACTGCCTGCGCTGGCGGCCCGCACGCTGAAGGAGAAACTGACGCGGGAGCAGATCAAACAGGCTATCGTCAACTGGAGGCCGGACAACTCCCGCGTCTAGCGCCGCTTCACCGCAACGGTTATCGCGCGGTCCTTGTGCAATGTGGTTTTCCCCGGGGACAGCCACATTGCACAATCCTGCCAGGCCACCGTAACCGAGAACCGCGCCTAGTAGATGTCGCGCCGGTAGCGCTTCTGCTGTTTCATGGTGGCAAGATATTCGGCCGCGCGGTCGGGCGTGCCGTTCGACCCTTTTGCGATGGCATCGAGCAGCGCCTGCTCCACGTCCTTGGCCATGCGGACGGCATCGCCGCAGACATAGAAGATGGCTCCGCGCTCCAGCCATGCATACATCTGGGCCGCGTTCTCGCGGATGCGGTCCTGCACGTAGACCTTGTTTGCCTGGTCGCGGGAGAAGGCGGTATCCAGCTGGGTGAGCGTGCCATCCGCCTGCATCTCGGTCCACAGATCCTGGTAGAGGAAGTCCGTCGCGCGGTGCTGGTCGCCGAAGATGAGCCAGTTCTTGCCGGTTTCTCCCTTCGCCCTGCGCTCCTCCAGGAAGGCGCGAAAGGGCGCAACCCCCGTACCGGGCCCGACCATAATCACCGGGGTCGAGCCGTCCTCGGGCAGGCGGAAGTTCTGGTTGTCATGAAGGAAGATGGGCATGATCGCGCCCACATCCGCGCGTTCTCCCATCTGCCCGCTGGCCACTCCCTGCCTTCTGCGGCTATGTGTGTTGTAGCGCACAACGCGCACCGCCGTCTCCACGGTATCGGGATGCACAATCTGGCTGGACGCAATGGAATACAGCCGCGGCGACAGCCTTGGCAGCACATGAAAGAGCTCCTGCGGGGTGGTGACCGCGCCGGGAAAGTCCGTGATGAGGTCGATGAACTCGCGCCCCCAGCAATACTCCTCGGCGCGCGACTTGTTCTCCGGTCCGCAGAGCGACTGCAGCGCGTCGTATCCGCGTCCGCCCGCGCCGGCCGCCGCGGGCAGCTTGGCATACTGCCCCACAGTGCCGCGCGCCAGCTTGCCGATGGCGAGCCAACTGCGCAACGCCAGCTCGAAGCCAATCTCCTCCTTATAGTGGTCCAGCACCTGCTCCTGGCCGGTGAACCCGAGCGCCGCGAGCACCTCCGAGACCGCCTCGGCGCGGTGCTCCGGAACCACGCCGACTGCGTCGCCCGGCAGATAGGTCATGCCCGGTTCCAGCGACAACGCAAGATGCCGCGTCTCCTTCTCGGAGCCCTCGCCGCTGAGAAGGCGGTTGACCAGCACGGTCGAATGGAATGGATTGTTGCGCGTGTACCGGGGACGCCCATCCGCATCCGCGGGGGACGGATCGGATGGCCCCGGCCCTGGAAGCTCATTCATGCCTCAATTGTAACCGGCAGGCGCGGCTGGTTTTGCCGATCGGCGCCGGTCGATGCCGGCATCTGGCAGGCCCGGCTGCCGCCGCTGCTAAAATGAACGCATGACTCAGCTCGATGTTGTGTACCGCTACGGCGCCGCTCCCAGCGAGCGCGCACAGCTTGCGCTCTCCAAGGTGCGGGATGTCTACGGCGTGCGCCGCGTGGAGGTGCGCGAGGCGGAGAAGACGGTGCGCGTGGAGTACGACGCCAGCCGGCTGAGTGGCGCGGTGATCCATCAACTGCTGCGCCGCGCCGGGTTGGACATTGTGGAGACAATCCCAGAGAGCGTGCGGCCGGAGGAGAGCGCGGGCGCGGTCCTGAGATAGACCGGTTGGCGAAGCGCCAGATTGAGCGGCCCTGTAAAATCAATTTGCGGTTAACTTGTGCGGTGAATTCTCCGCACAGTGTGCGCCCGTAGCTCAGTTGGATAGAGCATTTGGCTTCGAACCAAAGGGTCGGGAGTTCGAATCTCTCCGGGCGCACCATAAACTCTCAGAAACATAGCCACTTATCCAAGGTCGCAAATCACGCACCTTTTCATTTTCCCGAGAATGTCCGTGTTCTGTCCGTGAAAACAAGAAAACGCCCGCCGAAGCGGGCGTGATGTTCTGGGCTTTGGTCATTGGTCAGTTGACGCGCGCGGATTGCTGTTGTGCTGCCTGTTCCTGGCGGTATATCTGGGTTGCACGCAATGCTTCGCGCTGGTCCCGTTCGTTGGCAATGTTGTACCTGTCGAACATGGAACGGGTCTTGTGTCCGGAAATGCTCATTGCCACCGTCTCAGGCACGCCCGCTCGCACCATATCGCGGACGGCTGTCCGGCGAAAATCATGGAAGATGCGGCCCACGTACTTCAGTTCGTCGCGGGTCCATTCGCGGGAGCATTGGGTGCATTTGTAATCGGCATCTACCGCACCGTTGCACTTGGGGCAAACCAGTTTCCCGAGACCCGCCATACAGGACGCGGTTGCCCACGCCTTGCGGAAATCCCCTACAGGCTCACCATCACGGTGGAATAACAACGCGGACAACATCACGGGAAAATTGTCCTTTTTGACCCGGCGCGCGGCCCGTCGCCGTTCCATCAGTACTTCCAATTCGCCCACGACCGCAACGGAGCGGGCCTTGCCGTTCTTCGCGTTCTCTGCCCGGAGCCGGATTACGTCCCCCTCAACATCTTCCCAGCGCAGCGAAGCAATCTCGCCCTTACGCATACCCGTGCAATAGGCAAAGCGGGCAAAGTCCTTCAGGTAGTCGGGCAGATTGTCCACCACGGCCCGGAATTCGGCTTGGCTGAAGAACCCTTGCCGCACGTTCCCAGCCTCGGAGAGATGGCGAATATATGGCGCGGCGGTAAGCCGCCTGTGCTTGATCGCTAGCTTGAACGCCTGCCCCAGAAGTTGCGTAACGCGGTTGATGGAAGCGGGCGCGGCCCCTTCCGCTTGCCTCTGTTCGATGTAGCAGTCCACCTGCTCAGATGTAAGGCCCGTTGCCCGCAGTAACGCGAAATCCGTGCGGACGCGCTTCATGTTGCTGAGGTTCTCCGGACTGGCCTTGCCGCGCAACCGATAATCACGATCCAGTGCGCAACAGAGGCAATCGCAGTCGGGCTTTCTCTGGTCCTCTGCGGTGATCCCGCACGAAATCTTCAGGCGCTCTTGTTGTGGCCCGACAAAAGGCTTCGCACCGATCTGGTCGGCCCCCACTTCCTTCAGACGATGCTTCAGATATTTCTCCGCCTTGTTTGGGTCAGTCTCTTGAGTGCTTTCGCGGTATTCCTTGCCGCGAAGGTAATAGGCGCACCACAAGAACGCGCTGCCCTTGCGGGAGAAGATGCGTCCGGCTCCTCGTGTCTTGGGGTTCATTTTCGCACCCCTTTCTTGAGGTAGCTCTCCAAAGATCGCTCAACAATTTCTTGCAAGCTGAGGTTGTGGTCGATGCTGTAATGCAAGACGGCGTTCCATAGCTCACGCCTGACCCGCATCGTGGTCTTCACAATGTCGGCGCTCGCTTCCTTCGCTTCACGTTTCATACGCTCTCCGTTGCCGTGTAATTACGGCAAGGGCAAGCATATGTCATTGCCGTCGTGCCGTCAAGCTGTATTGCTGTTTTATGTGTTTTTCGATTCCCAGGCTGGAAAACAAGAGCTTGCGGCCCATGCGCCGGACAAACGGGAAGTCGCCTCCATGCCGGTACAGGAAGTCTTTGCTCACCCCAAGCCGTCGGCTCGCTTCTTCGATGGAGAGCAATTCGTCGGCACCTGAAGGCTGGGCGGGCGCGGTCAGCCGCGCCATTGCGGTGCAGCGAACCTCTTCAAGTTCCCCAAGCAGGCGCGGAAGTTCACCTGCCGGGAGTTCCATCGCGGCGGCCAGGACGGTTTGTAGTTCATTCCGCATGGTTCCCGCCTCTTCCCGCTGATACGTCCATCGGGTCCGTACGATAGTTTGTCGTCATGGCCAGGCCTTTGCGGGCGACGTTTGCGTGTCGCCCGCCCTTGGGCAGTGTGTTGGAGTGAACGCCCTCGACCCCGGCAAGGGCCGATTCTGTTGAATGTTGAACTCGTTGTTGTGTGTCCGGCTGGTTCCACTGCTGCACGCTCGAAACGGACTCCAATTTCTGACATGCAACATGGGCTATATCCGTGTCTGCGCTACCAGTTGATATAGGCCCACCTTGACTGGTTGACTTGTTGACTGAGTGACCCGGAGAGCCGGTTTCCCATTCAATGATCCGCTTGATCACGGAGTAGGGCGCGGGGCCTTCCGTGTCGCCAGCCTGCACGCGTGCCATACGGTGTACGAAGACAATCGGCGAGAGCCTGTCGTTGCGCAATGGCGGCGCGCCGTTGGCTCGAACCCACTCGGGAAAATACTTCCCCCGTCGTGAAGCGCAGGGCTTGTCGCCTGTTCCCAGCGCGAACCACATAGGCAGGCGAGCAATCTTGCGCAAAAGATCGTCCGAAAGCACTTCCCAACGCAACATGCAGCGCCAACCGCGAAAGGCGCGGTCCCAGTATTGCTTGCCCCAACTGCAATAGGCCCGGTACTCACCCGGCGCAATGCGCGGATGGTCCTTCCACTCGATTGGGTCAGAACTGGCTACGGGTTGTGTTCGGGGTTGCTGCTGCGCACCGTGCATGGTCGCATGAGATCACATGCAACCGTGCAAATCACCCGGACATAATGTGTGTGGGATTATGTCCGGGACGGAATGGATGGTTAGGTTTTGTCCGGCTGGGAGCGCTTAATCAATTTCCTGACTGCCTCAGGTGTAATAGGCTTCTGATGCTTCTCGCTCAGCACTGCGGCAGCTTGAGGATAGTTCTTGCCTGCTTGGTGCAACGCGGTTGCTTCTCTCGCCAGATCGTCTTTTCGCGGCGCGCCGGGCTTCCCCTGTGGCAGAAGAACGTGAAGCATCTGCTGGGCCTCACGCTTGCGCATTTTGCGATACTCTCTCCATTTGGCCGGGATAAATTGCAGGATTCGTTCGTATTCGGTCCGTTGTCTACTAAGCTCGTCACCACAGTTGATCAACTCTGTCCACTCGCCCCGCGTCAGCGAAGACTCGCCATGCTGCAATGCCCGTTGCATCCAGGCTGGCTTGGACGCAAGGAACTCTTCAAGCTCCTGTTGCGGACTCTTGGCCACTGTGCCACCTCCCGAGTGGTATCCCGGTTTTGAAGAGATCGGCGGGGCAGGCCGGGAGAGCCTGCCCATTCGGGAGCGACCCTAGCCGAATCAAGAAAATGGTACCTCATGGCGGACAGCGCAGCCACCAGTCCAAGATTGGACTACCCACAGGATGCGCCAGAACGCGGCGGAGGTCCGCAACAGGTAGAAGGCGAACGGCTCTGTTTGTAATCGTCCCGCTATAGCAGCGCGACGTATGCCTGGTGGCAAGTCAGGTAAACCCTCGAAAGGGTCTAAAAACGCCAGATCGTCAATGGGGCTATCCCCACGCCGGTTCGCGTCCTACTGCCACGCCAGGCCACGGAGGGCCGTTCGCTGACAGGAATTGTACCCCCTTGCAAGCACCCCCGGAACTGGACGCTGTCAACCTTGATTGACCGTTTGGCCGCTGTTGGCTGTGATGTGGCGCTTGACGATGGAAAGGCTGCCCTGCAATGACCTTGTCGCCGCTGAGGATCAGTCAGCCGCTATCCGGAGTGTTCAGAAAGCATAGTGATGAAAAAAGGGGGAAGCTGCGGACCAATCGAGGTATTCTGCTTGAGACGTTCGGAAAGGCAACCAGCAATGGCGGAGACACTTGAACCAAAGGTCAGAGAAATACTGCGGAACTACACCCGCGAAGTGAAATCCCTGCCAAACGAGGCCGCGAAGAGATCGCGCTTTGCTGCGCTCATTGCGGAACTCTTTCCAGGCACTCTCGCCGTCACCGAGTATTCCCGTGGGGTTGAGAAGCTAATCCGTATCACCCGTGGCTCCGGCGAAAAAAGAGGCCGGGCAGATGCGTACTACGGTAACGCAATCATCGAATTTGAGAAGTCTCTGTCAGCCACTCTTGAAGAGGCCAAGGGGCAGCTACAGGAATACGTTGCTGGTACGTGGCAGAAGGACAAGGCAAGGCACTCCCTCATTGCCATAGCCTCTGACGGCATCAACTGGAAAATCTATCGTCCCACCCTGATGGCCGGGGAAGACCCGACGCCAGAAACAGTCTTGTTGGATGAACTGCGCGACTTCAAGCTCGCCGAGGATTCCCTAAGCGCGTTCTGGCTGTGGTTAACGAGTATCCTCTTCCGCCCCCAACAGATTGAGCCCACTGCCGAGCGGTTTCAACTGGATTTCGGTTCATGGAGCCCGCTCTATCGCGACGGTATGGCCGCACTCAAGAAGGCGTGGGCTAAAGTAAGTGACCAATCGGAAGCCAAGCTCGCCTTTGAAACGTGGCAGCGGTACCTGACTGTGACCTATGGACGTTTGACGGAAGACACGACGGAGAAGAAGGACTCTGAAACAGGCGAGGAGATTTCCGAACTGGAGAATCTCTTCCTGCGGCACACCTATCTGGCCAGCATCGCCAGACTGATGATTTGGGCGGCACTGTCTCGTGGGCAGAGCCGAGACGATCTTCGCAAGGTCGCGAACGATGTTCTGTCGGGTCGATATTTCCAATCGAAACGACTGGCCAATCTCGTTGATGACGACTTCTTCCACTGGATTCGCAATCCCAAAGCCGAGAAGATACTTGCTCCAGCGTGGGAACGCATCCTTTCCCATCTGACCGAGTATGACCTTTCTCTGGTCCGTGAAGATGTACTGAAGGGCGTCTACCAGCAGTTGATTGATCCACAGGACCGCCACGATCTCGGGGAATACTACACACCCGATTGGCTGTGCGAGCGAATCGTCAAGGAACTCCTCCCCAAACATGGCTTCGCAGCGGTTCTGGACCCAAGTTGTGGCTCCGGCAGTTTTCTGCGAGCCGCAATCACTCACTTCTTAGACCACAACTCCGATGTTAAGGAAGGCGACAAACTCAAGCTAATACTTGGCCATGTGCAAGGCATCGACATTCATCCCGTCGCCGTGACTATCGCTCGCGCAACTTACGTCCTTGCTTTGGGGAAATTGGTTAACACGGCCAGAAAACCCATACAGATTCCAATCTTTCTTGCGGACTCCCTGTTTCTGCCCCGCGAGGTAGAGGCAAACCTCCTCGACACCTTGAGCGGCGTAGAGATTGAGTACGGGGGAAAGAAAGACCGTAAGCACATGGTTGTTCCGGCAATGCTGATCCAGTCTCCCGAGCTTTTCGATGACGCTATCGCAGCCTGCGCAAGCATCGCCGAGGAGCACGCGAAGACTGGAAAAGACTCACGGAAGACGATGGAGAAGCATCTATTTCACCAAGTCCCCGAACTTTCAAAGATGCTTGAGCACGAAACGATACTTGATGCTCTTTGGACGTTCACGGAAGGCTTGGCCGACTTGATTCAACAGAGGAAGGACTCAATCTGGTCATTCATTATCCGCAACAGCTATCGCCCAGCAATGTTGAAAGAACGATTCGATTTCATCATTGGCAATCCGCCCTGGCTATCGTATCGCTACATCTCTGACCCGGAGTACCAGCAAGAAGTGAAGAAGCGAGCCGTAGACCGATACAAGATCGCGCCCAAGTCGCAGAAGTTGATGACACAGATGGAACTGGCGACCGTGTTTCTGGCGCATTCGATGGCGACGTTTGCTAACGCTCACGCAAGGCTTGCCTTCGTTATGCCCCGAGGGGTACTGAGTGCGGATCAACATCAAAACCTCATCTTGAGGAAATACTCAAGCGCCACGAGGCTGAAGCTAACAGGCTACTGGGATTTGTGGGACGTGATGCCGTTGTTCAACGTCCCGTCGTGCGTATTGTTCGCTAAGCGAGATCTTCTGATCGGCGGCCCCAAAGACAAGCTCCCAGTGATGGAATGGAGCGGCAACTTACCCGCGAGAGACGTTCCTTGGAGCATAGCCAAGACGCGACTGTCTAGCGTGGAGAAAGAGGGTCGCGTTATCTATCTTGGGGGCCGAGCCGCTCTGTCAACGGCTCCGGGCGCGTCGAGCCCCGCAAAGCCTAGCCGTTATCAGGCCAGTTTCAAGCAAGGAGCGACGATTCTTCCGAGGAGCTTCTACTTCATCAGGGTGGCTGACTTTGGCGGCGGATTCGATGTCAGAAACCAATACTGGGCCGAAACGGACCCTGAGCAAGCGGCTGAGTCTAAGAAGCCGTATGACAAGGTTTACCTAAGCGGCTTGATCGAAGGACGATTCATCTTCACCTCTGCGCTTTCACGCCACGTTCTCCCCTTTGTTCACCTACAACCCCCTTTTGTGGCGTTGCCACTGGAGAGTGCGAACGGTCTATTGTCAGTGCGCACTTCCACGGAATTGACTAGAAGCCATCTCATAAATGCTTGAGGAGCATGAGCAGGCAGGCCAGTTGCACGAAGCCGAGGAAGTTTTCGATGTGGTATTCCCATCGTGTGACCAGCCGGCGGTAGTTCTGCATCCAGG
>JBEKRR010000080.1:0-10413 GCA_049518555.1 Acidobacteriaceae bacterium
GGTAGCGGTCAGGCTATCGCCGTAGGGCAGGCCGACGTAGCCGGTTCCGCAGCCGCCTGCGCTGACGACGGCGCGCTTGGTCCCCAGCCAGTCGCTGAGCGCAAAGTAGGTGTCCGTGGCGGCGTGGGAGTTGTCTGTGTAGCTGTAGGTGGCCAGCAGTTGCCCCGCGGCGAAGACGTTGGTGTGCACCCAGTTGCCGTTGCCGTCGGTCTCGGTCAACTGCTCGCCCGACGGCCCGATGATGTAGGTGTTGGTGAGCGTGAATGTAGGGCCGCTTGTGTCGCAGCCAGCGTTCAGATTCGTGTTTCCGCCCTTGGCCACGCGCGTGCCCTCGGCGTCGTAGATGTACTGCGTCATGCCGCCGAATGTCCGGTCCTGCACCGCGCAGATGCGCCCCTCGCCGTCGTAGAGATAGTTGTTGGCATTGTCAGCCGTCACGTTGCCCGCCGCCGTCACGTTGCCCGCCGGATCGTAGCCAAGGGAACCGCCCGTTACCTGATTGTTGGCATTGTAATAAGCCGTAGTGCTGGTGGGCAACGATATGCTCGGACTTCCTCCGAAGCTCTCGCTCGTCCGGTTGCCGAAGCTGTCGTAACTCCAACTCATCTGCAATCCCTGATAAGGCCCCGACCCGGACGACCCGCTCACCAGCCGGTTCAGCGAGTCGTACCCGCCGGCTCCGAAGCTCCACGTCCCGTTCACCCAATCAGTGTAGCTTAACAGATTGCCATTCGCCGCGTAGCCGCTAGCCCCGTCCGGGGGGGTGATGGTGTAGCTGTAATCGGTAGTGCCTGGCGGCGGCGGAGCATATGTGATCGGTGAAGGCGAAGTGTTCTGAACGATCAATGTTGTGGAGCCGGAGGCCGGATTATAGTAGCCGTCATAGGAATTATAGCTGGCTACGACGTTATAGGAACCCGCTGGCATTGTACATAAATTGAATGCGTTAGCCGAGATATTGCCATATTGGTTGAGCGAGCCACCACCAAAATGCTGGCCGTTATAGTAAAAATCTACGTAGCCATCTCCCCCCACGCTTCTTGACCCCACACGTACCGACGCCGTGCAGATACTAATCGCCCCGTCCATCGTCGGATTTGGTGAGTAGTTGGCCGGATTTGGCGAGCAGGATACCGTGACGGTTGGCGTAGCCGGCACGACGGCCTGCGTAATGGTGTTGGACGTAAACGCACTATAATTTGAGTCTCCAGGCCAAACGGCAGTAATCGAATAATCTCCCACATCAAGAAGATAAGGGGTGAACGTCGCCGTGGTGCCACTAATTGTCCCCGTGCCAAACCACCATGTATCGTAGTAGAAAGTGACTGTTCCGCTGACGCCGTTTGGGACGTTAGCCGTGAAGGTGACAGGTTGACCGAACCCAGAGGGATTGGCGGATGAGCTCAGTGTAATTGCCGGAATGACGACCTGAGTGACCGTGTTGGACGTCGCCGGGCTATAAATCGGATCGCCGGGATATACAGCGTATATCCCATTTACGCCCGCAGGAAATGGGGTGTTTATGGTGATTTCAGCTATGCCGCCGCTGAGCGTTGCAGAACCAGCAATTCCCCAATAGCCGTACATAAGCTCAACCTGCTCACCGTCTGCACCGTTGGTATTGAGAGTTACTGTGAAAGTCTCCGATTGTCCCTGCGTAGATTGCGCACTGGGTGCTGTCAGGCTTAATGTCGTCGACTGCGTTGGTACTTGTTGCATAGATATAGATGTACCCGGGAATGTGTTATTCCAGCACAAATCCTGGAAATCGTAATCATCACTGTAAGAGTTTGCTGACCACGTGCAGTCGCTAGCATACCCGGTCAGCGTGTAAGCATTCGACGGGAATGGAACTTCTACAATCTCGGGTGAACCGCCCGTGGCGGACGTATCTCCATACTGCATGCCGGAATCATATTGGGTATTTCCGAAGTAATCAGAAACGACCGCTTCCGTAGCGACTCCATACATTGTAAGATCGTTAAGATTCCCATCATAGCTATCGTTGTCGGTCTCGACAGTGCCAGAGACACCTGGCGTAATGCAAGCTATTTGCTCAACATTGCCCCACCCCCCAGGATCACTCAACATTTGAGAACTGCATACGGTATTTTGGGCATACGCGAAGGATGGCGGCAGTATAAGAACTGCGGCGATTGCGAGCAGAACCATCCATGTCTGGCGGTGCAGGAACTGCGTTCGGCGATGTAGGAGCTGCTGAAGGGCGGTCATTTCTGCACCGCCGCAGGGGCTGGTTGCCCGGTAACAGCGGGTTTCGCCGGTGAAGGTGGTCGTGGCGAAACAGATTTCGGGGCAAATAATTGAATCAGAAAGATTTCAAACGCTCTTATCTTATCTGGCGGCAGATTCTGCTTTAGAAAAGTAATCTCGGAATTGATGCTCGTTTCCCGTTGAACAGTCAACGCCTTCAATTGTTCGTGACTCGACGAAGACATGTCGGCAGTCCGAATCGCTGCAGCCTGCGCGTCCAGATCCTTCAACTCGGCAGTCAACCGCACGGAGGAGGTACGGATCAATGCATAGTCCGCGTCAGACCATCCAAGTTGTTTTTGCAGATTATTGCGCAGCCCTCTTCCGTCTTTTCCATTTGATTCCAGCTCGACGGATTTTGTATCCAGATAATTCTGAAGGACCAGGAAATGCCAATAAAGGTGTTCCAGCGATACGGGCTTGAACTGAGAAGACCCTTTGGAAGGCTGCTGTGGTTGCGCTGGAGCCACCTGGCCCTGAGCTGGAGCCGCCTGACCCACTGCCGGATGCAACAGTCCGCACATCATCAGCATGAATCCAAATAGAATCGATAGTGAAGTGTATTGTGATTTCCTGGCCATCATTGTTCAGCCCTTTCGTCAGAACGCTCTGTGT
This sequence comes from Acidobacteriaceae bacterium, assembly GCA_049518555.1. Classification (GTDB taxonomy): domain Bacteria; phylum Acidobacteriota; class Terriglobia; order Terriglobales; family Acidobacteriaceae; genus Edaphobacter. The sequence goes on from JBEKRR010000080.1 coordinate 2,887, forward strand.
TGACGATTTTGCCCGACCGTTACGTAGCTCGTGTGCAATTCCGGAGCCGTCATAATCCAGTAAGTCTATTGCTGTTTTGCCGTTTCCCCGGTTGCTCGCAGACGATTGTCGTATGTCTTAATCACAGAAATACTGTTCCCAAGAGTTAAATTCTGAAGCGCCCCGGCTGGTGAATAACCGCTAGTGGGATCAGCTGTAAACAATGGCGAGGGATGCAGTCCATCGCTCCAGGTACTGCCCAGTGTTGAAAGTCGGCCAGCCGCGTCATATGTATAAGAAAACCCGATGGTATTCGCACCGGGAACATTGGGAACATTACTGACACCGTTAACGTTCCAGGTCATATTTCCCGCAAGATCGTAGCAGTATGTCTGGTAGTACGGAGCGATATTGCCACTCGCTGCACATGGAGGAGTTGGTCCGCTCGTGCAGTGTCCCAGCACGCATTGCTGCTCGTTCCATAATCGTCCCATGGAATCATAGGCTAGGTACTGTCTCATTGTTTGATAACCCGAGGTTGTGGTGCATGAACCCGCCTTTGTCCACTCTGCCGCAAGCCTGCCGATTCCATTCGTAGCTGTGTCGAATGCATAGCAAGACGATAACGATCCTGCTGGCGCATTGGGTGAGTACGTCTTTGCAACCAGCCGGTTCAGATTGTCATAGGTGTAGTTGGTCGTGACTCCGCGCGCGTCCGTCTTAAACAGTAGGTTGCCGTTGGGATCGTACCCATTAACGCAGTTACCACCGGACCACTGACCGTAACAGATCCATCCTGTTTCTGGGTTGTACGATTGGATCAGCCGCGACAACGAATCGTAGGTGAAGGTGCGCGTCCGTGGTGTGTCGCTGGAGCTATTGCCAAGCTGACTTATGCTAAGTAAATTGCTTAGGGCATCGTAGCTATAGTTGGTTGTCAAATTACCAGGCTCGACGATCCTCGTCAGTCGGCCGAGCGCATCGGCTGTGTGTTGCGTCGCGTTGCGCAACTCATCGTAGGAAGTCGTGACATTTCCAGCGTATGACCATTGCAGATAACTGCTTCCTGGAGTACACGACCCGGAGCCGGTACCGTTGTCCGGTTGGCACTGATACACCTTTCGTCCGAGTGGATCATAGGCATACGTTGTATACCCGTCTGTGGAGGACGCCGTGCCGAAATGAGGATTTGACACGGAAGTGACCCTACCCAGGAGGTCGTATCCCGTTTCCACCGTTGCACCACTGGCCGCGGTGGTCTGCGCCAACCTGCCGAGACTGTCATATTTTTTCACTGATGTCTGTTGGGGGTTCGGGTCGGCGTGTACCTGCGTAGTCACCGTAAGCGCGGTATCGTCGTATGTGATGTCCGTCTCTCCCCGCCCGGCTGGAGTCGGCGGATCGAGAATCTGTATAGGTCTGCCAAATGCATTGTCGTAAGTGTAAAACGTTGTGTGCGCGGGGCCGGGAGTATTCCCAGTAGGCGCCGCACCATTCTCGTCCGTATGCCAGAGAACATTCCCGGTGTTGAGGTCGTAAGAATAGTAATCAATGTGAGCCGTGCTCCCAGTATTGCCCTGCTGGACCGACCAAGGGAAAAGCCCGGTCGTATCGTATGTAGTATGTACATGGTTACCGGGCAGGCCGACATTCAGGTTTCCGTCGTAGGTATCGGTCGGCATGCCCTGGCTGTTATAAACCACCGTGGTTTTTACCGGGCCTCCACCTGTGTTCAACCACCGGCTTACCGATGTCTGATTGCCTCGAATTCCAGACGGACTTCCGTTGGGCTCGTCATAACCGTAGCTGGTTTCGGCAAGAAGGTTTGTTTGAGCGCTTATTGCGCACTGGATGGGAACTCCGGCAGGCTGGCTTGGGCTATAGACTGACTGAAGGCACGGAAGAGTCAATAGATTCTGGGCATAATATGGGTTGCTACTAAGCGGTCCATCCTGCCATTTATAGGTGGTTGTATCGGTGGCCACCGGCGTTCCGTCATAGTTGAACACTGATTTTGACGCTTGCAGTCCAAACGAGACAGGTAGAGTGTTCTCATAAGTAATACAGAACCCTAATGCATTGTACGGACTCTGACTCTCTCCATTATAATAAATGTCGTAGGTATCACCGGTATAGCAGTAAGGTGCTGCTGAAATAAACCCGGGATCGTACGAATATGTTGTTTTTGCCTGATTGCCAATCTCATCTATCTCAGTGGCTGTCTTGGGAAATGAATTGGCATAAATGTTGTTTTCTGTGTCATACGGCGTTGGAAGCAGGCTCGGTACGGTCTGATAGTCAGTATTCTCCGTCCTAAGCACATGGTTTTGCAAGTGCGAACCTGCGTAGTGGACAGTGGTAGCAAGAAGAGTCTGGCACTGATAAGTCTTATATCCATAAACCGTATCATTACCATATGGATCAGTTGAGATACTTTGCAGAGGGTACGTGGCAGCGTCAAGAGGAAAATCAAAGTTGTAATTCCATGTAGCCTTAATGCCACCCGCGTCGGTCAGCGTACGCTGAGATATTCGTTGAACATATACCGGCTCTTCCTCAATGTACACACCACAGTCGGCGATCGTAGAGTACTGATAGGAGATTGAGCTTTTTTGTGGAGTAAGTATTCCCGTGAGTGTTCCATATGCAATTGAAGATGGATCCGAAGGGTTGGCCGCATCATATGTGAAGCCCCAGTAGATTGGGGTTTGAAGGTTTGCATCTGGAAGGACAACGCTCTGGAGAACAATCTCTGTACCATTCGATTCCGAATAAACATTTATAGACATGTTTCCATTGCCGTCCATGCTTTGCTGCGTGTAGCCCCGAGGGCCATAACTCCAAAAATTGGTTTGGTACGCAACATTTGCAAAACAGAGCAGGAATGTCGTCTGCTGACCATTTGGCCCGGGTACCGTCCATGTAGCACTGCCGATCGTCGGCTGGTATTGTGCATTCAGAGTCGGGCAACCTAAGATACTCCCACTGGTCGGTGCAGATGGTGGATAAGGGATTGGTCTTTGCACGGTATCAAGGATACCGTTGGGAGGGTTAACGCGGATTGTGTTTCCGTTAAGGTCAGCTAGCACATTGGCCGACAGATTAATCCCTTTGGAGTCTGTCAGTACTGAACCTGAGATGTCCTTTAACGCCCATCCACCACCGCTAGGGTAGTATGGGAAGTACGGCTGTGGATCATCTACTTGCAGTCGATAACCGGAACCGTCCGTCGTTCGCAATATACTGAGATTACTTGCATCATACTGCAGGCGGTGCTCTTCTCCGGTTGGCTCGACAACATTGAACTCTCCCGCCATGAAATGATTACAGAATAATTCAGTACCCACGTTTATCATAAGTGGGTCTTCAAGCTGGCATAATTGTGCCAAAGTAATGTCTTCGCACCATGTTGCAGATTGAAGATATGCGATTCCTGGACTAGCGTTAGGAACAAACCCACAAGGATTGGTAGTAGTAAGTCCTCCTCCTCCAAGAGGGGTGTTCCCCATGGTATATGTGTTCTCACAGACCGATCCTCCGGCCCCATCTGGGTAACACACAATATTTGGCTGCCATAGCGAGGTGTTGGCTATGATGCTGTAATCGAGTTTTAGGCTGCTGCCGAGTTGAGGGTAGCCGAATAGCGGAATATGGATGACTGCATTGCCGTTCGCCATGTTCACGGAGTCAATATCGGTGTGTTGATACATGCCGGCCGGAACAAAGCCAACATCCGATGGGTTGACTGCCTGTCCGTGCAGTGCTGCGCACGCGGCAACGAACATCGCGAGGATGCACATCATCTTGAACATTTTCATTAAAACAGCTCCTCTCAATTCTTCTTGGGAACGAATTGTGACAGCGGCAGATGAGATGTGAATGTCGGAGAATCTACGGTCAAGGTATCGACACGCCCATTGGGCCGGGTGATCGCTATGTTGCTTGGCACCAAGAGGTCTCCAGCAGGATGGAATTTGGTGAAGCGAACCTGTTCGTATATGACCGAGTTGTCCAGCATTCCACGCACCGGCAGCCACACGCCGCGGAGAGTCGCCGTGTCCGCACTTACGATCCAAGCGATATCGCATCGTCCGTCAGGGTACTGCGGCTCGATGCACTGCTCATAGACGACGGTCTCATCCTGATTTTGGGTCAGCTGTGCACGGGGCCAACGCCCTGTCAATGTAAGCTTGCTGGAGAAAGTACAATTCGGATGTTGCAGGGAGCGAAGGATTGCCGCTCCAGGATAGCCTACGGCCAGTAATACAAGATCAGGATCTCTTGGGTATTGCTTTTGTGTACCGTTCGTCTGTGAATGGATTTGCGATTGACCAGACGTGATTACTGTGTTTGAGCCTTGCGTAGAATCAATAGCGTCTCTCCTTGAGAGCACAGAAGATCCACTCCAATCATCGGTCCAACGAATCTTTCGCTGCGTACCGTCGGGAAGCGGCACAGTCACGTCGCTCGTCGCTGCGCCCACAGCTTGCCATGCGCGGGCCCCTCCCAGAGAACTCAAGACCTGTTGCATCAGAGTAACTGCGGCTGGATCCACCGCCGCGCGTGGGTTATTCAAAGCGGACGTTGTCGCAGACGGTTGTAAACCTGCCGCGCTGGGGCTGGAAGCGGGCACAGACTGAGAGTGAAGCGGGCTACTGAACGCCGCAAACAGCAGCAAGAATCCACCGCGGCATAGCAGCGCCGCAGGACGCACTCGTGTCCTCAACATAGACATCCTCTGAATTGTGTGGGGTACCTGGGGAAGACAATAGCGCGACAGTATGATGCTCTGCGATGTCTGATTCTGGAGTCAGAGTGCAACGATAACACCAGTTGCCATACTGTCAAGTAAAAAGAAGAAAAAGATCTGTGGGAAAAAACATAGTAACCGCGATATTGACACAATAGTAAATATACAATTGTTCTCACTATTGCTATCAGAAGGTATGCGGAGGCAGTCGATAAGCGACAGAATTTAGGCAAGAATATCCTCAATTAAAGCTTGCTTGAAAGAAAAAGTATATGTTGGATTTAGGGCGATGCGGCAATTGTGACTATTGTCACGGGGGGCTGAGCGATTGGCGTCACAAGTGGTGATGGGCTAGCTGAAAGACTTCAGTATTGTTCTTTTCGCCAACTGGATCCGTTATGTTTACTTGCTTCAATCGGGTTCCAGCCAAGCTCTCAACCGGTGTCAAGGGCGGAGCAAAACCAGACCAGTGGGGCAGAATAAAACTAAACCAGTAAATAGCTGGGAAGGTATTGGATAGGATCAACACTTTGGCACGACCTTGTTGCGACAGAGCCAGCATCACTCCGGTCTGCCTCCAGCTTTGCCCCCTACGACCGCCGGGACGGCGCTCCAAGGGGTGCGGTGGGCAGCTCGGCCCCCCAACTTTCCCCCGGCCCATCCCAGCTCATCCCTTGCCCGCCCGCCGTAGCGCAATACGCCTGCCCTAGCGACTGTGAGCACCTACCCTGCTCTGCCCCGCCGCGCCTTGCCCGCCAGGTCCTTCTCCGTCGCGACTCCATGGGAAGGGGGGTATGAGTTCTGGGCTGCTCTGGCCCCCTGTAATCGCTGGGATGGTAATCCAAGGGGATGTCTGCCGCACGCGCCACTGAGTTGAGGCGCTGCGCGGCCACAGAGGGCCGCACAGCATCCGGCTGCGCCCTGAGCCTCACGGCCATGCCTCGAACGCCTCTAGCGTCACAGGACCGCGACGGCGGTTATCTGTAGGGCTAGCGGAGGTGCTGTGCCGGTGGGCGTCCGGTCGTTTGCGGAGAGCGGTTGATTGTCCGGGGTGGGTGTGTCGCAAACGGCAGCGACGAATTTGCGTTTCTCGGTTCGCAAACGATTCTGCAAGGAGGCAGATCGCGCAAGTGAGGCGCAAGACAAATTGAAGCTCAAATAAACCCCATCGAATGCGAGCTTTACAGCCAACTTTCAAATGCGAGCACGCTGGAAAAATGTGAGGGCTGCGTAAGTATGTAACAAAATTTGTGACATATAGAAAATGCTGGTGCAGGATTGCGAAACTCACGCGTGACATTAAAGCCGCCTCCGGAGGATGCTTCCGCCCTGCCGAAGGCAACGCTATTACTCAATGTCAGGGTTCAGTGCGAGTGTTAGCTTCTGTTCAAGCTCCATCAGGGCAGTGCGGATGCTGCCATTCGCTTCCTTGACGATGCGGGCAAAATTTGGTGGTGAGGCGGTGGGTGCTTCGGCTTGCCAGATGAGTTCAAGAAATTCGGTTGCTGCCTTTGAGTTGCCATGGGTGGAGAATTTAAGATGGATGCACCTTGACCGCAAGCCCGCGTCGAGTTTGCTGGTCGGCGTGGCAGTGAAGACCCAGATGACGTGTGGAAGCGACTCAGGCCCGTCGATCTTGGAGCGCAGTTCGAGTTGTTGATTCTTGTTGAGAGTATCGGCCTGGTCGATGAGAACCATATGCATGTGAGAGCCGGATATGGGCTTGCTTTGGCAGGTCATCCACAGTAAGGCCACGTTGTCGCGCGTACACGCGTGCGCCGGGAGGGGATGAATTAACGCTGGGATTGCGGCAGCGAATGCTTGTGCCATGGCAGTTTTGCCTGAGCCGCTTTTGCCTTCAAAGAGGAAAGCACGGCCAGTAGGTTGAGCCGCCATCTTCTGGAGGATTTGCTTTGGCTTAGCTAGGCCGATGAAGTCCGCGATCTTCAGTGGCCTGTACTTTTCGCAGAGAGATAACGATTGGTCGGGAAGAGCGCGCGTGCTCACAGGGCATACTCCTTTTGCAAAGTTTGCGTGTCCGTGATTGTACCCTTCCGGGGAAGAGGATTCCCAAAGCCGTTGCATCAGTCAAGCAGCAAGTTTACAAGATCATCAATTTCTTTCATCTCTGATTCGAGATGTGTCCGTATGAACGCCCGTTGCCGCGCTGTTGAACCGGTAGCGGGAAACTCTCCAGAGTGCAACGCCGTCTCAGCTCTCTTGTGCGCACCTAACCCAAGCTCAGCGAGCTTCTGATGTTTAGCATTATCTCGGTCAAAGGTTGGGATAGGCAGTTCCAGCAGCTTCTTCTCTATGTCGCGCTCTCCCATCAAACCCGTGGACTGAAAAGGCTTGATAGCCTCATTCGCTGTCTCAGAGTTCAGCACGGCGACGAGGTAGTGCGCCTCCTCTGCGTTAGAGAAGGCGCCCCAGTAGAGTTTGTGCTCCACCACAAATCGAGGATGTTTACTGCGATCAAAATACACAGCGGACACGTTCGTTCCAGCAGCGTTGTATAACACAAGGTGTCGTTGAGATAGCGACTGGACACTAAGCCCGCGCTGGTAATCGAGTCGTTCGTAGAGGGTCTGTTTGTCCGCCTTTTCGCCGCGCAGGTGGTTCCAATCGTCCTCGGCTGTTTTCATCCACTTTCCAAATTCCCGATAGCCTTCCCTAGAGGCCATCTCATAAACACCACTCAGTCCGTGCAAAACGTCCCTCAGGCTAAAGCCCCAATATCTATTGGCTATTGGGCATTTTGCGGCACGGCTGAAGAGGCTGCGGAAAAAGGCTGTTTT
>JBEKRR010000081.1:0-9722 GCA_049518555.1 Acidobacteriaceae bacterium
GCGGCTGGGATGGAGCGACGTGCAACTGCAGGCGCTGTATGACGTGGAGGAGAGCGGCGAGTTCGACGAGCGGGAGAGGGTGGCCATCCACCTGGCCGAGGCCATGACGCGCGACCCGCACAACTATAGCGACGCGGAGTTTGCGCGGCTGCGCAGCTTCTACACGGAGGGCGAGGTGGTGGAGCTGATGGCGGCCATCGGTCTCTTCAACTACTTCAACCGCTTCAACGACCTGCTGCGGATGGAGCCGACCCAGCCCGCTTCGGCGGAGGAGCTGGCCGAAGCGGGAGTGGCTCCGGTGGCCGTTCACGGATAGAGCAGGACGGCGATGCTGTACGACGTGAAGGGGCCGGTGGAGTTGGCGGCGCAGGCGCCGACGGCGGCCTGGCGGTAGCGGCCCGAGGCGAGCCGGGTTTTGAGCTCGCCGGGCAGTTGGGTGAGGCTGTCGGAGGTGAAGCGCATGACGAACGAGGGCTTGCTCGCGCTCGCGTAGCCGCTGGCCATGGAGCAGGTCTGGCGCGCGGCGGAAGTGGCGTCGGGAGTGTTTGCCAGCGCGATCTGGCCCAGTTGCGCGATGAGGGCGCGGATGGCGAACTCCTGCTCATCGAGGCTGACGGACGGCACGGTGCGGGCGAAGTCCTCCACGGCGTAGAGCTCGCCGTTGCGCGCGATGACGCGGATACCGGCGGCGTCGATGGCAGGGTCGAGCAGATTGGCGCGGTGGCCTTCGGAGTGCATCCACATCTCGTGGATCTGGACGGCGCTGGGTGCCTCGGCGACGTTCTCGCTGATGAGGCTGAAGGCCACGCCCATGCCGGCGGCGCGACGGGCGAGCGCTGGCTCCCCGGCGAACTGGTGGGAGATCGATCCGTGCGCGGCCATCGCCTGGGCGTGCTGGGCTGCGGCGCGGGCGAGCTGTGCATCGCGGTGCAGCAGAGGCAGGTTGCGCGCGGCGCGCTCCTGGTTGGCAGCGGAGAGCAGGTACTGCTCGGCGACGGTGGGGGTGTCTGGCAACGGGTTGGAATGCTGCGCGACGGCGCAGGGCAGCAGCGCCACGGCGGCGGCCAGAGCAAGCAGAAGATGCGTCGATGGGTGGAGCGGCCTCATGCAGGGAAGAACCCTCCCACTTAGATGCAACCCCAAGCGCGGCGAATGGATGCGACGGCGGGGCCGGCGCGGTTCACTTTGGTTGTACGGAATGGATGGCGGCCCGCTCAGGCGCCGCGCAACTCCGGCAGGCGGTCGCGGTAGCGCCACATCAGCGCGATCAGTTTGCGAGCGCCCCAATAGCGCGGGACGAAGCGCTTTGGATCGGAGAGGCAGCGAAAGAGCCAGCCGAGGTAGAACCTGTCTCCCCAGACCGGAATATCCACCTGGTCGCCGCTGAGGAAGGCGATGGCCGCGCCGATGCAATGGATGGCGGGCCGGTAGGCGAGATGCTGCTTGAGATAAAGGCCGAGACGCTCCTGGGTCCCGCCGCCGAGGGTGGTGAAAACGTGCTGTGGGCGCAGGCGGTCCAGCAGCGCGAGCAAATCAGGGTCGGCGATCTGAGCGCCGTACATGGGGGCCAGGTAGACATACTGCGGGGCGACCCGGATTCCGTTTTCCGCCAGCCATTTGAGGTTGGTCGCCGCGCTCTCGGGGTTGGCCATGATCCAGAACGTGTTGCCGGGGTGGCGCACATCGGGCTGCAAAAGCAGTTCGCGCAGGTACTCCAGACCGGAGAGCCGCTTGAGCGAGTCGCGCTGGAGTAGGTTCCAGACCATCACCATCAGCGCGCTGTCGGTGATTGCGATGTCCGCGCCGAGCAGCGCATCGCGGTATCCCACATCGCGGTCCAAGTCCTTGAGCGCGGGAGCGGCCGGCGACACCAGCAGGCCTCCACCGCGAATGGCCGCAACCGCATCGCTCGCCGGTCCGCCGAAGAAGCTGACGCCGAGGATCGTTCGATGAAAGTTGCCGGTGCCTTGCTCGGAGTTGCCCATGCGGGACTGCCTGCTCGTTTCTGTGGAGTCGAGGCCTACCTTGCGGGGCCGGCGAGCATCTCGCCCTCGATCCAGTTGTAGGTCTTCTCCATGCCGTCGCGCAACCGGATGGACGGCGCCCAGCCGAGCTTCGCCATGATCAGCGTGTTGTCGCTGTTGCGCCCATTGACTCCCTTGGGCGCGCTCAGATCGTAGCTGCGCTTGAGCTTGATGCCGGCGATGTCTTCGACCATGTCCACCAGTTGATTGACGGTGACCAGCTCGTTCGATCCCAGGTTGAGCGGCTCATGCACATCGCTCTCGAAGATCATCCGTATGCCCTTGAGGCAGTCGTCGATATACATGAAGCTGCGCGTCTGGCTGCCGTCGCCCCATATCTCGATCTCATGTTTGCCGCCGTGCTTGGCATCGAGCACCTTGCGGCAGATCGCCGCCGGGGCCTTCTCGCGACCGCCGTCCCATGTGCCGAAGGGGCCATAGACGTTGTGGAAGCGGGCGACGCGGCACTGCAGGCCGAAGTCCTCCTCGAAGTGGCGGCACATGCGTTCGCTGAAGAGCTTCTCCCAGCCATAGCCGTCCTCCGGCATGGCCGGGTAGGCGTCCGCTTCCTTCAGCGCGGCAACGTCGGGGCGGTTCTGCTTGTCGCCGTTGTAGACGCAGGCCGAAGACGAGTAGAAGAAGCGTTCGACGCCCTTGTCGCGCGCGGCCATCAGCATGTGCGTGTTGATGAGCACGCTGAGCATGCACAGGGCCTTGTGGTTCTCGATAAAACCGATGCCGCCCATGTCGGCGGCCAGTTGATAGATGGAGGTCGCTCCAGTGGCCGTCCTCAGGCAGTTGTCCCTGTCCTGCAGGTCCAGCACAAGGTTCTCCACCCCGTTGGTCACCTGGTGCCACTCCGTCAGGGGCTTGATGTCCACCCCGCGAATCACATCCACGCCTTGCGCGATCAGGCTCTTGACCAGATGTCCGCCGATAAACCCGCCTGCGCCGCAAATAACCGCACGTTCCCTCTTAAGGCTCATCCCCGCTCCTGTGATTTCCATGCATCCATTCAGATGCATCGGCTGGCATCGTGGAAACAATACCCGCCATCCGCCTCTGGAACTTTGTGACATGATTGTAAGGCAGATGAACAACGCTCCACCAATTCGGCAACGGTCGCGCCTGTGGCGGAGCATTCAGCAGCAGCCGCTGGCGGCAGTGGGCATCCTGCTGCTGGCCTGCTTTGTGGCGTGCGCGGTCTTCGCGCCGTGGCTTGCGCCGCGCGACCCAGCGCAGCTCGACCTGGGCGGCCGCCTGCTGGCGCCGGGACACGGCCACTGGTTCGGCACCGACGAGCTGGGCCGCGACATCCTCTCGCGCACGCTCTTCGGCGCGCGGATCTCGCTGGAGGTCGCGGTCTCGGTGGTCTCGCTCTCGCTCTCCATCGGGCTGATCGCGGGCGCGCTGGCCGGCTTTTACGGCGGATGGACCGACACCGTGATCAACGTGTATGTGACGAACGCATTCATGGCGCTGCCCGGCATTCTGCTTGCCATTGCATTTGTGGCGTTTCTCGGGCCCGGTCTCGTCAACCTGGTTCTGGCGCTCTCCATCTCCGGCTGGGTGGGATACGCGCGTCTGGTGCGGGCGCAGGTGATGGCGGTCAAGGAGCGCGAGTATGTGGAGGCGGCGCGGGCGCTGGGGGCATCGGACCTGCGCGTGCTCGTACGCCACATCCTGCCCAACATCGTGCAGCCGCTGATTGTGCAGGCGGCCATCGGGATGGCGGGCGCGGTGCTGGCCGAGGCCACGCTCAGCTTCCTCGGACTGGGCGTTCCGCCGCCCACCTCAAGCTGGGGAGTCATGCTCAACGACGCGCGCTCGCACCTCTTCGATTCGCCGCACCTGGTTGTGTTTCCGGCCATCGCGGTGATGCTAGCCGTGCTCTCGTTCAACTTCATCGGCGACGCGCTCGGCGACTTCCTCGACCCGCGCACGCGGCTCACGGCGGGCCAGTGACGGAGCGCGCGAAGAGGGAACTGACCATCGGCGTGATCTCCGACACCCACGGCCTGCTGCGGCCGGAGGCGATCCACGCGCTGATCGGCGTGAACCACATCCTGCATGCGGGAGACGTGGGCGACCCGCTCATCCTGGACAAGCTGCGCTGGATCGCTCCGCTGACGGCCGTGCGCGGCAACGTGGATGTCACCGGCGTCTGCCGGCGTCTGCCCGCCAGCTTTGTGATTGAGCTGGGCGGGCGGTTCTTCTACCTGGTGCACTCCATCGACGACCTCGACCTCAATCCGGTGGCCGCGGGCATCGCGGTGGTGGTGAGCGGCCACACCCATCGCGCGGAGAAGCACGTACGGGACGGCGTGCTCTACCTGAATCCGGGGAGCGCCGGGCCGCGCCGCTTCGATCTTCCGGTGACTCTGGCCAAGGTGAGCGTGGCGGATGGGGTAGTGCGCGCGCGCATCGTCAAGCTGTGCGCCGGCGAATGAGCGTTGGGATCGAGCGGCTGCGGAAAAGCCTGTTGGTGTACGGGAAGATTCCCTCAGGGGCTAAAGCCCTCATGCAGACCGGCCATCTACGGCGGGACTGAAGTCCCGCCTCTTCAAAACGATGCAAACCGATCCACTGTGCAATGACCGGAAACTTTGACCCTGGCAGATGGGTTTGTTATAACTAAGAGGTTGCGTGGCGAAGCGGCAGGACGCGGCGCAAACTGTTCCTGAGTAGCTCAATGGCAGAGCATTCGGCTGTTAACCGAAGGGTTGTAGGTTCGAGTCCTACCTCAGGAGCCAACTAAATAAACAACTTATAGACAATTCTGAAGAGATTCGGCCGTTGAGCCGGGGCCGGCGGCGTCGCGAATCTGCACCAGTCCGTCGATCGAACGCGCCTCGCGGCGAATCAGCATTCCCGCGGTCTCCACACCCGTGCGGACGAAGGATTTTTCGCAGTCCTGGCTCGACGGACCGCGCATGTTGCCTTCCATGTAGGCGAGGCCCGGGCATCGCGTGCAGGAGCCTCCGCCGTGCGCACAGGTGGAGCAGACCGGCAGATCGCTCAGGGTGATCGACCGCACCTCCATCATCTGCGGCGAGTGCTTCCAGATGTCGATGAACCGGCTGGCGCGCACGTTGCCGGTCGGCAGAGGGAACTGCACGCAGGGATAGACATCGCCGTACGGCGAGACGTAGCAGAAGGTGTGGCTGGCGCTGCATGGCAACATCTTCTGGGCGTCATCGGCCGTGGGCGGCCCTCCGGGCGGGACGCAGAACTCCTCCGGGCTGGTGCCCAGAATGGAGGCATCGCGGAAGACCTGCTGGAGCTGGGCGCGTTCAATATTTAGGTTAAGGATGGAGCGGTCCCCATCCATCATGGGCGTAATGGTCGGGTCGATCGTATATTCGGCGCCAACTTCGGCGGCCAGTGCCTGAACGCCCGGATAATCCTGAAAATTCTCGCGCATCAGCACGTTGGCAAAGATCACCTTGACCCCGCGCTCGACCAGAAGCCGCACCGCTGCGATGGTCCGCTTCAGCGAGCCCGGCAGCTTGGTGATGGCGTCATGCACCTCGGCGCGGTGCGAGTAGACGCTGATCTGCACGGCGTCCAGCGCAAGCGCCTGCAGCCGGTCGGCCTCGCTCCGGCGAATCATCACCGCGTTTGTCTTGAGTTTTACGCAGAAGGAGAGCCGGCGGGCGTGCTCGACGATCTCGAAGAAGTCGCGCCGCATCATGATCTCGCCGCCGCTGAGCGTCAGGAAGAAGACCCCGGCCTCGGCCATCTGCTCCAGCAGCTCCTTGATCTCGGCTGTGTTCATCTCGCCGCGGTCGTCGTGGTCCAGATAGCAATGCACGCAGCGCTCATTGCAGCGATAGGTCAGGTCGAGCTGAACGGCGAGCGGAATGCCCAGCCGCTGGGCCTTGTCGCTCATCTCCTGGATCAGTGCGCTCATGGCGTCTCCTCGATCGGCTGGTCCGAGAGCTTCAGAATTCCATGCTTCGCCAACCCTTCCACCAATTCTTCAGCATCGCGCAGGGCGGTGGCCGGGTCAACCTCGAAGCGCGCGCAGAGGCTCCGCTGCACGATCTCGGAGAGCGGAGTGATGCCGTCGGCCGCCTGCCAGATCGCCGTCGCCGTCTCATTCAGGCTGAAGAGCGTCGAATCGCGGGCGGACATGATCATCATCTCTCCGCCGATGCTGCGCGCGGCGACTTCCTTGACTCGAGCGATATACACGGGGCTCATACGATCAACTCCCACACGCGAAAATCGGGAACGAAGGTCAGGCGGCGCACCGGAACGCGCTGCACCAGATTACAGACAGAGTCGAAGACGTGGCCAACCAGTTCGGAATCGTGGGCGAAGAAGAGCACGCACCGGAGCACCTCGCGCAGAGCGTCCGCCTCGGCGACGGGGTCGATGCGGTTCTCCGTGCCCTGGGCGAGCAGATACAGGGCGGCCAGCGGCGCGCGCACGTTCTCGCCGGGCTGCGCCAGCTCGCCGGCAAAGGGAGTGCCATAGGCGACATAGCCGTCGGCTTCGCGGCGGAGATAGGAGATCTCGTCGGTCAGCAGTGTGGCGTCCGGGGGCGCGAGCCGGGAGATGGTGGTCTTGCCCGCGCCGGAGACGCCGGCAAACAGGAACGCGCGGCCGTTGCGCACCACGCTGGCCGCATGGACCAGCAGCCCGCCCTGTTTGGCCAGAAGCAGCGAGTGAACGATGCGGAAGGCTGCGTCGATGGCATACTGGGTGGCGGACTGCCAGATGCGACCGTGGCGCAGCGCGGGGTCCAGCTCCGCGCGGAAGTCGCCGCGCTCCAGCACCCAGCGGCCTGCTTCGAAACGCACGCTCAAATCGTCGTCGCCGATTGCGTCCGGAATCCCGCCGGGCCGTACAATCTCGACCTCGAACTCAAAGACCGGTTGCGCGGCGGAGTTCACGAAGCCGCCGTAACGCTCGCGGAGGATCTGAAGAAACTCCGGGCTACTGGTGCGTACCAGGACCGGCATCGCCCCGATCTCGATGAGCACGTCCTGTGCGATGGCGGAGCCCATCAGCCGGCCCACGAAAGGTTGATGGACCTGCGCAGGCGGAGCACGATCCGGATCGATAGGTCCGAATGGCGCATGATCCAGGAGAAGCCGCGATGCCACCAGACGGGAGTGAGAGCGACCGGGTGGCCATTGCGGAGGATGGAGACGACCTCGCCAAGGAGCTCGTCTTCGCTGAACGGAGGGTCGTCCCGCAGATGCGAGTCGCCGCGGGTGAGGATGCGATCGCCTTGTCTGCCGATCAATCTGTGCGCAACGAATCCCTGGTCGCGATAGCAGACGACAATACTGCCGGGGAGCAGTTCGGCGGCGCTTCGCCGGCGAACGGTCAGCACGTCTCCGGGCCAGACGGCGGGCAACATGCTGGCCCCATTGACCTTCAACCGCACCTCTCCAAACTGGCGAACCACCTGCGCGGCCAGATCATGTTTGGCCTCGTCGAGAAGTTCTCCGTCGGGTTGCGTTGGATGCTGTCCCACCATCAAAGGACCACCTGTTCGCGAGCCTGCCGTGCTGTGGCCATCCCCTTCAGCCGGGCTACGAAGCGTTCCGGCTGCTGTGGCACGGCGCCTGCGTGGATTGCACCTTGCCGCATCGCAGCGCGCTGGTTTCAAAGACGCTCTCGTAGCGAAAGGCCGGTTTCCGGTATGGCGGTTTCTTCTTTGGCGTCGGAGTCCCTTTTTGCTGTTCCTCTGTGCTCATCGTCGTTCTGCCCCCCCAGTTCCACAACTGGAATGCGCCCTGTACCTTACTGTACCGACTGTACGCCTGTGAGGTTCCCCGTGCCGGTCGCTGCACAGAGATTCGCCGTAGTGCCGCCGAGGCCGATGAAGTAAATCTCCGAAGCCCCGGCTTCTGTGCCAGTCGGTATCGCGTTGTCGACGATGATTCCGCCCGTCACAAAGCAGTTGAAGGCGGTGCCGTAGCTCTCTGGCAGAGCAGATGAAAAGACAGGAGCGCCCGTACTGACGTTATAGGCCAGGACGCACCCGTCTCCCGCAGCGGTAGCACAGCCGGTTTCGTTTGCACCGTAGGCGCTAAAGAAGATGTAGTCGGTGCCTTGGGTCGTCGCTGTACCGCTGGCGACACACGCGCTTGTGCCGTTGTTGCAGAACTCGGTAATCGGCGATGGATACGGGGCCGTGCCGTTGATCTTGACGGCGACCGGGGCGCCCATCGCTCCGCCGCTCGTGATGGGCACTCTGTAGAGCGAGCCGGAGGTTGAGTTGATGTTTCCTACCACGTAGAGGTTCCCGGCCGTTCCGTTGGTGGACGAGTAATAGATATTGTCGAAGATGCCGGAGAAGAAATAATGCTCCCCGGCGGGTCCGCCAGCGGTGCCCGTCCCCAGAGGCTCGCTTGTCCCCACGGAGGTGCCGCTGCCGGTAAACGTAATGGGAAATTGATAGACGCAGTTGCCCCTGGCAGTTGTACAGCCGGATGTCTGGGCAACCGTGTCTTCGACGAAGACGTACACCTTTCCGGCATTGGAGTCCACCAGTGGCGCATCGTAGATTCCGTGCGAGTTGGCACTCGCCAGGGTCCTCGAATAGGCGGCTACGGCCCCCGTGCTGCCGGTGACAGAATAAAGAACGCCATTTGCGCTGCCGACGAAGACCTTGCCCGTTGTGTAGTCGTAGATCGGCGACGCGATGTCCACAGCCGTTGTGCTGAGAGTGGCCGGATAACCGCTCGTGACCTCGGCCGGGGTCCCGCTGACGAACAGGTTGGTGAACTTGTGCAGCTTGCCGCTGTTGTCCCCAACGTACAGCAAATCGTCGTAGTACTCGTAGAACGGCGCGGACCAGGTGTCGTTGGGTGAGCCATTCAGAGTGATCCTGGTCATGCATGGAGCGGTACAGGCGCGATAGTTCGCAGCGGTCACATTGGTCGTGGCAGTGTCCAGCGCAACGACGGAGGTGCTGGTGGCCCACTTCAGGAGTACCAGGCTGGCAACACTGCTGCTGTTGACCTGGATAAACGCCACCTGGTCCCCGGCCAGGGAGAGCACAGGCGAGGTTGTGATTTTGCTGCCATCGGCCGTAGTGGAGCCCTGCGGATAGGCGGTGTTGTAGGCCCAGTAAGTACTGGGGACGGTCGAACCAAGCGCAGAAGCGCCGCCGCAACCCGTGCCGTTGGGGCCGGAGGTCCCATAGAGCTCGTTGTAGGCCACGATCGTCGCCTGAGTGGTGCCCGACCCGGCGATTCCGGTTGGGTAAACGATGTAGTCCGAGGCGCAACTGTAGGCATTGGTATTGAACGAAAACTTCGCCGGGAAGGTGTTGGGATTCACCAGGCCCTTGCTCAGGTTCTCGCTCCAATCCTTGTGCATGGCCGAGGTTGAATCCACCCGTGGCCCGCTGCCCGGCGACACGCTGGGGCGAAGCGATGGATTGCGCCTCATCTGATGCAGCGCGTAGCGGGTGCTGTTGCGCACGTCCTGCGAATGGAAATCGTTCCCTTTGGCGCCGGCATCGGCCGCTGGGCCAGGATCGGAGAAGACCAGGTGGTGGTGTGTCCAGTCGGTTGGACGGCCCGTGGTTACCGCCGGCCCCGCCTGTGCGAAGGCCGGGAGACTGGCCGCCGCGAGCAGAGCAACGCCCGCCAACGCAAGGGCGAAGCTTGCGCGCCTGATTCCCGTGGATTGTGGATTTGGTGTGCTGTTGCCACCGCAGCAGCGAGAGAC
>JBEKRR010000082.1:0-9569 GCA_049518555.1 Acidobacteriaceae bacterium
TCCGTGGCCTACCTTCAGGAGGCCGCCGGAGTCGAATTCGTCGCGGACAAAGCCTTTCCGGCGGTCCCGGTCGAAAACAAAAGCGACCTCTACTACACCTACGCGCGGGCCGACTTCAACCGCGACGAGATGCAGAAGCGCGCGCTTTCCGCTGAATCCGCCGGCACGGGTTACAACCTGAATTCGACCGGCACGTACAACTGCGACGTCTGGTCGCTGCACAAGGATGTGGACGATCAGATCCGCTCCAACAGCGACTCGCCGCTCGCCCCCGACCGCGACGCCACGATCTTCCTGACCCAGAAGGCGCTGATCCGGCGCGAAAACCAGTGGGTCTCGAAGTTCTTCGGCACCGGAATCTGGACCAACCAGGCCAGTGGCCAGGCGACGGCGGATTCCACGCACGTCGTCTATTGGGACTCCGGGAATTACCCCAATGGCAATCCGATCACGGATATTCGCCACGCCAAGACCCAGATGCGGCTGTCGAGTGGCGGCTTCGCGCCCAACATCTTCGTCGTCAGCCGCCCGGTGTTCGACAAGCTCGTCGATCACCCGGACTTCATCGACCGCACCAAGTACGGCCAGACCGCGCCGAACCCGGCGGTGGCCACCCGGCAGATCATGGCCGAGATTCTGGAACTGGAAGATGTTCTGGTCATCGACGCCGTGTACAACCAGGCGGCGGAAGGCGCGGCCGAGTCCAACGCGTTTATCGGCGGCATGAGCGCCGCGCTGTTTTACCGCCCGAAGAATGCCGGCCTGATGACGCCCAGCGCCGGGTACGTGTTCAACTGGACCGGCCTGATTGGGACCACCGGCGGCGCGGGCGTCCGCATCAAGACGTTCCGCATGGAGCACCTGGCTTCGGATCGCGTGGAGATCGACTCGGCGTTCGACATGCGCCTGGTCTCTGCGGATCTCGGCTTCTTCTTCAATAACGTGATCTCGGCGGTGTAGCCATGATGCTTCGTCGTGAATCGTGGGCGCGGCTGACCAGGGGCATGGTTCCGCCCCTGTACGTCCTGCGCCCGTTGCAGGGCTTTACGCCATCTGACATCGGCGACGAGTATCCCGCGCCCGACGCCACAAACAAGGTTCAGTTGATGCGGGCGCGGCAGCTTTATGAGCAGCGCCGGATCGGGACTCAGCCCGAAGCGGAGCGGGCGCTCTCCAAGCTTCCTCAGCACGAACCGGCCAAGCCGGGAAAGGAAAAGCGACATGGCAGTCAAAGTGGAAAAAACACCCGTTAACGCTCCGGAGTTTCAGAGCGCGGGCCCGCAGCCGAACTTCAAGGGCAGCTATCCGTCGAAGCAGAAGCAGTTCCTGTCGGCGGTGCAAACGGGCAACGGCGCGCAGCAGAGTATCGCGCACGGCCTGGGCGCGGTGCCTGCGGGCGTGCTGGTATCCTGCGCCGACAACAGCGGGAGCGCCAACGTCTTCACGGTGACCGAGGGAACGCACGACGCCACCAACGTGAAGGTGACGGTGACCAACAACGCCAAGTATAAGATCCTGGCCTGGCTCTGATTCCGATGAAAGCAAAATCGTTCGGCAAAATCCCCGTCCCGACGCCCGGCACGCCAGTTCCGGTTAGCACTGACACGAACCTGCGCGTCGAACGGATGCGCTTCGCGGCGGCCATCGGCGATACGGGGCGCGTGTTCCTCGGCGTCTCCGGTATGAACAAGGCGAACGCTACAGGCGTAGTCAAGGAGTTCTGGCCTACTGGTGCTGGTGGCGGCG
Organism: Acidobacteriaceae bacterium; assembly: GCA_049518555.1. Lineage (GTDB taxonomy): Bacteria > Acidobacteriota > Terriglobia > Terriglobales > Acidobacteriaceae > Edaphobacter. Next base: position 1,747 of record JBEKRR010000082.1, read on the forward strand.
TCGCGGATGCTTACGAGATCTGGGCGGAAGACTCCAGGCACTTGCTGTTGCCGTCCGATTACTACGTCGACGCCAACAACGCGGGCGAAGGACTGATCGTCGCCTATTGGACGTGAGATGCCAAACTGGCCCGGCATTGAAGCGTTCGTGGACGGCGTGATGTTGCAGACGTTCGGCGAGCCGGTGGTGTACCAGCCGGTGCAGGCGGGCGCGGCGCACGGGAACGCGTTCACGGTGACCGCGATTCGGCACCTTCGTGTGCGCGAGGAGTCGGGCGCGACGGCGAACTTCGAGGAGATCTCGGTGAATCCGACTGACTTCTCGAATCCGCCGGCAAAAGGCGATTGGGTGACGGCCTGGGGCACGCAGTACGTGGTGACGACGGTGCGCCAGCCGGATGCCTACGGCATGCTCAACCTGGCACTTCTTCAACGGTCGTGATCAATCCGAAAACAATTCTTGGCGAGTGGGTGACCGCGCTCCAATCTTGTCCGGACCTAGTCACCGCGATTGGCGGCGACGGCGACAACATCCGCGCATTCATGGAAGGGCTGGCCACAGACAATAACCTGCGGCTTGCGATCCTGCAGATGCCACCCGGGTCGATCCTGATCGCGTGGAACGGCACCACGCCGCGGCGTCTCACTGGCGGGTCGCTGCACTTCGCGCATCGCTTCTCGATCTACTTGCGGGCGCCGGAGCAGGATTCCACTGCCACGTATGCCGATCTGTTCTGGCTGCTGGTGAGCGCCAGGCCGACGGGCGCTCCGTCATGGGAATCGCTTCTGCATGTGCAGATCGATCCGGATTGTTACCCGATGGACATGGATCTGCCCTCCGCGCAGCGAAACACGGTTGTGGTGAGCGCGGATGGGGCAACGCTCGATTACTTCGAAGTTCAGGCAACGCTGGTGGAACAAGGCAATCCCGGCGGGGAATGAGGAGAACGGTATGAATTCAGTTTTCATGCGCTCGCCCGAGGGCGAAGTGAAAGAAGTCGAGGCGACCACCGAAAAGCTCACGATTTTGATGGCGTCCGGTTGGCATCAGGTTCCCGCGCCGACGGCGGCGCAGAAGCCTGTAGTTGTGGCTGAGGAGGAAGAACAGCATGGCTAATATCAGCGAACTCCTGAACGGTTGGGGATTCGGCAAACAGACCGCCATCGGAACGGCGAATCTGGTAGCCACCATCTGGCGTCACACGAATCTCAATACCAAACCGTGGGCGAAGGTCCCCGTGAACGAGGATGACCGCGCGGAAATCGGCAAAGGGCACGAATTCCCCACGCAGCTCTTCAAGTCGCATTACAACATGCCGGCCTACGAGCTCTCGAAGTACGCCTCGTCGGAATTCCTCGCGTGGGCGATGTCCTTCTCCATGGGCAACGTCGCTGTGAGCGGCAGCGGTCCGTACACGTACACCATCCTTCCGGCGTTGGGGGCGACGAACCCGACAGGACTGGAGTTGCCCTACTTCTCGTTCGTGCAGCAGATCCGGCCCGGCGGCTCGGCGGTGCTGGACGAAATGTTGGTCGGCTGCGCGGTGAAGGGCTGGAAGCTCTCCATCAAGAACTCCCCCGGCCGCGCCAGCGCGATGTGCGCGGTGGAGTGCGTCACCACCGGCCAGTACACTTCACCCAGTGGCATCACGCTGCCGGCCATCTCCACGCCGCACGAATTCAATGCCGGCATGATCAGCGCTCTGACGTTTAACGGAATCAACTATCTTACCGGCGGCAGCGCCAAACAGTTCGTGTCCATGGAGGCGTCCTGGGAGAACAACTTCCGGCCCGGCTTTTTCCCTGGCTCGGGATCTCAGGATGGCTACCAGATCCAAGGCCGTTTCGAATGGGGTGACCGCGCCTTCGCGGTTCAGTTTGTGGTGCGCGTCCAGGCGGGATCGACCGAGTACGCGAACCTGATCAACCTGACCACCGGGACGGCCACGTTCACCATGACCCGCGACGCCAACAACTCGTTCACGATGCTCATCCAGAAGATGGGCTTCAACGTCGCCGAACTCGGAAACACGGATGGCATCGTGACGCTCCAGATCACCGGCGTTCAGCTTTACGACCCCACCAACGGGATGGTCACGATGACCGTCACCACGCCGCTACAGGGCATCTGCCAATAGGAGATTCAAATGTTTGACGCAAGCAAGCCGTTTGTGGTGCCGATCCTGTCGGGCGGCGAGAAGAGCTGCGAGGTGCGGTTCCCTTCGGACGAGGAGTGGTGTGCTTGGGCGCGCGCGCAACGCACCGTGCGACATTTTCTGGGGCGCGGGAAGTCGCAGAGCGAGGACGTGGACCTGCCGAAGATCAACGCGGAGTTGTTCGCCAAGATCCGCACCGACAAGGACGGCCCGGTCTTCGATGATGCCGAGGCCGGCATGGTGATCGGCCGCATCGAGCGGTGCGCCGTGGCCAACGTGGAGCGCGAAGGGATCAACTACCGGATCGAGATGAAAGTCCCCGGCACGCGCGTGGTTCACGTGCTGCGGATGCCGACCGCCAAGGAGATGCAGGACCACGAGCGGGCTTCGACCAGCGTAGTCGCTGCCCGGCGGTCCATCGAGACGCGGGCGTTCCTGGAGCCGAGCGGCGCGCTCTATGACAAGCTGCACATCTCGCACGACGGCTATGCCGGTGCCGTGCCCATCGTTCACAAGTCGGCGGCGGTGTCCGAAGTTATCGCGCAACTGGCAATCGAGGCCGACGAAGACCCGGAATAGCAGCGCCCGGCGACTGGCCGGACGAGCCGGGCGTGCGATTCCTGATCCGGTCGGTGCTGCATCAGGGTGGGCTGTGCGGAGCCGAGGAAGATTGTCCCGACCGCGTCTTCCGTTGCCGGAAGTGCGGCTACTCAGACCAAACGGAGTTGGATGGCTGCCCTGCCTGCGGTGCGGACTGGAAGGCCGTCGACGTCAGCCATGGGCCCGGCTGTCCGAAGAATATGCTCGAAGAGGCGATGGATACGCCGAACGGCGCTCTCGTTCGGCGGTGTTTCCGCCTTCTGAACGCAAAGAGTATCGGGCTGACGATCACGCTGGCGGATATCACGGAAGAGGAGTTCCGGGTACTGGAAATGACGGAGGCCGAGCGGCAGGAGCAGATCAACAATGGGGACACCGGCGCTCAGGGTCGTCGGTCACGGGTCAGTTAGCGGTTTGGCGTTTCTTGTCCAAGTGGATGCGATGAGCGGCGTCTCATTGGAGGCATCCCGCAGTGCAAACTTCCCCCAACCGGACTTAACCGGCCCACCAACGAGATCCATCGTCGACGCACGACGCAACACCAGAATCAATAGACGGTGGCTGGGTGTATACTAGACTGGGTGGATAGTGGACAGGACACAGGAGTCCGAAATGGAGACGCTGGATAAAAGATCTCGTCGCCTTCCATCATTTACCATCTGGGCAATTCGTCGCAATCAAGGGCTAGTACCATGAGGCCACACAGCGCTATGCCCGCAGCCATGTTCCCAGGATCGACTACGGACACGCCTCCATCGCTGGGCGGGAGCGATCACTTTCTGTGTCGTCTTCTCGGCCAGAAACGTGGCGACAATCGAGTTTTGGTGTATGCGCCCTCCAAGCGCCTCGTGTTCGAGGTCAACGAGGCTACGTGGGACTTCTTGAGGAGTGTCAGTGGCCGCAATATCTCCTTCATCTCGACTTCTAGCCCATCCCGTAGCCAGTTTCTCGGGAAGCTTTTTCAGCATGGTTTCATTGACAACTATCCGTCAAACAACGAGGAGATAAAGCCAGCCTTCAATCCTACTCGCCTGATCCTTCTTCCGACAGCCGATTGCAATTTGCGTTGTGCGTACTGTTTTAGTGCTGGCGGCACCGACACGACCACCATCTCTCAACATGTCGCCAAAGCGGCCGTCGACCTCGTCATCGGCCTAATCGACGGCAACGGTGAACGCCATTTTTCTCTAAGTTTCTGCGGTGGAGGCGAGCCCACCAGTTCTTGGGATCTTGTGCGAGAAACTTGGAAATACGCATACGACGTTTGTAACGCGAAAACGCTTCGCTTCGACGCGGTTCTCACTACAAATGGCACATGGGGTCGGCCCACTGGTGAATGGATAGCCCAGCACATTTCTAGGGTAACGGTCTCGCTCGACGGAACTGCGAATGTGATGGCGCTTCACAGGCCCTCACGAAATGGCAAGAACGTCTTCGAAACAGTTGTGCAGAATATCAGCTTTCTGATCGATCGGGGCTGCAAAGTTGGAATCAGGAGCACTGTAAGTGCGCAGAGCGTGTCAGATATGCCTGCCGCGCTAGAACTGTTTCACTCCCTCGGAGTTCGGAAAGTTCATTTTGAACCATTGGCCAAGGTTGGCCGTGCCCATCAGTCAGGCATCATGCCGCCATCCCAGTCTGCGTTCGTCGAAGCGATTTGGTCCGCTCGTCTGCGTGGACGGGACCTCGGAATGCGGGTGACATCTTCTATTGCACGCTTCGACGGGACTAATCGGCGATGCAGTGTGGCGGCGAAGGCCGTTTGCGTCACGCCGAATGGACGGCTTACTTCTTGCCACAGATCTGCTGACGACAGCGGCTTTATTGGGAAACACTTCCATTACGGGAACTATGACCCAACGACTCAGCACTTTGTAATTGATCTGCCCCTTCTGGATTCGATGTTAGCCGATTTGGCCTCCACGCCAGAATGCTGTAAAGAATGTATCGCGAACGTTCAATGCACGGCAGGATGCTACTACAATAATCTGGTCGTTTCTGGGAGACGCATGGCCCAGGACTCCGAATGGTGCAACAGTTCTCGTGAACTCACATGCCGCCTTCTCGAAGAAGAACTTCGCTTAAGAGCTCAAACAGGAAAGGGAAATACATAAGAACAATGGGAACAACACAAACGCTAACGCAAAGTGCCGAGGATCTCGATTTGCTCACTGAACCGTGCTCGGTTGAGTTTCTCGGAGTAACAGGTGATTCCGCTTCCAATTGCAGCAATAATGACGAGCCCTGTGATGACTGTGGCAGCGCTGATGGCAGTGATGCCTGTACCTAGTCACCAGCATTTCTGACGAGCGGCTTGACTGGTGATACGCCATCGAAGATTGGCGTTGCTCAGAACTGTCGGATTTGGCGGCAGAGGTGGCCATGTCGTCTTCGATCACCAGGCGGCCCTCAGGATTCGTGCAATGGCAGCAGTGCTGCCACGGCGACCCACTCCGGGCAGAGGGCAAAGCGGCGTTCCGTGTGAAGGTATGCCGCGATCTGTCGCAGCAACCGCGCTTCCGTCCGAAAGCGCGTGATTGTCTTGCGAAACCGCTGCTCATGCGGATCGGGTTCAACACCCTTCCTATCGCAGCAGCGCCAGCCGTGGGGGGGTGTTGCCTATAAACTCCAACCTGGCGCGCTTGAGCTTGCTGTCTCGAAGATAAACAGTCCGGTCCGTGTAACTGTGGTTGAGCGGGTCCGTTGGGGCCAGTGGACCGATAGCGGTATTGTCGGGATCTTGCCCCAATCGGCGTTCGAGGAAGCTTCGCCGGATCGCTCCCGTCAGGTCCGCCCCCCTCAAGTTGCCGCGAAACGCCCATTCCGGAGACTGACCCGTTAGCGAGTTTTCGTTGGTGTTCCGCCGAGCGCACCCATGGCCAGATTCCAAACCGTCATCCGCCGCGCCCGCTTCGTGTACTCGCCCTACACCGCGACAGAGATGCAGGGCTTCGCTCAGGTGCTGGCGGATTTGATCCGGGCACGCATTCAGAGCGGGCGGAACATCTACGACCAAGCGGCGGCGCCGCTGAAGCCGGGACAGTCTGGCCGCCGCGGTTATCCGGATTACAAAGCGGCGCGCGGTCTCCAGCCCATCCGCGATTGGACGTGGAGCGGGCACACTCTGCGATGCCTCAAGGTACTGACGGCGAACGAAAACCGCGCGGCGATCGGGTTCCTGGACGAAGCCCTTCCTGGCCGGCGGCAGACGGCTTCGCAGATTGCCTTCTACAACAACCGGCGCGAGGCGCAGTGGGGTGTATCGCCGCGCGACCGCCAGGCCGTGCTCGCCGCATTTCAGGCTCGTCCCTTCGTGATGCTCAAGGCAGCGTAAATGGCAGACCAAGCGGAACGCGTAATTCTCGAAGCCGAGGACCAGGTCACCCCGATAACAGACAAGGCCAACGCAGCCCTCGACGGCTTCGAGAAGAAAGCGGAATCGTCGCATGGCAAGGTCATCCGGATTTCGGATCAGACCCGGTCCTCGGTCCAGCGGCTCATCGCCTCCCTCGAAAAGCAGGCCGAGACCTATGGCAAAAGCGGCGTGGACCGGCTGATTACCCAGCGGGACCAGCTTCTCCAGCGATACAACCGCGAGCCACAGGCCATCGACGCGATCACCAGATCCTACGAAAAGATGATCGCCATGGAGGAGAAGGCCGCACGCGAAGCTCTCGCGGTTAAGGCGGCGAAGGAAGCCGAAGAAGCATTGCGGAAGCAGTCCGAAGCGATTACTTCGTTCGGTGACCGCGTCAGCCAGTTCATGGAGAATCCGCTCCAAGGGGCGAAGGGCGCTCTGTCGTCCGTGCTGACGACTCTTGGTCCCTTTGGTGTAGCCGTCACTGCCGGCGCGGCGGTCCTCGGCACCATTGCGGCGTCCGCATTCGAGGCTGCGAAGAGTCTCGGCGAATACGGCACCCGCGTGAAGGACGCGGAGCTGCGTACCGGTTTGACCGCGAAGGAAGTCGGGCAGTTCGGCTTCGCGGCGCGCGCGGTCGGGCAGGACATCTCGATTGTCGAGCGCCTGATGCGTGGTTTGTCCCAGGCAGCCGACGACAATTCCAGGGAGGGCGAAAAGGCGCGGGCCACCTTACGCGGAATGGGCATCGATTTTCACACCGCCACCGGAGAGATGAAGCCCACCTCCGAGATTCTGACGGAGATCTCCGAGGGTCTGAACAAGCTCCCGGAGGGCCTTCAGCGGGACGCCGCCGCCATGGACCTGTTCAAAAAGGTTGGCGTCGAGGCGATTCCGTTCATGACGGAACTCAACGAGAACCTGCGCGTCGCCCACGAGCAGGGGTTCGGGCCTACTGAGGACGACATCCGCCGCTTTGCCGAATACCAGCGCGAAGTGACGGTGCTCGAAACCAAGTGGGACGCCCTGGTCCGCAAGTTCAAGGAGGGGCTGGTCGTCACCGTGACGTGGGTCGGCAAGGGCGTCGACTGGTTCCTCAATAACATTTCGACTGCCGGCGATGATGAACGGCAGCGCCGCGAAGAGGAACAGGCAATGCAGGACGCCGCCGACATTCGGGCGGCGGGCGGCATCGGGGCGAAGATGTCCATCTCCGGTCATCGTCAACAGGTGGCTGACATGGAGCGCCAGGCGCCCGAGATCATGAAGAACCGCGATGCCACCTTGAAGCGCATCGAGGATTTGCGGGCCCAACAGCAAGGGCTGGTCGGCGATTTCGGCATCCTGCAAGCGATTGCGCCCACCCGCGACGAGGAGGCCCGAGCGAAGCGCGCGAGCGATATCCAAGACCAAATCCAACAGTTGCAGAAGATGCTGGCGGATGCCGAGGCAGCCACCAAGCGGACAGACCTCCGTGCAGGCAAGGAAGAAACAGATCGCATTCGCGCCCGGTTCTTCGGCACGCACGACGGCATGGAGAAGGCTTACGCCGACGCCAAGAAGGATGTCGAGCGGCTCCAGAAGCAACTGCTCGAACCCGACAAGCCGTTGACGAAGGCTCAGGCACAGGATCTGGGCCAACAACTCCACACCGCGGAAGCTACCGAGGCGCGCCGCAAGGCGGCATTGGACGCGGTGGCAAAGGGCGCG
>JBEKRR010000083.1:0-10250 GCA_049518555.1 Acidobacteriaceae bacterium
CATTCTGAACATAATTCTCGTTTGTCATTCTGAGCGCAGCGAAGAATCCCCGCATTTCGTCGTTGTCTGTTTCACGTCGTTGCTTGTTTTTCGCCGTCATCCTGAGCGGAGTCTGGCGCGCTCTTGCGCCAGACGCAGTCGAAGGACCCCGATGATCTTCGCCACGCCACAACCGCCCACGCCTTTCTCCCCATTCGCTGCACTTTCCCCCTACGCGCACCACCCCTGCACAACCATCCCCCACTCCCTAGCGTCCAACCCATGCAGTAGTTAAACCCCGACAGATGCGCTAGGCTGAATCAGGCGAGAGTCTGGGCGTTCCCCGGACCCCGGAGCCGGCTCCAATGAACTGCCAAGGCCAGCTGATGACGCAATCTCCCCCCGCAAGACCCCATCCCGGCCTCTTCAAGCGCAACCCGCCCATCGCCGGCGAGGCCGAGGCCATCGAAGCAGCCAAGCGCGGCGACGGCGAGGCATTCGCCAAGCTCTACAACCTGCACAAGCGCCGCGTCTACACCCTCTGCCTGCGCATGTTGGGCAACGTCAGTGCCGCGGAGGACATGACCCAGAACGCCTTCCTCCATCTCTTCCGCAAGATCGAGAGCTTCCGCGGCGATTCCGCCTTCTCCACCTGGCTGCATCGCCTCACCGTCAACCTCGTCCTCATGCAGTTGCGCAAGAGGGGCCTCAACCTCGTCTCGCTCGAAGAGACCATCAGCCCCTCCGACGAAGACAGCCCGCGCCGCGACTTCGGCAGCCGCGACTCCGTCCTCGCCGGCTCGGTCGACCGCGTCACACTGGAGCGCGCCGTCGCCGCCCTGCCCCCCGGCTACCGCATGGTCTTCGTCCTGCACGACGTCGAGGGATACGAACACAACGAGATCGCAATCATGCTCGACTGCTCCATTGGCAACAGCAAATCCCAACTGCACAAGGCCCGGCTCCGGCTCCGCGAACTGCTGCGCAACCCCAGCCAGTCGCCCCAGTCGCCCCAGCCGTCCGAGCCCGCGGAGTCCGCCAAATGACCCTCCCCGTCAACATCGACTTCGACTCCCTCAAGCCAGTTTGAACACATCCTCCCCGACCTCTTCGCCTCCGGCAGCGGCAAGGTCAGCCAGGACCCGCGCCTCAAAAAGTTCCTCGCCGCCAACCCCGACTGCGCAGCCCTGGTCAGCGACCTCGAAACCATCGCCGAAACCGCGCGCAGCCTCTTCGAGCCCGTCGCCGAACCCAGCGACCGCGTCTGGCAGAACATCCAGGCCAAACTCCAGGAAGACTCCGCCCTCGCCTCCATCGACGAAGATTACATCAACCCCGACGCCCCCATCGACTAATCTCCCGCGCGCCGTCTTTCTATTGCAAAACCAGAGATTCTATATCCATCGCCTTCACTGATAGCTTGATGGCTGATAGCTTACAGCTCAAGAATCATGCCTTTTGTTTTTGCCTCGCCGTTGGCTTTCGGTCTTCAAAGGACCACACCAACACTGGTTTTGCTCTAAGCGCAGCTCTTCGAAGTCGTCATTCTGGCGAAGCCAATAAAGGTCGTCATTCTGGCCTGAGCGGAGTCGAAGGCCAGAATCTCCGTAGTTGCTCTTGTTCTTCGGAGGGAGCGTGGGGCTTCACAGGCTGCGGAAAACTCCCGTTTTTGCCTTTCGGAGGGAGCAGGGGGCTTCAGCCCCCTGAAGTTGGCCAATGGATTCATGGGGCTTTAGCCCAGGGCCTCTGCTCGCCGCATCAATCCCCGAGCGAATCACCTCGTACAACTTTCGCGCCCTCCCGTTGCAACCAATCTCGCTCCGGTGTACTCTCATTATCAGGATGAAAGCACGCTCGTTCCAATCCGGCACCTACTTTACCTATCCCTGCCCTTGGTGGCAGGGAGCGGGTCAGCCGGGCCTGCGTGCAGCTCTGTATCGATAAAAAAAGATCGCCCTACAGAGCATCCACCACCTCCGCTGAGCCGCGACCCCACTCAAGGTCGCGGCTTTGTTTTGTCCCACGCACCACTATGCTGAAGTCGTCATCCTGAACGAAGTGAAGGACCCCTGTATTTTCATTTGTCTGTTTTTGCATTTGAATACAAAACGCACAAGGAGCCGCAATGAACGCCCAACCCGCCGCCCAGTCCGCCGCCCAGCCCCACCCCGCCGCGGCCCTGCCTGCGCATCTCCGCCGCCTCGTCCTCACCGGATTCATGGGCGCCGGCAAGACCACCGTCGGCCGCCTGCTCGCCGCACGCCTCAACTGGGACTTCCTCGACCTCGACGCCTACATCGAGTCGCGCTCCGGCCTCTCCGTCCCCTCCATCTTCTCCACCCACGGAGAACGCCGCTTCCGCCAGCTTGAGTCCGCCGCCCTCGCCTCAGCCCTCGGCCGCAACCGCCTCGTCCTCGCCCTCGGCGGAGGAGCGCCCGAGGTCCTCACCAACCGCCTCCTCCTGGAGCAAACCCCCGCCACCGCCACCATCTTCCTCGACGCGCCCTTCCCCACGCTCTTCGACCGCTGCATGATGCAGGCCCTCAACCCGGGCATCACCGACCGGCCGGTCTTGGCCGACCCCGCCGCCGCCGAGGCCCGCTTCCTCACCCGCCAGCCCATCTACCGCCGCCTCGCCCACCTCACCCTCGACACCGCCAGCCTCACCCCCGAAGAGACCGTCGCCGCCCTCCTCGCCCGCCTCACCTAACCCCACTCCACGCCCGCCGTCATCCTGACCGGGTGCCCCATCCTCGCGGCGAAGCCGCAGGGTGGGGTCCCCTGCGAGCGAACTATGCTCGCTGGGGTGGAGCGTGGGGTATCGTTTGCGGTAGCAAACGACCGCCTTTGTTTGTTTTCGTCGTCATCCTACCCCCTGCACTTTGTCATCCTGAGCGGAGTTTGGCGCATACTTGCGCCAAACGCAGTCGAAGGACCCCTGTATTTGTCTTTCCATATAGGTATGAAGCTGTCATCCTGAGCGAAGCCTCTCGCAGCCCCATCGCGAGAGGCGTAGTCGAAGAGCCTGTCCTGAGCGAAGCCGAAGGAACCTGCGGTTGTTAGTTTTTCGCTGTCATCCTGAGTGAAGCGAGGGACCCCCGCATTTCGCTTTTGTCTGTTTTTAATCGGTTCCATCGGTGTCAATCGGTGTTAAGCTTTTGCCCTTCCCGTTGTTTGTTCTGTCCTCCGTCTCCCGCATGATGCACACTATATGCATCTCATCGGAAGGAGGAGCCCCCTGCCGACCCCAACCCCCATCCCGCCCGAGCAGGCCCGCAGCGCCGTCCGCGGCCATATCCTCTTCACCTTTTCTGTCCTGCTGGCCCTCGCTCTCGCCTGGCGTCTGCGCGAGGTCCTCGCCCTCATCTACGTCAGCGCGCTCTTCGCCGTCGTGCTCACGCCGCTGGTCAACAACATCATGGGCATCCGGTTGCGCGGCGACCGCCATATCTCGCGCCTCCTCGCCATCGTGCTTCTGCTCGGATGCCTCTTCTTCGCCGTCGCGCTCTTCTTCCTCATCGCTTTTCCCCCCGTCATCCGCGACCTGCATCAGTTCGCATACGACCTGCCCGCCCGCATTCCTGTCCTCGTCGCCCGTCTCAAGCGTCTTCCGCTCGCTGGCAAGCTCGGCGTTGATAACATCGCTCAGCGCTCCGAGGACGCCCTCTCCGCCACCGCCGCGTATCTCTTCTCCTCCTTCCCCAACTGGATGGGTCGCATCTTCGACCTATGCACCGCCTTCGTCCTTTGCATCTACTTCATGCTCGAGGGCGACCAGGCCTACAACTGGATGCTCTCGCTCTTCCCCCGCGAACGCCGCCAGCGCCTCGACACCACTCTCCGCGCGGCCGAGCTGCGTGTCAGCAAGTGGCTCTTAGGCCAGGCCACGCTCATGCTCATCCTCGGCGCCACCAGCACCCTCGCCTTCGGCCTGCTGCACGTCCGCTACTTCATCCTGCTTGGCGTCCTCATGGGTCTGTTCAACATCATTCCCATCGCCGGCGCGGTCATTACCGTCACCCTGTCCGCCCTCGTCGCCGCGCTCGACTCCTGGGAAAAGATGCTCGGCGTCCTCATCTTCTACATCGTCTACGTCAACATCGAGAACGCCTTCCTCACCCCGCGCATCATGCGCCACAGCGTTAATCTCATGGGTCTCACCGTCCTCATCGCGCTCATCGCCGGCGCCAAACTGGCCGGCGCCGTCGGCATCCTGGTCGCCGTCCCCACCGCGGCCCTCATCGCCGTCCTCCTGGACGAGTACCTCGTCCAAAAAGACCTCCCATAGCCGATGGCATTGCACCGTCACTCGCATTGCTCATGCCTCATCGCTCACATCTCACAGCTCATAGCTCATAGCTCACAGTTCATAGTTCATAGCTCATAGCTCATCGCTCATAGCGCATAGCTCACAGTTCATACCAGAAAAAATAACAGTGCTTCACGCGCTGCCCACAACAACCGTTTTTCGCTGTATCCTATCCCCCATGTCCGAACTCTCCTTCGCCCAACCCGAACGCCGCAGCTTCTTGCTCCCCGCCCTCATCGCCCTCGCCATCCTCGCCCTCGTCTTCGTCGGCATCTATCTCTACGTTCCGCACAGCACCGCCGACATCAGTGTCACCCACATCGCCGTCCTGCCCACCCACACCGTCTTCAGCTCCAACTCCAAGGTCGTCGGCCAGCAGGCCCCAGCCGAGGACGACCTCTACATCCTCGCCACCGTGCGCGTCGACAACCGCCTCAAGCAGCCGCTCACGCTCGACGACATCACCGGCGCCATCACCGCGCCCGACGGCGCCGACACCACCACCTCCGCCATCCAGAAGAACGACCTGCCCAACCTCTACGCTGTCTTCCCCGCGCTCGTGCCTCTCGCCTCCGCGCCGCTCCTGCGCGAGTCCATCATCCAGCCCGCGGGCCGCGCCGAAGGAATGGTCCTGCTCCACTACCCCATCGCCCAGGCCGAGTGGGACCAGCGCAAGTCCGCCTCCATCACCCTCAAGTTCTACAATCAGGACCCCATCACCGTCCCCCTCCCCAAACCGTAACTTGTGCGCACCACGAACCTCGAACCTTGAACCTCGAACCTTCCCTATGCGCCGACGCTTCATCGCCGACACCTGGTCCCCATCAACGGGCCACCCCACCCACGCCAGCCTCACCGGCGAGCAGGCCGTCCATCTCGCTCGCGTCCTCCGCGCCCAGCCCGGCCAGCTCTTCGACGTCGTTGCCAACGGCTTCCTCCACCGCGCCGAAGTCACCGAAGTCCGCGCCGCCGCCGGCAATGACCAAGAGTCCGAAGTCCTCTTCACCCTCCACGAAGAGCTCGTGTCCGACGCCGCCCTCCCCATCCACCTTCTACTCGCCGTCTTCAAGTTCGATCGCTTCGAGTGGGCCATCGAAAAAGCCACCGAACTCGGCGTCGCCCGCATCACGCCCATCCTCGCCCGCCGCACCGAGAAACACCTCGCCCTCGCCTCCGCGAAGCGTGCCGAACGCTGGCGTCGCATCGCGCTCGAGTCCGCCAAGCAGTCCCGCCGCAGCGACATCCCCGAGATACTCGATCCCACCCCGCTCCCCACCGCCCTCAGCCGCGAAGCGGCGCCCACGCGCATCCTCCTCAGCGAAACCGAGCAGTCCCTCACATTAGCTTCGGCAATGAGCCGGGTGCCCCATCCATCGCAGTCTTATCGCGATGGGTGGGATGCAGAAAAGTCGCCAGCCGATCAACCCGCCGATCTCGCCCTCGCCATCGGCCCCGAAGGCGGCTGGACCCAGGAAGAAATCGCCCTCTTCACGCAGCACAAATGGACCCCCGTCACCCTCGGCCCCCGCATCCTCCGCGCCGAAACCGCCGCCATCGCCGCCATCGCCATCGCCAGCTCGCATCTCACCACTTACCACTGACCACTGGCCACTGTTTAGCTGAACATCTCCTTCATCTTCTCGAACAGCCCCCGATTGGTCGGCGTATTCTCCACCGTCATCGTCTCGCTCAACTGCCGCAGCAACTCCCTCTGCTCCCGGTTCAGCTTTGACGGCGTCGCCACTCTCACCTCCACCACCAGGTCGCCCTTGCCGTGCGAGTTCAGGTGCGGCACGCCCTTCCCCTTCAGCTTGAACGCGCGCCCGTTCTGCGTTCCCTCGGGAATCTTGATCGTCGCCATCCCCTCCAGCGTCTCGATCTGCAACTCCGTCCCCAGCGCCGCCTGCGGAAACGAGATCGGCAGAACGCAGTGCAGATCGTCCCCGTCGCGCTCGAAGAATTTGTGCGCCTTCACGCTCAGCACCACATACAGATCGCCCGCCGGCCCGCCAAACCGTCCCGCCTCGCCCTCGCCCTGGTACCGGATGCGCGTGTCCTGCTCCACGCCCGCCGGGACCTTCACCAGGATCTCGTGCTTCTTCGTCTGCAGTCCCTCGCCCCGGCACGCCGTGCACGGATCGCTGATCGTCGTCCCCGTCCCGTTGCATCGCCCGCATGTCTTTGCCACCGAGAAGAACCCCTGCTGGAACCGCACCTGTCCGTGCCCGCCGCACTGCGCGCACGTCGCCGGGGCCTTGCCCTTCGCGCTGCCTGTCCCGCGGCACTCCTCGCACGCCTCCAGCCGCCGGATTTCGATCTGCTTCTCCACCCCGAACGCCGCCTCTTCAAACTCCAGCGTCATGTCGTAGCGCAGGTCGCGCCCACGCTGCGCCCGCGAGGCCCGCCGTCCGCCGCCGCCGCCCATGTTGAACATCTCGCCGAAAAGGTCGCCGAAGATGTCTCCCAGGTCGCCCTGGAACCCCGCGCCCGCAAATGGATTCCCGCCCGGCACGCCGCCCTGAAACGCCGCATGGCCGTAACGGTCGTATGCCGCGCGCTTCTCCGGATCGCTCAGCACCTGGTACGCCTCGCTGCACGCCTTGAACCGCTCCTCGGCCTCCGGATTGTTCGGGTTCCGGTCCGGATGGTACTGCATCGCCAGCCTCCGGTAGCTGGCCTTCAGCTCCTGGTCGCTCGCGTCCCGCGAAACCTGCAACACCTCGTAAAAATCAGCCTTGGTCACGTTTGCCGTCGCACTCATCTCTTTTTGTCATTCCCGCAGGGAATCTGCTTTTTGTACTTGCCTTTGTCCTTACTGTCCACTGACCACTAATCACTGACCTCTGACTTGTTCGCCGCAATCCTCACCAACGCCGGCCGCAGCAGCTTCTCGCGAATCTTGTACCCCCGCCGTATCTCCTCCATCACCTGGTGATCGGGGAACTCCTTGGTTTCTATGCTTCCCAGCGCCTCGTGGACCCGCGGGTCGAACTGCTTGCCCACCGTCTCCACAGCCTGCACATGCAGCCCCTTCAGCGCCTCCTCCATCTGCTTCAGGATCAGCTCCACTCCCGCGCGCAACTGCTCCTGCGTGCCGTCCGCCTTCAGCGCCAGTTGGAAGTTGTCCATCACCGCAAGGAACGGCTCAACCGCCCGCTGCACCGCGTAGTCCCGCGCGTCCGCGCGCTCCTTCACCTCGCGCCGCCGCGTGTTCTCGAACTCCGCCTGCATCCGCGCCAGCCGGTCCATCAACTGGTCGCGCTCTCCGCGCACCAGCTCCAGCTCCGTCTTCAACGCCGCCGCATCCAACGGCGCAACCTGCCCGGTCGGGGTCCCCGGCGAGCTTGCTCGCTGGGGTGGTGCAGCGCCCGCTTCGCCAACCTCCACCGTCTGCGGCGCGCACGTCGCCGGCCCGTCCCCACCCTCTGGCTTCAACTGCTGTTCCTTCAACTCCACGCCCTTCGCGTCCCGGTCCTTCAACCCTCTGACTCTCAATGCGTCCTCCTCGATTCCCTGCGCCGTCGCCGCCTCAACCTTCCCGTCCCCACTCCCCGGCAAACAGCTCTCTCTACCATTGTTGCCGATTCCGGCCCATCGCGCGACCCCTTGCCCCGTTCGCGATAAACAGCAAATAGTAAGATCGCCTATTCCGCAAGGAGCAGGAGGTTTCAGAGTGTGCTGAAAATTTCTCGTACGCCTTCGCTGATAGCTTGATAGCTGATCGCTTACAGCTCAAGAATCATGCCTTTCGTTTTTGCCTCGCCGTTGGCCTTCCGGGTTCAAAGGACCAAACAAACACTGGTTTTGCTCTAGCTGATAGCTTGATTGCTGATAGCTTACAGCTCAAGAATCATGCCTTTCGTTTTTGCCTCGCCGTTGGCCTTCCGGGTTCAAAGGACCACACAAACACTGGTTTTGCTCTAGCTGATAGCTTGATAGCTGATCGCTTACAGCTCAAGAATCATGCCTTTCGTTTTTGCCTCGCCGTTGGCCTTCCATGTTCAAAGGACCAAACAAACACTGGTCTTGCTCTAGCCCTTAGGCTTAAGGACTCCGCAGCCACGCATCCCTCAAAAAATCGAAGTTCCCATCCCCCCGCGACACCACCCCCTGCAACCGCCGCGTATGCACCACCACATTGTCCGGAAACCACAGTGGAATCGTAGGCAGCTCCTCGGCCAGAATCGACTGTATCTCCGCATAATCCACCTGCCGCCCCGTCCACACTACCGCCTCTGGCCCGCTCTCCGCCGCCGCCTTCGCCAGCAACGCATCTACCCGAGCATTCACATAGTGTCCGCGGTTCGCCCCCTTCGGAGGAAAGCTCTCCGACGAGTACATATAGCGATAGATGTCCGGGTCCTCATTCGATCCCACCCACTTCAGGATGTACATCTGGAACGCCCCATGCGTCACGTCCGCGTAGAACGTCCCAAACTCCGTCGACCGGATCTTCAGCTCAATCCCCGCTGCCCTCAGTTGTTGTTGTAGCACCGCCGCCAGCAGCCGAGTCGTCTCGTCCTGGCTAATCTTCAGCGTCAGCCGCAGCCGCACTCCATCGCGCCCCGGATATCCAGCCTCCTCCAGCAGCTTCGCCGCCTGCGCCGGGTCATGCGGATAATGCGCCAGCTCCGCCTCCGTCGCCGCCGCCCACTGTCCCTCCGGCAGCAGAGTCTCCGCCAGCCGCGCGTGTCCCCGCCACAGCGCCGCAACGATCGCCTCCCGGTCCATCACCAGCACCACCGCCTGCCGCACCCGCTTGTCCTTCAACGCCGGGTCCGCCACGTTGAAGTTCAGGTACCACACATTCGACCCCGGCCCGCTCGTCGTCTCCAGCCCCGGCGCATCTCTCAGCGCATACACCATGTCCGGCGTCAGCACATTGCTCGCCGCGTCCGCCGACCCCTTCTCCAACTCCAGCGCGCTTGTTATCGTGTCCGGAACCACCTCAAACCGCACCCGCCGAATCACCGACGAATCGGGTGCCCCAGGCAGGGTCCCCGGCGAGCGGTCGTTGCTCGCTGGGGTGACACGTCTCGATTTTGAGACCTGGGATGTATTACTCCAGCACCCCTCGAACCTCTCCAGTACCACCTCTTTGTCCTGCACCTGGCTCACGAACCGAAACGGTCCCGACCCCACCGGATGCAGCCCGAAGTCTGCTCCCGCCCCCCGCGGAACCACGCCAAACAGCCCATCGCTCATATTGAACAGCAGCCCCGCATCGGGCCGCTTCATCCGCACCACCACGGTCAGCCGGTCGCGCGCCTCCGCCCGCTTCACCGCCGCGAACGCCCCGCTCTTCGCCGTAATCAGCCCCGCCAGCTTTGGCTCGATCAGGCTCTCAATCGTCCACACCACGTCCTCCGCCTCCAGCGGCCGCCCGTCCTGAAACCGCACCCCGTCGCGCAGATGGAAGACCCACGTCAGCGCGTCGGGCTGCTCCCAGCTCACCGCCAGCCACGGCCTCAGGTTGTAGTTCTCGTCCTTTTTCACCAGCGCGTCGAAGATCAGCCCGCCCACCCGCTCCGACTGCGCATCCGTCCCCTGCCGCGGATCGAGGTTGTTGGGGCTGCTCTCCAGAACCACCACCACCGTCCCCGCCTCCCGCCCCGCCCCTCCGTGGCATCCACTCATCGCCGCGAGCAAGATTGCCAATGCCACACACGTCGTCATTCTGGCCTGAGCTTGCCGAAGGCCAGAATCTCCGTATTTGCGGGTGCCCCATCCTTTCGCGCTCTTTGCGAAAGGGTGGGTTATTCGCGCGAATGCGCGAACCGCTCTCCTCCAACCCGCCACAGATCTCATCCGAACGACACCTTCCCCAGCACCACCGCCCTTGCCGCTCCCGTAGCCGCCGGAACATTCCCCGCCAGCCTATTCCACGTCAGCCAAGCCAGCAGCGCGAACGCCACTCCCTCCTTGGCCTGCGCCGGGACCCCCAGCTCCTCCATCGCCCGCA
>JBEKRR010000084.1:0-9290 GCA_049518555.1 Acidobacteriaceae bacterium
GACGGGATTTGACACGAGTTTGGGGGCGGAGGGATATACTGATCTTTCCGGTTTAACGGAAGAAGCAACACAACATTGCAGGACAGAGGGGTAAAGCAAAGCATGTCTACACCCGGAGCCGCTGCGCCAGACGCGGCGAGCATTCAGCCAGCCAAAGGGAAACTTGGAATTATGATGGTCGGGATGGGAGCGGTATGCACCACTCTCATCGCCGGCGTAGAGGCGGTCCGCAAAGGACTCGCCAAGCCCATCGGGTCGCTGACGCAGATGGGGACCATTCGCCTGGGCAAACGCACCGACGCCAACAGCCCGTTGATGCGGGACTTTCTTCCGCTGGCCAAGCTGGACGACCTGGTGTTTACCGGGTGGGACATCTTCGGCGGCAATCTGTACGATGCGGCCAAGACGGCCGAGGTGCTGGACAAGGAGACGCTGGAGAAGATCCGGCCGTACCTGGAGTCGATTGAGCCGATGCCGGCGGCGTTCGACCAGCACTATGTGAAGCGGCTGACCGGAACGCGGATCAAGAGCGGCAAGAACAAGCGCGACCTGGCCGAGCAACTGCGCAAGGACATTCAGGCGTTCAAGAAGAAGACCGACCGGCATGTGGTGATCTGGACCGGATCGACCGAGGTCTTCCTGTCGCCGTCGGCGGTACACCAGACGCTGGCGGCGTTCGAGAAGGGGATGGAGAACGACGACCCGGGGATCGCGCCGTCGCAGTTGTATGCGTGGGCGGCGCTGACCGAGGGGATTCCGTTTATCAACGGCGCACCCAACCTGACGGTGGACATTCCCGCGATGAACGAGCTGTCGCGCAAGATGAACGCGCCGATCTGCGGGCGGGACTTCAAGACCGGGCAGACGCTGATCAAGAGCGTTCTGGCCCCGGCGTTCAAGGCGCGCATGCTGGGCGTGAGCGGCTGGTTCTCGACCAACATCCTGGGCAACCGGGACGGCGAGGTGCTGGACGATCCATCGTCGTTCAAGACCAAGGAGGAGTCGAAGCTGGGATTGCTGGATTTGATCCTGCAGCCGGAGCTGTATCCCGACCTGTACAAGAACATTTTTCACAAGGTACGCATTAACTATTACCCACCGCGTGGTGATAGCAAAGAGGGTTGGGACAACATAGACATCTTTGGCTGGCTCGGGTATCCGATGCAGCTGAAGGTGGATTTCCTGTGCCGCGACTCAATTCTGGCGGCCCCGCTGGCGCTGGACCTGTGCCTGTTCATGGACCTTGCGGCGCGGACTCCGAGCCTGAAGGGGCTGGGGATTCAGGAGTGGTTGAGCTTCTACTTCAAGGCGCCGGACAGCGCGCCGGGGGTGTATCCGGAGCACGATCTTTTCATCCAGTCGATGAAGATGAAGAACACGCTGCGGCACATCATGGGCGAGGACCTGATCACGCACCTGGGGCTGGACTACTACGGCGGATAGGCAGGCGACGAGAGGTATGGCAGAGTGCGCGGAGGACTTTCAGGTTGAGGTCCTTCGCGCGTTCTCAGTTTTGTGCGCCTTGGCAGAGGATTTGGGGCGACAGGATTGGGCGGGCGCGCTGATGGTGGGCTGCGGGCTGGGGCCGGGCGGGCCGGCGCTGGCGCTGGCAGGAAATATAGCTGGGGCTGGATGCCTTGCGATTGAGGAGCGGTCGGCGGTTTGCAGGGCGGCGTTGCGCAGCGGGGCGTGCGACTTCGTCGTGAACAGCGTGGACGAGGCGCTGCGGATTCTGAAGAACGAGATTCGGCAGCGCAGGCCGGTGAGCGTGGGGCTGGCTCTGGGCCCGAATGCAGCGCTCACAGAGCTGATGGAGCGCGGCGTTCTGCCCCAGGTCTTCACGGCGATTGGTGCGGAGGGGGACGCGAGCGGCGCGGCTGCGATCGATGTCACTGCGCGGGAGCCGGCCGCGCCGGATTCCGCTGCGCGGAGGTTTGCGGAGCTTGGGACGCTGGT
This sequence comes from Acidobacteriaceae bacterium, assembly GCA_049518555.1. Lineage (GTDB taxonomy): Bacteria > Acidobacteriota > Terriglobia > Terriglobales > Acidobacteriaceae > Edaphobacter. The sequence continues at coordinate 1,957 of JBEKRR010000084.1, forward strand.
TGTGGACTTCGATGGATCGCTGGCTGCGTCGGCGGGCGTCGTGGATGCTTCGGCGCGGCTGGAGGGCTACACGCGGGAGCGCGGGCTGCGTCTGGAGTCGTTCGGGTTTGCAGACGGCGAGGGGCTGCGCGCGTTTGACGCGCGGCTACGGGCGATGATTCCTGCGACGGACGCGCGCGCACGCTGGTGCGCGGCGGCCCCGAGGTCCTTTCATCGCGAACGGCCGCATCGGCGGGTAGTGTTTCTGACGGATGAGGAAGTGGAGCGGGTGAGGAGTTGAATTATCAGGGTTGAGTTTTGAGCTGTGAGCTATGGGCTGTGAGTTAAAAGCTGCAAGTGGAGATCTGGAGTGGTTGCGGGAATAATCGTTTGTGGCGCGGGAAGATTCCCTCAGCGGCTAAAGCCGCAATCAATGCAGGTTATCTACGGCGCGACTGAAGTCGCGCCCCTTCAAAACGGGTCGCGCCCCTTCGAAACGGGACAGGCCCCTTCAAAACGGGACAGGTTTTCCGCTACTCGGCGAGGGCGAGGAGGCGCGGCCAGAGGGCCTTGGCGCCGGCTTCGGATTTGGCGGAGACGGGGAGGACCTCGTCGACCGCGTGGTCGCGCTTGAGGGCGGCGAGCGACTTGGCGAGGGCGTTGTGGGAGAGGCGGTCGGACTTGGTGGCGACGACGAGGAACGGGCGCTGGGTGTGGCGGAAGAAGTCGATGAGCTGGCGGTCGCTGGGCTGGGGCGGGATGTTGCTGTCCACCAGGCAGATGGCGAGGGCGAGGGTTTCGCGCTGGGCCAGATACGGCTCGATGAAGCTGGGCCACTCGGCGGAGATGGAGCGGGAGAGCTTGGCGTAGCCGTAGCCGGGCAGATCGGCGAAGATGAGCGTGGGGCGGGGTTTAATCTTGTCGCCGGTGCCTTCATGGAGCGCGAAGAAGTTGATGGCGCGGGTGCGGCCCGGAGTGGATGAGGTGTGCGCCTGTTTGGAGCCGAGCAGCGCGTTGATGAGCGACGACTTGCCGACATTCGAGCGGCCGAGGAAGGCGACCTCCGGCGCGCCGAAGGTCTTCGCCGCGGAAGGGAAGTGGGCTGCATCGGTGGCGGAGAGCAGGAAGACCGGGGTGAGTCGCATCGCTCCAGTCTAGTGCATGCGATGACCGGGGCGTGACTCGGGCGTAGATTCGTGGCGCAGGTCCCACTCATCGCAAAGTGCGCGATGAATGGGGCACCCGGCCGGAGCCCATGGATTTGAACATCTTTCTCATTTGGGCGTACTGGCGGGAGCAGCGGCGTTCTCCTGGTTGAGCAGGACGATGAGGCGCTTGAAGGCTTCGGTGCGGGCGGTCTTGTTGGCCGCGGCCATGGCTGGCGTGGTGGATGCGGGGGGAGCGGGGTCTTCGCCGGCGCGCATGAATCCGTGGCCCGCGCCGTCATAGATCACCGGCTCATACTTTTTGCCGGCGGCCTTCATGGCGGTGGTGGTGGCGGGAACGGTGGCGGAGATGCGCGCGTCGTTGCCGCCGTAGAATCCGTAGACGGGCGCGGTGATGTTCTTGAGCGCGTCGTCGGCGGGCGGCGGGCCGTAGAAGACGAAGGCGGCTGCGAGATCGCGGCGATGGGTGGCGAAGTCGAAGGACTTGCCACCGCCCCAGCAGAAGCCCGCGACGAAGAGACGGCCATTGGCCGAGGGGAGTTTTTTGCCGTAGTCGGCGGCGGCGTCGAGGTCGGCGGTGACGACGGCGGGATCGAGCGCGGAGACGGCCCGGGTGACGGCGTCCTGGCCGGGGAAGGCATCTGTTCCGCCTCCGTTGGGGCCGAAGCCGGAGAGCAGGTCGGGCGCGACGACGATGAAGCCCTGGGCGGCGAGCTCGTCGGCCATCTCCCTGGCCCAGTCGCTGAGGCCGAAGATCTCGTGGACCATGAGGACGACGGGGGCCTTCTGGCTGACTTCGGGATAGACGACGAAGGCCTGCACGGTGCGGTCGCCGTGGCGGATGGCGACGTACTCGCGGTGGCGCGGCGACTTCTCCAGCGCCGCCTTGGCCCAATCCTGCGCGAGGAGCGGGGAAGCGGTGAAGGCGACGAGCAGGACGAGGGCGAGATGAAACAAAATGGGGCGGCGCATGGCGTGAGTCTAGCCCTGCGCAGCGCGCTCCGGCAAGGTTCTCGCCAGACTTGCGGTGCCTATCAAATAGAGGACCAGCCAGAGAAGGCTGGCGGTTGCCATCCATGCCTTGGAGAGCAATCCAGCCTCGTTGGAGATAAAGTACTGCACCACAAGATAAAGGCCCGACGCGACGAGCCAGTCGGTGCGGGTGCGTGAGATGGCAACCGTGAGAGCGACGAACGACGGCAGCGCGAGGATGTAGTCGTGGGCCCAGGAATACGGGGCCGTGCCGAGGGAGACAAGCAGAAGCAGCGGGAGATGCTCCTCCCAGGTCCATCGGCGACGGTTCCTGATCCAGTAGCGCGCGAACCATGCGGTCCCAATCGCCGTGGGCAGAAACTGAAGCCATGCGTGCTGCAATCCAAAGATGGAGCGCAGCGCCCCGCCCACGCCGCAGGATGTGTCCAAGGCGGCGTGGACTGTGCCATGAAAATAATCCAGGACATTATGGTTGAAGGCGATAACGGCCAACGTGGAACTCGCATAGAAGAAGATGGCGCTGACGGCGAGCGACCATCTCTTGTTCTGAATGGTCCAGAGCAGAAGCGCGAGCAAAACCAGATAGAGCAGGTGGGGCTTAAGGCCGAGCGTGAGCAGGCAGGCCCCGGCCAGCACGAACCTCTGACGGCGCAAAAGGAAGAGAAATGCCGTCAACCCGGCCAGAATCAGCGGGGTGATCTGGCCCATATGTTCCGCCGAACCGAGAGGGAGAAACGTGACGAAGAGAACAAGCCCGATCCACTGCTTGCTCTTCTCGCCGCCAAAGTACCGCCATAAGGCGATCGAGGAGACCGCTTCGAGGACCAAGGAGACTGCCAGCCAGGCAAAATGCGCCGTGCGGAATGGCGGCACGCCAAGCAAGGCGACAAAGGGCAAAGCCCAGGGCGGATTCAGCATGACCATCGGTTGTACATAGGACCAGCCAAGGGAGCGCTCGATGGCATAGATCGCAGGGACGGAATAAGGATTGGAGCCGGAGAGAAAAAGGCGACCACCCGCCCAATATGTGATGAAGTCGTTCACCGGCAGCGGAGCGAAGAGCAGCAACAAGCGCAGACGGAGCAGGTCCAGGCAGAACAAGACCGCAGGCAGCAGCAGCCACCGTCCCATGGCAGCGGGCCGCGGCGTGGCAGGAGGCGCGGAGGTCATGGATTCGCCTTGCGGCGGGGCCACCTGTTGGAGCAGGCTGCTCATGGGGCTTTCCCTCGGATGCGCGGCCGGTGGCCGCACTGGATTCCAGGCCATCATACCCTGCCGCGGCCTGCCGGCCGATACCGCTTCTGTTGTAGGGATTGGGGTTATGTATGTAGAAGACTGCGGTCTAGGGAGATGCAGAGGGCAGGATGGGTGGGGGTTCCCGTCCGACTACTGAATGGTCTTCGTCGGCTTGAATGCGTCGCGGGCGTGGTGGCGAACGTGGACGATATTGACTTGCTGACGAGATAGATCGACCGCGTAAATGATGCGGTAGATATGAGGCTTGTTGCCGTAGAGGAGATGGCGGAGGCGCGCGTTCTCCGGGATCGCTGGATGTCGTTGTGGCGACTCGGCCAGGCCAGCGATGGACTCGACGAGGCCGTCGAACCACTCTCTGGCAGGCGGCGAGGTAAGGCCTCCGATGTAGTCGAAGATCGCTAGTAGATCGCGCTCGGCGCGGGGCATGATTCTAACGAGGTAGGCCATGTCTCTCGCGTACTTCGGCGAAGAACTCTGCGGCTGTACGGCCTTCGCCCTGGCCCAGCTCGGCCAGCCCCTGACGGATGCCTTCACTGGCATCGGATGCGGCGGCGAGGTCGAGCAGGCGCTGGTAAGCTGTGGGGTCTTGCAATACAGCCTCGGGCTTGCCGTTGACGGTGAGGATGATGGGGCGCTGCGTCGCCTTAAGCTGCTGCATGAACTCAACAGAGTTATTGCGAAACGTAGTAAGCGGCTGAATGTCCTGCGTGATGTCGATCCGTGCTGGCATGGGGGCGCCTCCGCTACAGGTATTCTATCATACCTTAGGGTTTGGCGCTTGGCCAGCGGGGCTGCGGGACGAGGACCGGGCAGCGCAGCGAGGTCTATGAGGGGTGAGTTGGACGGGGCGGTCGCCCTTCGGGCGATTCCCACCCATGCGCTTCGCGCATGAATGGGGCACCCGGCAAACCCGCCCTAGCAAGCTAGGACGGGGCACCCGCGCTTTGGGTGGGGCACCCGGCAGTCGGCTTTGTGATGATTACTAGAAATGAGCTACCTCGACCGTTGCGCCGAAGTCTTCGTCGTCTTTTGTACTAGACGATAAGCAGCCGAGTAACGGGTAGTTCCTGGGACAAGTTCGATGAGCCCCTTTGTCACAAGGCGCTGAAGGATACCCTTCATCTTGTTTTCTGACCCGATGAAGCAAATATCTCGCGCCACACTGTTCTTGATACTGGCATTGGATCTGAGATACGCCAAAATAAGCTCTTCCGGCGTGGCGAGCGACTCATGTTTCAGTACCACTTTTACAGAATTTGGCCCTTGCTCAATCGTGGGAGGCTTCAATTTCATTTCACGCATGGCAAGAAATGCAGAATTCAAACCTTCACCGACGTCCTTATTCGGCGGATTCGGAAACTTGTTGATGAGTCTGACAATCACCCCGTTCCTAGAGAATCGCTCATCCAATATATTTTGCGGTGTGATATGAGCAGGTAGTGTGCCAGGACTAATTACTTCCACTCGATTATCGAAAATGCGTATGTGTATATCATCCGCAAGGCTATAGTCTCTGTGAAGTACAGCATTTGTGATGATTTCATGGAGTGCCGTGATTGGATATTTGACCGTCTCAAGGCCGTCTGGGGTGTTTACCCGAACTGATTCGATGATTGACGATGTGACGCGAACCGAATCGTAGATCTGCTTGTAGGCATGTCCTTCAATCGACTGCGGGTTCCCATCGAGTGTTTCGCGTGTTCCTTCCTCCGCCTTCGTTTTATAGCGATAAATCTTGATCCCGGTCCTTTTCGGTAGAAGGGCCTGGGGCTCCTCTGCAAAAAGCACTGCACCAGCAACAGTTGGCTTGTTCTGTACGATGAGATTTTGTTTGTGCAGCCACTCGTCCGGCTCAGCTGTTGGAACGATTTCGAGCATGAACTCGATACTCACCATTGAATTGGTTATTACTTTCGGATCGGCGTTTAGTAACTCCGTCTCGAAAGATGTCAGGCCCTTATTGCGTTCGAGTCTTGCCAATTCATCGGTAGTGGTAAATGGAATGTTTTGTGCGCCACGTCTTACATATACAATGCCATCAGAAGCGACTTTTATTGTCCTACTCTTCTGAATATCAACCTTAAGAACAAAGCCGATATCAGTGGAACACTTCATGAAAGTGTAGGAATATCCCTCCCCTAGAGGAAAGAGCTTCTCAAATATCTGAATGTGTCCGTTTGCCGCTTCAGGAGAGCCGAACCCACTCCAATGTCTCGTATTCTTTGTCTTGTCTTCTGCAATTCCAACAAAAACTTCTCCACCATCTGCGTTCGAAAAGGCCGCAATTGTTTTCGTAAGTTTGGCTGGAGCAATCTCAATCGCCTTTACGTCAGAAAAATGTCCCTCGTGGGTTAGGAGTGCCTTGTCGCGTTCCTCTGACGAGATTTCAATTACTTCGATTGACATTCCATCCTCCGCAACTCTGCTACCTTCCGAATTTTTGGCGGGGTTGCATCTGTTGCATCATACGCTGCTGGGCTTTGAGGCTGGAGCCGGAGCCCATGGATTTGAACATTTTGCGCATTTGGGCGTACTGGCGGAGGAGGTTGTTGACCTCCTGGACGGAGGTTCCGGAGCCGCGGGCGATGCGCTTGCGGCGGCTGCCGTTGATGATCTCGTGGTCGCGGCGCTCGCGGGCGGTCATGGAATCGATGATGGTCTCGATGCGGCTGAATTGCTTCTCGTCGACGTTGTCGACGGCCTGCGCCATGCCGGCGAAGGGGCCGACCGAGGGGAGCATCTTCATGATGGACTTCATGGAGCCCATCTTTTTAATCTGACGGAGCTGGTCGCGGAAGTCGTCGAGGGAGAAGCCTTCGCCGGAGAGGGCCTTGGTGGCGAACTTCTCGGCCTTGCCGCGGTCGAGCTTCTCTTCGGCGCGCTCGAGGAGGGTGGCGATGTCGCCGAGGCCCATGATGCGGCTGACGATGCGGTCGGGATGGAAGGGCTCGAATGCGTCGGGGCGCTCGCCGGTGCCGAGGAACTTGATGGGCGCGCCGGTGACGTGGCGGATGGAGAGGGCCGCGCCGCCGCGTGCGTCGCCGTCCATCTTGGTGAGGATGACGCCGGTGAGGGCGAGCAGCGTGTGGAAGGCGCGGGCGGAGGCGACCGCGTCCTGGCCGGTCATGGCGTCGGCGACGAAGAGGATTTCGGAGGGGTTGAGGAGCTTTTTGAGCGCGGCCATCTCGTCCATGAGCGCGGCGTCGATCTGGTTGCGGCCGGCGGTGTCGACGATGAGGATGTCGCAGCCGAAGTTGGCGGCCTCGCGGCGGGCTTCCTTGGCGAGACGGAGGACGTCGTCGGTTCCATGAGAAGCAGGTCCTCCGCCTTCGGCGAAGGATGACAATGGGCCTTCGTATAGCTGGGCGCCGATGGATTCGGCGACGATGCGGAGCTGCTGGCGCGCGGCGGGACGATAGACGTCGACCGAGACGAGCATGGGGCGGTGGCCGGACTTCTTGAGCCATGCGGCGAGCTTGGCGGAGGTGGTGGTCTTGCCGCCGCCCTGCAGGCCGGCCATGAGAACGACACTGGGCGGCTGCGAGCTGGTGCGGAAACGCGCCGTGTCGCGGCCGAGGAGGGCGATGAGCTCGTCGTGGACGATCTTGACGATCTGCTCGGAGGGTGAGAGGGCGGTGGTGACCTGCGTGCCGAGGGCGCGGAGGCGGATGTGTTCGACCAGATCGGTGACGACGGAGAGCGAGACATCGGCCTCGATGAGGGCGATGCGGATCTCGCGCAGGGCGTCGGAGATGTTCTCTTCGGTGATGGTGCCCTGGCCGCGCAGGGACTTGAAGGAACGCTGAAGTTTGTCGCTGAGGGTCTCAAACATGCTGGTTTGAGTTTAGCAGCGGGAAACATGGGGCTGAGAGAAAGCAACCGCAGGTCCTTCGACTCGCGCTGCGCGCTTCGCTCAGGATGACAATTTCTGGGGGGGGG
>JBEKRR010000085.1:0-9225 GCA_049518555.1 Acidobacteriaceae bacterium
GAGTCTTCTCCGAGCAGGCCGACGGCGGAGGAGGTGTCGTTGACGGCGGTGGCGATGGAGTGCATGGAGCCGAGCATCTGCTTGACGATGGTGTCGCCCTCATGGGCGGTCTGAGCGGCGGAGCGGGCGGCCTCGGCGGCGGACTGGGTGTGGCGGGAGACCTCGGCGATGGAGGCGGACATCTCCTGCATGGCGGTGGCAGCCTGCTGGGTCTGCTGGGCCTGCTGGTCGACACGGCGGTGGATATGGTCGGTGGCGGAGCTCATGGAGGTGGCGCTTGCGGTGAGCGAGCCGACGGTGTGGGCGACGGTGCCGATGATGCTGCCCAGGCTGCTCTGCATCTGTTGCATGGCGCGGGCGAGCGAGCCGATCTGGTCGGAGGAGTGGATGTCGAGTTCGTCGCCTGTGAGGTCACCGGAGGCGATGGCGTCGGCGCGGTCGGCGACCAGGTCGATGCTGCGGGTGATGCGCCGGGCGAGGAGAAACGAGAGGATGCCGCCGGCGAGCGCGCCGAAGATGGTGGCGGTCCACAGGGTGATGAGGACGGCGAAGTTGTACCGTTGCAGCAAGGCCATATCGGCGTCGCATTGATTTTCCTGGGAGTGGACGAGAGTGCCCATGGAGGCGAACAGGGTGGAGTTCAGGGAAAGGATCTGAGTGCGCAGGAGTTCACGGGCCTGGCTTGAGGCTGCGGTGGTGTGCATCTCGTTGAGCCGCTCGACTTCTTCTTCCACGGGGCGGAGCTGGACCAGGCCTTGCGGAATCTGCTGAATGATGGAGGCATCGCTGCCGAGATCGTAGTGGCGGCCCAGATCGAGGAGTTGGGCGAGAGGCGCGTCCGCGGCATTCAGGTCGTCCAGGCGCTGCTTGCGCAGTTGCTGAGAGGATGCGGGATCGGTTCCGAAGACCAGGTAGGTCTCCAGATCCTGCACGCTGGTCATCATGGCGGCGCGCACCTCGCGGGCCCTGCAGATGACGGGGATCCGCCCGTTGGCAACGGAGGCGGCAAGCCGGTTGGCCTCCTGCTCGCGCATGTGCGCGAAGGACGCGCTGATGAACATGGCGAGAATAAGGACGCTGGTGCTGATGCCGAGCTTGGATTCGAGTTTCATGCGGTCCTCTGGTACAGAGCGGCCCGGACAGGCCTTCAGAGGGTGTATCGGCCCGGGGGGAGCGGTTCGTTAGCCAAGCGCGGGCTGGAGGACGGCAGGGGCGGGGATTTCGTCGAAGGAAAGATTTTCGGCGGGGCTGCCGGTGCGCTGCTTCCAGGCGAGGAAGAGGCTGCCGTAGCTGTCTGTGAGGCAGGTGGCGGGATCGACGCCGAGCTGGGCCAGGGTGCGGTCGATCCAGGCGGGGGGGCCTTCCAGCTCGGCGTAGTCGCCGATGGGCGTCTCGTCGAGGACGAGGTGGAGGCTGGGGCTGGGCATGGAGACATCAACTGGATGAGCCGGGCCGGTAAAGAGCGGGCCGTCGATGGTGGGAGTGGAGAAGGACCACTCGGTGCGGTACTTTTCGTAGCGGAAGACGGGACTGTATCCCATTTGATGGAAGATGGCGGCGAGCGCGGGGCCGTCTGTGAGGAGAGTCTCGGTCTCGATGCGGACTTTGTAGCTGGACGCAGCTTCTGAACGAGCCGCGGCGCCGGAGTTGGCCGGGCCGCCGACTGCGGGGGCGTCTGCCGGGCGCTTGTGGGTGAGGATCCAGAGGCCGCCGTAGTGGCGAATGCGAAGGATCTGGCGGGATGCGCGGAGGGTGCGGGAGGGCGTGTCGTAGAGGGTGTTCTGCTCGAAGGTGCGCGGTGTGTCGAGCTGGAATCCGAGGCCGGGAAGACGCGATTGCAGGCGAGCGAGATCGTGGATGGGGAACTTGAGCTCGATCTCGGCGGTCTGCATTCGTTGAGTATACGGCGCGGGCGGTAGGATGAGGGAGAGAGGCGACGCTTTCGATGAGTGAAAAGTTGGGACCGGAACGCGGAGGTGAGCGCCGGACGGAGCAGGGGTTGGGCCTGCAGACCGAGCGGCTGCGGGTTAGCGACTTGGCGCGGGCGGCGGAGTTGCTGCGCGGCGGCGGGACGGTGGCGTTTCCCACCGAGACGGTGTATGGGCTGGGGGCGAATGCGCTGGATTCTACAGCGGTGGAGAAGATATTTGCGGCGAAGCGGCGGCCGAGTTGGGACCCGATGATTGTGCATGTGGAGGGGCGCGCGATGCTGGAGCGGGTGGCGGCGGTCCCAGCGGGAGACGAGGGGCGTGTGGTCGCGAGGCTGATGGAGGCGTTCTGGCCGGGGCCGCTGACGCTGCTGCTGCTAAGGACGGCTGCGGTCCCGGACGCGGTGACGGCTGGGCGGGCGCTGGTGGGGGTGCGAATGCCGGCGCATCCAGTGGCGCGGGAGCTGATCCGGCTGGCGGGCGTACCGGTTGCCGCGCCCAGCGCGAACCGATTTGGCGGGATGAGCCCGACGACGGCGGCGCATGTGCTGGCCGATCTGGATGGGCGGATCGATGCGGTGCTAGACGGCGGGGCGACGAATGTGGGGGTGGAGTCGACTGTGCTGGACGTGGCGGCGCGGGCGATCTATCGGCTGGGAGCGGTGACGGCGGCGATGATTGCGCAGGTGATCGGGGAGGAGGTGCGCGTGGTCTCCGTGGCGGAGGGTTTGGCGGGCGGAGCGAATGGATTGGAGGCGCCGGTTGCCATGGCCTCGCCGGGGATGGGAATGCGGCACTACGCGCCGCGGGCGCGGCTGGTGCTGGTGGAGGGGCAGGAGGAGATGCTGCGCGAGGTTGCGAAGTATGCCGCTACGGAGGTTGGGGTGATGCTGCCGGATGGCTGGGACGCGGGCGCGGCGGGGGCAGTCTTTCGCTGGGGAGCGTGGGAGGATGCGGAGAGTCTGGCGCGGCGGTTGTTTGCGGGGCTGCGAATGCTGGACGAGCGCGGAGTGAGGGCGATTGTTTGTCCGGTGCCGACGATGGATGGGTTGGGCGATGCGCTGCGCGACAGGCTGGAGAAGGCGGCGCGGGAGGGGTAGTAGACTGAGCCAGCCACTCTACACTGTCATGTAGTCCAAGGAACGGAGTATCAGTCCATGATGCCCAATGAGCTTGTCGATTTTTGGCAGTGCGAATTTGCCGCACCATTTTTCGCCCATCCAGCCGATCTTCCCATCCTCCGACAGGAGGGTGACAGGTTCATCGACGTCGATTCGGTGGACTTTGATAGTCTGATTTCCGTCAGGCGATTTTGTCCTTTTGATGACCGGCTGCATTTGTCTCTGATGCCGGGTCCCTATCTAGGCGACCTCAGTTGTGCTGAGTTTGTGATTCTCCAAATAAATCCGGGCCTCGCGTATACCGACTATTGGGCCGAGTCCAAAGTTCCGGAATTCCGGGTGCGACTGAAAGACAATCTACGCCAGTCATTCAACGGGATTGAGTTTCCGTTTCCATTTCTCGACCCTCAATTTTGCTGGACCGGCGGTTTCACATGGTGGGAGAAAAAGCTTCGCGGCGTGCTCACTTTGATTGCCGATCGGAAGTTCGATGGAAGCTACTTCGAGGCACTGCGTGATCTATCGAGGAAGCTTGCAAGCGTGGAGTTGGTTCCGTATCATTCGCGCACGTTTGGCGCTCAAAAACTCATCACGAAGCTACCCTCTGTCAAGATGGTGAAGAAATTCGTCCACGAAAGGTTGGTTCCCGACGCAAAAGCGGGTAAGCTGACGCTGATTGTCATGAAAAAGGGAAGTTTTTGGGGCTTGCCCATGGGTCAGAAGGGCATAGTGGTCTACCCCCCTCGCCAGGCACAAGCCTCTAGTCTCGGTCCCGAGTCTCCCGGTGGACGTGCCATCCTTGAACGCTATTGCATTGGCTAAAGCCGCATCAATCCGCAGGAGGGAACGACTCTTCCGCAGCGATTCTAGATCAGGACATTCGCCGAGCGGGGAGACCCAAGGGTCATAGGGTGTGCGCGGGTGTGGTGAGCTGGGCGGCGAAGGCGTCGAGGGAGAGGGAGCGGAGGAGGTTGCGGCGCAGGCCGGAGTGGACCTGGTCGAGGGAGTGACTGGCCGATTCGATCCAGGCGAAGGGGAGGGCGGCGGCCAGGCGGTCGAGCTCGGCGCGGAGGTCGGTGTTGCGGACGAGTTCGGGCGTGCCGCTGTCGAGCAGGAGAAGGTCTTCGAGCAGGAGCGCGAGGGCGCGCAGCAGGGCGAGGGTCTTGGTCTGGCCGTCGGCCCCGGCGCGGTAGGTCTCGGTGCTCTTGAAGAGGGCGGTGTGGTCAGGGTCCTGAACCCAGGTCTCAGATGCGAGACCTGGGGCACCCGATTTGTTGCCTGATTGGGCACCCGCTGCGTTGCGGAGAAAGATGAGGGCGTCGGCGCGGGCGGCGATGTAGGCTTCGAGGTCGAAGGCGAGGGCGCGGCCGGCTGCTCCCTGCGCGAGGCGGGCGATGAGAGCGCGCTGTTTGGCGGGGACATCGGGACGGCGGGAGGCGAGCAGGGCTTCGACCTCTTCGACGGGAAGCGCGCCGAGGCGGACAGTGGCGCAGCGCGAGCGGATGGTGGGCAACAGCTCGCCGGGGTTTTCGGCGAGGATGAGGATGAGGACGGTGTCGGGGGGCTCCTCGAGGACCTTGAGCAGGGAGTTGGCGGCCTCCTTCATCATGCTGGCGGAGGTGAGGATGAAGATGCGGCGCGGCGCCTCGCTGGGCAGGTAGTGGGCGCGCTGGATGAGGGTGCGGACCTGGCCGAGCTTGATGAGGAGCTGGGGCGGGTCGGGCGGAAGGATGAGAAGGTCTGGGTGGGGCTGGATGAGGACGCGGGTCTCTTTCTTGTCGGTCTCGCGCAGCTCTTCGCGGGCGAGGACGGCGGCGGCGACTTGGTCTTCGAGGTTGGCGGCACTGGCGATGCGGGTGCAGTTGGAGCAAACGCCGCAGAAGCCGGCGAGGGACTGGGCATTTGACTGAGAGCGGGGGGACGAGAGCTCGCGGGGCTGGCGCTGGCACTCGACGGCCATGGCGAGCATGAGGGCGAGGGTGTACTTGCCCGCCCCGGCGGGACCGGAGAGGATGAGGGAGTGAGGCAGGCGGCCGGCGGCGATGGCGGCGCGCAGCGATACGACGGCGGGGGTGTTGCCGAGGAAGGCGTCGAAGCTGGCGGGGAGCGTGGGTGCGGGGTCCATGGTGCGCTTTTTCTCACTTCGAGCATATATCGCTCAGGGTCCATCGACATAGAGCGTGGAAGGACGGTGAAGGAATCCTTGTTCCAGTGCTGGGAGTTTGGCCGGAACCATTTCAATTCCAGGCAAGAGGGTTGAGGTGTGAGGTATGAGGTAAGGGCTAAGGGCAAAGGGGCAATCTTCTGGAGCGGCATTTCCCCAATTAATGGAAGTGTTTATGATTATTGGTAGGAATTGACAAGCCCAAGGGCGACATCTCTTGGAATCTGTGATTTCCCGTTTGGCGACCTATGTGCTTAATCCGATTTGGATAAGTGTGCGAGCGGGGGGGAAGCGGTCTGAGTTGTTGAACGATTGCAGGGAACGCTCGTAGTTTGCTGTGCGTAGTTAGCTGTGCTCATGATGAGAGACGCCTTCCAGACGCGAATTCTTGCCGTCGCCCTTGCGGTTGCGACGCTGGGGGTGTGCGTCCTTGCGGGCTTCAACCTGTCGCAGGAGCTGGGCACCGAGTTTCCCACGGACGGGGTGACATGGGTTGAGGCGCAGGGCTGGTTGCGGGCGGACCGGGTTCCTGCGGATTCGCCCGGCGGCAGGGCGGGTATTCGCACCGGGGACATACTGGAGGCGATCAACGGGGAGCCGACGCCGCGGGTGGCATCGCAGGTGCGGGCGATGTACAGCAATGGGATATGGGAGCACGCCGCCAGCTACACAATCTATCGTCCTCTGCCGGAGACGCGTGGGCCGGGGGCGCAAGAGATGGAGAGCGCGGCCCGGTTTCCGGTGCAGGTGTACCTGGAGCCGGCGGACCGGAGCATGGCGCAGGGCTCGCGGCTGATCGCGCTGGTGTATCTGCTGATTGGGCTGTATGTTCTGTTCCGGCGCTGGACGGCGCCGAAATCGCTGCATTTTTATGTCTTCTGCCTGGTGTCGTTCGTGCTGTATGCATTCCGGTCGACGGGCGAGCCGGGGTTGTTCGACCGGGTGATCTACTGGGGCAACCTGATCGCGAATATGTTGCAGCCGGCCCTGTTTGTGCACTTCGCGGTGAGCTTCTCGGACGCGGGCGGGGCCGATGAGGGTGCAGCGGCGAAGGCGCGCAAGCGGCTTGGGCGGCGCCTGCTGCCCGCGCTGCTGTATGTTCCGGGCGCCTACCTGGCGGGCTTGCAGGCGTGGGCGATCGAGCGCTGGTCGGCGACCGGGGTGTTGAGCCACCGGCTGGACCAGATCGGCGTGGGCTACATGGCGGGCTACTATGTGGTTGCGGCGGTGGTCTTCTACCGGCGCTACCTGAGGGCGGGATCGCCGCTGGAGCGGCAGCAACTGAAGTGGCTGACGCGTGGAACGCTGCTGGCAGTGACGCCGTTCACGCTGCTGTACGCGGTGCCGTATCTGCTGGGCTTCACCGTGCCGACCCTGTTGTCGAAGATTGTGCTGCTGTTCCTGGCGTTTCTTCCTTTGACCTTCAGTTGGGCGATTGTGCGCTACCGGCTGATGGATGTGGACCTGATCTTCAAGCGCGGCGTGACCTATACGCTGGCGACGGCGGCGCTGGTCGGATTCTACTTTCTGGCGGTGGGCATCACGTCGGAGATGGTGCATGCACGGTTCCCCTCGTTCGGCTACATGGGGCCGATTGTGGCCATTCTTGTGGTGGGGCTGTCGTTCGACCCGTTGCGGCGAATGATCCAGGCATGGGTGGACCGCGTCTTCGACCAGAAGAGCTTCGACTATCGCGAAACGCTGATCGACTTTGGCCGCAGCCTGAACTCGCAGACGGACCTGGGCGCGCTGGTGGGCTCGATTGTGGAGCGCCTGCCGGAGACGCTGCTGGTGACGCGGGTGGCGGTGTTTCTGGCGGCGGAGAAGGATGTGGACTCCGGCGGTGGCGGAGCGGACGGCGAAGGGAACGGCCATGCGAGGCAAAACGGTTCGGCGAATGAGAACGGCACGGCGAAGCCAGGCGGGCACTTTGAGCTGGCGGCCTCGCACGGGCTGGCAAACCTGGATGTGGAGGAGATGCGCGGGCTCGACGTGCGTTTTCTCGACTTTGACCGCTGGGACGCGGACGACCATATCTTTCTGGAGAACCCGCAGCAGGTGCTGCGCCTGCCGGACGAGCAGCAGAGGAGCGCGGGGCTGCTGGACCTGAACTACTACCTGCCCTGCCGGGTGGCGAACCGCGAGGGCGGCGGGACGCGGACGGTGGCGGTCCTGGGGCTGGGACGCACCGACGCCGGAGATTTTCTGTCCAGCGAGGACATGGAGGTGCTGGGATCGCTGGCCGGGTACATCGGGATTGCAATCCAGAATGCGCAGCTCTACCGGCGGCTGGAGCAGAAGATCGGCGAGTTCGAGCGGCTGAAGGAGTTCCACGAAAACATCGTGGAATCGATCCACATTGGCGTCTTCGCGGTCGATCTCGACGACCGGATCGAGAGCTGGAACGCACAGATGGAGGCGATGTACGCGCGGTCGCGGGGCGAGGCGCTGGGCCAGGGGCTGGCGGCGATCTTCCCGCCGGAGTTCATGGCGCACTTCGATAGCGTGCGCGGCGAGCAGGGGACGCATACGTTCTACAAGGTGCGGCTGCTGCTGCCGGCGGGCGAGACGCGGGTGGCCAACATCGCGATTGCGCCGCTGCTGACGCGGGAGTTCGCGGTGGTGGGACGGATCGTGCTGGTGGACGACATTACCGACCGCATGGAGCTGGAGGCGCAACTGACGCAGGCGGAGAAGCTGTCGTCGATCGGGCTGCTGGCGGCGGGCGTGGCGCATGAGGTGAACACGCCGCTGGCGGTCATCAGCAGCTACACCCAGATGCTGGCCAAGCAGATGCTTCCGATGATGGACCAGGACAAGCGGCTTGCGCCGGTTCTGGAGAAGATCACGCAGCAGACCTTTCGCGCGTCGGAGATTGTGAACGGGCTGCTGAATTTTTCGCGGACCGGCGGCAGCGAGTTCGGCCCGGTCGATCTGAACCGGCTGCTGGGCGACACGCTGACGCTGGTGGAGCACCAGTTCAAGACGGCGCAGATCCGGGTGGAGACAGAGCTGGACCGGGAGCTGCCGCTCATCCAGGGCAACGAGGGCAAGCTGCAACAGGTGGTGCTGAACCTGCTGCTGAACGCGCGCGACGCCATGCATGGTTCCGCCAACGGAAGGATACGGATTGTCACACAGCAGAGGGTGGGACGCGTCACGGTGGTGGTGCAGGACTTCGGCGACGGGATCGAGCCGGAGCACCTGCATCGCATCTTCGACCCGTTCTTTACCACCAAGGCCGAGCCGCGCACAGGGCAGCACAAGGGCACCGGGTTGGGCCTGGCAGTGAGCTACGGGATCATGCAGGAGCACGGCGGCAAGATGCAGGTGGAGAGCACGGTGGGCGTGGGAACGACCTTCCGGCTGGAGTTTCCAGTGACCGCGGCGGCTGGCGCGGGCAGGAGTGTCGCGGGCCCATCCGCGGAGGTTCCGGCTGCGGCGGCCGAGAGCACCGCAACTGCGCCGGTGGAGGGCACGGATGCGGAGACTGGCGAGCCACGGAGCATGGTCCATGTGTAGAGCGGCGTTTCGATCGATGAGCGGAGTTGAGGCAGGAGCCGGGATTGCAATCGGCTGTGTATGCAGAGGGAAGAGTGCCCATGTCTGAAGCGACTGTATCCGTGAACTCTGATGCGGCTGCTGCCGCGAATGCGGAGGCGACAGAGCCGCGCCTGGTGGGGGCGGACGCGCGCGTGGTTGGCCCGGCGCGCATCCTGATCGTGGACGACGAGCTGGCGATCCGCGAATCGCTCGACGCTCTGCTCAGCTTGGAGGGCTTCCAGGTCACAGTGGCTGCGGACGGCCCGGCGGGGATCGAACAACTGGCGGCGGGCGAGTTCGACCTGCTTCTGCTGGACCTGGCGCTGCCCGGCGAGAACGGTATCGACCTGCTGCCGCGCATTCTGGAGATGCAGCCGACGCTGCCGGTGATCATGATTACGGCGTACGGCAAGGTGTCGAACGTGGTGGACGCCATCCGCGCTGGCGCGGAGAACTTCGTCCAGAAGCC
>JBEKRR010000086.1:0-8535 GCA_049518555.1 Acidobacteriaceae bacterium
CTCGGTGCACGAGAGCGCGCACGCCTACGTGGCCATGCGCCTGGGCGACCCGACGGCCTACATGCTGGGGCGCGTGACGCTGAACCCGGCGAAACACCTCGATCCGCTGGGCTCGGTGCTGGTCCCGCTCATCTCGCTGGTCTATGGCGGATGGCTGATCGGCTGGGCCAAGCCCTGCCCGGTGACCACGCGCAACTTCCGCCACCTCCGGCGCGACGACATTCTGGTCTCGCTGGCCGGGCCGGCCAGCAACCTGGCCATGGCCACCGTCGCTCTCCTGTTGCTGATCGTCTTTAAACATGCGGCGCCGGGAGGCTTGATGACCATCGCTGCTGCGATGGCGACTGCAAACCACATTCCGGTGGATGTCGGCGCGTTTCCGCTTTTTCCGGTGGCGATGCTGCTCTACTACGGCGTGCTCATCAACCTGCTGCTGCTTGTCTTCAACCTGATCCCGATCCCGCCGCTGGACGGCAGCCACGTTCTGCGCCACTTTTTGCCCTACCGCGTGGAACAGGTCTACAACCAGATCGGGATGTACGGCCTGATCGTCTTGTTGCTCTTTGGCGGACATTGGATCGCGAGCTTCTATTATCCGTTGATGGGCGTCTACGACCGGCTGCTGCTCTCGCTGTAAGCAGCGGCATCCTGTACGCTTTGGATTGAGAACATTATGAGCGAAGAGACGAGACGACCGGCGCCGAGGCGCGTGCTGAGCGGGATGAGGCCCACGGGCAAGCTGCACCTGGGCAACTACATGGGCGCGCTGAAGAACTGGGTGGAACTGCAGAACGCCACCCACGCCGGCGGCGCGCCGAAGTACGAGTGCTACTTCTTCATCGCGGACTACCACGCGCTGACGACGGACTACGCCGACACCAGCGAGCTGCGCGCAAACGTGCGGGATGTTGCGCTGGACTTTCTCTCCGCCGGGCTCGACCCGAAGCGCTGCACGATCTTTGTGCAGAGCGATGTTCCGGCGCACGCCGAGCTGAGCCTGCTGCTGGGGATGATTACGCCGCTGAGCTGGCTGGAGCGCGTGCCCAGCTACAAGGACCAGCAGGAGCAGCTCAAGGAGAAGGATCTCGGAACCTTTGGCTTTCTCGGCTATCCGCTGCTGATGAGCGCGGACATTCTGGTGTATCAGGCTGACTTCGTGCCCGTCGGACAGGACCAGGCAGCGCACGTGGAGATCACACGCGAGATCGCGCGGCGGTTCAACCATTTTTACAGTGGAGACGATCAGGAGATACTGCCCGAGCCGAGGGTGCTGCTGACGCCGAGTCCGAAGCTGCCGGGCACCGATGGGCGCAAGATGTCGAAGAGCTACGGGAACACGATCCTGCTGAGCGACCCGGAGCCGGAGATTCGCGCCAAGCTGAAGACGATGGTGACCGATCCGGCGCGCATTCGGAGGACGGACAAGGGCAACCCCGATCTGTGCCCCGTCTTCGATCTGCACAAGGTCTTTTCGTCCGGCGAGACGCAGGCGGAAGTGCGCGCGGGCTGCACCTCGGCGGGGATTGGCTGCATCCAGTGCAAGGGATGGCTGGCGGATGCTGTGGTGAAGGAACTCGCGCCGATCCAGCAGCGAAGGCAACACTTCGAGGCGCATCCCGATGAGGTGAAGGCGATCCTCGACCAGGGTGCGGTGCGGGCCAATGCACGCGCCGACGTGACGATGCAGCAGGTGCGCGCTGCGGTGGGGCTTGGATAGCGATGGCGAAGAAGACCCTGAGCGACGCGACACCAGGCGAGCCAAGCGGCGCGGTGGAGGACGGCGCGGCCACGACTCCCGCTGCTTCGAGCACGGTTGCCGACGAGGCGATTGAGCCGGTGGGGGAGACGCTGGTGCTGCGGCCGGGGCCGGATGTACCCGCGGACGAGCCGAAGCGCACCGAGGCGGCACAACAGGAAGAGGCTTCGCAGTCGCCGTTCTCGGTGACCGTGGGGCAGGTCTACGACGGCCCGCTGGACCTTCTGCTGGACCTGATCCGCAAACAGAACATCGACATCTACGACATTCCCATCGCCCTGATTACGGCGCAGTTCCTCGACTACTGCCATCAGTTGCGGCAGACCGACGTGGATGCGGCGGGCGAGTTCATCTACATGGCGTCGCTGCTGATCCACATCAAATCGAGGACGCTGCTGCCGCGCGATCCATCGGATGTGACGGGAGCGGACGCCGAGGACCCGCGCCGCGAGCTGGTGGAGCGGCTGCTGGAGCACGAGCGTTTCAAGGCCGCCGCGCAGATGCTGATGCAGAAGCAGCAGATTGAAGAGGCAACCTGGTCGAACCCCGGCATGAAGTCGTTTCTGCGCGACGAGACGGGCGGCGAGCAGGCGGGCGCCGGCGACGAGCAGGAGATTGCCGCCGACACGGTGGACCTGGTGCGCGTCTTTCAGCAGGTGCTGGAGCGGCTGCGCGAGCGGCCCGTGCTGGACGTGGACGAGGAGTCGGTGACGGTGGCGCAGATGATCGACTACGTGAAGCAGCGGCTGATGCTGGAGGACCGCCCGGTGAGCCTGCGGCGGTTGCTGCAGCGCACGCACTCGGAGCGGGCGCTGATCTGCATGTTTCTGGCAATGCTTGAACTGGTGCGCCTGCAGGCGGTGCTGTTGCACCAGCCGCGCGAACTGGGCGACATTCTGATCAAGAAGGCGGACAGCTTCGACCTGGTCTTTGCCGGTGAGGCGCCTGCGCGCGACGACTGGCGGTAGTTCAACTGTGCGATATTCGTTTTCCGCTGTGCGGTATTCGTCCTTCGTGCCCTGTTGTCCACAGTCCGCCGGGCCGTCCGGTTCATTTATAAACAGTTGATTAATATGCTGGTTAGATTGCGTCTGGATGCGCGTTTGGGGCGAGCGGAGGTTGCGGAACGACTGAATCTTTCACGGAACTGTAATATTTCTAGACGGTGAATAGAGTAGCGTTAGCTGTGGATCAGCAATTCAAGTTAGGTGATTCATGGCCACGCCCGCCACGCTGCCACAGCCCACGATACTCGAAGAAAAGCTACTCGAAGACAATCTGAAGAAGTCGTCCGCCGGAAAGATCGGCGTAGGGATATTTGCGCTGATTTTGGCGGGTGGATTGATCTATATCACGGCGCAGGTGTGGGGGGACCTTTCGGTAGTCCATACGGTGCATCTGTTTCCATACCTGCTGCTTGGGCTGGCGTTGCTGATTGCGCTGGGGTTCGAGTTTGTGAACGGGTTTCACGATACGGCGAATGCGGTGGCGACGGTGATCTATACCCACTCGCTGGAGCCGCATGTCGCTGTGGTTTATTCCGGAATCCTGAATTTTGTGGGGGTGATGCTGAGCTCGGGCGCGGTGGCTTGGGCGATCGTCTCGCTGCTGCCGGTGGAGTTGATTCTGAAGGGGAACTCGGGTTCGGGCTTCGCGATGGTCTTTGCCCTGCTGGTGGCGGCGATCCTGTGGAACCTGGCTACCTGGTACCGCGGGCTGCCGGTGTCCAGTTCGCATACCATGATCGGTTCGATCCTGGGCGTGGGGCTGGCGTACCAAATGATGATCGGGAAGACGGGAACGTCGGGCCTGGATTGGGAGCAGGTGAAGAAGGTGATTGCGGCGCTTTGCGTCTCGCCCGCGGTGGGATTTGTCGCGGCGGGGCTGGTGCTTCTTCTCTTCAAGCTGTTGGCGCGAGACCCGCGGCTGTATCAGGCCCCGAAGGGAGCCGCGCCGCCGCCGTTTTACATCCGCTGTCTGCTGATTCTGACCTGCGGCGGGGTGAGCTATGCGCACGGCTCCAACGACGGCCAGAAGGGCATGGGGCTGATGATGCTGATCCTGGTGGGCACGGTTCCCACGGCCTACGCGCTGAACCATACCATGGGCGCCAGCCAGGTGCAGGCGTTCGCGGTGGTTTCGACGCAGGTGGCCGGTGCGCTGGACCATTATGTGCAGCCGGGAACGGCGGCGCAGAACGCCGATTCCGAGCTGGAGAACTTTGTCAGCACCAAGAAGTACGAGCCGGGAGTGACGCTGGCGCTGCAACAGATGGTGCTGGAGATCCGCAACGAGGCCACGCAGTATGGGTCGCTGCAGGGCGTGCCGACTACGATGCAGGCCAACGTGCGCAACCAGATGTACCTGGCCAGCGAGACGCTGCGGCTGATGGCCAAGAGCGGCGGGCCGCGGATGTCGGCCTCGGACGCAAAGATCGTTGCCAACTATACGGGCTATCTGGACAAGTCGACAAAGTTTATTCCCAGCTGGGTGAAGGTTGCGGTGGCGCTGGCGCTGGGGCTGGGCACGATGATCGGATGGAAGCGGATCGTGGTGACGGTGGGCGAGAAGATCGGCAAGGCGCACATGACCTATGCGCAGGGTGCCTCGGCGGAGCTGGTAACCATGGCGACGATCCTGGCGGCGGGCACATTCGGCCTTCCGGTGTCCACGACGCATGTGCTGAGCTCCAGCGTGGCGGGGACGATGGCGGCCAACCGAAGCGGGTTGCAACGGGCCACGATTCGCAACATCACGGCTGCGTGGGTCTTCACCCTGCCCGCGGCGGCGCTGCTCTCCGGCGGGCTCTTCTGGCTCTTCAACTCGCTGGCGAAGTAGAGGGCAGGCGAGGCTGAGGAGTTGCGTAACACCGATTTCCATTGAGAACACACCCTTCTGTGAGCAGGAAGACGCGGGGTTTTTTCTGTGCGCGGGCCACTAGAGCATTTCTCGAATTCACGTGGGGTTGGAGAAAGCGTGCGAGGTGGTTTTTTCTTGAGGAAAAAGCCACTCATATGCCGTGGTTTCCCTCTGCACCAATTCGAGAAATGCTTTAGTCTCTGCGCACAGGCCGCTGGGTTGATATGCTAGCCTTTGACACTAACCATGAGCCTGAAAGCTAAGATCGAAGCTGTAATCTATGCCTCCGAAGAGCCGGTGACGCTGACGCAACTCGTGGGACTGCTGGGCGATGAAGCGCAGGCCGAGCTGGACCGCTCGGTTTCGGCGCAGCAGACGCTCTCGCTGAACGAGCTGGAAGCGGCGGAGGCAGACCCGGCGCTCGGGCCGGAGTTCGATGCGGACAATGCAGGGCCTGTCGCGGAGGCTGGTCCGCCAGCCGCGCCAGACTCTGCCGATTCGCCGGGTAACTCCGACGCGGACGAGGCCAGCGGCGTTCTTGCAATGGAGCCGGACCCGCAGACTGCGGAGCAAACAGGTTCGGCTGCGGACTCGGCTGCGGACTCCTCTGCGTTCGATGCGGCTGCGGCTGCGGCTGCCGCGCGGGCGGAGCGGTCGCGCCTGGCCCGGCTGCGCGCGCACTTTCGCGTGCTGCTGGACCAGTTGATCGCTGAGTACGCGGCGCCGGAATCGGACCACGGGTTGGAGATTCGCGAGGTCGCCGGCGGCTTCCGTTTTGCCACCAAGCCGGAGTACCACGACGCGGTGCGCGGGTTCGTGAAGACGTTGAAGCCGCCGCTGAAGCTGACGCTGCAATCGCTGGAGACCCTGGCCGTGGTGGCGTACAAGCAGCCGGTGACGGCGCCCGAGATCTCCGAGATTCGCGGCGTGGACTCCAGTGCCGTGCTTGGTTCGCTGCTGGCGCGCAAACTGATTGCGACGGCCGGGCGCAAGCATGTGATCGGGCGGCCCATCCTGTACAAGACGACGCGCGAGTTTCTGCTGAAGTTCGGGCTGAAGGACGTCTCCGAGCTGCCCTCGATCGAGGAGTTCGAGAAGATGGCCGGGCAGTTGGCCGAGCAGGAGGAGATGCCGATGGAGCACGAGCCGTCTGCGCCGCCCGAGGAGCCTGAGTCACTCCCTTCTGAGACGGAGAATGACGCATCCGATCCATCGGCTGCCGAGGCCAAGCTGTGGGGTGGGTGATAATGGAGTAGGGCCGGTTTCATTGGCACTTGCGATGAATGTGACCGCGATGAGCAACTCCGCGGTCAGAAGGATGAGGCAGGGAATGACGAAGGCAATGGGTGGGCAGGCGGAAGAACAGAAGCAGATTCCCTACGGGAATGACAAACAAGAGATACAAGAGCAGCCGAAGGGGGAGCGGCTGCAGAAGATTCTTGCCGGCGCGGGAGTGGCCAGCCGGCGCAAGGCCGAGGAGATCATCCTGGCCGGGCGGGTGCAGGTCAACGGCAAGGTG
The DNA here is from genome assembly GCA_049518555.1 of Acidobacteriaceae bacterium. Taxonomy (GTDB): domain Bacteria; phylum Acidobacteriota; class Terriglobia; order Terriglobales; family Acidobacteriaceae; genus Edaphobacter. The sequence continues at coordinate 6,135 of JBEKRR010000086.1, forward strand.
ATCTCCGAGCTGGGGACGCGGCACGACGCCGCGCGCGACCACATCCGCGTGGATGGCAAGCTGCTGAAGGGGCCGGAGGCGCGGCGCTACTACCTGCTGAACAAACCGCGCGGGTACGTGACGACGCTGGACGATCCGCAGAAGCGGCCGACCGTGATGGACCTGATGATGAAGCCAAAATCCGGGCCGCACGGCGACCGGGTGCGGCTCTATCCCGTGGGGCGGCTGGATTATCTGTCTGAGGGCCTGTTGTTGATGACCAACGACGGCGAGCTGGCCAACTCGCTGTCGAAGGCTGCGGCGGGCGTAGAGAAGACCTATCTGGTGAAGGTGAGCGGAGTTCCCGCGGAGGCGGGGCTGGAGCAGATTCGCCGCGGGATCGTGATCGACCGCGGGCGGCTGGACGAGGTGAGGGCGGGACGCCGCGACCGGATTCTGACCGCGCCGGCGCGGGTGGAGCTGGTGCGCGCAGGCGACAATCCCTGGTACCAGGTGACGCTGACCGAGGGACGCAACCGCCAGTTGCGCAAGATGTTCGAGGAGATCGGACACCACGTGGAGAAGATCCGGCGGATCGGCTACGGCGCGCTGCGGCTGGACGTTCCGCCGGGCGAGTTCCGCGAGTTAAAGCCGGGCGAGGTGATGGCGCTGGAGCGCGCGGCCAAGGGCAAGAAAGTGGTTCCCAGGAAGCGCATGCCGGAGTTTGCCCAGTTGAAGGCCCCGGGAATGAAGAAACGAAGACAGATGTGAGTTGGCAGGTGTCAGTTCCGGGGTGTAGCAGGGTGGGGTTGGCGATGTAGTTATGACCCAAAAGGGGATTTGACGAGAGTGGGTCGATGAGCCTAGAAATACACGCGGCCCTAATGGAACTCGCAGTTTTTAATACTGCGTAGAAGACAAAATGGAGGCTGATGCATCCAAATAGAGCCATCGCCAGAAGCACCGGACCGGGGCGATGAAACGGAGAGCGAAGCCGGGCGGAGATTGGCCGATAGAGAAACAGGCGCCGGGCAGGCGGACGATTGAAAAACCCCATCCGAGCAGCAACTGGGGCAGCAAAGGAGCAAGACAAAGTGGCAATTGAGCGGGCAACATTTGGAGCTGGATGTTTTTGGGGCGTTGAGGCCCGATTTGCAGAGATTCCGGGAGTGATCGACACAGCGGCAGGATATGCGGGGGGCAATCTGGAGCACCCCACCTACAAGGACGTGTGCAGCGACCACACCGGACACGCGGAGGTGGTGGACGTGACCTTCGATCCGTCGCGTGTCTCCTTCGACACGCTGCTGGACGCGTTCTTTGCCATGCACGATCCGACGCAGGTGAACCGTCAGGGGCCGGACTGGGGCTCGCAGTACCGCAGCGTCATCTTTGCTCATTCGGACGACCAGCTCTGGCAGGCGAGAGCCAAGATCGCGGAGTTGAATGCAACCGGCGCCTATCGCAGGCCGATTGCAACCCAGGTGATGCCGGCGTGCGCCTTCTGGAAGGCGGAGGAGTTCCACCAGCGGTATCTGGAGAAGCGCGGCATGGTGAGCTGCCAGATCTAGTGGTTAGTTGCTAATTGAGCGGCAAGGCGGCGGCCGTTGCGTATGCGGTCGCCGCTGCTGCGTTTGGGGGCGGCTGACGGTTCGTGCATTATTGCGAATAAGAGCAGGCTTCGTGCGGGGATTCATTTCTCTTCCCAGTCTCGTCTACGGTGGATTCAAAGCAATATGCTGAACTGTACGTTTTTCCGTTGAACTCATAGAATTCGATTTCTCCGTCCGTGGTGTGGCCGTATCTTTCCTCAGATGATAGATCGGGCATTCCATGGTGGGATGTGGGTTCAATACCGATTCCCGACCCATCCGCTTCAAAGGCCAGGACAGCATGACCGTCTTTCGTCATGAAGACCCAGGACAGACAGTTCACCCCATTCGGCGAACATTGTTCGCTGGAGAGAATAATCGCGGAAGGACCGCGATGGCTCGGTTGCAAGAAGCGAACCTTGGAGTCCAATGCAATTTTCTGGGCGTGAGCGACCGTGTGATCACCGTTCGTCACATGTGACAATGCTTCGAGAATGCTCTTTTGCAGTTGAGCAAGAATATCCTGTCGCAACGGTGAAGGAAGATGCGTGTCCCGCAATGTAGCAGATGTAGCAGATATTGCCGGTACGCCGGGATGGGATTGTGCGATCAGGAGTGGGCAGAGGGTCAGGAGTAGGACGGCGTAAATAGCTGATCGCATGATGCACGCAGCGTAGCAATACATCCGCTGGACGTCAACTTCAATTACCGTAGAAGCGGCGGCGGATCCAGAAGGCGACGTTGACCAGACTGATGAGGGCGGGGACTTCGATCAATGGGCCGACGACTCCGACGAAGGCCTCGCCGGAGTTGAGGCCGAAGACGGCGAC
>JBEKRR010000087.1:0-14866 GCA_049518555.1 Acidobacteriaceae bacterium
TGCGATAAAGGATTCCAATCGGCGCGTATGAGGCATAGGATTCTGCTGGGTATTGTTTCGGTCGACTCCATGGAGGTTTGCGATGCTGAAGCTTCTGTTCGTTCTCCCCTCGCTGATGTTTCTAGCTCTCCTGTCGCAGGGGCCGGCTGCTCCGCCTGCCCCGGCTGCACCTCCAACCCAGGCTGCGCCTCCCGCACAGGCCGCGCCTCCTGCACAGGCTGCGCCTCCCGATCAGACTGCTCCTCCTGCCCCGGCTGCGCCAGCCGATCAGACTGCTCCTCCTGCCCCGGCTGCGCCTCCCGCCGCAGCGGTTCCTGCGAACAATCCGGTAAAACCCACGGCCGAATCGCAGGCCCACGCCAAAGAAACCTACAGCATCGATTGCGCGATGTGCCACGGAGAGAACGGCAACGGCAAGGGAGATCTGGTGTCAGATATGGGGCTGAGCATGAAGGACCTGCGCGACCCGGATACGCTGAAGGACAAGACCGACGGGGAGCTCTACACGCTCATCCACGACGGCAAGGGCAAGATGCCCGCCGAGGGCGACCGCGCCAAGCCGGACGACATCTGGAACCTGGTGGTCCTGCTGCGCTCGATGGCCAAGAAATAGCAGGATGGGCCGGGCTGGACGCACACTAATCAACATGCGACTGCGATGACTGTATCAGTCGGCGAACTCCGGCGTATCGGGCGGCCTCCTCATGAGGATATTATACTTGCAGCATAGAAGCGAGGTTTGGCTATGGCCTTTATATCGGCAGACTGCTTGGTTTGCGAACGTGTGCTACAGGAAGCGGACGGCGTATTCACCATAATCCGAGTGGTGAATATATTTACTCTGACTCCGTTACCTGGTATCCCCGTGGAGGCACTCCCTGCTTCATTATGCTTTTTCGCAAGTGTCCGGTTTTCAAGTGACGACGAGTCTAAACACACAATTTCACTAAAAGTGATTCGCCCAAGTGGTGAGGAGAAGGAGCAACCTGCGCTCACAGATCAACAGATACCCGTGGGGAAGATTCCTGAGATGCCACGATCAGTTGCATTGCTCGCGCGAATGGGCGTGGCACCCAAGGAATTTGGAATTCATCAGATAGTCCTTATAGTTGACGGAAGTGAAGTGGCAAGAGCGCAATTTGTCTTGGCAAAGTCGTCCGTGACTCTACCTCAAGATTCGTCCGATAAAAGGAGTCCTACTGTACAATGACGAGTTCACCGCTCCACGAAGAGCTCATAGCTGGCAGTGGTTCCTTGCCCAATACAAGCTCTATGACGCGAACAGGCTCCCGCTCCAATAACAGGAGCCTAAACTCATCCCTGAGTTGCGCCTCTGTGAGATGTCCACTTGAGTATTCCGCGAAAGACTCTTCAAGCGCATATGCGAGGCTGGCCGCTTTCGGATCATTTTCCAAGTGGATATCCCATGTATTCGCGATGACCCAGTCCTCAAAGGATTCTAGGTCGATGTGCCCATTCAGGTACATGGCCAAATGTTCAGAAATTTGAGAATGGTCGATCATGAATCCTCCTACCCCTCCAAAGCGCATTACAGAATGGAAAATGCGCTGGTTATTCAGAAGACACCGTTTCTTGGCCAGAGTCAAGAGTGGCGAACTGATGCAGCGAATCACTCGTAATACCCATCCTAGCAGAACGGCGGCGTGCGAACCGTTCTGTACCCTGACTCAAGAAATCTCATATGACAACCCTGATGGGCAAGAACAAGCCAGAGTCCATCAATACCTGAGAACCGATGGAACCATTGGGGCGTGGGGATTGCCAGATCCTAAACGCCTCAAAATTGGTACACGAATCTATGCGATGCACAAGCGGGATGCGAGAGTGCCGTTGCATGAACAAGCCGAGGCTTGGGCATTGAAATAGATCCTTAGAGTATTGCACTTGGTTGAACGAACTTTGTAAATCCCTCCTTGGAGTCAGATGAGCGAACACACCTTGGTGTTTCAAGTATGTTTATTCTTGGCTAAATGACTGTTGATGCTTGGGTTATTGGAATAGGAGAGGGTTTATGGACTTGACAAGTTTTAGGAGAATCGTAAGACCCAGCACCCGACGCGTGGCGACTACGGGTTTGGCTTCTGCGCTGCGAGCTGGGACTGAATCCAGGCGTTGACCTGGGCTTCGAGGACATCCAGGGGGAGCGCGCCGGAGTCGAGGACAACGTCGTGGAAGGCCTTGAGGTCGAAGCGGGGGCCGAGGGCGGACTTGGCGCGGTCGCGCAACTCCAGAATCTTGAGCTGGCCCATCTTGTAGCCGAGCGCCTGCGCGGGCCATGCGATGTAACGGTCCACCTCGGACTGGATGTTGGTCTCGTCGAGGCCGGAGTACTGGTGGAAGTAGTCGACCATCTGCTGGCGGGTCCAGTGCTGGGAGTGGACGCCGGTGTCCACCACCAGACGAATCGCTCGCCACATGTCGGCCTCCAGGCGGCCGTAGTCGGAGTAGGGGTCCTGGTAGAAGCCGATCTCCTTGCCCAGCTGCTCGCTGTAGAGCGCCCAGCCCTCGGTGTAGGCGGTGTAGTAGGACTGCCGGCGGAAGGCGGGAAGGCCGGTCAGCTCCTGCTGGATGGAGATTTGCAGGTGGTGGCCGGGGATGCCTTCGTGGTAGGCGACGGCCTCGACATCGGCCAGCGAGCGGTCTGCCCAGTGGTAGGTGTTGACATCGACCTGGCCGGGACGCTTGCCGTCGGGCGTGCCCTGGTCGTAAAAGGCCTGGGGCTGATTGGGGGCCATGTAGTCGGGTATGGCGACGACCTCGAGGCGGGCCTTGGGGAGGGTTCCGAATAGCTCCGGCAGGCGGGGCTGCATCTGGGCAATGTATCCCTTGTAGGCGTCGAGCAGAGCGTCGGCGGAGGCGGGATGGAGCTTGGGGTTGGCCTTGAGCGCGGCGTTGAAGGACTTTTGGTCGGCAAAGCCCAATTGATGCACGATGGCGAGCATCTTGGCCTGATCGCGGGCGACCTCGTCGAGGCCGGTTTGGTGAATCTCCGCGGCGGATTTATTCAGCGTGGTGGACTGGCGGATGCGGAAGGCGTAGTAGGCGTCGCCGTCGGGCAGCGCCCAGATGCCGGGGTCGGTGCGGCAGTTGGGGATGTAGGCGACGGCGAGGAACTTGGCGAAGCGCTGGTAGGAGGGAAGGACCTGGGTGGCGATGGCGTCGAGCACGGCTTCCGTGATGCGCTTCTGGTCTTCCGGGCCGATGGACGCGGGGAAATTTTTGAGTGGCAGGGCGAAGGGGCTGTCGGCAGGCTTCTGGGCGGCGATGGTCTGGGTCTCGGCGAGGGCCTTCTGCATGAGGAACTGCGGCGGAGTGCGATGGTCGTCCAGGCCGGACTGCAGGTTGGTCATGATCTGGGAGAAGGCGACGGGGACCTTGGCGAGGCGGGCGATGTAGTGGTCGTAGTCTTCACTGGTGTCGAAGGAGGTGTGGGCGGCGAGCTGGGGCATGTCGAGCTGCAGGCCCTCGTACTGGTTGACGGGCATCTCCCATTCCTTGAAACGCGCGGCCTCCTGGTCGTCGCTGAGCGAGCGCAGCATGAGCTCGGCGGAGAGCTGTTCCTGGTGGGGAAGGCCGGTGGTGTCGATGGCAGCGAGCCGCTCGATGAAGGCGCGGCCGCGGGCGAGGGATTCGTTGTAGGCGCGGGGGGAGAAGTCGGTGAGCTGGTCGTCGTAGCGCTTGTCGCCGAGGGTTGTGGCGTACTCCGGCTCGTGGCGGAGCTTGTCCTGCCATATCTCGTCGAAGAGGCGGGAGAGATCGCGCGAGCGGGCGGCGATGTCCTGGTTGAGATTCTGCGCGGGGACGGCGGCGGGAGTGGGCGCGGGCGCGGCGCGCAGTTGGGCGGAGAGCGGGGTTGCTGCTGTGGCAGAAAGCAATAGGGCGATGCAGAGATTCTTCATTCGACTTCGAACCCTCGGGGCGAAAAGACGCCTGCATCGAGTGTATCGAGGTTGAGAAAAAGATTTTTTTGGGTGGCTAGTGTGGTGTCCCAGAAGTGCACTGAATCAATCGGTCGGCGAAACCGCAGGTCCTTCGACTGCGTTTGGCGCAAACAACGCGCCAAACTCCGCTCAGGATGACAGATTTGTTATGCTGCGAACTTTCGAGACAGGACACTAGCTGGCGCGGGATTCGCTGGAGACGGAGCTGGCGTCCAACATGCGGTAGAGGGTGGAGCGGCTGATGCCGAGCAGCTCGGCGGCGCGCAGCTTGTTTCCTCCGCAGCGGGTGAGGACGTCGAGGACGTGCTGCTGGATGACGTCGTGCAGGCGCTCGATGTGGATGGCGGGCGGGCGGGGTGATGCGGCGGAGGCGGGTTCGACCAGCGCCAGCAGGTGGCGCGGTTCGACGACGGCCCCCTCGGCGAGCGCGGCGGCCTGGGCGATGACGCGTTCCAGTTCGCGCAGATTGTTTGGCCAGAGGCGCTCCTGCAGTTGGACCAGGGTGGATTTGGCGAGCAGCTTGGGGGCCTGGCCGGTCTCGTCGGCGATCCTGCGCAGCAGCCACGCGGCCAGGACGGGAATGTCCTCGACGCGCTGGCGCAGCGGCGGGACGAGGATTTCGACCGCGGAGAGGCGCGCGTAGAGGTCCTGGCGGAACTGGCCGATGGCGGCCAGAACGCGCAGGTCGCGATCGGTGGAGGCGAGAATTCGGGTGTCAATGCGTGCCGGCTCGGTGCGGCGGAACTCGCTGCGGCCGGCCGGCTGTGGGACGTTGCGGCGCTCCTCGCAGGCGCGGATGAAGCGGAAGAGCGCGGCCTGCAGGGTGAAGGGAAGCTCTCCGACGCTGTCCAGATAGAGCGTGCCGCCGTTGGCGGAGTTGAGCAGCGAGGCGGCGGTTGGCGAGGATGCGGAGCGTATCGGTTCGCCTTTGGCGATGGATTCGGCGAGCGCGCTGGCGTTGGCGGCGATGAATGGGCCGTCGGGGCCGGGCGAGAGGGCGTGAATGGCGCGCGCGACAAGCTGCTTGCCGGAGCCGGTCTCGCCGCGAATCAGCGCGGTGCGGAAGTAGGGGGCGATGCGCTGGACCTGCGAGCGCAGGCGGCGGATGGCAAGGCTTTCGCCCAGCAGCACCGGATCGCGCTGGATGCTGCGGGAAGAGGAGGCGAGCGCGGAGCCCGCAGGGTCCGGATTCCGCGAATCGGAGAACGGTTGCCGCAAAGAACCCGCGGAGATGAAGTGGCTGCTCGACATGGCTTACACCCCTCATCGGCGCAAAACGCGTTTCAGATGAGGGGGGAGGAAGAAAAAGAGAGGGAAAACCGGGTGCAGGCAGATGCCGGCCGGCGGTTAGAAAATTTTAACCGGGCACAGTTCTTCCGGCGGCGATCAATCGGCCACAGAAGACGGGTTTTCTGCTGATTTTGGGGAATGCCTGTGCCGGGCGCTACGCGGCTGCGGTGGCGCAGTAGGCGTCGAAGGCGCAGGTCAGCTCTTGGGCGATGGCGGGCGCGGTGGAGGTTTCGATGGCCGAGCGCTGCATCAGGTAGACAAGCTGGCCGTCGCGCAGGATAGCGATGGCGGGCGAGCTGGGCGGATTGCCGGCCAGGTAGTCGCGGGCGCGTTGGGTGGCCTCGGCATCCTGCCCGGCGAAGACGGTGACGGCCTGGTCGGGCGTAGTTGTGTGCTGCAGAGCAAGACGGACGGCGGGACGCATCTTTCCGGCGGCGCATCCGCAGATGGAGTTGACCACCAGCAGGGTGGTCCCGGGCAGGGCCAGCGCGGCGTCCACGTCAGCGGCGGTGCGCGCCTCCTGAATGCCGGCGCGGGTCAACTCTTCGCGCATGGGAATCAGCATGGTCTCTGGGTACATGAAAAACCTCCTGGAGAAGATGTGCCTGCGTGCGCGCTGTCACGACTCCATTGCTTTGGATGTCCGAAGCGACGCGGCGGATGCAGCGATCTGGCGGTAGGGGGTCAATTTGAGGGAACGACTGAACTTTCCTATAATGTGACTTTGCGGGAGGCTAGAATGCTCGGCTTGACAGCTTCTTCCTCTGTACGGTTGCCGGGTGAGTGACTGGGTCAGCGCGAGAGCGACCATCATAGCCTGCGAGCAGCGTGGTTCGGAGGGTCTGACTTATGAGGGGGAGTACTGTCCTCCAGGGTACGTCGTTACCTTCTCGTACTCAGCCGATGGCCAAACCTTCAAGGGGACGTATAGGGCGAGTTCTCCGCAGAAATGTGGCCACGACTTCGAGATCCTCTATAATCCCAAACACCCGAGCAGAAACACTGGCTCGGATGCATTGACTCAGAGTTGGGTTACGATGACCGCGCTCGCGCTAGTCGTAATCGCATTCCTGTGGTTTTGGTGGTTCTGCGTAAAACAGGGTTGGGATGGATAGTCCGAATCGCTTTTGTGCCTTGAATACGGGGTTATAGGGTACTTCGTTCGTCCGGACTTCAAAGTGACCCACCACAGATATGGCAATTTGCTGGCTGCAATCGGCGGGTTGCTCTACTCTGGAGGCGTGACGATTCTGGAGAATGTTGCGCTGGCGCAGTACACCACGCTGGGGGTGGGCGGGGCGGCGCGCTGGTTTGTGGAGACGGGCGACGAGGAGGAGATCCTGGTGAGCGACGAGGGGTTCAACGGCGTGGTGGTGCGCGTGGCGGGCGGCGCATTGCAGTGGGCGGAGGCGGGCGACGGGACGGCGAGCCTTACAGCCGGCGCGGGGGCCGAGTGGGACGCGGTGGTGCGGCTCGCGGTGGAGAAGAACGGCGCGGGTGTGGAGTGCCTGGCGGGGATTCCCGGAAGCGTGGGAGGAACTCCCGTGCAGAACGTCGGGGCGTACGGGCAGGAGGTCTCGCAGACAATTGTTCGCGTGCGCGCGCTCGACCTGGCGGCGGAGAAGGCGGTCGATCTGGCGGCTGCGGAGTGCGGCTTCGGCTACCGGCGCAGCCTCTTCAATACAACCGGGCGCGGGCGTTACGCGATCACGCGCGTGGAGTACAGGCTGGCGATTGGGGGCAAGCCGCTGCTGGAGTACCGCGATGTGAAGCAATATTTTGCGGAGCGCGGAGTTGCGCGGCCGACGCTGGCGGAGACGGCTGCGGCGGTGCGGGAGATTCGCGTGCGCAAGGGGATGCTGTTGGTGGCAGACGATGCGGACTCGCGCAGCGCGGGGTCGTTCTTCAAGAACCCGGTGGTGACGGTGGATGTGCTGGCGCGGCTGGCTGCGACTGCGGGCTGTCGCGTTGCGGATGTGCCGCAGTTTCCGGCGGGCTGGGGGTACGCGACGGAGGATTGCGTGGTGAAACTGTCGGCGGCCTGGCTGATCGAGCTGGCGGGATTTCAGAAGGGATTTGCGATGGGCCGGGCGGGGCTGTCGTCGAAGCATGTGCTGGCGATTGTGAACCGCGGAGGAGCGACGGCGGGGGAGATCGTCGCGCTGCGGGACGCGGTGATCGAAGGCGTGCGGGCGCGGACGGGGGTGCGGCTGGAGCAGGAGCCGGTGCTGCTGGGATTTGCAGCGGCGGGTTGAGAGTGGTTCGGGTTATCGCAAATCCACGGGCTACACATGCTGCGGAAAAGGCTGTTTTGGCGCTACGAGCAAAAGGCCCGGGGCTAAAGAGGATGCTGAAAAAGTCGATGCATCGCCTTAAACCTGCCCTCAGCGGCTAAAGCCGTATTGCAGATAAAGCATCTTACGGCACGGCTGAAGCCGTGCCCTTAAGCAAAACAGAGTTTTTCAGCAGCCTCTAAAGCCCCTTGATTCTACGAGGCTTATTCAGGGGGCTGAAGCCCCCTGCTCCCTCCGAAAGGCAAAAGCGGGAGTTTATCCGCAGCCTGTACAGACCACCGCAGAGAACAGGCAACAGCGAAATGCGGGGGTCCCTCCACTGCGCGCTACGCGCTCCGGTCGGGATGACGGAGGGTAGGGGTAGGTCGGGATGACGGAGTTTATGGAGATGCGCGGCGGTTCGTTGGGAAGATTACTCCTCATGCGATAGGCTAAAGACAAGACAATGAGCGCGAGCCATCAACTACGATGCACAAACTGCGGGGCGAGAATTGCCACGGAGGCGGTGCGCAGCGATTTTCGCTGCCCGGATTGCAATGGGCTGTATGAGGTGATCTATCCCTGGAGCGAGGGAGCAGGGCCGTGGAATGCGGGCGCGCCCACCAGTTCTCCGGCGAACGCTTCGGCCAGCCCTTCCGCGAAGTCTCCCGCGCCTGCTGCATCGGCGGTGCGCCTGCCCAATCCCGGCGGGATGCGCCATCTGTGGCAGGAGCGCAGGACATCGACGATGCCGGTGGACCAGAGCGGGGTGTGGCGCTTCCGCGAGTTGCTTCCGATTGTGCGCGACGTGGAGCGCGTGGTGACGCTGCGCGAGGGCAACACGCCGCTGTACGAGATGCCCCGTTCGGCGGAGCTGGCGGGCGTGGACTGGCTGCTGGCCAAGCACCAGGGAATGAATCCCACCGGCTCGTTCAAGGACACCGGAATGACGGCGGCGCTGTCGGTTGCGGTGGAGCGCGGATTCCAGTGGGTGGCCTGCGCTTCGACCGGCAACACTTCGGCTTCGATGGCGGCCTATGCGGCCCGCGCAGGGCTGCGCTCGATCGTATTTATTCCCGATGGCAAGATTGCCTGGGGCAAGCTCTCGCAGGCGATGGACTATGGCGCTCTAACGGTGCAGTTGAAAACCGACTTCGACGGATGCCTCAAGCTGCTCACGAAGCTCGTGCAGCAGTTCCCGATCTATCTGCTGAACTCGGTGAACCCGTACCGGCTGGAGGGACAGAAGACCCCGGCGATGGAGATTGTGGAGCAGATGGAGTGGCAGGTTCCGGAGCACCTGGTGGTGCCGGGCGGGAACCTGGGCAACTCGTCGGCGCTGGGCAAGGGCTTTCTGGAGATGAAGCACCTGGGGCTGGTCCAGCGCGTGCCGAAGATCCACGTGATCCAGGCCCAGGGCGCGAACCCGCTCTATCGCTGGTTTGGCGACGAGAACCGCGAGATGAAGCCGGTGAAGGCGGAGACGCGGGCGACCGCGATCCGCATCGGCAACCCCGCAAGCTGGAGGAAGGCCTCGCGCGTGATCGAAGAGACCGGCGGATGGTGCGAACAGGTGAGCGAGCAGGAGATTGCGCTGGCCAAGGCGGAGATCGGGGCCGAGGGCGTGGGCTGCGAGCCGGCGTCGGCGGTGACGCTGGCCGGGCTGAAGAAGCTGGTGGCCGCGGGACGAGTGACGCGCGAGGAGCGCGTGGTGCTGGTGCTGACCGGGCACACGCTGAAGGACCCGCAGTACACCATCGACTACCACCGCGGCGAGCTGTTGACGGCGGCGGAGATTGCGGGCGCGACCGAGGCCGAGCGGGCGCGTCATGCGGCGCTGCGCAAGCCTCCGCTGGTGCTGGAGGCGGACGAGTCGGTGGTGCTGCGCGCGCTCGAAGAGCGCATGGAGAAGGCCGACGCGGCGGGGACACAAGCGGCGCCCGGAAGTTCAAAATGAGCGAGAGCGAGGGGCGGAGTTTGGGCCAGATTTCGAGTGACAACATGGGCGCATTGGCTGGCGGAATCCGGCTGCGGCTGCCTGCCACCAGCGCCAACCTGGGACCGGGATTCGATGCGGTTGGCGTGGCGTTGGCGCTCGCGCTGACCATCGAGGCGCGGGCGTTGCAATTGCCGGGCGGGACGGAATCGGGCCGCACGGAGCTGACGATTGTGGCCACCGGGCGCGATGCGGAACGCTGCGCGCGCACCGCGAACAACATGATCTTCGAGACCTATCGCGAGGTGATGCAGGGTGCGGGCCGCGCTCTGGTTCCGCTCGATCTGCGGATTCACAACGAGATTCCGCTGGGCATGGGATGCGGGTCGAGCGCGGCGGCGCGGCTTGGCGGCGTGATGCTGGCCAACCACTTCGGCGGGCTGGGCTGGGACCAGCGCGCCTGCATCGAGGAGGCCACGCGGCGGGAGGGCCATCCCGACAATGTGGCGGCCTGCGCGCTGGGCCATGTGACGGTGTCGGTGGTTGCCGGGGATTCTGACCGCTCGGTGCATTCGGCCACCTTCGGCCAGCAGTTGGCGTGGAAGCTGCTGCTAGCGTTTCCGCCGGTCAGCCTGGCGACCGAGAAGGCGCGGGAGATGCTGCCCGCCGGGTACAGCCGAACCGATGCCGTGGCCAACGTTCAGCGGGCCGCGCTGCTGGTTGCCGCGTTTGCGCTGGGACGGGGCGATCTGCTGCAGGTGGCGATGCAGGACCGCATGCACCAGCCGTTCCGCATGGAGGCCTGTCCGCTGCTGGACCGGCTGCTGCCGCTGGCGGGGGAATCCGGTGTGCTGGGCGTGGCGCTGAGCGGGGCCGGGCCGGGCGTGCTGCTGGTGGTCGAGGCGGACGCCGCGATCGCAGAGATTGCCGAGCGGATTCGGCAGGTTGTTGGGGACCCGGCGCTGGAGATTGTTGAGACAAGCATCGGCGCGGGCGCGAGCGTGGAGTTGGTCTAAGCGGTGGATGACAACCTCTAAAGACCTCGGACCGATTTGAACCTTGCACAGCACTGGCGCATCTATTATGAAGAGAGATTGAATCGCGCATTTATGATGAAGTTGGATTGAATCTCAAGTCGGAGGAAAGACGCCGCCCTGTCCGCTGGGACAGGTGGCGGGAGGAGCAGCAGATGGCAGGACAGTTTGTGACGGCGGTAAGCGACGCGGAGTTTGAGAAGGAAGTGCTGCAATCGGAGCAGCCCGTGCTGGTGGACTTCTGGGCCGCCTGGTGCGGGCCGTGCCGCGCGCTGGCGCCGGTGGTGGACGAGGTTGCATCGTTCTATAACGGCAAGTTGAAGGTGATGAAGATGGATGTGGACGCCAACACGGCCACTCCGATGCGCTACGGCATTCGCGGCATCCCCGCGCTGCTGCTCTTCAAGGGCGGCAAGGTCTCCGAGCAGATCGTGGGATTTGTGCCCAAGGACACGATCGACAAGTCGATTGTGAAAGTCCTCGCGTAAGGTTTTTAATTTGCGTTGAGTTTGGTTGAGAAGTTGCCCGGCGGCCGGTCGCGCTGCCGGGCAATTTTTTGCCTGCGCGGAGATGCTTCCGCCGCGAAATGCTAGACTCAGCACGGAATGATGGAATGGATGATCCTTCGCGCGGTGCTGGTGGCCTTCTTTATTCTGGCCAACAGCTTCTTTGTGGCCGCGGAGTTTGCGCTGATCAGCGTGCGCCAGACGCGCATGGAGCAGTTGCTCGCCCTGGGCCGGCACGGAGCGCGCACCGCGTTGCACCTGAAGCGCAACCTGGACGATTTTCTGCCCGCGGTGCAGTTTGGCGTCACCCTGGCCGCGCTCGCGCTGGGCTGGATCGGCGAGCCGGCCGTGGCCGGAATGCTGCTGGCCGCGGCCGGGCACTGGCTCAGCGTGATGCCGCCGCACGCGGTGCTCTACGCGCACACGGCTGCCATTGCGATTGCGTTTGCGGCGATCACTTACTTTGAGGTGCTGCTGGGCGAACTGGTGCCGAAGTCGCTTGCCCTGCAACGCGCCGAGCGGATCGCGCTGGCCGTTGCCGGGCCGATGGACGCCTTCATCCGCATGACCCGGCCTGCGGTGCGGCTGATGAACCGCTCGGCGGCGCTGGTGCTGCGGCTGTTCCGCGCGCCGCTGCACGGCGAGGGGCAGGTGCACTCGCCCGAAGAGCTGAAGATGATCGCCACGGCGACGCGCCGCATGGGCCTGCTTCCGGTGTTTCAGGAGGAGATCATCCATCGCGCCATCGAGCTGAACCACGTTACCGTGCGCGAGATCATGACTCCGCGCGGCAAGATCTTCTCGCTCGCCGCCGACATGACCATCGAACGGGCCAGCGCGCGCATTGTGGAGGAGCAACACTCGCGCGTGCCGGTGTACGAGGGGGCGAGCGGAGCGGCGGCTGGAATGATGGCGGACCCCGACCGCATCGTCGGCGTGGTCTACTCCAAGGACATCTCGCGGCTGATGCACTTTCGCGCGGTTGCGCTGGGCCTCGGCGGCGCGGTGGACACCGGGTTGACGCTGCGCCAGGTGATGCGCGACGTCTTTGTGGTGCCGGAGACCAAGCTGGCCGTGGAGCTGTTGCAGGAGTTTCAGCAACGCCGCCGCCAGATTGCCGTCGTGGTGGATGAGTTCGGCTCGACTGTGGGGATCGTCACGGCGGAGGACGTTCTGGAGCAGGTGGTGGGCGAGCTGGAAGACGAGTTCGACATCGCCTCGCGCACGGCCGGTTTCAACGCGGAGGGGGTGATGTCGCTGGACGGCAGCACCACGCTGCGCGACCTGGGAACGCAACTGCACTGGACGTTTCCGCGCGAGGCAGGAGTGGAGACATTGGCCGGATTTCTGCTGGCGCAGCTTGGCCATCTGCCCGAGGCGGGCGAGAGCGTGCAGTACGCAGGACGCCGCTTCGTCGTCGCGGAGATGGCCGGCCGGCGCATCGCGCGCGTCCGCGTGGAGACGATCGCGCCCACACCAACAAGTCCCTCGACAACGAACTGATCCCAAATAGAAACAGCTTGACACTGCGTAATCGCTCGATTACAGTCAATCTATGTTTTCGATCAGACCGCATCCCCAGTTCACCGCCTGGATTGAGGCGCTGAAGGATGCGACAGTACGCGGCGTGATCGTGGCCAGGATCAAACGGCTGGAACGCGGACTGAGGGGAGACGTTGAGCCTGTCGGCGACGGCGTATCCGAGTTGCGCATCCATCTGGGCGCGGGGTGGCGCGTGTACTTTACACAACGCGGCAGACAACTGATTGTGTTGCTTGTTGGCGGCTCGAAGCGCACACAGAAGAGAGACATAAAGCGCGCCAAGAAACTGGCCGCAATGCTCGATTGAGCGGAGGGAAAATCATGAGCAAACGCATTAAAGCGACCGATCTGCCCGAGTTCGACGCTGCTCATTATCTAGAGAGCGAAACCACCATCGCGGCCTACTTGACTGACATTCTGGAGACGAGGGATGCAGCTTTATTGGCAGCGGCCCTGGGCGATATTGCTCGCGCTCGAGGAATGACGGAGATCGCCAAGACGGCTGGGATCACTCGTGAAGCCCTGTACAAAGCCTTGCGCCCAGATAGCGCCCCACGATTCGATACAGTGAGTCGCGTATGCGCGGCGCTCGGAGTCCGTCTGGTTGCGCAGGCAATTCACCCCGCGCCGAATGCGGCTGGAAGTTGATCGATAATGGCTGAAATTGAATGCGTCGCCCATGGTTGAAAAGCAGCTTCACGCGGTTCCTGTCAACCAACGAACCTCAACAGACCAATGACTCTTGCCAAACCCGTTCGCCGCATTCTAGTTACGCTGCCTGTGTTGTGGGTGGTGGTATCGGTGGTCTTTCTGCTGATCCATCTCGTTCCCGGCGATCCCATCGTGCAGATGCTGGGCGAGGGCGCGACCGCCTCCGACGTCTCCGTCCTGCGCCATGCGTACGGGCTGGATGCGCCGCTGGGAACGCAGTATCTCCACTACTGGCGCGGCGTGCTGCACGCCAACCTGGGCGAGTCGCTGCGCCTGCACGACTCGGTGACGCACCTCGTCCTCGAGCGCTATCCCTACACGCTGGCGCTGACGCTGGCCGCGCTGCTGATCGGGATTGCGGTCTCGCTCCCGGCGGGCGTCTTCTCCGCGCTGCATCGCGGACGCTGGCCGGACCGTGTGTTCGGCGTGGTGAGCCTGGGCGGGCTGTCGTTCCCGAACTTCGCGCTGGGGCCGATTTTAATTTTGATTTTTTCGATTGAACTTGGATGGCTTCCGGTCTCGGGCGCGGGGACGGGGCGAATCTTCGGGGCGCGCTTCTGGCTCTATCTCATCCTTCCCGCGATCACGCTGGGCAGCGGCCTGGCTGGAGTGCTGACCCGCATGGTGCGCACGGCGATGCTGGAGGAGCTGGGGCAGGACTACATCCGCACGGCGCGCGCCAAGGGCCTCAGCGAGCGGACTGTGGTCTACAGGCACGCGCTGGGCAATGCGCTGATTCCGGTGCTGACGGTGGTGGGATTGCAGTTTGGCAGCCTGCTGGCGGGGGCCATCGTTACCGAGACGGTCTTCAGTTGGCCGGGGATCGGGCGGCTGACGCTTTCGGCCATCTCCAACCGCGACTATGCTCTGGTGCAGGGATGCATTCTGGCCGTCGGGCTGACGTATGTCGCGGTCAACCTGCTGACCGACGTGGCGTATACGCTGGCCAACCCGCGCATGAGGTCGTGAAGCATTTGCCGGAATACGGTTCAGCAACGGGAGTTTGATTCATGAAGGATTGGCGCTTCGCTTTGTTGTTCGCGATCTTCTTCGCCTGCGCCGCGCTCCACGCGCAGAATGTGCCCGCTGCGCCAGCACAGCGGACCTTTCACGATCCCACTTATAAGATTTCCTTCAACTATCCGGCGAACTGGAACTTCGCGCGGCGCGACCACGAGATCAGCACCTTCCGCCTGGACGCGCGGACGGCGGCGCGGACGACGCTGATGCGCGCGGTGGTCAGCATTCCGGAGAACCCGTTTCCGGATTCGACCTTCAGCGGCGCGTACCTCTACTTCAGCGTGACGCCGCACCGCAACGACGCGGCGTGCGCGCGGCAGGCGGCGCCGGCGGTGCAGGGAAGGCGCGGCGCGGTGAGCGAGATCGCCGGGATCAGCTTCGCGCACGGCCACGATGAGCAGCGGGCGATCTGCACGGTGCAGCGCGACGAGGTCTACACCACACTGCGGCGCGGCGCGTGCTATCGCTTCGACCTGGCGATCAATACATTCTGCGGCGAGGCCTCCGGCGTCCGGGAGATCACGCCGCAGGAACTCGACGCGGTGCGCAGCCGCTTGGAGGCGATCCTCGGGACCGTCCGTTTCGACGCGAA
>JBEKRR010000088.1:0-8116 GCA_049518555.1 Acidobacteriaceae bacterium
ATGAGCGGGCCGGACGCCGATATTCTGGTGGGCAATGCGCTTCCGCTGAAGAACATTCCTCTTGGCACGATCGTGCACAACATCGAACTGCGACCGGGCAAGGGCGCGCAGATGGCGCGTTCTGCCGGCGCGCAGGTCAATCTGATCGCCAAGGAAGGCGACTATGCGCTGCTCAAGCTGCCCTCGGGTGAGACACGTAAAGTTCTTGTCGAGTGCATGGCTACGATCGGTCAGGTAGGCAACACCGACCATGAGAATGTCTCCATCGGCAAAGCCGGGCGCAACCGCTGGAAGGGAATCAACCCGGCCAACCGCGGCGTCACAATGAACCCGGTCGACCACCCGCACGGCGGAGGCGAAGGCAAGACCTCCGGCGGACGGCACCCGGTCACTCCATGGGGCCAGCCGACGCGCGGATATAAGACGCGGAATAACAAGCGGACCGATGTATTTATCGTCAGCCGACGCAGTAAGTAAGAAGGAAGTAGTAAGTTGCTTTGTCGCTTAGGAATATTGCAACACCAAGTCTCGCAGTGAAGAGATTCGTGGTATTCAGCAACGTAACCGCAGCAGGAACCGGGAGTCATCAACATGTCACGTTCAGCAAAGAAGGGCCCGTTTATCGACGCGCATCTTCAGTCGAAGATCACGGTCATGAACCAGACCAACGACAAGAAGGTTGTGCGCACCTGGTCGCGCCGCTCGACGATCTTCCCGGACATGGTCGGCCACACCATTGCCGTGCATAACGGCCGCAAATTTATTCCAGTGTATGTAACGGAGAATATGGTCGGTCATAAGCTGGGCGAGTTCTCCGCGACGCGCACGTTCAAGGGCCACTCCGCACGGGCGGCCGAGACCACCGTAAAACCGAAGTAGTGTGCGGCGTTCGTTGTAGTTGATATTTGCAGAAGCAAGACGCACCAGGCAGTTCGAAGGATCAAAGTTATGGCGAAGATTGCAGCAGACAAAGTTCGAGAGTTCCGCGCAGAAGCCAAGTTTCAGCGCAGCAGCCCGCAGAAGGCGAAGCTGGTTCTCGACACCATTAAGGGCATGCGCGTGGAGCAGGCGCTCAACACTGTTCACTTCTCCACCAAGAGGATGGGGCCGATCGTGGAGAAGGTGTTGCGCTCGGCCATTCAGAATGCGACCTACGCCTCGCAGGAACAGGGCCTCGATATCGACGTGGATAATCTGGTCGTTCGCACTGCGGTGGCGAATGACGGGCCGCGCATGAAGCGCATCCGGCCCGCGCCGATGGGACGCGCGTTCCGTTACCAGCGCAGGCTTACGCACATTGTTGTGACGGTTGCGGAGAAGAAGCCTGCAACGCAGGTTACCGTGGTTGCGCCTGAGCCCGAAGCGGTTACGAAGACGCCGGCCAAGCCAGTGGCCAAGAAGTCAGCGGCGAAGAAAGCTCCGGCGAAGAAGACCGCCGCAAAGAAGGCTGCATCAAAGAAGGCTGCAACAAAGAAGGCAACAACAAAGAAGGCAACAAAGTAACAACGTCTGGGAATTGGAGTAGTGCCGGGAACCTTCCGGTAAACTTTAGGTTTTGCAGCAAGCCCCGCCGGCTCAACCGGACCGGGGCGAAGGTAAGGAAGCTATGGGACAGAAGGTCCATCCGTATGGGTTTCGCCTGGGCGTCAACAAGCCTTGGAAGTCACGCTGGTTCGTAGAGCGCGGCTACGACAAGCTGTTGGTGGAAGACGTCAAGCTGAAGGCTGAGTTGCGCGAGAAGCTGAAGGCCGCCGGGGTCAGTTCGGTGGAAGTCGAGCGTCCTGGCAACAAGCTGCGTCTCATCATCCGCACCGCGCGTCCTGGCATCATCATCGGCCGCAAGGGCGCGGAGATCGATAAGCTGAAGGCCGACATTCAGAAGCGTAGCTCGCGCGAGGTCTTCATTGACATTCTGGAGGTCAACAAGCCGGAGCTCGACGCGCAGTTGGTCGCCGAGAACATCGCGCTACAGTTGGAAAAGCGCGTCAGCTTCCGCCGCGCGATGCGCAAGTCGGTTGATTCGGCGCTGCGCTTTGGCTGCAAGGGCATCAAGGTCCGCGTGTCGGGCCGGCTGAACGGCAATGAGATTGCGCGATCTGAGTGGTACCTGCAGGGGCGTTTGCCGCTGCACACCCTGCGCGCCGACATCGACTATGGGTTCTCAGAGGCGCATACGACCTACGGAATCATCGGCGTCAAGACTTGGGTCTATCGCGGCGATATCTACGAGCAGAAGAAGCGCCGCGACCAGGGTATAACGACCGGCGTGTTCTAGTAACAGTTGTACGTTGTTGGTTGTAAGTGGTTAGTTAGGCCGGTCGAATTTGCAGGCCCGCTTTGCAAGGAGTTATGAGTTAGAGGATTTTTATTATGTTATTGCCAAAGAAGGTCAAGTTTCGCAAGCAGCAGCGCGGTCGCATGTGCGGCAAGGCGTGGCGCGGTTCGGATCTCTCGTTCGGTGACTTCGGCCTGAAGGTGCAGGAGTGCGGCTATATTACCGACCGCCAGATCGAGGCCAGCCGCATCGCGATGACGCGGTTTATCAAGCGCGGCGGCAAGGTATGGCTGCGCATCTTCCCCGACAAGCCGATCACCAAGAAGCCCGCCGAGACACGTATGGGCAAGGGCAAGGGAGCTCCCGACCACTGGGTCGCGGTTGTCCGCCCGGGCAAAATTCTGTTCGAGATGGAGGGCGTTACGCCCGAACTGGCGAAGGAAGCCATGCGTCTGGCTGCACACAAGCTGCCACTGAAGACGATGTTCATTCAGCGCCACACCGTCAAGGCAACCGTTGCCGTCAAGTAGCAGTTTCGGAGATGGACCAGACCGGCCAAAAGAATTAGCAACGAAAGAAGAAAAATATGGAACTCGAAAAGATCCGCAACCTTACCGACGATGAGCTGCCGGCACAGCAGACCAAGTCCGCCGAGCAGCTCTTTCGCCTACGCTTCCAGAAGAGCCTTGGCAACAATGAAGGCGTCAAGAAGCTGCGCACACTGAAGCTCGACATCGCCCGCATCCAGACCGTGACCCGCGAGCGCGCTCTGGCCGCCGAGAAGGCCGCATCGCCGGACGCCGTACGGACGGCACCGGCGGCGAGCACACGCACCGCCCGCAAGAAAGCGAAGAAGGACTAACGATGGCTGACACAATCAACACAGCAGTTCCGGAAGCGCAGGTCTCTCGCCGCAACGAAAAGGTCGGTATGGTTGTTTCGACCAAGATGCAGAAGACGATTGTGGTCGAGATCGAGATGCGCAAGGCGCACCCGAAGTACAAGCGCGTGATGAAGTCGAACAAGAAGTTCTACGCGCACGACGAGTTGAACTCGGCGCGGGTCGGCGACGTTGTGCGAATCCGCGAGGCGCGGCCACTGTCGAAGCTGAAGCGCTGGTCGCTGGAGGAGATCGTGCGCCGCTCCTCGCTCTCACAGCTCGACGAGAAGGATTCTGTCGCGGAAGCGAAGTAGTTTGGAATTGGAGCGGAACTTTTTGTTTTGCGATGCAGATGAGAGCTTCAAGGGGTATATATCCCGGGTTTTAGGCTTAGGAGAACGAATATGTCAGTCCAGATGAGAACGATGCTCGATGTTGCCGACAACTCCGGCGCGCGCAAGTTGCAGGTAATCCTGCCGCTGGGCGGAGGCCTGGGCAAGAAGGCAGGCCTCGGCGATGTGGTGACGGCCGCGGTGAAGGAGGCGTCGCCCGACGGAACGGTCAAGAAGGGCAAGGTGGTGAAAGCGGTCATTGTGCGCACGCGCAAGGAATATCGCCGGCGCGACGGCACCTATATTCGCTTCGACCAGAACGCCGCCGTGGTGATCAACGAAACCAACGAGCCGGTGGGCACACGCGTATTCGGCCCGGTGGCACGCGAGCTGCGCGAGAAGAAGTTTCTCAAGATTGTTTCACTGGCGCCTGAGGTGATTTAAAAGCGGTTGTATGTTGCTGGTTGCACGTTGTTAGTTGAGAACAAAAAGAACGCGAGGGCCGACAGGCCAGAGGTCCAAAGCGGGTTCCGGCCCCGACAGATTGCCGAGACAAGAGGGGACAGCAATGCCGACGAAGCACAAGTCCATCACGACAAGCAAGATTAAGATCAAGCGCAACGACACCGTTGAAGTGATCGCCGGCAAAGACAAGGGCAAGCGCGGCCGCGTGCTTCGTGTCCTGGCGGACAAGGACCGTCTTCTGGTCGAGCACGTCATGATGACCAAGAAGCACGTGAAGCCGAACCCGCAGCGGAACATCAAGGGCGGCATCGCCGAGCAGGAGTCTTCCATCCACATCTCGAACGTGATGTTGGTGGATGGCGAGGGCAACAAGACGCGAGTCGGGACGAGAGTGGAAGACGACAGGAGAGTTCGCTTCTCGAAGGCAAGTGGAAACACGATCCCCGAGAAGAAAAAATAAGGCATTATCGGCAACTTGATTTATTTGTTGAACAAACAGGTTCACCCCACGAATCGGTACACGGGCCTCGACGCCTACTCCGGAAACCGTGGAGAAAGCGAAGTCGATCATGGCGGCACGATTTAAAGAAAAGTACCTGAACGAGATCCGTCCGGCGATTGCCAAGGAGCTTGGCATCACCAACCCGATGGCGATTCCGAGGCTGGAGAAGATTGTCGTCAACATGGGGCTGGGCGAGGCCACGCAGAACGTGAAGATCATGGACCCGCTGGTGGCCGACCTGGCGTCGATCGCCGGGCAGAAGCCGGTCATCACCAAGGCAAAGAAGTCGATTGCCGCCTTCAAAGTGCGCGAGGGGATGCCGATCGGCGCGGTGGTGACGCTGCGCGGCGACAAGATGTACGAGTTCCTCGACCGGCTGATTTCGATTGCGCTGCCGCGCGTGCGCGACTTCCGCGGCGTCTCGTCGAAGAGCTTCGATGGCCGCGGCAACTACACGCTCGGCCTGCGCGACCAGCTCATCTTCGCCGAGATCGACTACGCGAAGGTGGACAAGCTGAAGGGCATGAACGTCACCATTGTCACCACCGCGGCCGACGACAACGGCGCTCGCGCGCTGCTGAAGGGCTTCGGAATGCCGTTCCGGGCTGGAGCATAACGAACCGAGCCGCACGGCCGTAACAGAAGTTGCAGGCTGTATTTGGAAACAGGATAGAGAGCAAACACTATGGCAACTACCGCAAAGCGCGTCAAGGACGCTAAGAAGCCGAAGTTCAAATCCCGTCAGCACAACCGCTGCCAACTGTGCGGCCGTCCCCGCGCCTTTTTGCGCAAGTTCGGGATCTGCCGCCTCTGCTTCCGCAAC
This sequence comes from Acidobacteriaceae bacterium, assembly GCA_049518555.1. Lineage (GTDB taxonomy): Bacteria > Acidobacteriota > Terriglobia > Terriglobales > Acidobacteriaceae > Edaphobacter. The sequence continues at coordinate 5,278 of JBEKRR010000088.1, forward strand.
CTCGCGCTCAAGGGCGAGATTCCGGGCGTCGTCAAGTCAAGCTGGTAAACGTACCGGCGCGGCAACCTGTATACTGAATAGGTTGTCGTTGCCGTTTCACCCTTCCAGAGACCTCATCGCCAAGGATGCTGAAGTCTGGGAGCTGTTGGTTTTATAGATGCAGCGCATCGCTCCATCGAATGGTTGCAGCAACATTTTCGCTGGTTCTCGCCGTTGAGAGACACGGTCGAGCGAACGGGGAATGAAGGAGAATGAATGAACCTGACCGATCCAGTAGCTGACTTTCTGACGCGTATCCGCAACTCCATCCGCGCGCGCCACCAGAAGCTCGACGTGCCCGCCTCCAAGCTCAAGAGCGAGATCGCCCGCATCCTGAAGGAGGAGGGCTATATCTCCAACTACAAGCCGGCCGAAGAGGGCGGCATGAAGGTGCTGCGCGTGTATCTGAAGTACGGCCCCAACAACGAGGCCGTCATCCGCGACCTGCAGCGCGTCTCGCGTCCCGGATGCCGCGTGTATCTTGGCCGCGACGAGATCCGCCGCGTGCAGGGCGGACTCGGCATCTCGATCCTGACCACGCCGAAGGGCGTGATGACCGGCCGCCAGGCGCGCCGCGAGGGCGTTGGCGGAGAGATACTCTGCGAAGTCTGGTGAGGCTTGCCGCATCGGGCGGGACGCGCTTCGTCCCATTCCTTGCGGGTTTGAACGATTTACTCCGGCGCGGTTCGCTATTGCCGGACTTGAAGGTTAGAACGATGGGCCCATGCCCAGGCTGCAGTGGAACTCAATACGCTTCCCATTGAGCGACTCGCAAGCCACAAAGGAATCTCGAATGTCGCGTATCGGCAAGAAGCCAATTCCCATGCCAGCCGGCGTCAAGTACACGGTGAGCGCAGATGGCAACACGGTGCTTGTGGAAGGCCCCAAGGGCAAGGTCAGCGCCTTGCTTCCAGGCGGCATTACGCTGGTGCAGAAGGACGGCAGCTTGATCGCCGAACGCCAGAACGACAAACAGGCCGCGTTCCACGGACTGGCGCGCGCGCTGGTGTGCAATGCTGTCGTCGGAGTCACCAGGGGCTGGAGCAAGGAACTCGACATTGTCGGCATCGGGTACCGCGCCGAGTTGAAGGGCAAGAACACGGTCGTCTTTACCCTCGGATTTTCGCACCAGATTGAGTTTCCGCTGCCCACCGGCATTGAGGTCGTGATCGATCCCAAGCAGACGCACCTTACCATCTCCGGCATCGATCGCCAGAAGGTGGGCCAGGTGGCCGCCGACATGCGTTCGCTGCGCAAGCCCGATCCGTATAAGAACAAGGGCGTCCGCTACAGCGGCGAGAGGCTGAAGAAGAAGGTAGGCAAGACCGGAGCGAAGTAGCTACTAGCCGTTAGCTTCTAGCTAAAAGCTAAGAGATAAAGGCTGCATTACTAACCCGAACGTCACCAGCACTCTGGCGACGCCAATAGGAAGGGAAGTAAGACCGATGATTAGTCCCCGCGAACGCAATGTTATCCGCCAGCGCGTGCATGCTCGTATCCGCCAGAAGATGTCCGGCACCGCCGAGCGTCCCCGGCTCAACGTCTACCGCTCGTTGAACCACATCTACACGCAACTGATCGACGATCTCAATGGCGTCACGCTGGTTTCAGCGTCCTCGTTCGGCAAGAAGACCGGGTCCGAAGGCAAGGCATACGGCGGCAACGTGGCGGCGGCCAAGCTGGTCGGCAAGCTGATCGCCGAGCGCGCGCAGGAGAAGGGAATCAAGAAGGTGGTCTTCGATCGCGGCGGATACCTATACCACGGGCGCGTGAAGGCGCTCGCCGAAGCGGCCCGCGAGGCCGGTCTCGAATTCTAAGCTTCCAGTTACAGGTTTTATGGCGCCCCAGCGGACGGCCAGAAAGAGGAAGGGCAGATGGCAATGATGAAAAAAAAGTTCGACGCGAACCGGCTCAATCTGAAGGACGAGGTGGTTTCGATCAATCGCGTCACCAAGGTGGTCAAGGGCGGCAAGAACATGTCGTTTGCCGCGCTGGTGGTGGTTGGCGACCCGGGCGAGGGCGTCGTCGGGTACGGCTCAGGCAAGGCCAAGGAGGTCCCCCAGGCCATTCGCAAGGGGATTGAGTCGGCCAAGAAAAACCTGTTCAAGATCAACCTGACCCAGACCACGATTCCGCATCAGGTGCTGGGCCACTACGGGGCCGGTTCAGTGATGCTGAAGCCCGCGCCTGAAGGTACGGGCGTGATCGCCGGCAAGACCGTGCGCGCCGTCATGACCTCGGCCGGCGTGCAGAATGTGCTGACCAAGTCGCTTGGCTCGGCCAACCCGCACAACGTCATCAAGGCCACGTTCGACGCTCTCACCCAGCTTCGCAACAAGGCAGAAGTCGCCGCCCTGCGCGGCAAGTCTGTAGAGGAGTTCTAGCCATGGCCAAAGCTGCTGCTGTCGCAAAGATCAAGCTGCAATACTTCCGCTCGAAGATATGCACGCCGACGAAGCACAAGCTGGTCATCAAGGGGCTTGGGTTTACGCGGCTCAACCAGATCGTCGAGCGCGAAGATACGCCGTCTGTCCGCGGAATGGTGGCGAAGGTGCCACATCTGGTCCGCGTCGTCGATTAAGTGCAGTTGTCCGATGTCCGTTCTCCGTCGACCGTTCCGCTCTGACGAACAACGAACAACAGACAACGGACAACTGCTTCACCAACTGCGAGTCGGCGGCCATCGAGCTGCCGGCGTTATAGCGAGGAAACAGGAAATGGCAATCCGCAATCTCTCCAATCTGCACGCCCCCAAGAAGGCGAATGAAAACAAGAAGCGTGTCGGCCGCGGCATGGGGTC
>JBEKRR010000089.1:0-8066 GCA_049518555.1 Acidobacteriaceae bacterium
GAGGGCTTGGGCGGAGCTGGAGGAACGAACTTGCCGTAGCCGAACCAGCCGTCGTCGTAGGTGGTTGTCGCCGTCTCGGGGGCCACCAGGTGGCGCGCGAAGGCCAGGTCGAGCGTTCCCAGCGCAGTCCCAGCCTGGTCGAGTTGTAGACATTGCCAGTGGTGAGGGCGAAGGGCACGGGGCGCGCCAGGTAGACGGCGGCGTCTTCAAATTTGCTGTCGATGAAGAGCGAGACCGGGATGAGGCGGCTGGCGGCGGGCTTGGCCATATCGCCCGTCCACTCGTAGACGCCGACCGCGCGGACGACGTTCTCCGCTGCGGCCACCTTGTGGGTCTGCGCGCGCAGGGGCCCGCTCGCGGCAATGCAGAGCAGCAGCGCGTCCAGAACCCGGGTGAGGGAACGCGTGCCGCAATAGGTGCGAGACTGGGCCATGCTCTCCTTCATGCGCTCTGTTAGACGCGGCGAGAATGCGCGGCGTCTCATCCCAGAGTATCTTGAGCGAACCGCCGCGCGCTTGCACACTGTTTCCAACACCATGGGAGTTCGAAAGATGCTCTACCATCTAGGGTGTGAGTACAACGACGGCTTCCGGCAACGGCGCAGTGATTGGCAACGGCGCACCGCCGATTCTGCGGGTCGAGGACCTGTCAATTGGATTTAGCGGGCATGAGGTGGTGCACGGGATCGGGTTCGAGATCGTGGCGGGCCAGACGCTGGGCCTGGTGGGCGAGTCGGGGTCGGGCAAGTCGGTGACTGCGTTGTCTGTGCTGCGGTTGCTGCCGGCCCAGACGAGCGTCTCGGGCAGGATTCTGTTTTCGGCAACTGCAACGGCTACGGTCGATCTGCTGGCGCTGCCGGAGCGAGAGATGCGGCGGCGGCGCGGCAGCGATGTGGCGATGGTCTTTCAGGAGCCGATGACTGCGCTGAACCCGGTGATGCGGGTCGGTGCGCAGATTGCCGAGGCGGTGCGAGCGCACCAGCCGGAGCTGTCGTCGAAGGCCGTCGACCGGCTCGTGCTCGACGCGATGCGCGAGGTGGCGCTGTCGGAGCCGGAGCGGCGGGCGCGCGACTACCCGCACCAGTTCTCCGGCGGCCAGCGCCAGCGCATCCTGATTGCGATGGCGATTGTGAACCGCCCGCGGCTGCTGATTGCCGACGAGCCGACGACGGCCCTCGACGTCACCGTGCAGGCGCAGATTCTGGCGCTGCTGAAGGACCTGCGACGGACCCTTGGCCTCTCCATGCTGTTTATCTCGCACGACCTCGCGGTGGTGGCCGAGGCCTGCGATCAGCCGGGCGATCGCGTCGCGGTGATGCAGCACGGGTGCATTGTGGAGCAGGCCGGCACGCGCGAACTCTTCTGCAATCCACGGCACGCGTACACGCGGCGGTTGCTGGCGTCGGCGCCCACCATGGCCTCCGACCGCACGCGTCCGCTGGCCTGGCTGGCGAAGGAATGCTGAGGGCTGCTCTGAAGGCTGAGGCTCTGTGCGATAGACTGAGAATTCGTGCGGAATCGTGCGAATTGATCCCTCCTATGCGCGCTCTTGTTCTCTCCGACATCCATGGAAACCTGGAGGCCCTGACCGCGGTGCTGGATGCCGCCGGTCAGTGGGACGCGCTGTGGAACCTGGGCGATATGGTGGGCTATGGGGCGAGTCCCAATGAGGTCCTGCAGGTGGTCCGGCCGCTGGCGACGCTGACGGTGCGCGGCAACCACGACCGCGTCTGCTGTGGCCTGACTTCGACGCGGAACTTCAATCCTACCGCGCGGGCGGCGGCGAAGTGGACGATGGAAGAGCTGAGCGCGGAGAACCTGGAGTGGCTGCGTGGGCTGCCGCAAGGTCCGCTGTATCCTGAGCGGAAGACTCCGGATGAGGCGCGCGTGGCGCTGGCGCACGGATCGCCGCTGAATGAGGACCAGTACATCCAGAACATGCGCGACGCGTGGGCCCCGCTGCGGCAGATGACCGCGGCGATCACGTTTGTGGGGCACACCCACATCCAGGGCGGATTCGCGCAGAGGGACCACGACTGGCACGAGCTGCGGCCGCGCTACGCGGGCCGCGCGGGCGGCGCGTCGTGGACGCTGGCGATTGCGCCGGGCATGCGCTGCCTGATCAATCCGGGCGCGGTGGGACAGCCGCGCGACTTCGACTGGAGGGCGGCGTTTGCCATCTATGACAGCGAGGCGAATGAGGTGGAGTACCGCCGCGTTCCGTACGACGTGGCGGCGGCGCAGGGACGGGTGCGCACGGCTGGGCTGCCGGAGCGGCTGGCGGCGCGGCTGCGCGAAGGCCGATAACAGTGGCCAGTGGCAAGTGGTCAGTCAGACGGTGGTGGAGGATTGCTCTTCGAGGGTGGAGGCGAGCGATTCCCACTCGGCGAGCAGCGCGTTGCGTTGGTTGCGGAGTTCGTCGAGTTCAGCGGCGGTGCGCTGCGACTCTTCGGCGGAGACGTAGTGGCCGAGGCTCTCCTCGGCTGCGGCGATGCGCGAGTCGATGCTGGCGAGTTCCTGCTCGATGGCTGCGACGCGGTCTTCCAGCTTCTTCAGCTTGATGGGATTGAGGCGCTTGACGTGCGCGGCGGCTTTGACAGGCTCGGGCGTTGGGGTCGCTTCGGGTAGTGCTGGCTCGGGAACGGAGGGCTTGAGAGAATCTGCGAGCGATGCGGCGACTTGTTCCGGGCCGCCGGATTTGCGCCAGAGGTAGTCCTCGTAGTTGCCGGGGAAGATGTGGACGCGGTGGTCTTCCACCTCGAAGACGCGCGTGGCCAGGCCGTCGATGAAGTAGCGGTCGTGGGAGACGAACAGCACCGTGCCGGTGAAGTTGGCGATGGCTTCGAGCAATACATCTTTCGCCCGCAGGTCGAGGTGGTTCGTTGGCTCGTCGAGCAGCAGCATATTCGCCGGCGACACCAGCATCTTGGCCATGGCGTAGCGGTTGCGTTCGCCGCCGGAGAGCACGCCCAGCGGCTTGAAGACGTCGTCGCCGGAGAACATGAAGCAGCCCAGCAGCGAGCGCAGTTCGACCACCGGGACCTTGGGCGCGATGGCGCTGATGTCGTCGAGCATAACTGCGGCGGGGTCGAGGACCTTGTACTGGTCCTGCGCGAAATAATCCGCCAGGACGTTGTGGCCGAGTCGCACCTTGCCGCTGGTCGGCGGTTCCAGGCCACTGAGCAGGCGGATCAGGGTGGATTTGCCCGCGCCGTTGGCGCCCACCAGGGCGATGCGGTCGCCGCGATTGATCTGGAAGCTGACGTCCTTGAGGACGTGATTCACACCGGCCGGTTCCCCATCGACGGGCGGCAGCGGGTAATCCTTCGACAGGTGCGAGACCTCGATCACCGTGCGGCCGGAGGCGGGCGGCTGCGGAATGGTGAAGTGGATCGTCGCCTCCTCTTCCGGCACCTCGATGCGCTCGATCTTCTCCAGCTCCTTGATGCGCGACTGCACCTGCTTGGCCTTGGTGGCCTGGTAGCGGAAGCGGTTGATGAAGGCCTCCAACTGCTCGATGCGGTCGCGCTGGTTCTTGTACGCGGCCATCAAGGTCGCCCGGCGCTCCTCCTTTTGTGTGAGGTACTTTTCGTAGTTGCCGTGGTAGGTGTGGATCCGCTTGTTCCATATCTCGATGGTCTTCGAGACCGTGACATCGAGGAAGTAGCGGTCGTGGGAGACGAGAATGTATGCGTTGGGATAGTCGTGAAGATAATTTTCCAGCCAGTTGCGCGACTCCAGGTCGAGGTGGTTGGTGGGCTCGTCGAGCAGCAGCAGGCTTGGCTTTTGCAGCAGCAGCTTGGCCAGCGAGATGCGCATCTGCCAGCCGCCGGAGAACTCCTCGGTGGGGCGTTCCCAGTCCTGCTTGGTGAAGCCGAGGCCGCCCAGCACGGCCCCGACCTGCGAATCCAGCGTATAGATGTCGTGGACGTGGAGGTGGTTGGCGATGTCGGAGTAGCGGTCGGCGGCGGCGCGGTACTCGCGCGAGCCGGGGTCGGCGGTCGAGAGCGTGTGGGTGATCTGCTCGGCCTCGTGCTCCAGCGCGTGCAGATGGTCGAAGACGGAGAGGCACTCGGCAAAGACGGTCTTGCCGCTGAGTGCGAGGCCGTCCTGCGGCAGGTAGCCGATGGTCATGCCCTTGACACTGGTGAGCGCGCCGTAGTCCAGCGTCTCCAGGCCGGCGAGAAGCTTGAGCAGCGTGGATTTGCCGGTGCCGTTGCCGCCGACCAGGCCGGTGCGCTCGTCCGGCGTGATCAGCCAGTTGGCGTCTTCAAACAGGAGTTTGGGGCCGAATCGCTTGCCGGCTGCGGAGAGTTGAAGCATCAGTTTCTATTTTCGCATCTCAAACGTGCTTGCGAGGATGGGTCGTACGATGCGGTAGTGGTGCAGTTTGGAGCGGTTTTGTTAAGAACACGGCTTCACAGGCTGCGGAAAAACTCCCGTTTTTGTATTTCGGAGAGAGCAGGGGGCTTCAGCCCCCTGAATAAGGCCAATCGAATCAAGGGGGCTTTAGCCCCGGGCCTTTTGCCAGAAGCGGCAATCAACCCTTTTTCCGCAGCCGCTTCAGCCGTGCCGTAAGCACTTCCTTTCTGTTGGGGCTTTAGCCCCTGAGGGCTCAACAGAGATCAAACTGCACCACTACATACGATGCGCAGCCCGGAGTAGAAACCGGCAACTGGCTCTGCTACTGTCATCACTGGGAGCTAGATGCCTTTCGACGCACACGTACCTTCCGATGGTTTGGGCGCGCCGCCGCTTGCGCCGAGTGGGCCGCCGCCGTTGCCGAGCGCGGAGGCCGCGCCCCCACAGGCCGCGGCAGGGCCGGAGCCGGGCGCCGTTGCGCCCATCTGGCTGCAGCGCACCTCGCTGTTTGTGCTGGTGCTGTTCTGCGTCTACCTGGGCGTGCTGGTGATGATTCTGCCCTGGTGGAAGAAGGTTTGGGACCACAACCTCTTCATCCAGTCGCGTCCTGCCCTGGCTGCGGTGCTGCGCAACGGGGCGGTGCGCGGGCTCATCTCGGGGCTGGGTCTGCTGGATATATGGATTGGCGTCTCGGAGGCGATACACTACCGCGAACACCGTCGATAGACAGCGCTCGCTCGACGGGAGATGGCCCAGAGGTCTTCCGCAGGAGGAAACGAAGACACCATGCAACGAAAAAATCCTGGACCGCTTACCGCCGCGCCGCTGGCGTACGAGAACCCGGAGTTTCTGAACTCGCCCGACGGCCGGATGCTGCGCATCATAGCCGAGTACTACGAGCCGATGACGCGCTTCCGCCGCGAACGTATCCAGGACACGGTGGTCTTCTTCGGCTCGGCGCGCTTCCGCGCGCTGGATGTCGCAAGCCATGAGCTGGAGCTGCTGGAGAATACCGGCTCGATCACGCCCGCGCCGGCCGACGAGCAGCCCGCGCGCGCGCACGAGGTGGCACGCGGCGAGGCCTCGGAGCAGAGGCTGCGCCTGGCCGAAGCCGCCGTCGAGATGTCGCGCTACTACGAGGACGCGCGCACCCTGGCTGGGCTGGTCTCGCGCTGGGCGATGACGCTGCCCGGCCGCCGCCGCCGCTATGTCATCACCTCGGGCGGCGGGCCGGGAATTATGGAGGCGGCCAACCGCGGCGCATACGAGGCCGGCGCCAAGACCATCGGCCTCAACATCAAGCTGCCCTTCGAGCAGATGCCCAACCCCTACATCACGCCCGACCTGAACTTCGAGTTTCATTACTTCTTCATGCGCAAGTTCTGGTTCGCGTACCTGGCCAAGGCGCTGGTTGTCTTTCCCGGCGGATTCGGCACGATGGACGAGATGTTCGAGCTTTTGACCCTGGCGCAGACGCAGAAGCTGGCCAAGAAGATCACCGTCGTCATCTACGGACCGAGCTACTGGAAGAGTGTGATCAACCTGGATGTCTTCGCCCAGAAGGGCGTTATTGCGAGGAAGGACCTCGATCTCTTCCAGTTCGCCGACACGCCCGAGGAGGCGTTCGAGATGCTGAAGGCGGGCCTGACCGAGGACCTCCAGTTGCAGGCCGCGGCCGAACACGAACACGCGCTGCCGGGCGTCGGCGTGCCGGAGACTCCCGCGCCCAGCGCGCAGGAGCTCCTCGGCCCGGACATCGCCAAGACACGGTAGTTTTTTCTCAGCTATTTTTCGCGGAATCATGCAGGATGGGCATCCTGCGCCTATGCATCACGCACCCCATCCCCGTGCCCAATTTGGTTCGGCTTCGCGCACAATTCTTGGTGCAGTCATCTTCTCGTCACATGGCTTCCGGAGACTGGATACGCAGGCAGTTGAGCGAGAGCCGGAGGCACCACCATGGTCCAGAGCGTCTCCTACCTATGGCGCGAGCCGCGCGCCGCCGAGGGATTCACCGCTGGGGTGTCGCTGCACAGCCACACCAACCAGTCGCGCGAGACGCTGGACTTTATCGCTGAGCTCTCCACCGACTGGGGTGTGCTGCAACCTCTCATGCGCTGGGCGGAGCGGCGCTGCTGGCGCACCACCGGCATCCGGCCCGACTACGCGCGCAGCTACTGGACTCCGCCGCTGACGCCGCGCCTCGCCTTCGACCTCGAGCGCCAGCAGATTGAAGAGAAGCTGCAACTGCCGGCGATGGTCTCGCTCACCGACCACGACGACATTCAGGCGCCGATGCTGCTGCGCTCGCTCGCGTCTGCGCGGCAGATCCCCGTCTCGCTGGAGTGGACGGTGCCCTATGGTTCCTACGCGGCGCAGTCGGCCTTCCACCTCGGCATCCACAACCTGCCTAGCGCCACCGGAGCGGAGTGGATGCGGCGCATGGAGGCGTTCACGGCCATCCCGGTGGCCGAGCGCCCGGCAAAGCTGCTGACCGAAATGCTGGCCGAGCTGGACGAGCTGCCCGGCGTGCTGATCGTCTTCAACCATCCGCTGTGGGACCTGTATCGCATCGGCCAGGAGCGGCACCGCTTTCTGGTGAACGATTTTCTCGCCGTCTACGGACAGTTCTGCCACGCCGTCGAGCTGAACGGCCTGCGCAACTGGGACGAAAACCGCCAGGTGGCCACCCTCGCCGCGCAGTGGAACCAGGTGCTGATCAGCGGAGGCGACCGGCACGGCGTGGAGCCCAACGCCAACCTCAACCTGACGCGCGCGCGCAGCTTCACCGAGTTCGTCCACGAGGTTCGCCGCGACCGCCAGAGCCACGTCCTCTTCATGCCGCAGTACGCCGAGCCCTGGAAGCACCGCATCCTCAACTCGACGCTGGCCGCCATCCGCAACTATCCCGACTTCCCCGAGGGTTCGCGACGCTGGGACGATCGCGTCTTCCACCCCGACGCGGAGGGGAATCCGCGACAGCTCTCTGAGCTGTGGCGCGGAGGCCGCGCGCCGGTCTACCTCACAGCGGTGCTGGCGATGGTGCGCCTGCTGGGCGCTGCGCCGGTCTCCAGCGGACTGCGCCTGGCCTGGAACGATGCCAGCGCCATGCGCACCGCGCTGGCCGAGCGCAAGGCGTAAAGGCCGTCCATCGCTTGTATCCTGTTTAAACCTTGTGTAGCTCCATCGGTCGAGCCGGTGTTCTTGTTTCTAAGATAGGTCCGGGCTTCAGCCCGGACGTCCAGGTCGGCATAAAAATCTGGGCTTCAGCCCCCGGGAGATGGGTTTCGCTTCACCGCACCATCCTCCGGCAGAACCTCCGAACGTTTTTTTGAAAGGTTCTTAATGTGGCGCGGAAGCTGGATTCGCAGGTGGGGCTGCGCTGTCGGCCCAGTAGCCATTGCGCGCAGCAATCGTCAGCCCCGGGTACTCCGGTGCGCGCAGCTCGATCGCATGAAAGCCCGCGTGCGGTGCCTGCGGCTGGAAGCTCAGCACATAGCGATTGGGAATGTGGTTGGAGATGGTCTGCAGATTGCGTTCCAGGCCCTTCTGGTTGCCCAGCTTGAAGTACTCGCCGCCGGTCAGCCGCGCCACCGTCTCCGGGATGTTCTTCTGCAGGCCCTCGAAGATGGCGATCGCGGCGGCCCTGGCCAGCGCCAGTGGAGGCGCCAGCAGCTCCAGACAGCCGTACGCCTGTTCGGCGGG
>JBEKRR010000090.1:0-7751 GCA_049518555.1 Acidobacteriaceae bacterium
CATCCTGCTGACCACGACCATCCTGGTCTTCGTTGGCGCCCGGTTGTATCCGCGTCTTGCAACGTGAGAGCCACTTGGAATCGAAGCGATAAACAACATCATGAATACTCCCACACTTTTCACTCCTGTTCGTCTCGGTGCGGTTGAGGCGCCGAATCGACTCGTGATGGCTCCCCTTACGCGAATGCGAGCGGGTCAAGGGCGGGTGCCAACTCCGTTAATGGCCGAGTACTATTCGCAGCGGGCGTCGGCGGGCCTGATCGTCACAGAAGCCACGGCGGTTTCCCAGCAGGGCACGGGCTGTCCCAACACACCCGGCATCTACACCGACCAACAGGTCGCCGGCTGGCAGCGGGTCACCGAGGCCGTGCACCAAGCCGGTGGCCGCATTTTTCTCCAGCTTTGGCACATGGGCCGGATCTCTCACCCAAGCTTCCAGCCGGGCGGCGGGTTACCGGTCGCGCCCAGCGCCATCGCCCCGCAGTCCGGCCAGGTTCTCACGGAGACCGGTCTACAGCCATACGTTGCGCCGCGGGCCCTGGAGACCGAGGAACTGCCGGGCGTCGTGCTGCAATACTCCAACGGAGCGCAACGCGCCAAGGCCGCCGGCTTCGATGGCGTGGAGATTCACAATGCCAACGGCTATCTGCTGGATCAGTTCCTCCGCGATGGAACGAACCATCGCACCGATGCTTACGGAGGCCCCGTGGCGAATCGCGCCCGGTTGACTCTTGCAGTGGCCGAAGCCGTTGCGAAAGTGTGGGGCGCCGACCGCGTGGGTATTCGCTTCTCGCCGGGCGGCGTCTTCAATGACATGCACGATTCCAACCCGCTGGCGACGTTCAGCTACGTGCTGCACGAGCTAAATCCGTTCCACCTCGCCTACGCACACCTCATCGTGTCCACGGAAGACGATATTCGGCACGGCGCGGTGCCTGTGCCCCTCGCGGCACTGAGGCAGGAGTTTCAAGGGTCGTTGATCGTAGCCAATGGTTTCAACCGCGAAACTGCGACACGGGCCGTGGCGGACGGCATCGCCGACGCTGTGGCGTTTGGGCGGTTGTTCCTTGCCAATCCCGACCTCCCTGAGCGGTTTCGTCTCAACTCACCGCTTAACTCGCCGAACGAATCGACGTTTTATGGCGGATCGGAAAGGGGCTACACCGACTATCCGGCGCTTGGCGCCCAGCTCGTCCAAAGATAAATGAAGCATCGACCTGGCAGCCTCGGCAGGCTCATCGCTGTGATGCAACAGTATGACGAATCCGCCCGCGGCTAATGCTAATCGCTCCCCAGGTATTCGGAAGGCACATCGTCCTCTGGGACTTGTTTCGTGTGAACTTCACTCACGTCCGGGTCGGATGCGTCTTCCACTCCGCCGATCGCTTCGGCCTCAAAGGATTGTCCCTCCTCGAGCAGTTCTTCGACGCTCTCCCCGCCTGCCTCCGCGACATCCGACAATCCCTGAGTGTCCCCAGACTGGCCGGCTGAATCCGTGCCTCCGCCCTTTTGTCTGGTCAAAACGGAACTGTACGTTGGGATACCTTCATCGTCTTGCTTGCTCATGCACCTTTTGCCGCACGTGAGTCGCCAATGCCGGCACTTGGGGAGAATCTTTGAGCGGCCCCTCGCATGCTGGCATCTATGGATAGAAAACTCATGAAACCCAACCTTTCTACACAGACGCACTTCACTGGGAAGGACACTGAAATCCAAAAGTATGGAACAGTGACAAACCGGCCCATATCCCTCGATCACAAGGTTCGCTTGGCCAGTGTGGACAGCCTCAACCAGATTCTCGCCGACACAATGACCTTGCGCGATCTATACAAGAAGCACCATTGGCAGGTCTCCGGCCCCACGTTCTACCAACTCCATCTTCTCTTCGACAAGCACTATAGCGAACAGGCTGAGCTTGTCGACGCATTGGCCGAACGCGTTCAGACGCTCGGCGGAGTCGCCATCGCCATGGCTCCCGATGTTGCCGAAACAACGCGCATTGAACGCCCGCCCCGCGGCCGTGAAGACGTTACCATGCAGGTGTTCCGTTTGTTGCAGGCGCACGAACTCATCATCGAGGAAACCCACGAAGCGGCGCGGACCGCGGCGGCGAGCGGCGACGATGGTACCAATGACTTACTGGTGAGCGACGTTCTTCGTAGAAACGAGCTGCAGGTCTGGTTTGTTTCCGAACACATTGTGGGTGCAGGTATTGCCGACAAAGATGAAGAGGCTGCTCATTCGGTCGTCACGGCTCACGCTTAAGGCGGCCTCGTAGGGTCCACAGATTGCCGGCGCGGACCGGCCAGCGTCCCCAGGGCCCGGTTACGCCGTCGCGCCGCGATCGCCTGCGCGCATCCCGTCAAAAAACGGGGTGGCCTGCTGCTGTACGCACTCGGCAGCGTAGAGGTACATCGCGGCCGACCAGGTTTGCCAATCCCGCCCGCTGGGTTGACCGGTCTGCGCCTTGATCCACTCGTTGAAACCCCACTCCGCCTCGTTTTCGTGCCATGGCTTGACCAACTCGGTGAGCGCCAACAGGTTCCGTCTCGCCAGTTCCATCCGCCCCGCCGCTACGCATGCCGCGACATAGAAGCTGCAGACAAACGGCCAGACGCCCCCGTTGTGATATTCGCCGGGCCGGTTGTACTGCTCGTATCGTGGCCGCCAGTCGGGGTCGCGGCGCAAGATATACGGAAACAAGCAAGGCGGCAGATCCACGGCCAACTCTCCACGGTCTCTCATGGAGTCGCACTCCGCTTCAATCCAATCCACCAGCTTTCGTGCCCGATCGGGTGAAGCAATGCCAGTCAGGATCGCCAGGCTGTTGCCCAGCAGGTCGAAACGGTCGCTGTTAAAGAGTTTGTAGGAGTAGAGGGCGTAGTAAGGCTTGGATGGCACCACCAGACCCTCGTGCTCATGGGGGTTCTTCGCTTCGCCAAGGACCTCCAGACGATTCATCAACCCGCGCAGTCGACCGGCGGATTCGTGCTCGCCATAAAGAAGCAGATATGCGTAAACCAGCGTGTTCACGTATAGCCCAAAACCCATCACCCACTGCTCGTCACGCCAGTCGCTGGTCGGTAGTTGCGAGACCATCACCATGTCGTCGGGACTCTGGTATTGCATCCACTTCAGGGCGTTCTGAGCTGCCCCATCGAGGAACTCCGGCTCGTTAGCCGACTTCCTGTACAAAGCCAGGCCAAAGAGGAACAGCGGGGTCGTATCGCTGGAGCCACGGTCAGCCGGATCGTGCGCGAGTGATGGGACCAGGCCGCGCGGCGTCTGATTGGTTGCCAGCGCAACCAATGTGCGCCGTAGCGCGTCCGCAAGTTCCTCGTTGCCGGTGGCCAGAATGCCCAAGGCTGAAATCATGAGGTCCCGCGTGTAAGGTTCCGGGTATCCCCAACCGGCGGCCCGGGGCAATCCTTGACACGGCCCCCGCGCGTTGTGGAGCAGGACGCGAAGGGCCGCCTCCTTGGCCTGCTCAATGGAGGCAAGCGATTTCTCTTCCATAAGTATGGCCATCCTTACTGAATTCCCAATCGGTCGGACACGATCTTTAGGAAACGCCTGGCTACCTGCCGATAATCGAACAACTCGACCACGTGTTTTCGGCCGGCTTCGCCCATCCTCCGCCGCAGACAGCTGTCCTCGATGAGTGTCAGGAGGTATTGAGCGATGTCGGGCACGCTGGCGCGGTACTCCGCTGTTCGCGGCTTTGGAAACACGATACGGTGGCTATCGTCGATCCCGTGGCCTTCCCCGAAAACCGCCTCAGCGATCTTTCTCTCCTCTGCCACTTTCGCCAGGAAAGCCGTTTCACCGTGGACCATCGTGTCGAGAAATGCCATCGCGCGGATCGCGATCACCGGCTTTGCGCAGGCGCTGGCCTCTACGTGAATCATTCCGAAGCCCTCCAGCCGCGACGGGGCAGCGTAGATATCGCAGGCGGCCAGCAAATAGGGCATGAAGTTGTGCGAGACCACGTTGGTGGAGTAAGTGACCTTCTTGTCGATACCCAACTGCGCCGCCAGTTCGAGGTCGATCACGTTCTGCTTCGTCGTGCGGAGCTGGGGCCAGACTTTGCAGATATATTTCCAGCCGGGCGCCTCGGCATCAATCAGCGCCAGCGCCTGCATGACCTCCTGGGCGCCCTTGGACGCCGCGTCGCCGCCGACGGTCAGGATCATGATCTGGTCGTCGGCCACTCCCAAAGCCTCGCGGATCGACCGGACCTTGAGGTCATCGCGGCCGTGCGGCGCGAAGCGGTCCGTGTCGCAGCCCACCGGCAGCACCTCGATGTTGTCGCCCCTGATGCCATCCCGAATGTAGGTTTCTTTCACCCAATTGGAGGTAACCAGGATCAGCGGCAGAGCGTTCAGCACATCCTGGTGTGCCGCTATATAACCATCGGCCACGAGCCATGGGACTGCCGTCATCCCAAACTGCTGCGGGTGCAGGACCAGGTGCGGAATATGGCCCCAGAACCCTATGCCAACCACCACGTCCGGCTGGAACCAGCGGTAGTACCACTCCTTTTCCTGGGGAGACTCGAAATGCGCCGGGTGGACGTCCACGCCGATTTCGCGTAGGCCCCTGCACAGCAACTTACCCTGCGTCGCTAAGCCCGCGGCCGACGGCGGATACTCGGTCAGCACAAGCACTTTCACGATTGTTTCTCCTGGGGCGCAGCGCGCTTCACCGCTGCTTGTGCGGAATCGAAGCACCAGAACCCTTCTTCTCGCGGAGTGGTGCGTGCTTCCCAACTATCGGGTCGAAACCCGTAAAGATCCGTCATCAGCCGATGCTTTTCGATCCAGATGTCCTCTGTCAAAACGTCCCTCCGGTCGGCATCGTCACGAACACGAGGCAAGTACGCACGGTTCCCATCCTCATAGGCAAACAGCCACAATTGTTTTGTGTCGATAACGCCCGTTCGCCAAAGCTCAACGACGCTTTGGCCGCACTCCGCATGCCGGCGATGCCATGTGTACTCACCATTCGGGCCGTGGGTCAAAATCAGGCTGTATCCGGTTCCAGCCAGCAGCCGGGCGGTGGTCTCCTGAACCTGCTCGACCGGCAGCGGCGCCTGGTCCGGACCATCGTCGAGATCCGCCATCTCTCCCTCCGCTCCAAGCGCCCGCAAAACCCGGCGAAACCTCGGCGCGCGATTTGGATCTGCCGCTCTGCATAAGGTCACGATCCGCCAAAGGAATTCCGGATGGGTCAGTACATAGCCGCCGCACCAGAGCGTCTCGTCGTCCGGGTGGGCGACGACAACGGCAGCCCGGGGCCGATCATCTGACCTCAACTCGTCGAGCCGGACGGGCGTCATGGTTTTCTTCGGGTGGCTTCCGGGCACGGGCGCAACGCGTTTCTGTGGGCGCTCTCGATAGGTGCGCCCTGAGCACGCGCTTGGCCACCTGATGATTCGGTCCGGGAGAGACGCGGCGGCAGCAGACGCACCGCGCCCAAGTGCAAATACTGCGCCCGAACGTGCAGTTTTCGCTGCTGCGTCACGCCGCCTCCCGCAATGCCTCGGCCAGAGTGGGCACATCCTCAGGATGCGGCTCAGGCAGCCGGTCAGAGGGGATAATCTCCACCCTCGCCAACTCCTCATTGAAACTCTTGGAAAGTTTGGCCTTCAAAGATTGGCCGTCTTGAGAGAAAGTGTTTTGCGCTGCCAGCAATACTTGCTGCCGCAAAGCGACCTCCTCCTGGCTCCGCAGCACATCATACTGGGCCGCGGGCCCACTCTTCGCTTCCGCTTGGTTGTCCGCCAAAAGCTTCTCCGCATACTCCAGTCCTCCTTGTGCCATGCGAATGCTTTCCTGGTCGGCCAGTAGGTCGTAGTAAGTGGTCATCACGACCGCCAGCGCGGTGATCACGTTCTGCCGGAAGACACTCGCGGAGTATTTGACATCATTACGGGCGATGAGGATAAATCTGGCGTTGGCGCGGGTCCCAAAGCCGCGTAACAAGTGCTGACTCACACCTACGGAAAGGTCCGAGACAAGCTCCGGATTGAAAAGGCTTGTCGGGGTGTTTGAGGATAGACGCGAGCTGCTCTCGGACACGAAAAGGCTTGTGCCAGTCAGAAACCCCTGGCTGTACCCGGCGAAAGCCGATTCCTGGTGAGTGATGTCAATCGGCACACCGCTCACCACCGTGTAGTTCAGGGGTGTAATGGCATTGCTCCAGCCATAGCTGACATACAGGTTCGGATCACAGCAGGGCGATGAACCAACGCGGTCGATGCCGCCCCCCAGGACGCCTCCCGCGCCGCCTGCGCCAACGCCTCCGGCGCTGCCCACACCTCCACCCAGACTGCCGGAAAACAGAGTGGTGGATTGATAGGATCCTGCCACGCCACGTGTTGCGCCGCCGCCCTTCGCGCGCAGCAGGTCCGTTTGGGCAATGGGCAGGTCGTACCGCGTAACGGCGATCTCCAGATTGTTTTCCAGGGCTAGCGCGATGGCGTCATCAAGTGTCAGCCTCAGTTTGCCGTCGACAATCAGGTCTTGGAGCCGTCCCGAGTTGTCCAATCGCGGGCCGGCTAGGATGGGAGCTGTGTAAGGATAAAAGAGGCGGGGAAAGCTATGGCTGTTCGAGTAGTCAAAGCGGGTCGATTCATCACGGGCTGACGTTCCTCGGGCTTCTTGGCAGGAGGCGGGTCCTTGGAGGAACAAAACCAGGAAAGGAACCGTCGCTAACAATCGCCAGAATGGCGTTGTTGTTACCATCCTCACTGCTCCGATCATTTTTGGAAACCTAATGGAGCGCTGGTCGCTCATGAGACGAAAAGGCCGAGCCAACACATGAGTGCGGTCACGGTCCAAAGTGAATGCCTGTCGAATCGGCCACATGCAAGAGATGATCCGGATTCGGCTCCAGCGATTCATGCAGCCGCATGGCCGACCTGTCTTGCGGCAAACGATTCGCGGGGCGCTGCTGCCCCCTTGCGCCGTGTCAGCTCAAAGCATCGAATGTACAGCCCCGCCGTGTTGCTCCACACCATTTCGCGGCCGAGCTTATAGGCGTTAACGCTCATGGCGCGCCGGCGCGTTCGATCCCGCAAAAGCCCAGTCACCTCACGCGCAATCGCCCTCGGGTCTGCGAACGGCACCAGTACGCCACGCTGGTCCCTCAACAATTCGGAGGCGTGCCAATACGGCGTTGAGATCACGGCTTTGCCCGCGCCAAACGCATAAGCTAATGTTCCCGACGTGCTCTGGGCTTCGTCCAGATAAGGAGTAATGTAAAGATCTGCCGCTCCAATGAACTCGGTTAATTCCTTGAGATCCACAAAGCAGTTGTGGAAGATAACGTTGCTCTCGAGTTTGTTTTTTCTGGCGATTGCCTCCAGGCCAAGGCGATAGGCTTCCCCTCGCGTGCGCAACTCGTTGGGGTGTGTAGCGCCGAGCACGATGTAGACAACGTCGGGGAACTCCGCTACGACATCCGGGAGAGCATTGAGCACATGTTCAATCCCCTTGTTCGGCGAAAGCAGCCCGAACGTCAGCAACACCTTCTTTCCACCCACGCCGAACTGGTCCTTGTAATAATCCGGAGCGACAAATGTTACGTCGGGAATTCCATGCGGGATGACATCGATCTTGGCCCGAGGCGCCTGGTACACTTCCTGCAAGATCGTTCGTCCCCGCTCCGTCATGACCACCAGCCGGGTGGAGCGTGCGATCAATTCCTGCATCACGCGGTGCTGGTCGGCGTTCGGCTTGAGGAGAACG
>JBEKRR010000091.1:0-13460 GCA_049518555.1 Acidobacteriaceae bacterium
TTTCTCGCCCTCGCGGATCTTCACCTGAACGCGGATGGTGTCGCCGGGACCAAAGGCGGGGTGGTCGGTCCGCTCAAGTTTGGCGGCCAGCTTCTGCATAATCGGATGAATGGACATGGGTGCTTTCCTGTTCGAGTGTCGAAGCTATAGTTTACACGAAGTAGGGCTGTTTCTCGCGCAGGAATATGATCGAATGCCGTATGTGGGTGAATTCGGATTGGAGGGACCGGGGATGATTCGGCGATGCGACGAGCGGGACTTCGATGCGATATGGGGCATTATCAACGATGGCGCGGAGGCGTATCGCGGAGTGATTCCGGCGGACCGGCTGCCAGCCGATCCGATGAATGCCCCGTACATGGGGCGGGAGAAGCTGGCCGAGGAGATTGGCGATGGGGTTGCGTTCTGGGGCTATGAAGAGGAGGGCGAGCTGGCGGGTGTGATGGGGATTCAGCAGGTGCAGGATGTGACGCTGATCCGGCACGCGTATGTACGGACCGCGCGCCAGGGGCAGGGGATCGGAGCGAAGCTGCTGGCGCACCTGCGCGAGATGGCGAGCGGGCCGGTGCTGATCGGGACATGGGCCGATGCGGCGTGGGCGATCCGGTTCTACCGGCGGCATGGGTTTGAGGTGGTTACGCCGCAGGAGAAGAATCGGTTGCTGAAGAAGTATTGGAAGATACCGGAACGGCAGATCGAGACCTCGGTGGTGCTGGCGGATGAGCGGTGGAGGGAGCTTGCGGACAGGACGTAAAGCCGGCTCAGTGGTGAGATGGTCGTGAGCCGGCCTCGTCGAGATACTGCCGGGGCGTGAGGATTCTGATGGCGCCGTAGGGATCGAGCGAGAGCAGGTCCCGGTCACCGGTGACGATGCGGTCTGCGTTGCCGGTTACAGCGCACTCCAGGATGAAGTCGTCCTTCGGGTCGCGGCAGACGCCGGAGAGCCTGCCGGTGACGAAGACACGTTTGGATTTTTGAAGAAAAATCTCCATACGCGCGCGAACTTCGTTTTCCATAACGGCAAATTTGCGGCGCATGATTCTGACGATTTCGTTTTCAATTTCGGTACAGATGATGATTTCATCTTGCGACAAGGCTTTGACAATCGCCAGCCTGGGAACCCCGCCGAACCTTATGGCGGAAACCCAAACACCGGAGTCGAAGATGACGGTCACTGTTTAGCAGCCTGTCTCAAGGCCCATTGTTCTGCCCGATCTTCGTCCACCAGCCTCTCAACATCTTCAGGCCCATATTCACTCGGGCCTCTTGCCTCAGCTAGCGCTTGCAATTCCTCAAATGCTTTTTGAATCTGCTCGGCGCGGTAGGTGCGGAAGGCCTCGCGGAAGAGCTCGCTGGTGGTGCGGCTCTCGCGCGCGGCGAGACGCTCGACCTGCTCGGCGAGATCGGGGGGGAAGCTGATGGTGAAGGTGCGGGATGTGCGTGCACGGGTTCTCATGGGATCATCTTACATCTTGGGACAATGTAAGACAATGTGTTATTGCGGGGTCAGTTTTTATCTGGGTAGCCGAGGACGGCGAGGAAGGCGCGGTCTTCCGGGGTGAGGGGGGCGCGGGCGAGGAGGTCGGGGCGGTTGCGGAGGGTCTTGGCGAGGGCGGCCTGGCGGCGCCAGCGGCGGATGGCGAGGTGGTCTCCTGCGGCGAGGACCTCGGGGATGGGCGCGCCGCGGAAGTCGGCGGGGCGGGTGTAGTGGGGGTAATCCAGAATGCCGCCGGAGCCGTGGGTGGAGCGGGGAACGCCAGGCGATTTTGCAGACGCAGGTCCTTCGACTGCGCGCTGCTCCACCCCAGCGAGCAAGCTCGCCGGGGACCCCGGTTGCGCACTCCGCTCAGGATGACCATCGGAACCGCCGGCAAGGTCGGCATCGGCCAAGCCGAAGCTCTCGTAGCGCGCGGAGTCGGCGTGGCCGAGGACGCCGGGGAGGAGGCGGATGGTGGCGTCGAGGACGACGGCGGCGGCGAGCTCTCCGCCGCTGAGGACGTAGTCGCCGATGGAGAGTTCTTCGTCGGCGAGGAGGTCGGCGACGCGCTCGTCGACGCCCTCGTAGCGGCCGCAGATGAGGACGACGCGCTGGAGCGTGGCTAGGCGGTGCGCGGTGGCCTGGGTGAAGGGCTTGCCCTGCGCGGAGAGCAGGATGACGGACTGACGGGTGAGGTCGCGGGTGGGCTTGGGGGCGATGGCAGTTATTGATCTATTACTTTCTTTTTTTGGTTTATCTAAATGATTCTTATTTGACTTATTATCTTCTTTGTCTTCTGAGCCGAGCGATTCGATGCAGTCGAAGATGGGCTGGGGCTTGAGGACCATGCCTTCGCCGCCGCCGAAGGGGCGGTCGTCCACGGTGCGATGGCGGTCGTGGGTGAAGTCGCGCAGGTCGTGGGTGGCGACGTGGACCGCGCCGGTGGCGATGGCCCGGCTGAGGATTCCGTGGTCGAGCGGGCCGGAGAAGAAGTTGGGGAAGATGGTGAGGATGTCGAAGCGCATGGTCATTTTTCGGGGGCGGCGCGGTTGGGTTGGAGGTTGAGATTGGCGAGGCCTTCAGGCAGGGCCATGCGGATGGACTTTGCCGCGGGGTCAAGCGCGACGAGGAAGGCGCGGGCGAAGGGGACGAGGAGCTCGTCGCCGGAGGGGGAGATGAGGACGAGGAGCGGTGCGGCGGCGTCGAGGCGGCGCGCGCCGTCGGGGGTGGTGGGGAAGTGGACGGCGGAAACGGCGCCGAGGGGCTGGCCGCGGTCGAAGACGGTGCAGCCGATGAGGTCGGAGATGTAGGCGGCGCCGGGGTCGAGGGGCAGGCGCTCGGCGAGCGGGACGAGGACCTCGAAGCCGGCGAGCGGCGCGGCCTGCTCGATGCTGTCGATGCCGGCGAAGCGGAGGACGATGCGGCCGGCGTTACGGCCGACGGGAAGCCAATGCGAGGCGACCTCGGCGGTCCGGATTGAAGGGGATGTTTCGGTGGAGGGGGACGCTGCGGCGGGAGAGTCGGCGAAGCCCTGCGGGGCGAGCCAGACGCGCGGCTGCCGGCGGAAGCGCTGGGGGAAGTCGGTGAAGAGGTCCGCGAGCAGTTCTCCCCGTCGCCCTTGGGGCCGGAGGATGCGGGCCAGCACGATCCATTGCGAGGCGGATTCCATGGGGTTCATGTTACCTGTTCCAGCGAACCCTGCGCGATGGATGAGACCTGGGCCGGGGCGAACGGGGGTCAGCTATTCTGCGGCTGCTCGCCGTCCTCCAGGTCGTCCTCGTCGTCCTCGTCCTCGATGATGTCGAGCGCGAAGCGGTGGCGCAGCTTCATGCTGGCGGCGCCGAGGATGGTGCGCAGGGAGCGCGCCGTGCGGCCCTGTTTACCGATCACCTTGCCGATGTCCTGGGGCGCGACGCGGACCTGCAGGATGGTGGCCTCGCGGTCCTCGATTAGTTCGACGGAGACCCCGTCGGGTTGGTCGACCAAGGCCTGGACGATCTCCAGGATGAGCTGCCTCATCCTCTCGTCGGACGATTGGCCGTTTGCTGCGGGAGTAGCTTCGTTCATCACAGACACCTCTTGGGAGTATGTCGCGCCGGCCTGATTCCGCTCATTGCCTCAGTCTGGGAGAGGTCTTCAGAGTAGGAACCACTGCTACCGGTACAGACCCGTGTTGCGTCCTGGAAGAGATGCCAGACCGAAACACGCAGACCGCCTGGTTGAAAGCGGCCATGCGAAAAGTTTACGGGAAGGATGCGGAAAACAAATGAGAAGAACTGTCGTTGGCGACATCTTTTGGCACTGGAAACTGGTTACTAGATAACTAACTAGTTACTAGGCGGCGGGGGCAGGCTCGGCGTCCGGTTCCGTGATTGACGTGGTGGTTGGTTCAGCGACTGGTTCTGCGGCAGGTGGGGCGGCCGGCTCGGCGACGGGCGCGGCGAAGAGCTTTCCGACGCGCTCCGACAGCAGGGCGCCTTTGCCGACCCAGAAGTCGATGCGGTCGCGCTTGAGGTCGAGCGAGGCGGGTGTGGTGCGCGGGTTGTATGTACCGACCACTTCCACGGAGCGGCCGTTGCGGGCGCGGTCCTTCTCAATGACAACGACGCGATAGTGGGGCTGCTTGCGGGCGCCAACGCGCGCCAGGCGGATCATCAACACTTAGGGAATCCTCTCAAAAACAACGATGTGATTGGGCGAAGAGATGAAATCGAGCGGTCTGCCGTTGCAGGCAGGGAGTGCCGGAGAAGCAGGCGGGACCCAAACTCACACGACCCAACACCTAAGTATCGCGGAATCTGCGGGATTTTGCAATGCGGGAGGGGCTGGCTGCGGAGTATGTCCGAACAAGGCCATGCCGCCCCGTGCTGGCGGCGGCATGTCGCTGGGCACATAATACTCCGGATGGCCCCAAGTGCGGATACGATAGTCCCGCACATGCGGCGGTACTGTGATTTCTGTCACACCTGTTTGCATTATTTTTCGTCGCGCAGCAGGGCGTCGGCAGCCCACAGGACAGGCGCCTGGCCATGCAGGTTTCCCGTCTCGCGGGGACGGTCGAGGTAGTACTGCATGTTGTTCATCTTGCCAGTGCCGGTGCATATCTGGGTGACGTCCTTGTTCTGGTCGACGTAGCCGACCACGCCGATCCAGGCGCGACGCGCGGCGGGCGCGTAGGTGGCTGCATGCAGCCATCCGTGCTTGACTCCGGTGATCATAGCGAAGGCGAACATGGCGGTGCTGGAGGATTCCGGCCATGCCTCTGGATGGTCGATGAGCTCACGCCACATGCCGTCCTTGCCCTGATATTTGAGCAGTCCGGCCATCATGAGCTTGTATCCGGCCATGATGCGCGGGCGGTCGGGATGATTGGCGGGCAGGGTGCGCAACATCTCCGCCATGCCGGCGGCGAACCAACCGTCGCCGCGTCCCCAGTAGTACTTGACATCGGGCGCGTGGAAGAAGAGGCCGTTGGGCTGCTGCAGGCGGTTGAGGTAAGCGACCATCTCGTGCGCGTCGCGGTCGAGATACTTGCGGTCGCCGGTAGCGCGGTAGGCCTGAAGCTGCAGCATGTTGAGCATGTACATGTCGTCGACCCAGAAGCGCGTCTCGGGCGAGAGGCCCTGCAGGTTGTCGAGCGGCACGACCGCTTCAGGATAGGTGACGTCGGGCGTCGGCGGCGCCCACTGACGGTCTGCCCAGGAGAGGCCGAGCTGCAGGTACTGCGGATCGTAGGTGGGCAGTCCCTTGGTTTGGATGGCGATCTCCAGCGGCATCACGCCGAAGATGGAGTCGTCCACGTGGTGGCGCTGCGGCGTGCGGCCCGTGCCGCCCGGCAGCATTGGGTCGAAGAGGGCGATCAGGCGGTCGCGCAAGGAGTCGTCATGGGTGAGGGCAGCGAAGTTCATCGCGCCGTAGAAGGTGCATACATACGGGTAGCCGGAGAAGCGTGCGCCTTGCGTTCCGGTGACGAAGTGCTCGGCCAGCGCCTTGCCGACCTCGGCGGGCGAGACGCCGCGCGGCCAGGTGGTGAGGTCGCCGGGCGCAACCGGAGCGGGTTGTACATAAGGAGCTTCGGGGGCGCGGCGCGGCGGCTGGGCTGCGTCTGCGCCGGGTGCTGCGGTTGGTGCGGCGGCGGGCGCGGGCGGAGCTTGCGCGGGCAATGTGGCGGTGACGAGCACGAGGGATGCGCAGAGGAGCGTGATGGGCCGGAGGTTCATGGGTTCACCTTTGAGAGATTGGGTGAGGCGGTGTCGGTCAACCAGTCTACGCGGCAGCGGGGAGATTGGACAACTGGCGGGGGATGGTACGCAATAAGAGAAGGTCGATCGTTCCCTGGTCGATCCCATTGGTCTGCTATTCAGTGCCGAAAACGTGGGCCGGAAACACTACGGTAGCGACAACTCAAGGTCGGACGCGCGTTAATGCACCAGGGCAATCTCAACATGGCGGTGGATGGTGTGAGGATGCGCATCGCCGCACTTTGTCAGCGCTGCGTCCTCGCACTCGCGGTTGCTGGTCACCACGGGATTGTCCATGCTTGCCGAGAGTATTTTGCCGTCCACGGTGCTCACGGTTATTGTGACGTCAAAAGTCTCCTTGCCAACTCCCGCTTCGTACTTCCCGTCTTTTGTCTTCGTCACCTCGACCCAGTTGTTCGGCGTGTCCGCCACCGGGGCCTGCATCCACTCCGCTGGTAAGTGCAGATTGGGATGAGATGGCGGTACATGGTGGACTTGAACCACGGCTATCTGCTTCACCGGGTCGATTGACTGAAGATTCAGGTCGAAGTCGACGTGGTCCGTACCGATGAGCACGTGCGTGCCGTCCGCCCATGAGGCAACCTGCGGGTTAGGCACATATAAGTGATCTCCGGGGTGCTGCAGCATGCCGACTTTATTCATGAGCCACAGGTCAACGTAGAAGGTCATCAGGTCCGTAATTGGCCCCACCAACTGCAGGTCCACTTTGCTCAGATCGGGCGGGGAAGGCGACCAGTTGGGATCGAGCGAGAGGGGCTGGCGAAACTGGGCCATCGCCGGCGCCAGCGCGATGGGCTGCCCGTTGGATGCCATGCCGGTCCAGCGAAACTCCTCGATGTAATTGCCACTGGCTGTCTTGTTCGCCACGCTGGAGGCGTCGACGGTGTAGTGCCAATCTTCATTGGTGGCTGTCATGTGGTAACTGAGTGTCTCTCCATCGCGATAGTGGCGCGTGAGAGGACCGCCGCCCGGCGCGGGCGCTGCCGCGGGCGGCGTTTGCGCGGACGCTGCGGCGGCCAGCAGGAGGGATGCGCAGAGGAGCGAAAACGGACGGAGGTTCATCGGTTCATCCTTGAGATTTGAGTGGGGCGGTGTCGGTCAACCAGTCTACGCGGCGGCGGGGAGGATGGACAACTGCCGCGAGATCGCCATAGCCACGTAGAACGAGGTTCAGATGGCGGAGGGAGCAGGGGCCTTCAGGCCCCTGAATGCAGCCTGAGAATAAAGTGGCTTTAGCCACGGGCATTTCGTCTATTCTTCTCAGATGCGCTACGCGCCCCAGGAAACTCGCACCTATGTGGTGACGGCTGTGACGGCGGAACGTCGCAGCCTGTTTCAGGTCACGGCCACAGCGGAGTTGTTGGAGCGAACCCTGCTCGACTATCGCAGCCAGGGGAAGTTCCTCCTGCACGCATTCGTCGTCATGCCGGAGCATTTCCATGCTCTGATCACGCCCGCACCGTATGTTTCGCTGGAGAAAGCGATGCAGTTCGTCAAGGGCGGATTTTCGTTCCGCTTGAAGAGCAAACACGATGTCTGGATGCGCAGCTTCAACGAGAGCCAAATTCTGAGTGAAGAGAAGTACATGAGCTGCGTGCGGTACATCGAGGAAAATCCGGTTCGTCGAGGACTTGTAGCGGTGCAGCTTGATTATCCGTTCAGTTCGGCGGGCCGTTTATTGGATCCGAGGCCTCTTCATCTGCATTGAGAGAAGGCCCGGGGCTAAAGCCCCTTGATTCGATTTGCCTTATTCAGGGGGCTGAAGCCCCCTGCTCCCTCCGAAGTACGAAAGCCCTGCTCCCTCCGTCGTCGATCTACTTGTGCCAGTGCATCGGCCAGTTGAGGTAGCGGGTGGCGGCCTCGTGGATGGCGGCGGCGGAGGTGGAGAAGCTGGCGGCGACGTGGTGCTCGAAGCCGTTCTGGCAGATGTAGCGCAGCAGCGCCTGCATGTTGGGCTCGAAGCCGTTCTGGCAGATGTAGCGCAGCAGCGCCTGCATGTTGGGGATGTGGACGACGCCGGCGCCGCCGAAGGTGGTGAGCGGGTCGTCGGTGAATGCTCCCTGGCCGACGTAGCCCTTGATGGTGCCCGTGAAGTCGTCGGTGGAGAAGCGGGCGAAGCTCATGGGGCCGGCCTTGACGCGGCCATCGAGCGTGCCGTGGGTGTTCTGCTTGCCGACCGTGCCGGCGATGATGAGCTGATAGTCCATCTTTACGCCCGCGTTGAAGAAGTGTTTGGGAAGGTTGGAGCAGTGGAAGCAGACGGCCTTGTCGGGGTCGGTGCCGTAGTTGTTGTTCCAGTCGAGCAGGGCGGAGGGCGTTTGGCTGGCGAGCGCGAGGGCGTGCATGGAGAGCGTGCCGAGGACATCGACCTCGCAGGCGGAGGCGAGGAGGTCCTCGCTCATCATGGACATGACGGTGCAGGGAACAATGCCGAGGAACTCCTCGATGCTGGTCCAACACTGGACGGCGGAGACGGTAAGTTCGGCTGCCGCTTTCCAGGCGTCGATGACCGCGCCGAGCTTGGCCATCTTGAGCAAGGCGGCTTCGGGCGTATCGCCGACGGGGATGTATTTCTTGATGGCGGCGAGCTTGGCTTGCGCCGCGTCGTCGGTGTCCTTCATGCGGGAGATGCGACCCATGACTTCGGAGAGGTCGAGGGTTTCGACGGTGATGCCGCTGCGTTCCAGCAACTTCTCCGAGTAGCGGACGGTGTTGAATGCGGTGGGGCGCGCGCCGATGGCGCCGATGCGGAGGTTGCGCAGGCCGCGAACGACGCGGCAGACGGCGGCGAACCAGGCGAGGTCGGAGGCGAACTCGGGCGAATTGGGGGCCTCGGTGTGCAGCGTGGTGAGCGAGTAGGGGATGCCGTACTGGGTAAGGTTGTTGCAGATGGACATCTTGCCGCAGAAGCTGTCGCGGCGGTGGGCGATGGACATCTTGGCGGGCGCGTCGGGCGTGGCCTGGATGAGCACGGGGACGCGCAGGTCGGCGAGACGGATGGCGTCGGCCAGGCCGCGCTCCTCGCCGAAGTTGGGCAGGGTGATGATGAGGCCGTCGATGTCGTCGGCGTGGGACTTGAAGAGTGCGGCACACTTTTTGGCGTCTTCATAGGTCTCGACTGCGCCGTGGGCGGTGACTTCAGGCGTGAGCACGATGGGCTTGATGCCGGCGGATTCGAGCGCGGCGATGATTTCAACACGGCCCGATGTGGCGAGATGCGAGGGAAAGAAACCGCGGTTGCCTACGAGAACTCCCATGGTCATTTGCTTGGACATTGTTGCTCCTTGGTATATTGGGCCATCGGAAAAAGGCTTAACACCGATTGTCACCGATGGAACCGATAAAGGCGAAAGACGTATTAAAGAGAAAAACGAATGATTTAATTAATGATTTCACTGTTACTCGATGTATTAATCCGTATTTAAATCGGTGATTCATCGGTGTGGACCGGTGTTAGGGTTTTAGCCTTTGCCGGGGCGGAAGCGGATGGTGTAGAAGAGGCCGAAGGCGGTCATCAGCAGGCCCCACCAGAAGGCGGGATGGAGGTTGGCGAGGACGGTCGAGCCGGGATGCCAGAACTCGTAGATGCCCTGGGCCAGGATGATGGCGCCGCAGGAGAGCATGAGGACGCCGACGAAGAACCAGATGGAGAGCGCCTGTTCGGTGCTGGGATCGACGTGTGCGGTGTGCGGGGTTTCGGGGTTTGAGGTCATTGGGTTCGATCCTTCGATCTTGACTGAATGTTTGCCGGTTGAAAGGAGTGCTTTTCATTCTTGAGCTATCAGCCTGTCAGCTATGAGCTATCAGCCTTAAGCTGGTTGGCCAATTACCAGAGCCAGAGGTTGAGGAGGAAGAGGACGGTGGCGACGACGATGGCCCAGAAGATTGGCTTCTGGTAGAGCCTGGTTGAGCCGTCGGATGGGATGACGGTGCAGCCGTAGACCAGGCCGTTGAGCTGCGCCTCGGGCGTGGGCTGGGTGCAGTAGCTGACGATGACGGTGACGACGACGCAGATGACCCACGACCAGAGCGCGCGGTAGAGGTTCTCGGCCATGGGCTGGGCGTTGGGGCTCATGGCGACGAAGCGCAGGTTGTGCATGTCGGTCTTGACCCAGACGAACATGGCGATGGAGGCGGCGGTGCCGGAGAGCAGGCCCCAGAAGCCGCCGGCCCTGGTGGCGCGCTTCCACAACATGCCGAGGATGACGGTCCCCAACAGCGGAGCGATGAAGAAGCTGAAGAGCGCCTGCACGTAGTCCATGATGCTGGCCGCGTGGCGCACCAGATAGGCGGTGCCGACCGAGACGGCCATGCCGGCGATGGTGGACCAGCGGCCCATCAGGACGTAATGCGCGTCGCTGGCCTTCTTGTTGATGTATGCGCCGTAGATGTCGTAGGTCCATACGGTGGAGAAGGCACTGACGTTGCCCGCCATTCCAGACATGAATCCGGCGATGAGGGCGGTGATGCCGAGGCCGAGCAGGCCGGGGCCGAGGTAGCGCACCATCATCAGCGGAAGGACCTGATTGAAGCTGTGCGCGCCGTGGAGGACCTCGGGGCTGCCGTCGGGGTAGAGCTGGATGAGATGGCCGGAGGGGTCCTTCAGCAGCACGAGGGCGAGCAGGCCGGGCAGGATGACGAAGAAGGGCACGAACATCTTGAAGGCGGAGCCGATGATGGGGGCGAGGCGCGCGGAGCGAAGGCTGTTGGCGGAGAGCACGCGCTGGACGACGAGGAAGTCGGTGGTCCAGTAGCCGAAGCTGATGACCCAGCCGAGGCCGAAGACGATTCCGGTCCAGTGGACTCCCATGGGGTTGGCGGCGAAGCTGCCGGTGGTGGACCAGAGGTGGGTGTACTCCGAGCCCATGCGCAGCGTGATCTGGGCCATGAGGTTGTGCCATCCGCCTGCCTCGATGAGGCCGAGGATGGGGATGAGCATGGCGCCCGCCCAGATGAGGACGAACTGCAGCACC
Organism: Acidobacteriaceae bacterium; assembly: GCA_049518555.1. Classification (GTDB taxonomy): domain Bacteria; phylum Acidobacteriota; class Terriglobia; order Terriglobales; family Acidobacteriaceae; genus Edaphobacter. The sequence goes on from JBEKRR010000091.1 coordinate 10,713, forward strand.
TCGTTGATGATGGCCGAGCGCAGGCCGCCCAGCATGACGTAGATGGCGACGGTGATGGCGCCGACCCACATGGAGAAGTTGATGTCCCAGCCGAGGACGACCTGCATGACGACGGCCATGGCGTACATGTTGACGCCGGACATAAGGATGGTCATGAAGGCGAAGCAGACGCCGGAGAGGCCGCGCGCGCCCTCGCCGAAGCGGAGCTGCAGATAGCCGGGGACGGAGTGGGTCTTGGAGATGTAGTAGAAGGGCATCATGACGACGCCGAGGAAGAGCATGGCGGGGATGGCGCCGATCCAGTACCAGTGGGTGGCGAGGATTCCGTACTGGTAGGCCGCGCCGGCCCAGCCCATCAGCTCCAGCGAGCCGAGATTGGCGGAGACGAAGCTGAGGCCCGCGATCCATGCGGTCATCTCGCGCCCGGCCAGGAAGAACTGCTCGCTGGTGTTGGCCGCGCTCTTCACATAGAAGCCGATGAAGATCACCATGGCGAAGTAAAGCAGGAGGATGGCGACGTCGACCGGCGCGAGGTGGGTCAACTGCGTAGAGGCGAGCAGCAGGACGGCGGGGACCGGGGCAGCGGGCATAAAGACGGCAGGCATGGGGATTTATTCGTCCATTCTATCGGTGGCGTTGGTGTTGTCTGGCCGCTCTGTTCGATTCCGAGAGTGATTCGCGGACGTAGGAAAATATACGCACTTGGGCGTACGCATGTCATTCGCGGCGGAAGCCGGGTGAGGGTCAGTTTGCCAACTTAATCTACCTTGGGGACTAAAATCCCTTGTGTTTGTTGGCTTCATCGGCGGGACTGAAGTCCCGCCCCTTCAAAACGGGACTGATTCAGGGATTTCCTAGAAGATGGGGACGATCAGCAGCGCGGTCTCGTTTCCATTCGCCTGTGTGGCGATGACCCGCACGTGCTCGCCTTTGTTGTAATCGAACTTGAGGCCGGTCATCACTCCGTTTTCCGTGTCGGCCACCGTCTTGGCGTCAATTTGGAAGATCTCATCGCCGCCGGTACTGTTCCTGAGGACCAGCAGGTGCTCGCGGCGGCTGAGCCTGACGACGGTCCCTGTGCTATTCAGCAGCGGCCCGGTGCCGAGGTCGTGCAAGGCGACGATGGTGCGCACGTCCCCTACGCCGCAGTAGTAGACGATGACATGGGTGTCCCTGGTTGTGAACTTGTCCGCGGCGATTGCATCGGCGCTGACAGCCTTGTCGAAGTCGATGGAGACGCCGGGCTTGGCCCATTCAAAGTGTCCCGAAGTGCCGTCGTCGGTGTCGATCTCCGTCATCTGAATCTTCGGATGGATCACTCTGACCGTTCCGGAGAGAGCATGGACCCTCTGCTGGGCGATGGCGATGGAAGGCGCCAGTGAAAGACAGATTGCGAATGTTACAGCTCTCGACAGCAGCTTCATGATGGATTTGCTCTCCTACATTTCCCGTTGCAGATGGTGCGGCAGGCCCCATCGAGGGCCATGCCACGACCTAATACTATAACTGTGCGCTGCGGTGATGAAATAGCACTGGTGGGAATCAGAGACCTGGAAAAGTCGTGCCTTGGCCTGCAAGCTGACCTCAGCGGCTAAAGCCGCAGTAAGATGCGGTATTTACGGCATCCTTCGGCTACGCTCAGGACAGGCTCGTAAACCCGTGCCCTTAAGCAAAACAGAGCGATTGCGCAGCCTAATTACCCGGCGGCGAGTTCCCGGGCGCGCTGGGTGGCCCGCTTGACGGCCTTGATGAGGGTGACGCGCAGGCCGCCCTCTTCCAGCTCCAGGATGCCGTCGACGGCGCAGCCGGCGGGGGTGGTGACGGCGTCCTTGAGCAGGGCGGGGTGGTAGCCGGTCTCCAGCACCATGCGGGCGGAGCCGTAGGCCGTCTGGGCGGCCAGCAGCGTGGCCACATCGCGCGGCAGGCCGACGTTGACGCCGGCCTCGGCCAGCGCCTCGATGATGATGTAGAGGAAGGCGGGGCCGGAGCCGGAGAGGCCGGTGACCGCGTCCATGTGCTTCTCGTCGACCACGACGGTGCGGCCGACGGTGGAGAAGATGCGCTGGGCCAGGGCGATCTGCTCGGCGCTGACGAAGCGGCCGGAGCAGAGCGCGGTGGCGCCGGCCGAGAGCAGCGCGGGCGTGTTGGGCATGGCGCGGATGACGGCCAGATCGCATCCGGCCGCGTCCTCGATGGCGCGCGTCCTGACCGAGGCGGCGAACGAGAGCAGCAGCTTGGAGGGCGTCAGCGCGGGGAGGATTTCGGCGATGAGGGCCGGGACCTGGATGGGCTTGACGCCAAGCAGGATGACGTCTGCCTGGCGGGCGGCGGCGAGGTTGTCGGTGCCGACGTTGACGCTGAACTGCGCCGAGAGCGCCAGGGCGCGGTCGGGATGTTGCACGGTCGCGACAAGCTGGTCTGGGAGCAGAAGGTTGTTCTTGAGGAAGGCCTGCAACAGAATGCCGCCCATCTTGCCCGCGCCCAGGATGGCGACGCGCAGGTTGGGGAGTACAGACGCGGGGACGGGAAGTTCGTAGGTGTCAGCGCTCATTCTCTCAGGCTACCAGAGTCGGCATTGCGGGCGCAGAGGAAATTGCGTGCGGTGAGGGAGATGCGGGTGGGGGGCGATGCGCAGACAATCCGGATGCTGAACGCAGGCGCGAAGACACAGGCGGGATGCCGAAACGGTAAAATATCGCTTGGGCCCTTGTTCGCGTGCGATAAAGGATTCCAATCGGCGCGTATGAG
>JBEKRR010000092.1:0-7694 GCA_049518555.1 Acidobacteriaceae bacterium
GCGTTGTCGATCGAGTCGAACGAGCGAAACGCGTTCTTCGGGTTGTGCTTGGCCAACACCTTCGTGATCGCCGCCGTCAGCGTCGTCTTGCCGTGATCAATGTGCCCAATCGTCCCTACGTTTACATGCGGCTTCGACCGGTCAAACTTTTCCTTGCCCATGACTTCTATTCTCCTTTGGAGTTCTTACCAGAACGCCAGATCGTATTCCAAATTCTTCCGTGATCGCTCACGCCTTCAATTACTACGCCCAATTTCGCTGCGCAACTCTTGGCTACTTGAATCAGAGAACCCGGCTTCGGTCGAACTACAAACTGGCCGAAGCTTATCTTCTCAACTTCCCACAACTTACCGTTTTCATTCTCGAAAGTTCGAAACTGTGAACGCGGTGAGATCGGCATATTACCTGTCCTTGTCGTCCTTGCCCTGCACCTTCGCAATGACCTCTTCCGACACCGACCGCGGCGCCTCTTCGTACTGTTTGAACTGCATCGAATAGTTGGCGCGGCCCTGCGTTGCTCCGCGCATGTGCGTCGCGTATCCGAACATCGTCGACAGCGGCACCGTGGCGCGGATGGCCTGCGTATTGCCCACCATCTCCATGCCCTCGATGCGCCCGCGGCGCGAGTTCAGGTCGCCGATGATTGCGCCCATGTACTCCTCTGGAACGATGACCTCGACCGCCATCACCGGTTCCAGCAGCACCGGCTTGGCCTTGCGCGCGGCCTCCTTGAATGCAATCGAGCCGGCGATCTTGAAGGCCATCTCGTTGGAGTCGACCTCGTGATAGCTGCCGTCGTAGAGCGACACCTTGACGTCGACCATCTCGTAGCCGGCCAGCACGCCGCCCTGCATCGCCTCCTGGATGCCCTGGTCGATGGGCTTGATGTACTCCTTGGGAATGGTGCCGCCCTTGATGTCGTTGGAGAACTCGTAGCCCTTGCCGGGCTGGTTGGGCGTGATGCGGATCCTGCAGTGCCCGTAGTTGCCCGAGCCGCCGGTCTGGCGGATGTACTTGCCCTCGGCCTCGGAGTGCGAGCGGATTGTCTCGCGATAGTTCACCTGCGGTTTGCCGACGCTGGCCTCGACCTTGAACTCGCGCATCATGCGGTCCACGATGATCTCCAGGTGCAGTTCGCCCATGCCCGCAATGATGGTCTGCCCGGAGTCGATGTCGGTGCGCACGTTGAAGGTCGGGTCTTCCTGCGCCAGCTTGGCCAGCGCCACGCCCATCTTCTCCTGGTCCGCCTTGGTCTTCGGCTCGACCGCAACCTCGATGACCGGCTTGGGGAAGTCGATGGATTCAAGCACTACCGGGTGACGGTCCGAGCAGATCGTATCGCCGGTGATCAGGTTCTTGAGCCCCACCGCGGCGCAGATGTCGCCCGCCAGTATCTCGGTGATCTCTTCCCGCTTGTTGGCGTGCATCTTCAGCAGCCGCCCGATGCGCTCGGTCTTGCGCGTGCGCGGGTTCAGCACCGAGTCGCCCGTCTTCAGCGTGCCCGAATAGACGCGGATGAAGATCAGTTGGCCGACGAACGGGTCGGTCATGATCTTGAAGCCGAGCGCGGAAAAAGGTTCTGAATCGTCCGGCTTGCGCACGATCGCCACCGCCATGTTCTCCGGGTCGTGGCCGATCATGGGAGGAATGTCGAGCGGGCTGGGCAGGTAGTCGACGACGGCATCCAGCAGCGTCTGCACGCCCTTGTTCTTGAACGCCGCGCCGCACAGCACCGGGAATATCTTCATCGCGATGGTCGCCTTGCGGATGCCGGCTTTGAGCTGCTCCTCGGTCGGCTCCTGGCCTTCCAGAAACAGATGAAGAAGCACGTCGTCGGAGTCGGCAACCGCCTCGATGAGATCGTGGCGTGCCTTCTTCGCCGTCTCCAGCAGCTCAGCGGGAATCTCTTCCACCGAGTACTCCGCGCCCATCGTCTCGTCGAGCCACAGAATCGCCCTCATCGTGACCAGGTCGATCACGCCCAGGAACTTCGCCTCCGCGCCGATCTGAATGTTGATCGGAACCGCGCGCGCGCCCAGCCGGTCGACGATGGTAGACGTGGCGTAGACCGCGTCCGCGCCGGCCTTGTCCATCTTGTTGATGAAGCAGATGCGCGGGACCTTGTACTTATCGGCCTGGCGCCACACCGTCTCGGACTGCGGCTGCACCCCTGCAACCGCGTCGAAACATGCAACCGCGCCGTCCAGCACGCGCAGGCTGCGCTCCACCTCGGCGGTAAAGTCAACGTGGCCGGGCGTGTCGATGATGTTGATGCGATGGTCCAGCCAGGTGCAGGTCGTCGCCGCGGATGTGATCGTGATGCCCCGCTCCTGTTCCTGCTCCATCCAGTCCATGGTCGCAGTTCCCTCATGCACCTCGCCGATACGGTGCGTGATGCCCGTATAGAACAGGATGCGCTCGGTCGTCGTCGTCTTTCCGGCGTCGATGTGAGCCATGATCCCGATGTTCCGGCAATGGTCCAGAGCTACAGTGCGTGCCACGGTGTCTATCTCTCTCGCTGCAAGGCGTGCCTTGCGTGTCATTCAAAACTCATCTCAAGCAGGCCAGGCTTGCTGTTGCCTGTTCCCTGCTCGCTGTTCCCCGTCTTACCAGCGGTAGTGGGCGAAGGCCTTGTTGGCCTCGGCCATGCGGTGTACGTCTTCCTTCTTCTTCATCGCGGCGCCGCGACCGTTGGCGGCGTCCAGCAGCTCGGCGGTCAGCTTCTCCACCATGCCCTTCTCGCCGCGCGCGCGGCCGTAGGTCACAATCCAGCGAATTGCCAGCGAAGTGCGCCGCTCCGGCAGGACCTCGATCGGCACCTGGTAGTTGGCGCCGCCGACGCGCCGGCTCTTGACCTCCAGCAGCGGCTTGCAGTTCTCGATTGCCTTCTTGAACAGCTTCAGTGCCTCGTCGCCGCCCTTCTGCTCCAGGTTCGTCATCGCCGAGTAGAAGATGCTCTGCGCGGTCGACTTCTTGCCGCCCCACATCATCGAGTTGACGAACTTCGTGACCAGCGTCGAACCATAAACCGGGTCGGGAGCAACTTCACGCTTCGCAATGTAACCTTTTCTCGGCATCTTCTCTCTTCTCTCATCTTCCCTCAGCCCGGTAACCTCTCACGCGCTGAGCCTTTTGCTGACTTGCTGACTTGCTAACTCGCTGGCTCGCTGTCTTATTTGCCCGCAGCGGCCTTGGGACGCTTCGCCCCGTACTTCGACCGGCTCTGCTTGCGCTCCGACACGCCAACCGAGTCCAGCGAACCACGCACCACGTGGTAACGGACCCCGGGCAGGTCCTTCACGCGGCCGCCGCGGATCAGCACAATCGAGTGCTCCTGCAGGTTGTGTCCGATGCCCGGGATGTAGGTCGTCACCTCGATCCCGTTGGTCAGGCGGACTCGCGCCACCTTGCGCAGCGCCGAGTTCGGCTTCTTGGGCGTCTGGGTGTAGACGCGGGTGCAGACACCGCGGCGCTGCGGCGAACCCTGCAGCGCGGGGCTGGCGGTCTTATAACGGGTGGGCGTGCGGCCCTGCTTGACGAGCTGATGGAACGTAGGCACTCGAACTCCTTGAACTTCTACTCAACAACGTGCGGCCGGAAGCCGTTTCTACTCCACAATCCACTCTCAGACCGAGAGCAAGAGGCCTCTTTCGCGCGCCATTAATGCTTCGTGCGACGTACGCACAAAAAGGTGAGGACACTGACGTGCCTCGCGCAGAAGATTGTCCTTGCTTCCCGTCTGGAACACTCAAATCAGACGAACAACAGACGACGGTGGCCTAGCGTCCCTTGCTTCCCGCCCTCTGATAGCGGCCCTTACCGGAAGATGGAGTTGACTCCGTTTCGCTGTTCCGCCCCGCATAGCCCATCCACTTTGGATCCCGGCAAAATCGCCGGGGTGGAGGGTGTCGCAGGTACGATTGCGAGGATGTTGCGCCGCGGTAGTACCGGCCCATGCCATGCTTCCCGTGCATGGGCCCTGCGGATTGACTACATGTTCCAGTGTATCGCAAACCATTGGAAAGCCCTAGCGGCCCTTCCCCCAATCTGCCGGACACACCATCCGCCCCCGTGCAGCCTGCACGGCAACGGGTTCCCTATTCACGCGGAACCTTCTAACGATACCAAGCGCGCGGCGCAGGGTCAAGCTCGCCGGGGATAAATCTCAGGTCCTGCGCATCGTCTGATATCGGCCATCGGCCGCCTGCGATCGTACATCGGCCGCCTATGAATTCGAGCGATGCTTGGCGCAACAGAATCTCGCCGCTTCTGATAGACTCTTTCTTGTCGTGAAGTTGGTGGTTCTGGTGTACCCTTGGTCTCCCAATCGGCCCAGGACTGAGTCCATAGCAGCGACAAGGTAGAACCAGGCAAATTGGCAATTCATGAGCGGCTCTGCCCAGAGCAGTTCCATCCGCTAATCCGCCCGTTCTATGTGACATTTGCTCAAGTTGTTGCAAAACAACCTGGGGACGTAGCTCAGTTGGTTAGAGCGCTGCCCTGTCACGGCAGAGGTCGCGGGTTCGAGCCCCGTCGTCCCCGCCATAAACTATAAAAACATAATGGTTTATGGCAATGATAGATGCTTTCATGCAGCCTCCGAAGGTGCTGAAGGGTGCGGAAGCGAGACCCCTCAAAGTAGGGAAGTAATATACCTGACTCCACCACTTTTTTTGAGCAAGATGTAAGTATCACCCGGCAGGGCCGGGGACCTTATGGTGTGGGCCGCTCGAAGCGGCTTGAGCGGGGTCGCTAACGCGGCCCCGATTGTGTTAAGCAATACTTGCTGGAGTTGAAGACGGCATTTCCGGCTTGACAGAGACTCAATGCATCGGTTGGGGATGAGGAGTACTGCGACTGGGCCGTTGCTTTCGTGGAATGCTCCGATCGATAAGAGCTACAATCATCGCGTCGTAACTCCATCGCGGACCGCTGTAGGCCCAAGGTGGAAGGGGTCCCCATGCGCACGCAGATTGTTTTGCTTCTCTCTCTCCTTCTGGTTGTCAGTGATTTCCTGGTTTGCCATTCCCATCGCTACAGATTCACCCTGTTCCGCAGGTTTAGCTTGCGATGTGCCCGGTTGGCTGTACTTTGCCTTCTTGTGGTATCGACTGGGTTCTTACAGGTTGACCGCGCCAACGCGCAAAGTGCCTGTGCGCAACTTGGCGTGGATTGCAACCTTCCCGCCCCTCCACCGGTACCTCCGCCGACGTGTTACGACCCTGCAACCGGGGCGACGGTCTCGTGCAGCTATCAAGCTCCCTCCAGCACGCAAGGTTCCAGCACGCCACGCACCAGCACTCCACGCACCCCCGCTCCACCGAGCAGCGCGACCATCCTGAATAACGCCATCCAGCAGCAAGTGGTCGGCGCCCTGGTGCAGAGCTTCTTCCAGATGCTCTTCAGCAACGACTCCAAGGCCGACGCGCAGAAGCAGCAGATGATGCAGGAGCTGCAGCAGCGCCAGGCCGAGGCCCTACAACAGCACAACCTCGAGGAGGCGCAGCGGCTGGCCGCCATCTGCAACCGGCTGCAAGCTTCCTTGAAGCTCGCCGGCCTGCCTGAGCTGCAAATGAAGAGCGCCGGCGGCGGCGGGTTGCAACTCAAGCTGGGCGACGACGGAAGCAGCAGCGGTCACGCCGGCATTCGGGGATTGCCGGGAATCGCTCTGAACGACACCACCGGGAATGGAGGCACAACTCCCTACGGCATTCCAGGTCTGCCTGGCATTTACACCAATGGGCCCGGCTCCGGGGCTGGCAGCGCGACCTCAAGTGGCCCGGCGCTGAGCATGAAGATGGATGATGACAACACACCACCGGCTCCGCCTGCGCCGGTCGAGGCCGCCCCGCCCACGCCAGTCGAGGGCTTCGATACCGCGGGCACGATCACGGATGTGCGCAACATGACGCCAAAGCAGTTGGCCGACCTGGCCACCAAGATCGGCAATCTGCCGCCGGAGGAGCAGCAGCGCCTGATGGATGCGGCGCGCAATTCCGCCGGGGCAAACCCGCCGGCGGCCAATCCTGCTCCCGCTGGCCCAGCCGCGAATCCTTCTCCCGCCGTCGCGGCGGCCAATCCTGCTCCCGCTGGCGCAGCCGCAAGCCAGCCCGCGCAGTCGCAGTTGCAGCAGATCGCCGCCACGTCGCAATCGGCGGCCACCGCCGCTTCGCCAGAAGATGCGGCGGCTTTAGCGCGTTCCGGCTTCGATACTCCCGGTGGCGGTACCGTACAGCCAGCGGTACCGATCTCAGGGTCCACGGTGGCTCCGATCGCAGCTCCGGCCAGCAGCCAGCCCAGTGCGCGAAGCAATGCGCCGCTTCCACCGGCGCATTCTCCTGCCAGAGCGTCCGCGCCGTCCTATCCGGTCGTGCCGCTCCTCAACATGGCCTCGTCCTCCGGCAGGAGTGCGGCAAGCGACGGAGCAACGCCAACTCCAGACAGTCGGGAATCTGCGAGTGGGACCTGTCCTCATGGCTTCGAGAAGGTAATCCCCACCCGCGAGCAACTGCAAACTGAGCTGGCGGTGGAGCGCGCGCAACTGGTGAGCCTGCAAAACACCATCATGCGCTTCAATCGCACGATCCAACTCGATCAACAGCAGTACGCCGTCTGGGAGGATGAAGCAACAACGGCGAAGAAACGCGTAGAGGACCACCTCGTCAATCTTGTTACGGATGCGGCCTTCAACAGCTTCGTCGACAATAAGGAAGCGTTCTACGAAGACCTGAAGACGGAAGGAAAGCTCACCGATTTTGACAGGAAACAGATGAGCTGGTTGCAACAAGCCAAGGAGCTAAAGAGCTTCTCCGAGTTCAAGGAATGGGCGCTGGCCAAACAAGACAACACGGACAAGCTGGAAGAAGGCGCCCGGCAAGTTTTCGGCCTGATCCCTCTGAGCAAAGAGGTACTTGTGAACCAGGAGATTCAATCCTACATTCGGTGCGGCGAGGCCCTGATCGACAACGCCTACGATTTAACTGACCTCCTGGCTACCATGGACAACGTGGACAGGCTCGACCGCAACACAGCGCAGTATCCCGAGATCGTGCGCATGAATGGGGAGCGGCTCATACCTCTGGTGAAAAATATCAACGATATCGAGCATAAGTTGACTGCGACGCCCATCCTGCCGCCGGGCACGCCCGCCTGCCGTGTCTCCTTGCAACGCAACCAATAGGTTCCGGCCAACATGGATGGGCATGGAAAACCGTCAAAATCCAGGAATGCAAAGCCCAATTTACAGAACCCACTTAGCAGCGTATTGGCAGAAACCTACCCTGTTATCTACGGTGTAATGGTCGAGACCGGAATCTCGATGGCGCCCAAATGGTCGGTAGTGAGGTCGTGAACGCCGATGCGCAGAATGTAATCCCCCTTGGCGGGCACTGCGATCTCCTGACGGAGATTGGCGCCGCTATCCAGCATGGACTGATAGACGCTGAGTGGCACGCTGGGCTTGGCCGCCATCACGCTGGAGTTGACCGTCTTGCCGTCGCTATTGTCGTAGACAATCACAGCGTACTCAAATTGGCCATGATAGCTGCCGTCGGGTGATGGATCGAACTGAATCCCGTTGATGTCGATGTTGTAGTTGAGGGTGAGGTGACGGTAGGGCGGCTTCATCGCCTTCGGGTCGGCATTGCTGCCCGGGGGCAGGATCGCATCGGTGCCGGCGGCCGGCGTTACACCGA
>JBEKRR010000093.1:0-7597 GCA_049518555.1 Acidobacteriaceae bacterium
CTCCGCGTGGAGCGAGCCCGGGCCAACGGCGGTGATCGAACACGGAGCCAACCCCGGCCTGATCAGCCATTTCACCAAGCAGGCGCTGCTGGACGTCGCGCAGCGCGCGCTGGCGGAAGATAAATTCAGCGGGGCGCAGCGGGAGAAGGTCGCCCACAACGCCAAGGCGCGGAACTTCAACCACCTTGCCCATCAACTCGGCGTCAAGGTCATTCATTGCAGCGAGCGCGACACGCAGATCACAGACCGGCCCAAACAGGTGAACGAGTTCGTCAATACATGGAGCGTTGAGGGATTCCGGGAGGAGGGAACGACCACGGCCGAGATGGGCTGGGGCACCCATGAAAAAGAGCTGCCCGCCCTCGCCTTCGAGCATGCGGACGGCCCCCAGAGCCAGATCTGCCTGGCGCGCATGGGCATCAACACGCTGGTCGCGTCCTGGGTGCCACCCAATCACGACATCGTCGGCATGATCGTGCGCCACGGCGAGGCGTTCACCATCACCGAGAAGCTCACGGTTTGGCAGGACGGCAAGGCTATCTACCGGCCCACGGTCCACTATGCGTATTGCCCGTGCGACGCCGCCATTGCCTCGCTCTACGAGCTGCGCGGCTACGACTACCGGCTGCAACCCGACATCCGCATCATGACCGACGAAATCATCGGCGGGGCCGATATTCTGGGCGCGCTGGTCATGGGGCACCCTTACCAATCGTGGTGGTGCGGGTCCGACCTCGATATCGAGGAGTCGCGCCGCATGGTGCCGCATCAGAACGCGACCACCATGCAGGTCGCGATCTCGGTTGTCGCCGCCTGCATGTGGATGCTGGAGAACCCGCGCCGCGGGCTGTGCGTTCCGGACGACCTGCCCCACGACTTTGTGCTGGAGATCAGCAAGCCCTACCTGGGCAGGTTTGTCTCCGTGGCCTCGGACTGGAACCCGCTGAAGCACTACTCCAACTTCTTCAGCGGATATAACCAGCCGCAGTTGGACAGGAGTGACCCGTGGCAGTTCAAGAATTTTCTGATCACCGATGAAGACGGCATTTGAACACCAGCGCGGCGCGACAGGAATCCGCGGGACCCGCATGGCCCATCCCGGAGCCGCAAGGGCCCGTTGGACAAGAACACGGAAGCGATGGAGCATGAGCTATGGACCCCAACACACTGCTTCAACTGGCTGAGCAGCACGGTACACCGCTGGTTGTGGTGGACCACAAGGTGCTGCGAGAAAACTACCAGCAATTCCGGACCCTGCTGCCGCGCGTGCAGGCCTACTATGCGGTCAAGGCCAACAGCGACCCCGCGATTGTGCAGACGTTCTACGATGCCGGGGCCAGTTTCGACGTAGCCAGCATGGCCGAGTTCTTGATCGTTCACGAAAAGATCGAGCACCTTCCGCCGGAACAGAGGCAGGCTTTCATCTGGGACCGCATCATTTACGCGAACCCGATCAAAGCGATCGAAACCCTCCAGCGGTTGGATCCCTACAAGCCGCTGGTCACCTACGATAACTACGAAGAGGTGATCAAGATCGCCCGCCATGCGCCGCACGCGGGCCTTGTGCTGCGGTTGCACGTCCCCAACACCGGATCGATGGTGGAGCTGTCGAGCAAGTTTGGCGCCATGCCCGGCGAGGCCGTGGACCTGATCTCCTTCGCCCACAATAACAAGCTCGAGGTGGAGGGGCTGAGCTTCCACGTCGGCAGCCAGTGCACCAACCTGAAGAACTACAGCCAGGCGCTGCAACTGGCCGTGGGCGTCTTCTCAGAGGCCAAGGCGCGCGGTTTCGATCTCAAGCTGCTCGACATCGGCGGCGGTTTTCCCGCCCACTACGACGACACGGTCCCCCCCTTCAAGAAACTCGCCAAAATGTTGAACTCCGAGTTGGACCGTCTTTTCCCCGAACCGATCGAAATCCTTGCCGAGCCGGGGCGTTTCCTGGTCGCCAGCGCCGTCACCGCCGTCGCCCAGATCATAGGCAAGTCTGTCCGCGGCGGCAAGCTTTGTTACTACCTCAACGATGGCGTCTATCAAACCTATAGCGGACAGATCTTCGATCACGCCCAGTACCACCTGAACAGTTTCAAGGAAGGGCCCACTCAGTTCTGCGCCGTCTTCGGCCCCACCTGCGACGCGCTCGATACCATCGGCCTGGTCGAACAGCTTCCGGTCATGGACATGGGCGAACTGGTCTACTCCGAAAACATCGGCGCCTATTCCAGCGCCAGCAGCACGTACTTCAACGGCTTTCCGCCGGCCAAGATCGTGCATGTGAACCAGTGATCGCAGGTCCCGTCGCGCTCTGCTGCCCTTGCGCGCCCGGATAATCTATGAAGAGAATCGAGATTGCATCCGGCGATTATGCAGGTCGATTCTTTGGTCCCAACATTGCCGGTGGGCCCACAACAAATGCAGATTGATTCGTTGTCAAGTGCGTAATCGCCGAATCAGTTCGCTACTCGGCTGTGAGCTTCATCTTTTGGAAGTCGAGGGTGACGGACTGCGCCTTGCTGAAGCCGTCCAGTCCGATTGTGCCGTAATACTTCCAGGGTTTGTCACTGACGCGATAGACCATCGGGCGATACGTCGCCTGGAAGCTGCCGATGGACAGAGTGAGTTCCGGCAGCCGCCGGATCGGGATTTCCACGGTCCCGCCGTCTCCAGAGGAGTGCTGCGTTGTCTGTTCGCCGGCGGCCTTCATGGCGTCGGGGAACGCCTGGGCAAAGCGGGTGTCCAGCTTGCTCCAGGAACTGCCCGTGTCGAGATAAAACTCGATTTTGCGACCGTTGAAGCGGCCGTCGACCGAAATATCGGTGCCGTGGAGATGCATCCTGGCTGCGGCGGCCTGGGTTCGCTGCGCGGGAGCGGCAATGTCGATGGTCCCCTGCGAGTTCCAGCGCACCCTGCCGATGGCGAACAAGACCTGGATTCCGATGGCGCCGCGCCACTCCTCAGGCAGCCTGTTCCAAATACGCAGGTCGTCCCTTTCCGCGAGGAGGAAGGACACATTTGTCAGTTGGACACCCCCGATCTGCAACTGGCCGGCGACCGCGACTTTGGTAAAGCGCATTCCTATCCCACTGGCATCGCCGATCCCCGCTCCGCCCGGCACATCGATGATGGTGAGCCCGAGGCGGAGCGCTTCCGCTTCCGTCATGCCCGAGTACGCGGCGCCGGTATCGATCGTGTACTGCGCGCTGCGGCCGTTGATGGTGATCGGGACAAAGAGATGCCCGTCACTGATTGCGTAGGGGATGGTTGCCTCCCGCCGGGCCGTTACCGCCATGTCCGGAGAAGTGGCAAAGGCCTTCAGCATGCGGCACTGTTCGTCCGCCTCGCATGCGACCCCCTGAATTTTGAGCATGGTTGTGCGATGCTTCAGCGCATCATGGAAACGACCTTTGGAGATGTCGCGGAAGGATGCGGCCTCGTGGTGGCCAAGCCGCATCACCGTAAATGGGCCGGGGTGTCGCGACGAGGCTGGGGGCGGCGATGATGTGAGCGGTACAGCAGGGGGTGTTGGCTTCGGTGCGTCCTGAGCAGACACAGCGAAGCAACATAGAAGCGCGAGAATGCACGTCGATAGAAATTTCATAGTGCGAAAAGATTATCTCAAAATACAATTGCGCCACATTTTCCTGCGAATCCGCCGCTATTTCTGTTGCACGATCCCACATCTTAGAATCGAGACGCTCACCCCAGCGAGCAAGCTTGCCGGGGACCCCGAGACGCGGGGCACCCGGCCCTAGTGGCAAGATGCATAACTTTGGTGAACGCGATGCCAAATCTCCGTTCTGCCGAACAATGAGAATCCAACATAGCCGCGCAACCTCAAGAGGTCACCTTCCACAACCATCTGGCCGCGATAGGTATTTCCCGACTTTGGGTCGTAGATTGTTCCGCCGGACGCGTGCGTGGCGTCGCTTGAATGAAAGCGGCTGCCAAGCTCAAGAGCGCATAGCGATCGAGCGCGCAGAGTAGCGTCGGGATTGTGGATATCCAGTGTGGAGTCGGCTGTTGGACTGATAAAGACGATCCTCATGCAGAAGCCGCTCGGGCATTGGTCGATGCGGACAATGGTTCCCGACGGCACCCGCCAATCGCCCAAAAACGGAGAGGTCTGCGCCGGTGCCGGAGTCTGCGCCGACGCCGGGAGGGTTGTTGAGAGAAGACCACACAAGACGGGAACTGCCAGAACCTTAAAGCTAAGCGTACGCATACAACTCCTCCATGGTACGAGCCATCGCCGGTACCCGCGCAGGATTTCGCCTGGCAGAGCGCCGAGCGAGCGCACGTCGCGGCGCAGGGGCGCTTCCTTCAGCTCGCCGGTGGGTGCCTGAAGCTCGGCCAGTCGCTGCGGCCAGTCGGTTGGGGCCCAAAGAGAGAGCATAGATTATTATGCACTGGGGGCGGGGGGAAGCTGATCCCACTCATGCGCAAAAAGCGCATGAATGGGGCACCCATCTCCACTTGGCTTCATCCAAAGGTGAAGGCAAATGCCTGCACTCCGGGGTCAAGAAACTCGATTACAAAGGTGTGGTCGGCGACTGGCCCCTTCTGACGCACCAACTGATAGAGACGGTACTCGGCGACGACGCCATTGCCCTCGGCGTCGGTGTCCACTCCATGACTCTCTCCGGGAGCCTGGCCGTCGATGGTCACGCGAAAGCGAACCGCATTGCCGCCAGCCGTTGGTCCGAGCACAAGATGCAGATCGCGGGCATGGAAACGGAAGGCAATCTTGCCGCCCGCAGAGTTCAGTGCGGCGAACTGATCGCGATCGACCCATCTGCCGACGAGTCCCCACTCGTTCAACCAAAGATGAGATGGTTGCTTATAGAGCTGCTCCGCATCGCGTTTGATCCCGCCGGGCGACGCAAAGTTGCCGGCGCGCGCATAGCCGATGTAGGTCTCGGGAGAACGGACGTTGCCTTCGTCTGCGGCAGCCTGCTCCCCCTGGCCATGAACAACGAGTGCGCTGGCCGGCATGGGTGCTGCGTGCGCCTCTTTCAGCAACTGCTGGATCCATCGCTCGGACTGGTCGTACTCCCCCTCGCCGAAGTGCTCGAAGCGCACCTTGCCGGTGGCGTCGATGAAGTAATGGGCCGGCCAGTACTCATTGTGGAATGCGTTCCAGATGGCGTAGTTGCTGTCGAGCGCGACGGGATACGGGATGGCAAACTTCTGCACAGCCTTCTGCACATTGGGCATCTGCTTTTCGAAGTCGAACTCCGGCGTATGGACCCCGATGACCACCAGGCCGCTGTCCTTGTACTTCTCCGCCCACGCGCGGACGTAGGGAACGGAGCGCAGGCAGTTGATGCAGGAGTAGGTCCAGAAGTCGACGAGCACGACCTTTCCTTTGAGCTGCTTCGCGGTCAAGGGCGGGGAGTTGATCCAGCCGGTCGCGCCGGAGAGGCCGTAGAGCGGGGAGCTGCCAACAATGCTGGAGGGTTCCTGCGCTTCGGCTAGTGGGAGGGCACAACACAGGAGTACAGCGACCGCAGCCACGACGGACCGTCTCATCTTTCTCCAGCAGGTCTTTCTCCAGCAGGATGCAGAAGGCATCTGGCTTTATCCCCCTTCGTGCGGTGCGCACGCCGATTCGGCCCGGCGCACAGGCCGATCCGGCTCGGCGGTCGGCCTTCGGGCCGATGCCGCGCTGGGAATTTGATGCGGCTGGCTTCGATATCGAACCGAAGGCCTAGGTTGCCGCTGCATCCCACTCATCGCGATAAGCGGGGCAGACGGCGTAAAGCTGGCGTGTTAACCAATTCGTTATTCATTACCCCCCCCTCCCCCCCCTCTTTTCGTGCTTCCTAAAGTCTATGGAACCAAAGAGATGTGAGTTTGAGCCTGCAAAGATTAGATTCCAGGTTACTTATATCTATCCATAAGAAAATAAGTGGTTTCCTCCGGGTTTCGGTCTCGGGCATGAAAAACCCCGGCGCGCTGCCGGGGTTTCCCTTGTTTTCTTACCTATTTCAATTTTATCAGGTGGAGCATAACTACTATGCCACCTGCGGGAAAGCTTTTTCTTTTTTGTTTTCTGTTGGTTGAGGCGATTTTGGTGGGTTGAGGGGCTTGACACGCGATTTTACGGGGAAATACGCGGAAAAAATCTTTGGGAGCGGGCGGAGTTGGAGGTAGACCCACCCGTCACTGGACCACCCCAGCGAGCAAGGACCGCTCGCCGGGGACCCCGGAGTCGCAGCGAAGGATGGGGCACCCGCATTTGATGGGAGGATCAAGATTCCAAAGACTTAGGGTGGGGCACCCGCCCACCCGATTCAGTGGCTCATTTCATATCTGGGTCACCCGCCACAATGTTTAGCAGACTTAATCTTCAATTGTTTACGATAGACAACATAGCCGCCCTCAGCGCAACTTAGAGCGATGCGCACCGAACATTTCCCCGGTTCGTTAGGGAGTCTCAGTGTTAGAACAACGTTCTCTCCAGGTTCCTCGTAAAAAACAATAATCCCCTCCGCTCGAAGATAATAGATGTGACTCCCTTTTCCCTTCTTGACGCTTGAGTCCAATTTTTGCAGGTCGCTACCGTACCGCAGAGATTGCAGTTGGCAGCTATCACTCACGTTGAAGTAGATCCGGATTCCTGTTGCGGGGGGATGACTAAACCAATGTCCCTCGTTGAAGACTGTGAACCACAGGTCTACGGTCTCATGCGGCCTAAATGGACCACGGGTATCGAGCCGAATTCCGACCCTTGGCAGCGCAGTAAACCGCAAGATGATATAGGTCAGCCAAAGCGTCAGAAGGCTCAAAAACGCGCTAATAACCGCCAGAGCTATGTTCGATAGCGCAGAGACTTTATCGAAGTGATCAGTAATGTATTGCCAGACAAGTTGCCAATGCGCCATAAGAAAACATTATCCTCGATTAGGGTCTCATGTTCCTACATGGACTGTCGGGCTTCGACACGGGAGTTCACATTATCAAGCACTACCATTCCATCAGGAGCATTTCGGACTGCATCTTCAAGCTGCTCTCTAAACGCGGGTCTCCCAGTCAAGTACCAAGCTGCGGCTGGTCGAATTACGCTCTGTACAAGCGAAATGCTCGAAAGAGCTCCATCTAGGCTTGGGCTATTAATCAGAGAAGAAATATTGAGGATCAGGTCGAACGGAGTAAGATCGGTACCGATGTCTATGTTATAGAGATCTTTGTATAGCCCCATCGTAGCCGCGTCTTTCGCAGCTAAGTGTGCCGGATAATCCTCCATCGCACATGCGCTCTTGCCATGGTGCGAGACTATCGATTTTGCCGACCTGGACTCTAAAGAAGATTCAAGCCATATACATAAAGCATCTGATCGGTGACGCCATGGCATCGTACTCGTGTCAAAGATGCATCCTGTAGAGGTAGATTCGATCCTCAGGAGCTCGGCGTCAATACGCCTAAACTGTTCCGCGTCCCAAAGCGGTTTGGCAGCCTCTGTGATCCAAAAATCCCTAGAAGCCATCTCATAAATGCTTGAGGAGCATGAGCAGGCAGGCCAGTTGCACGAAGCCGAGGAAGTTTTCGATGTGGTATTCCCATCGTGTGACCAGCCGGCGGTAGTTCTGCATCCAGG
>JBEKRR010000094.1:0-7402 GCA_049518555.1 Acidobacteriaceae bacterium
AGTCCACCACCAGAACTCCGACCACGAGGGCGACCCGCACACTCCGCGCGACGGCGCCTGGTGGTCGCACGCCGGTTGGATTCTCTCCGGCCGCGCCCTCCACTCCGAGACCGCGCTGCTCGGCCGCTACGCTCCCGACCTCACCCGCGACAAGGGCCACGTCTGGCTCTCCAAGTACCACTGGCTCCCGCTCACCGTCTCCGGAATCGCCCAGATCATTCTAGGCGCGGCCCTCGCGCCCGCCGGGCACCCCCTCTACGGAGCAGTCTCCATGCTTCTCTGGGGGACCTTCCTGCGCGTCACCATCGGCCTGCACGCCACCTGGCTGGTCAACTCCGCCACCCACATCTTCGGCACCCGCCGCTTCGACACCCACGACGACTCGCGCAATTCCTGGTGGGTCGCCCTCCTCACCGGAGGCGAGGGATGGCACAACAACCACCACGCCCATCCCGTCAGCGCCCGCCACGGCCTCGCCTGGTACGAGTTCGACCCCAACTACTACGGCATCTGGCTCCTCGCCAAGCTAGGCCTCGCCACAAAGGTCCAGACCGCCCACTACGACCCCTCCAACCCCAAACCCGCCGGCGTCCTCTAACCTCTGGCATTCAATCAGAACCGTCGGAGGGAGCAGTGGGCTTTAGCCCACTGAATAACCGCAGAATGAACACGGGCTTTAGCCCCGGGCCGGGTGCCCCATCCTCAACAGCATCGGGTGCCCCATTCATGCGCGCTCTTGCGCATGAGTGGGTATCGAGCGAAGCTCGACCGCCTTCGCCGGGTGCCCCAGGTCTCGCTTCTGAGACCTGGGGTCTTTGCCGTTGCCTGTTCTTGCCGTCATCCTGAGCGCAGCGCGAAGCGCGCAGTCGAAGGACCCCGATGAAGCCCGCACCACCTCAACCGCTCATCTCTTTCTCCCAAGAAACTCCCGCTGTTGCTTGTTCTTAAACCGTGCAACTTCCCTCACCCCTCCGGCAGCCCCAACCCCCGCTCCACCACCTCGCCCGCCCGCACCAGGTCCACCTCTTTTACCTCCAGCGTGTAGCAGTCCTCGTCCTCCACGCTCCCCTCCGCGTTGGCCGCAATGCGGTTCCAGATTCCCGCCTCCTCCAGCACTCGCGCCACATCCTCCGCATCGCTGCGGTGCCCGAACGCACCCAGCACAGCCGTCGTCCCATCGTCCACCGCCTCGTCGGCCGCCTCCACTTCCTGCCCGGGAAACAGCCCCATCTTCTCGCGCAGGATCGCCATCGCCCGCCTCAGCTCGCGCTGCTGCACAATGATCTGCAACGCCACCGGAGGCCCTCCATAGAACGATCCGCCTCCGCCCAGCTCCTTCGCCACGTCCCGTACCTCAATCTCGATCTCCTCCGCCTCCAGATAATTGCAAGCCTCGCCCGCCGCAATCGCATCATGGAAGGTCGTCAGCACCACCGTCCCCTTCGCCAATCCCTTGGCTGCAGGCTCCGGCTTCATCTCCGGCTCGCGCTGCGCACCCGTATAAAACTCCGTGCCAAGATAGGCCCCAACCTCCGCTAAACGGCCCGCCTCGGCAGAGAATCCCGCCGCAGGCTCTGCGTCCGCCTGCAACCTCCGGCTCCCCATCTCGCTGCGCAGCACGCCTTGCGCAATCTCCGTCAGATCGCCCGGCCGCTCCGCCAGCCCCAGCAGCTCCTCGTCCGACATCGCGCGATACAGCTCCACCAGCCGCTGCCACTGCCCCTCGGAATCCATCTCATTCCTCATCGCCCGAGAATATCACCCGCCGCGGAACTTCCCGCCCGCCCTCTGCGTAGTACACTCATCACCAAGCCCGACCGCAACGAGGCAACCGATGTTCTTCCTCACCCTTCTCGCCCTTCTCTACTTCCTGCCCACCATCGTCGCGGCCCTTCGCGGCCACGGCATCGCGCTCATCCTCGTGCTCAATCTCTTCTTCGGCTGGACGGTCGTCGGCTGGTTTGTCCTGCTGCTCTGGGCGCTCGTCTCCTGCCCATACCCGCGCGTCGTCCACGTCCCCGTCGCCTACTACTACCCGCACAACTACTGGCGCCGTTAGTCCGCGCGCCGCGCCCCCCACGCCATGAACATCACCCGACGCCGCGGAGCCATCGCCCTTGCCATCACCCTCGGCGTGCTCATCGTCGGCGGCCTCATCGCATTCAACATCGCCTGGATCATCCTCAACGAGCGCCGCCTCGCCCTGCTCGTCGTGGGCCTTATCCTATTCGGTCTCATCACCACCGGCGTCGTCCTCAACACCGTCTTCCTGGTCCGAGAGGTCCGCCGCAACGAGCGTCAGGACTCCTTCCTCAACGCCGTCACCCACGAGCTCAAGACCCCCATCGCCTCCCTCCGCCTCTACCTCGAAACCCTCCAGCGCCACACCGTCCCCGAACCCCAGCGCCACGAGTTCTACAACATCATGCTGGCCGACTCCGACCGTCTCCTCGCCACCGTCGAGCAGGTCCTCAAGGCCGGCGAACTCGGCGCCCGCCGCCCCCAGGACCGCATCCTCCTCGAGCTCGCCCCGCTGGTCGCAGACTGCATCGCCATCACCCTCATGCGCCACCACCTCCCCGCCGACACCATCCAGCTCGCACCCGTCCCCGGCAACGTCCGCCTGCACGTCCGCGCCGTCCCCGAGGATCTCCGCACCGCCGTCCTCAATCTCCTCGACAACGCCGTCAAGTACTCGCCCAACGGGGTCGATGTCCGCTGCTCGCTCGCCATCGCCGGCTACTCCAACGTCGCCCTCACCATCGCCGACCGCGGAGTCGGCATCGCCCCCAACCAGCTCAAGCGCATCTTCAAGCGCTTCTACCGCGTCCCCGGACGCAACGCCGCGCGCATCCGCGGCACCGGCCTCGGCCTCTTCCTGGTCCGCGCCATCGCACGCCAGCACGGAGGCAGCATCGCCGCCGCCAGCCCCGGCACCAACCTCGGCGCCACCATCACCCTCACCCTCCCCCTCGCCAACCCCGGAAACTCCTCCGCATAGTTCCTCAGAATTTATCCGGAACTGGGTTTCGCCTGTGTCCGTATCATTGTCATTCCGGCAAAGCCGGAACCAAGGAGGCGCAACTCCATGTCGACAACCGCAGAGGCATCGATCGCTCCCCTTTCGCGCAAGCGACTCATCCAGATCACCGCGTTGGCTTGGTTCGCCGTGATCGGTTTGGATTTCTTTCTGGACGCAGGGCTTCTGGCTCGCTTTTACCGCTGGGACCTGCCGGGCTTCCTGCCGCCGCTCAAGATGTTTCAGTTCATCCCCTTCGGCTACGCCGCATTTCTGCTCTGGACCATCCTGCTGGTCTGGCTCATGACCAGGCTCTCCATCACTGGCTTTCGCGCAGGTGCGATCTTCGGTTTGAAGGTTGGGGTTCTCCTTGCGGCGGCTGGCTTCTTCGGCCAGCTCTCCGTCTTCGCATTTCCCGCCAGCATGCTCTTGCTCTGGTTGGTCGCGAACACGTCGATCTTTACCATAGCTGGCGCAGTCACCGGTGCGGCTCTGGCGGCCCAGCGCTTGCGCCCGCTCGCGCGTCGCGTGGTGGCGCTCGTCCTTCTCTGTCTCGTCGGCGGCATCGTCTTGCAGAACATCGGCCCCAACCCGGCCGCAAAGATCTTTCCCGGCCGCGTCGGCATCCATTGGGACAAGAATTGATCGCGGCGAATCACCCCATGTTCTACGATGAGTCCATGACCGCGATGAGTCCTTCGTCTTGCTTGATGACCTATCCGCCTTGCTTAAGGGCACGGCTTCAGAGCCTGTCCTGAGCGAAGTCGAATGGATGCCGTAAACGCCCCCGCCCCAGCGGGGCTTTAGCCCCTGAGGTACGCTTCGTAAAGGAATCAGACCGCCGCAACTTAGGGCAGTACCCGCGCGACCAATTCATATGACCCCATCCCCCCTCATCGCCCTCATCGAAGACGAAGAGCACCTCGCTCAGGGCCTGCTCTTCAACCTCGCCGCCGAGGGCTACCGCACCCACCACGAATCCGACGGCGACGCCGCCCTCGCCTATCTCCTCGACCCGCCCGATCCTATCGCCGCCATCGTCCTCGACTGCATGTTGCCCGGCACCGACGGCTTCGCTATCGCCCGCGCCCTGCGCGACCTCCAGTGCTTCACCCCCATCCTCATGCTCACCGCCCGCACCCGCCCCGAAGACGTCCTCGAAGGCATCGAGGCCGGCGCAGACGACTACCTCCCCAAGCCCTTCGACCTCAACATCCTCCTCGTCCGCATCAAGTCCCTCCTCCGCCGCACCGCCTGGCAATCCGCGCCGCCCATCGCCTCCGCCGAACCATCCCCCGCCGACTCCTACACCTTTAACCGCCGCACCATCCGCTTCGACGCCCTCGAGCTCATCGCCCCCCATCGCACCACCCGCCTCACCGTCATGGAGGCCGACCTCCTCCGCTACCTCACCCTCCGCCCCGGCCAGATCGTCTCCCGCAAGCAGATCCTCGAAGACGTCTGGCGCGTCCGCGAAGACACCGACACCCGAGCCATCGACAACTTCATCGTCCGCCTCCGCCGCTACATCGAGGACGACCCCTCCAACCCCGTCCACCTCACCACCGTCCGCGGCGTCGGCTACCGCTTCCTCCCCAACCCCTGAAGCATCGAGGGAAACAAGCTGTCATCCTGAGAGAAACCACCGTGTCAGATTTGTCTTCTAGCTCGAAACGTCTGAAGCTGGGTACTTGCTAAGTAGAGCAGCGAACAG
The DNA here is from genome assembly GCA_049518555.1 of Acidobacteriaceae bacterium. Classification (GTDB taxonomy): domain Bacteria; phylum Acidobacteriota; class Terriglobia; order Terriglobales; family Acidobacteriaceae; genus Edaphobacter. The sequence continues at coordinate 4,734 of JBEKRR010000094.1, forward strand.
TCCTTCTGAAACCAGATCGTCTGTCCGAAGTTGAGATAATAGATTATGTCGCACAACTTCTGCCGAGAACTTTTGAAAGGCGCGATATGATCGTTTTCTCAAATACCAAGTCAGAAGCTCAATGAAATCGTGACCTCTAATTTGCATTCGGTGGTCGCTTCGGAATGTTGCTCGCAACTCACCCACAGCGCTCCGGAATTCAGCAGTACTGCATGATTTACCATTTGCATTTAGATATTTCTTAAGGTAGGTAGTCTCATCGAAAGTGAGTTTACTATTCTGATAGCTGAAGTTTTTCTCAGGAGATATCCATTTTAATCCCCACCTGAGTTGATGGTTTGCGACCCTGAAACTGAAAAGAATCTCCAGTATGCCCGTCATTTCTTCCAAGACGTGTTCGCCTCGAACTTTTAGGTTTGGCGATCCAATCCGGACCATCCTCGTGATGAAATCACCTCTATAACCATAGGATTCCAAGCTCGTATAGTCAGTGAATAGGAGGAATCTGGTCACGAAACTCTCTGGCAGGATATGCTGGGTATCGGCATCAGCAATACAAGTGACTATATGTTCCAAATCAGGGGACTTCGTTTCAAACACCAAGGCCAGGGAAATCACGTCTGATCGGCGGCTGTCGACATCGAGTTGAGGAAGTTTCAGTTGATCGGCTGGATCAGGAGGGATTGAAACGGAAGTTATCGGGTAAACCAATACATCCCGTCTGCCCATCTCATCAAGAAATAACTGGTACACGCCAATGTCACCTTCGCCCTCAACATAGATTTCCTTGAATTCAGGGTGAAGTTCGTAACGCGCGAGGAGCGCGTCTAGGCTCCATTTATCGTTCACTCCTGACTTCCCTTCTGAACCGGTAGAGAAATTGGTACAGATGCGCGGCGATTCACCAACTTAGCCACATTTTTTCTGTGTCGGGCAAGCAATTCCAAAGAATGTGTGGCAAATATGAACTGAATGTTGCCTGATCCTAACTTCTGCAATGCATCGATTAGGAATCGCTGCCATTCGACATTCAATGACAATTCGGGCTCGTCGATGATGAAGATGGATTCACGATCGCTTGCTTGAGCGACATTACAAAAGAGTACGAGGAGCTGTTTTTCTCCGGACGATAGTACCCGTGGATCCAGAACCTGTCCGCTAGATTCAACTCTCACACCACCAGCGAGATTGAAGCTAATCCGCTTGTTCATGAGAAATCGGACATTCAATTCATCCACGAACGTGGCAAGGGTTTTCTGTAGTGAGTCAAGGGCGGCAAACCGCACCTCATTACTATCCATATACGGTCTTATCACTTGTGCCATGACCTGTTGCCGTAACTGTGGCGAATCGGTAATTGTTGTGATAATTGCGCTGACGTCTACCTCAGAGGACAGACCAAATCGGCTAAATAGTGAACTACGTTTCCCTTGAGCGCTGAGTCTTTCCAGAAGCTTTGATAGTGGCTCTTGATGATCATCAGTTCGTGAAAGGCGTTTCAGCAGATCGACGTATATGGCATTCACATCGCGCTGTCCAAGGTTTGAGCCTTCGATCTGCCGACTTGTGGCCCAACTCTGAAGCCCATCAAGGGCCGGTTGCAGGACCGAAGGATCCTTCTTGTTTTCTCTGCGTTCAATATAAGAAGATAATTCGTACTCAGGTGTGGAAAACGAGCGCTTTCGATCCATCATGCTGACAGAACTTATTTTCCTATCATCGGCGAGAACGGTAAGTCGGAGATCCGGAAGCTCATGGCGAAAGGCCTCATGCGTCTTGTCGTTACCAACCTCGGTGCCAATGTCACCTTGGTCGTTTACTATGTAGTTATACTTCAACTTCTTATTATTGATAATCAGGGTCATCTGAAAATTACCGACAGCCGGTTTCGGTCTTGTCGCGGAGAGAATAGTACCATCGTTCAAATGAACAGCGAAGGTGGAGAATTGCGTGTGCGCCAAGAAGGAGCGATGTCCTTCCCCATTTTCTTTTGATAAAAGGTGATTCAGTAACCAAAGAATTGTCGTCTTACCAGTCCCGTTTTCGCCATAAAGGAGAAAAAGTTGAGAAAGGGCATCAGAGTCTGCCTTAGGTACGAGATTATAGGAGTATTGGCCGAACAGGTCTTCAATTACGATATTGACGATATACTTTCGCGCAGTTGGCTCGGGCATGCATCACCTCAGAAGTAAATATATGATGTTGGAGTGTATGGTGCAATCAAAACCCACATCGCCGGGTGCCCCACATCTCGGGGGCCCCGGCGAGCGCAGTTGCTCGCTGGGGGAAGCATCTCGCTTCTGGATGTGGGAGATGCCGCCAGCCCCCCTCCCCCGCACTCTCACCCCTAACCAATTCACCTGCTCTCCGTCTGACGTACATGCGCCTCTGTCGGCATCGCTCCTTCCATCGCCTTGCGGATCGTCTTCCCAGCGCGCCATCGCTCTCATCCACCAACGAATCACAACCCCGTTTCAGCGCCATAAATTTTTCCCGCATATAATTGGCCGCTGAAACTTGAAAGGGTGACCCATGGGCCTCAAAAGGTTTTTCGCTCTCGTTGCAGCCACCGTCCTGCTGACTGTCGCCTCCTTCGCTCAAACCCTGCCGACCGGCGTTCAAAAGGTGACCGCCGTCGAGGGCGTCACGGAGTACGCCTTTCCCAACGG
>JBEKRR010000095.1:0-7269 GCA_049518555.1 Acidobacteriaceae bacterium
ACCGTGGCAGCAGGGCCGGTGGGGAGACAGGCATCCGCCAACACGGACGTGAAGCTCAATGCGGAGATCCTGAGCTATTCGCGCAGCAAAGGTGTTTTTGCCGGGGCCAGCGTGGATGGCGCCGTCGTGCAGGCCGACCACAGCGGAGACAAAGCCATGTACGGCTCCGATGTCACCCACCAGGAAATCCTCCACGGCAAAGTTGCGCTTCCTGAGTCGGCGCGGAGACTGCTGGCGGACCTTGCCAAGTACCCCGCGCACCGTTGAAACCGGCGCTGGAAGGCGGCTCCGATGACAACTTATTCGAATACGACGGCCACTAAAGGACCAAAGTCACCCCGAGTCGGAATTAGAACGCTTCTGTTTATAGTCGTCTTGACAGTCATCTTTTTTCTGCTCGCACAAAGCATGGTGCATCACCGCTTCCATCAAGGCGGCTGGGTCAACCGGAACGGCAGGGTCGTACCATAGCAGCGAGCTCGGGCGAGGTGGATCGCGGCGCGGCCATCTGCGGTAGTGGCGTGGGTGCGTGCATTGCCGCCAATAAGGTGCCGGGCGTGCGGGCCTGCCTGATCCACGAGTGTTTCTCAGCCCACCAGGAAGCCGAGGAAAACGACATGAATGTGATCTGCCTCGGGGGCCACGTCGTCGGGAATGCCGTCGCGTGGGAGTTGGCAAGGACATTTCTGCAGGCACGATTCAGCGGCGCCGAGCGTCACCGGCGCCGTCTGGCTAAAGTTGCAAGGCTGGAAACCAGGGAGACAGAATCATGAGCGGTAGCCCTTTGACCTAAAACAAAGTCTCCTGGAGGGAGCCATGACACAACGTGAAACAATGCGCAAGGTCCGGAAACTTCGGTACTCAGCCGCTCTTGGGCTGTTGCTCCTCTTCCCGGTGCCGGCGGCCTACGCATATTCCGTTCTCACCCACGAAGCCATTATCGATTCGACCTGGGACAGTGCGATCAAACCACTGCTGCTCAAACGGTTCCCGGCTGCCACCGCGGACGAGCTGACGCAAGCACACGCATTCGCCTACGGAGGATGCATTATTCAGGATTTTGGGTACTATCCATTCGGCAGTAAGTTTTTCAGCGATCTGACACATTACGTCCGGGTCGGTGATTTTATCCTCAACATGATCCGCGACTCCCAAAACCTTAATGAGTACGCTTTCGCTCTGGGAGCATTGTCACACTATGCCGCCGACAATAATGGCCACTCAATAGCCGTTAACCGGGCCGTTCCTTTGTTCTACCCGGAGCTGGGTCGGGAATTCGGAAAGGTGGTAACGTATGCCAACAATCCGCCTGCCCACTACAAGACGGAGTTCGCCTTCGATGTTTTTCAGGCCGCCAAGGGCCGCTATGCCTCCGCTGCATACAAAGACTTCATCGGATTTCAAGTGGCAAAACCCCTGCTCGAGCGGGCCTTCGAGAATACCTACGGATTGAAACTGGAAGAAGTATTCATGAGCGTCGATCTCGCCATCGGATCGTATCGCCGTGCGGTCGGCACGATTCTTCCAGCGATGACCAGAGTAGCCTGGCAAATCAAGAAACAGGAGATCAGGAAGGATGCTCCCAGCGTTACCCGCAAGACCTTCCTCTTCAACCTATCCCGTTCCAGCTACGAAAAGAACTGGGGCGCTACTTATAAGAAACCGGGGATCCGGTCGAAAATCCTGGCATTTCTATTTCGCATTTTGCCAAAGGTGGGCCCGCTCCGGCCGCTGGACTTTAAGAGGCTGACACCCGAGATCGAAAAGATGTACATGGCCAGCTTCAACTCTACGATTGACCGTTATCGCGAACTGCTTTCGGAACAGAAGGCGGGTGATCTTAAGCTGCCGAATGACAATCTTGACGTGGGAACGTTCACCGCGGAGGGGAAATATACGCTGATGGATGCTGCTTACTCGCAATTGCTACACAAGTTGCAGGGCCGCTACGCGGAAATACCGCAAGAACTTCGAAGTGATATTCTCGCTTTCTACCACGACCCTGTCGCTCCGAATTCGACCAAAGCTAACGACAAGGGCTGGGCCAGGGTGGTCAAGGAACTCGATCAATTGCAGGCCGTGGACGTGGATCTGCGGCATCGGCCGACCGCCCCAGTGGGAGTACCTCTGTCCAGATGAAGACGACCGTCCAGGCCGTTCCCCGCCTGATCGCCTGCAAGTTCAACGGCCGCTTCGAAACAGATTCGGAGTTGCAGGGGAGATTCATGTTGAAACGGTTGGGTGCCTTGGGTGCCGGGCGTGCGGGCCTCTCTGATCCACGAGTATTATCCAGCCCACCAGGGAGCCGAGGACGACGATATGAAGGTGATCTGCCTCGGGGGCCACGTCGTCGGGAATGCCGTCGCGTGGGAGTTGGTAAAAGAACATTTCTGCAGGCACGATTCAACGGCGCCGAACGTCACCGGCGCCGTCTCGCTAAGGTCGCAAGTTTGGAAAACACGGAGGAAATGCTATGAGCGTGAATCCTTTGAGGGAGTTGGGAACCCTTGGTCAATCCCTATGGCTGGACTATATCCGGCGTGATCTGATCGCCAGCGGAAAACTCCGACGTTTGATCGAGGAGGATGGATTACGGGGGATGACCTCGAACCCGTCCATTTTCGAGAAAGCGATTGCGGACAGTCACGATTACGACGATGACATTCGTGCCATCGCGTTTAGCGGAAAAGGCGCCGAGACAATCTACGAAACACTCAGCCAGCACGACGTGCAGAACGCCGCCGACGAATTCCGGACTCTCTACGACCGGACTGATGGCAAAGATGGATATGTCAGCCTGGAGGTCAATCCGCACCTGGCGCACGAAACTAAGGGGACGATTGAGGAAGCCCGCCGGTTGTGGGCCGCGCTGGACCGGCCGAATGTCCTCATCAAGGTGCCGGCAACGGCCAATGGGCTACCCGCCATCCAGCAACTGATCAGCGAAGGCATCAGCGTCAACGTGACGCTGCTGTTTGGATTGCCGCGGTACGCCCAAGTGGCGGAAGCCTATATCGCTGGCCTCGAAGCGCGCGCGGCCCAGGGGCAGCCTTTGAAGCATTTAGCCTCGGTGGCCAGCTTTTTTGTAAGCCGCATTGATGCGCTAGTCGATCCGCCGCTGGAAAAACTCATTGTACAAGGCTGCAAGGAGTCGGAGCTGGCGAGAAAGGCTCGCGGGCAAATCGCCGTCGCCAGCGCGAAGATGGCGTATCAACACTACAAAGAGATCTTTGCCTGCGACCGGTTTAGAAAGCTGGCCGCTAAAGGCGCTCGAGTCCAGCGGCTGCTCTGGGCCAGCACCGGCACCAAGAACCCCAACTACAGTGACGTGAAATACATTGAGGCTCTCATCGGACCGGATACGGTCAACACGGTGCCGCTCGAAACCATGGATGCCTATCGCGACCATGGAGAGCCGAAGGCCCGGCTCGAACACGATGTCAAAGAAGCCCAGTGGCTGTTGGAGCAACTGTCGGAACTGGGTATCGGCATCGACAATGTGACTCGGCAGCTTGAGGACGAAGGAGTCGAGAAATTCATCAAGCCGTTCGACAAACTGATGGAGACCGTGGCGCAAAGGTCAGCACGGCAGTTGACGAGACAAGCATGAAGGTAAGTCCATATGCGGGAAAGCCGGCTGAAGCATCGATGCGGGTGAACAATCCCCGGGATCGGAGCGACAAATTATGAGCAAACAGGACCGTGCCAGCCACCCCATATACAGTCTCCTACCCACGGAAATCGAGGGGTTCGATTCCCTGGTGGAACTCGCCCTGGATATGCGCTGGTCGTGGAATCACGCGACCGACGAAGTCTGGCGGCAGCTTGATCCCGACCTCTGGGCGATGACGAACAACCCCTGGGTAGTCCTGCAGACGGCCTCCCGCGACGAGATCAAACGTGTGTTAGGCGATCCCGTTTTCCGCAAGAGCGTGGATGGGTTGGTCGAAGCCAGTCGCCAGGCGGCCAAAGCGCCCGCGTGGTTCCAGCGGAACCATGCGGAGGCTCCACTGACCTGCGCCGCCTATTTCAGCATGGAATTCATGCTGAGCGAGGCATTGCCAATCTACTCGGGCGGGCTCGGGAACGTGGCGGGCGACCAACTCAAGGCCGCCAGCGATCTCGGCGTACCTGTGGTCGGCGTTGGGCTCCTCTACCAGCAGGGTTATTTTCGCCAGGTGATTGACAAAAACGGAGATCAACAGGCCCTCTACCCGTATAACGATCCTGGACAGCTGCCGATCATGCCGTTGCGCCAACCAAACGGGGAGTGGTTGCGGCTGGAGATCGCGTTGCCTGGATACTCGGTCTGGCTGCGCGCCTGGCAGGTCCTGGTTGGCAGGGTGAAGCTTTACCTGCTGGACAGCAATGACGCGGCGAACTATCCGGTTCATCGAGGAATTACCAGCGAGCTCTACGGGGGCGGCCCGGAATTGCGCCTCAAGCAGGAAATGCTGCTCGGGATCGGCGGATGGCGGCTGCTCCGCGCGCTCGGGCTTCAACCGGAGGTCTGCCACCTGAATGAAGGACACGCGGCGTTGGCCGTTCTGGAACGTGCCCGGAGCTTTATGGAAGATACGGGCAAGCCCTTCGAAGTGGCACTGGCCGTGACTCGAGTTGGCAATCTCTTCACCACGCACACGGCGGTGGCCGCGGGCTTTGACCGTTTCGCTCCGGCCCTTATCGAGCAATACCTCGGTGGATACGCCAAGCAAAAGCTCGGCATTTCGCTCCATGACTTGCTGGCTCTGGGCCGCCAGAACGCGGATGACTCTTCGGAGCCTTTCAACATGGCCTATCTGTCAATCCGGGGGAGCGGGTCGGTGAATGGTGTAAGCCGCCTGCACGGGAAGGTAAGCCGGCACCTTTTTCTGCCTCTGTTCCCGCGCTGGCCGGAAGACGAAGTCCCGATCGGACATGTGACTAACGGAGTCCACACGCCCACCTGGGACTCTGCCCCGGCTGACGATCTTTGGACCGAAACCTGTGGAAAGGATCGCTGGCTGGGGACGACGGAGACTCTGGAGCAAGACATTCGCCGGGTCTCCGACGCCAAGCTCTGGCAGTTTCGCACCGCGGCCAGTAAGTCTCTTGTCGAATACGCTCGCGAACGGTTGTCCCGGGACTTGGCCGCAGCAGGCGCGCCGTCCGAGGACGTCGAAGCCGCGAAGCATCTCTTCGATCCCAATACCCTGACGCTGGGCTTTGCTCGCCGCTTCGCGACCTACAAGCGACCAAACTTGCTCCTGCACGACCCACAGCGCCTGCTTCGCTTGTTGACCAATACGCAGCGCCCAGTGCAACTCATCATCGCCGGTAAGGCGCATCCGGCGGACCAGGCTGGACAGGCCCTGATTCGGGATTGGATGCATTTCATCCGGCGGCCGGAGACGCGCCCCCATGCGGTCTTTCTCAGTGACTATGACATGCTTCTGACCGAGCACCTGGTGCAGGGCGTGGATGTCTGGATCAACACCCCACGGCGTCCCTGGGAGGCTTGCGGAACGAGCGGCATGAAGGTGCTGGTCAACGGAGGCATCAATCTATCCGAGTTGGATGGCTGGTGGGCGGAAGCTTACACGCCTGAAGTCGGGTGGGCATTGGGAGATGGCCAGGAACACGGCGAGGACCCAGCCTGGGACGCTGCCGAAGCCGAAGCCCTCTACGATCTGTTGGAACGGCAGGTAATTCCAGAGTTCTACACGCGCGGCGAGAACGGTATTCCTGCCGCCTGGCTAGCACGGATGCGGGAAAGCATGGCGCGGTTGACGCCGGCGTTTGCCGCAAGCCGCGCGGTGCGGGAATACTTGGAGCAACACTACCTTCCGGCTGCAGCCGCGTACCGTGAGCGCGCTGTAAATAAAGGCGCAGTGGGCAGTCAAGTAGTCGATTGGCGACACGAGGTCGAGGGAAAGTGGGGCTCGCTGCGCTTCGGCGACTTGCGGGTCGAAACCAATGCTGGCCACCACGCATTTGAAGTCGAAGTCTTTCTGAACGATCTCGACCCGAGTGCGGCGCGAGTTGAGCTTTATGCGGACGGAATCGACGGCAGCGATCCCGCACGGGTGGAAATGGAGTGCGCGCGACCGCAACCTGACGCCTCCCGCCGGTGCGTCTATCACGCGACGGTACCCACCACACGTCCAGCGAGAGACTACACGGCGCGAGTGATTCCTCGGTTTTCCGGAGCGGCGGTTCCGCTGGAATCCGCACGAATCCTATGGCAACGATGATGAAAACGGATCAACGCGAGTTGCACGATTACATCTCGGAAACCTCCGAGCACTCCGACGTTCAGGCGGGCTCTCCTCTGCCTTTGGGAACCCAGGAAAAGGGAGGAGGAGTTAATTTCGCTATTTTCAGCCGTTGGGCCAGCCGCGTCCGACTGGAGTTGTTCGATCATCCCGAAGACGCAGCGCCCGCCCGGACAATCGATCTCGCTTCACGGCGCAACCGCACCGGTGACGTATGGCACGTTTGGGTGCAGGGGATCGGCCCGGGTCAACTCTATGCTTACCGCGTGGACGGCCCTTACAAACCCGCCGAAGGACATCGTTTCAATTTCAACCGGCTTCTTCTCGATCCGTTCGCTGCCGCGATTTCCCGGCTGCCTCCTTGGGATTTTGCATCGGCACGCGGATACGACCCGTTGGCGCCGAAAAAAGACTTGGTTCTCTCGAAGCTGGACAATGCCAACTCGATGCCAAAATGCGTCTTTGTTAACGATCCCTTCAATTGGGCTGGAGACCAGCCACCCCGGCACCCGTGGTCGAAGACCGTCATTTACGAAACGCATGTTCGCGGCTTTACCATTCACCCGAAGTCGGGCGTGGACCATCCGGGAACCTACCGCGGCCTGATGGAGAAGATTCCCTATCTCAAAGCTCTGGGAGTGACCGCTGTGGAACTGATGCCCGTGCAGGAGTTCAATGAAACTTCTGTCACGTGCTGTAATCCGCAAACACGGCAACCGTTGAGGAACTACTGGGGATACGATCCCGTAGCGTTCTTTGCGCCCAAAGCTTCCTACAGCAGTTCGGGAGGTTTGGGTCAGCAGAAGCTGGAATTCAAGGATATGGTCCGGGCCTTTCACAATGCTGGCATCGAAGTGATTCTGGACGTGGTGTTCAATCATACGGCGGAGGGAGACGAACTGGGACCGACGCTCTGCTTCCGTGGGATGGATAACGCGATCTTCTACACGTTGGCGGGCGACAAACGCTACTACAAGAACTACACCGGGACTGGCAATACCATCAACGCCAACCA
>JBEKRR010000096.1:0-14277 GCA_049518555.1 Acidobacteriaceae bacterium
AGCCTCGCCGTCATCAACTGGAAGTTCAACGCCTGGGCTAAGTACTCCAACTTCCGCCGCGACGACCAGCTCCCCCACCGCGTCGCCCAGCTCTACCACCTCCCCGAGATCCAGCCCGAAATCGACGGCCGCCGCATCGTCCTCGAAGGCGGCTCCATCGACGTCAACGGCGCAGGCGTCCTCCTCACCACCGAGGAGTGCCTCCTCTCCGAAATCCAGCAGCGCAACCCCGGCCTCGGCTCTGCGGACGAGACCCGCGCCCTCCTCGAACGCGCCTTCCGCGACCACCTCGGCATCCACCAGACCCTCTGGCTCCCTCGCGGCTGCGCCGGCGACGACACCCATGGCCACATCGACGACATCGCCCGCTTCGTAGCTCCAGACACCATCCTCGCCTGCGTCGAACCCAATCCCGCCGACCCCAACCACCTCCCGCTCGCCGAGAACCTCGACCGCCTCCACTCCTTCCGCCGCACCCCCACCCCCGCCAGCACGAAGAACAACGCGATTAGCGCGAAATTAATCGGCAGTGGCACTCAGAGCGCCGCCTCAGGCAAGCCCTTCAAGATCGTCACCCTCCCCATGCCCGCGCCCGTCCACTTCCATGGCCGGCGTCTCCCCGCCAGCTACGCCAACTTCACCATCGCCAACTCGCTCGTCCTCGTCCCCACCTTCAACGACCCCAACGACCGCATCGCCCTCAACACCATCGCCGCCTGCTTCCCCACCCGCCAGGTCGTCGGCATCCACGCCGTCGACCTCGTCTGGGGCCTCGGCACCCTCCACTGCCTCACCCAGCAGGAGCCAGCATGAAACTATTTCAGAATAAGTCGAGACGAACAATCGCACGGGTGATTGGCTTTTTATTGTTATCATCTCTAATTGTTTGCGCGGTGTATGTACATTTCAATGACTATTTTTACATTGTGAAACAAGCTAAATATGATAGTCCCAGGTGCCCACTGCTCTCGTCAGGCCCACAGCCTCTGACGAATGCTACTGTCTCTGCGGTTCCCGGAAAAAACATATCAATCTTCAATTATCAGATTGAAATTCCATGTTCAGATGTTGATGGAACTGTCCAATTTCCACACCTGAAGCGGATTCACTGTGCGAATGGTAACGGCTTTACATTTTACGATCCTGATTTTTATAAGACATGGACTACATATGATTCAGCAGTGAACAGTCTCAATTCCTTGCCCAGTCAGATTAATATCTTCCACTCACATCGTGCTAACTCTCATGTTCTTCTTCTTCTCAACGAGAAAACAAATCTCGCACTGATGGCGAAAGGTCATATTTATAGAATTAATCTTTCTAATGTTCGCGGATTTCAATTTGGCGATGGATCTGGGATATTCGAAACTAAATTTGCGCTTTTTGACAAACAGAACCGCTATATAAGATTTTCAATCGGTTCAGACAAACCAATTACACAAGACCAGATCAATCGAATGCTGCAATCTATCAAGCGTGTCTCAGATTTGCCAGACGCAACTTTCGATAGAGCCTCAACTGGATCAGCCAAGTGACCGACCTCACCCTCCTCCACGCCTGCATCGCCGAAGCCCGCGCCGCCGAGCGCGATGGCGAAGTCCCCATCGGCGCCATCCTCACCCTCAACGGCGAGATCGTCGCCCGCGGCCAGAACCGCGTTCTGCGCGACCACGACCCCACCGCACACGCCGAGATCGTCGCCCTCCGCGCCGCCGCCCGCGCGCTCGCCAACTATCGCCTGCCCCCGGGCTGCACCCTCTACGTCACCCTCGAGCCCTGCGCCATGTGCGCCGGCGCCATCCTCCACGCCCGCGTCAGCCGCCTGGTCTATGCCGCGCCCGACCCCAAGGCCGGCGCCTGCGGCTCGGTCCTCAGCGTCCTCAACCACCCCCAGCTCAACCACCAGGTCGAAGTCGCCTCCGGCCTCCTCGCCGACGAAGCTGGCGAACTCCTCACCGCATTCTTCCGCTCCCGCCGCTAGCCTCGCCTAATCCGGAGGCCCCCCGCCCGGCCCGCCGCCGCCCGGAGGTCCGCCCCCGCCCGGCGGAGGCCCGCCATCCGGTGGAGGCCCATCCGGAGGCCCATCGTCGTCCGCATCCGCGTCACTCCCCGCCTGCTTCGCCCGCTTCACCTCGTCCTTCGAGTACTTGCTCAACTGCGCGTCGCTCAGCAGCTTCCTCACCTTCAGCACCGTCGCCTGATGCACCTTTCGCACCGCCGCCGTCCACTCCGCATCCGTCAGCGACTCGTCCTCGCCCAGCGCATGCACCTGCCTCTGCTGCTCCAGCAGCAGCGGCTCAATCTTCGTCTTCTGCTCCGTCGTCAGGCCGTAGCGCTTCGCCATGCGCGCCAGCTCCTTCGCTGCGTCGTACTCCTTGTTGGCCACCGTCAGCGACTCCGGTTTCGCACTCGCCGCCGTATCGCCCGCAGCCGTCGCCGTCCCCGCGCTCGCCAGGCTCTCAGCCGCGTGCGACTTAAGCCCAGCCGTCTGCCCCGCGCTCGTCCCCGCCGCCGCACTCTGCGTCCCCGCCGCCGCGCTCTGCGCCCACGCCGTAGCGCCAATCGCCAGCACCACAACCAACCCAGCCCGAAGAATCAATCTCGCAATCCGTATTCCATTCATATCTCACTAGACGCACACTTCCGTCTTGGCGATTACAGCCCGGCTCTCGATTCGTTCCTTTCGGTGCCATCGGTCAGAATCGGTGTTAAGCCGTTGCCCCTTCACGTAAAATAGAAGCATGGAACTCCTTGTCTACTCCGCCGCCGGCTGCCGCGACTGTCGCGAGGCCAAGCGTTTTCTCGCCGCCCACTCCATCCCCTACACCGACATCGACATCACCACCACACCCGGCGCGGCCGACGAGGTCGTCGCCCACACCGGCAAGCGCGCCATCCCCCAGTTCGTCCTCGACGGCAAATGGATTCAGCCCTATCGCCCCGGTGAGGGTTTTCTGCACGACGAAATGTCCGCCCTCTTCGGCGTATAGTTTTTTTCAACTCGAACCTCGAACCTTGCACCTGGGACCTAACCTATGATCGCCCGTTACACACGTCCTGCCATGGGCCGCATCTGGTCCGACGAAAACAAGTACCGCTCGTGGCTCACGGTCGAGACCGCCGCCTCGCAGGCCCTCGCCCGCTTCGGCCTCGTCCCCCAGGCCGCCGCCGACGCCATCGCCGCCCGCGGCAACTTCACCGTCGCCCGCATCGATGAAATCGAGGCCGAGGTCCGCCACGACGTCATCGCCTTCACCACCGCCGTCGCCGAAGCCATAGACGCGCCGCCCCACGCCGCCGAAAAATCCTCCCGCTGGCTCCACTTCGGCCTCACCTCCACCGACGTGGTGGACACGGCCCAAGCGCTTCAACTCAAAGCCGCCTCCGACATCATCCGCGCCGGAATCGTCGCGCTCTCCGAAACCCTGAAAACCCGCGCCATCGAGTTCAAGCACACCCCCATCATCGGCCGCACTCACGGCGTCCACGCCGAGCCCACCACCTTCGGCCTCAAGCTCCTCCTCTGGTACTCAGAGATGCAGCGCAACCTCCTGCGCTTCGACGCCGCCGCCGAAGACCTCCGCGTCGGCAAGCTCTCCGGCGCCGTCGGCACCTTCGGCCATCTCAAGCCGGAGCACGAAGCCGCCATCTGCGCCTCGCTCGGCCTCACCCCCGTCGCCGTCGCCACGCAGATCGTCCAGCGCGACCGTCACGCCGCCTACATCGCCGCGCTCGCCATCCTCTGTAGCACGTTAGACAAGATCGCCACCGAGATTCGTCATCTCCAGCGCACCGAGGTCCGCGAGGCCGAAGAGTTCTTCTCCGAAAAACAAAAAGGCTCCTCCGCCATGCCGCACAAGCGCAACCCCGTCACCTGCGAGCAGATCTCCGGCCTCGCCCGCGTCGTCCGCGCCAACGCCCAGGCCGCCTTCGAGAACATCGCCCTCTGGCACGAGCGCGACATCTCCCACTCCTCCGCCGAGCGCGTCATCCTCCCCGACTCCACCATCCTCGCCGACTATCTCCTCGCCAAAACCGAGCAACTCATCGCCCGTCTCCTCGTCTACCCCGAGCGCATGTTGCGCAATCTCGAATCCACCGGCGGCCTCATCTTTTCCGGCCAACTATTACTCGATCTCGCCGCCGCAGGAATGAGCCGCGAAGACGCCTACGCGCTCGTCCAGTCCCACGCCATGCGCGCCTGGCAGGAAGGCCTTGTCTTCCGCGACGAAGTCGCCCGCGACCCCGCCATCGCCGCCCTCCTCACCCCCGCCCAGCTCGCCGCCGCCTTCGACTTCCACCGCCAGCTCGCCAACGTCGACGCCATCTTCGCCCGCGTCCTTGGCGCTTAGAGCAAAACCAGGGATGCTATATCCATCGCCTTCACTGATAGCTTAAAGCTGATTAACTTACAGCTCATGAATCATGCTTATCGTCTATTGCCGGGTGCCCCATCCTTCCGCAGTCTCATCGCGGAAGGGTGGGCTGCGGAAAACTCCCGTCTTTGCCTTACCGGACGGTGCAGGGGGCTTCAGCCCCCTGAATAAACCCAATCGAATCAATTGGATTTAGCCCCGGGCCTTTTTCCGAAAATCTTTCCGCAAAAACCCCAGCAAAATCGCGTGTCAAGCCCCAAAACCATCTAACCGACTCATACCAATAGAGATAAACTTGGCATACTAGTTTCCTCCACCTGCTATACTTTAACTAGGATCAGAAAAGAGATCAGAGGCCCAGGGAATCAACCCCTGGGCTTTCCTGTTTTTTTTCTTATTCTTACCTGTAAGTCCTTTATTAAAGATACTTTGCAGGTTCAAACGCATAAGTTTATGATTCGAGATACGTTACGAAGCACGAAAAGTGGGGGGGGGTACCCCCCCCACAAAGGAGAATCGAATGAAAACCAGGCTCTGCTCCGCCAACAAGGCCGATGAAACTCCCTGCCGAGCGGTCGCCCTCGCTGGGCGGACTCTCTGCCACGCCCACCAGCGACTCGAAATGCGTGACCGGCGCCGCAACCGCGCTCTGATGAGGCCCCACTCCCCCGCCATCCGTCTCGGCCCTCTCGCCGATCGCCACGCCATCCTGCGCGCGCTCAACCGTGTCTTCCAGCCCCTGCTGAACGGCTCGCTGCCTTTGGATCGCGCCAACAGACTCCTCGAGCGCATCCGTGCCGCCTCCGACAGCCTCCCCCGCTGAGGCCGCGACGCAGCCTCTGCGGAACTCCACTGCCCCAATCCGTTAGAATGCGAACCAGCACTGAATAGGCTCACATCGGAATGGCAGGTACGGCGAGAACAGATCGGCGGACGTGGTTCAAAGCCGCGCGCAAGCTCCACGCGCTGGCGTTCGTCCTCTTATTGTTGTCCTTCGCCACGCTCGCCCGCGCCCAGCACAAGCCGAAGGACGAGGAGTGTCTCGCCTGCCACGCCGACCCCACGCTCACCACCACTGATGCCACCGGCAGAACGGTCAGCCTCACCGTAGACGCCGAAAAGTTTAAGCAGTCGATCCACGGCGGAATGTTCTCCTGCGTGGACTGCCACAAAGACGTGAAGTCCTCGCCGCACGCCACAACTCCCGCGAAGATCGCCTGCGCCCAGTGCCACGCCGACGCGCAGGCCGCGTATCAGCACAGCTTCCACGCCACCGCGAAGAAGCCCGACGGATCGCCCGCTGCCACCTGCGTCGATTGTCATGGCGACGCGCATTCCGTTTTGCCCGCCAGCGATCCAAAGTCGCCGGTCAATCACGCCAACATTCCCGCCACCTGCGGCACATGCCACGGGCAGAAGTTTTTGATGCAGTCGACCGGCGGCAGCTCGCAGGTCTTTGTGGCCTACCAGGACAGCGTCCACGGACACGCGGTGCAGAACGGCTCGCAGACCGCCGCCGTCTGCACGGACTGCCATGGCTCGCATGAGATTCTTGCCGCCAACGACGCCCGCTCGCCGATCAACAAGTTCAACGTTCCCGCCACCTGCGGCAAGTGCCACGGCCAGGTGCAGAGCGTCTACATGCAGAGCATTCACGGGCAGGCGGTCCTGCGCGGCAACTGGCTGGCGCCGGTCTGCACGGACTGCCACGGCATCCACACCATCATGGCGACCTCCAATCCCAACTCCTCGGTCTCCGGCCAGAACCTGTCGAGCGCCGCCTGCACGCGCTGTCATCAGGGGGTGCGGCTGACGCAGGAGTTCGACGTGCCGGGGAACCGCGTCTCAACCTACCTGGACAGCTACCACGGGCTGGCGTCGCAGGGCGGTTCGCTGGTGGTGGCCAACTGCGCCAGTTGCCACGGAGTGCACAACATTCTGCCCTCCAGCGATCCGCGCTCCACCATCAATCCCGCGAACCTGGACGCCACCTGCGGCCAGTGCCACAAGGGAGTCACGCAGAAGTTCACGCTCAACAAGGTGCACGTCGACGTGGTGGGCGGACGGACCATGGACAAGGGCACGCTCGCGGTGCGCTGGATCCGCTGGTTCTATCTTCCGCTGATCTTGCTGGTCATTGGAGCGATGTTCGTGCACAACGCGGTCCTGTGGCGCGCCAAGGCCATCGCCCGGCGCAGAGCGGTGGGTCGCAGCGTGCTGCGCATGACGCGGAACCAGCGTTGGCAGCACCTGGTCCTGCTCACCAGCTTCTTCGTCCTGGTCGTCACCGGCTTCGCGCTGAAGTATCCCGACTCGTGGTTCGCCGTCGCTCTCGGCCTGGGCGAGCGATGGCGCGGCATCATTCACCGCGTCGCCGGCGTGCTGCTGATCGGCGACGGCATCTATCACGTCTTCTACGTCGCATTCACCCGCGACGGCAGGAAGCTGGTCCGCGACCTGCTGCCCACGCCGAAGGACGCGCTCGATGCCTGGGGGACGATGCTCTTCTACCTCGGCCTGCGCAAGGAAAAGCCGAAGTTCGGTCGCTTCAGCTACGCCGAGAAAGCGGAGTACTGGGCGCTGGTCTGGGGCACCGCGCTCATGGCCATCACCGGAATCATGCTGTGGGCCAGGGTTTCGGTCGGCAACCTGCTGGCGGGCTGGTGGCTGGATGCGGCAACCGCGGTACACTTCTACGAAGCGGTCCTGGCGACGCTGGCAATTCTGGTCTGGCACTTCTACCAGGTCTTCTTCGATCCCGATGTCTATCCCATGAACTGGGCCTGGCGCGACGGAAAGATGTCCGTCGAGCACTACTTGCGGAGGCTGATGCAGAGGCTGATGCGGGACCCGATCCAACCGCGGGGAACATCGCTGAGAAGAAACCTGAAGGCGGGCCGGCAGTAGAGTAACTTGTAAGCACAAAACGCAGCTTCAACATTTCAACAATGAGGTGAATCATGAAACTCCGCATTGCACCCGTACTCCTGGCCTCCGTCTCCATGCTGGCCTGGATGCAGGCCCCCGCGCAGGATGGTGGCGCGCTGTACAAGACAAAGTGCGCCATGTGCCACGGCGATCAGGGACAGGGTAAGCCGCCCGCCTTCCCCAAGGTGGCCGGCTCGGCTAAGGTGAGCGACGTACTGACCAAGGGGGGCGAAGCCAAGGCGCCCCACATTAAACCGATGAGCACGCTGACCCCGGCGCAGGCTGCTGCCATTGCGGCGTTTGTGAAGACGTTGAAGTAGCCGGAATTCATCTCCTCCGCCGCGGCCCGCGTCACTTCCTGCAGGCCGCGATGGAGCGGCTTCGCCGTAGGCAATTCCAGGTGCGAAGAATGTTTGTGTGGTTTTCCCCGTGGAAAACCTCCTTGCACAATCGTCGCGTGAAATCAGGTTCGGCAGTACCGCAATGGACGCTGACCGCCGCAACCCGATACCATGGTCTCAAGGAGATCCATGCCCTCAACCGAAAGCTATCAACTGCTGCTGGCGGCGGCGGCAGCCTGCGAAGACAAAAAGGCCGAAGACGTCCGCATCCTCGCCCTCGACCCCTCCGAGAGCGGCCTCACCGACTATTTCCTCATCTGCAACGGAACCAACCAGCGCCAGAACGTCGCCATCACCGACGAGATCGAGCTGCGCCTCAAGCGAGACTTCGGCGCCACCCCCAACTCCATCGAAGGCCGACGCCAGGCCGAGTGGATACTCATGGACTACGTCGACTTCATCGTCCACGTCTTCTCCGCGGAGAAGCGCGCCTTCTACGGCCTGGAACGCCTGCGCAAGTCCGCCACCACCATCAGCATCGCCGCGCTCAACGCCGAGCTGAAGGCTAAGATCACCACGACTCGCGCCAAAAACACTAAGAAGGCAGTCGCAGCTAGGGCTCCCGTGAAGAAGGCCGCAAAGAAGACCGCCAAGAAAGCCGCCATCCCCAAAAAGACCGCCTCGCCTTCTAAGGCTGCAACCAATGGAGCCGCCAAACGTGTAAAGCCAGCTCCCTCGCATATGAGTACGAGTCGCTGACGATCAACCTCGTTTCGATTGCAGACACGAGAGGCTGCCGGCACTCGGCAGCCTCTCTCGTTCGATGCGGTAATGGTTAGCGTTTCGTTAGAAGAGTATCTTTCCGCCGAATGTCATATTTCTGACTCCCGTACCGGCACCGACAAAACCGCCACCCGCTGAGTTGTAAAAGAAGTTATTGAAGGAACCGCCGGGAGCATCTCCGATAAAGTTGTCCGGAGTGCCGTAATAGGAGCGATTCAGGACGTTGTAGGCGTCTGCCTCAATGCGAAGCGTGACACGTTCCGTCAGCTTCGTATTCTTGAAGACGCTGGCATCCACGTTGTTAAAGGTATTTCCGCGAAGCAGGTTGCGACCCGATCCAGGGAACGGTCTGCCCGCAAGCTTCGCGGCGTATTTGTTGTTGGATATCCAATGAACCTGGCTGGCTGTAGTTGCCAAGCCCGTGCTGTAGTCGACCAGGAATGGCGCGGAAAGAGTAGAGCCTGAACCCGTCGTGGTGTAGATGCCGATGGTCCCAACAGGGGCCTTCGGATTGGAGAGGAGCGGACGTGCAAAGTCATAGCCGCTATTGAAGGCACTGGCCTCCTTGGAGTCTGAGTAGCTCGTGTAAGTATTGGAATCGCTGCCGTTGATGTTGGGCGACTGATTCTGATAATAGTCGAAGTCGGTATACGGCTGACCGCTGTTGTACAGCCAGATCGTGTTGAGCTGCCAGCCGTTGACAACCCTGCCCACCAGCGAGTCGGATGACACGAACTTTGGCACAGCGTAGACGAGGCTGACACTGGCAACGTTCGGGAATGAGATGCCGCTCACGCCGCGTTCGCCAACGTTCGTATCCAATGGGTTCTGGGCGAAGGCAATACTGTTGCCGCCGCTAAGGGTGCCAAAGATTTCGCTCGTGTTGTCGATGGTGCGGCTGAAGGTATAGGCCGCCGTCCCAGTGACGCCGTGGAATTCCTTCGTCGTAAGGCTGGTCTGCAGGGCGTTATAGTTGGAAAAGGCAGTATTTGCGCGAATACGCTGATTTGTGGAACCGCAGTGCAGATGCCCGATGTCGGCGCCGCCGGTCAGCGTGCTGGTAGCCGAGGTGCAGAGGCTGTTCGGCGCCACAACGCTAGGGAAATCGGTAGAAACTGGCAGCAGGTAAGGGTTGCCATCCAGGCTCTGGAAGTTGCCCGACGTGTGGTTCCCCGAGTACCGGACTTCAGCCACTGCGGCCCGTCCAAGCTGATACTGAATCCCGAGGGTGTAGGTTTCCGCGAACGGTTGGCGGAAGTTCGCGCCCACCAAGGTCTCGTTGCGTGTGCCGGGATTGACCCCGGTCGGAATGTAGCTGCCAAAGGCCGAGGTGACCGTCACGTAGTTGGCTCCGCCGGTCGGCAGGCACTTGGCGGGCGCGCTGGCGGTTGCGGTGCCGGTGCAGGCAATGCTTCCCGCATTGACGATCGGAGCCGAAGTTGCGGCGTTGAGGTTCATGTTATAGAACGCTGGATCTACACTGATCGCGAAGCCGCCGCGAACGACCATGTTCTTGACATAGTTGGGACTGTAGGCAAAGCCGATGCGGGGTTCGAAGTCGCGATAGCTCTGCGGAATCGTCGGGAAGGTGGTCAGCGACAAAGGCAGGCTCGTTAACCAATAGGGATGCGAACCGGTCTGCTGGGCTACAGACTCATCGTGAAGCAGGTTGATCGCCTGCTGGAAGAACTCCCAGCGGAGGCCGATGTTTGCCGTGAACTCCGGAGTGACCTTCCAGTCATCCTGGAAATATACCGCGACATCCTTCTCCCTGAAGGGAACCGTAGTGGTGCCCTGCGTCACATTCAGAGTGCCGATGCCCTGGAGAAAATTGCTGAAGCTGCTGAAGGAGAAGGAGCCGGCCTGGTTGGGGAGGAAGACGTTGGGAGAGTTCTGATAATCGAACTCTCCACCGAAGGTGATGCTATGACGACCCAGGCTCCAGGTGGCATTGTCCTGTACCTGGCCCACCTTGACGATACGGCCCTGTGGGTAGCTCCCACCGAGGCCGAGCGCGGTGAAGCCCGCTCCTAATGAGATGGATGAGGGGCAGTTCTGGGTAGTGGTAATGGTGCAGCCGGGGAAGTCGCCGCCTTCGAAGGCTATCTTGCTCTGCTGGAAGCTATACCGGAGCGCGTTGACCCATTGGGAAGAGAAACTCCGGACCCAGTCCGCTCCGATCGAGTGAGTGATGCCGGAGACGTTCACCGTGCCGCCCGCTGCCGTGGGGTTGTCCGGAATCGTCGGATTATTTTGATAGATATACCGAAGGGAGAAGCGGTCCTTGGCCGTCGCCTGGTAGTCGAGCTTGCCGAAGTATTCCTTGTCCAACGTACTGCTGGGGAACGACCGCCCGATCTGTGTAAAAGGGATGGTCACGGCAGTTGTGCCGTCGGTCACTGTTTTATTGACCGGAGAGCCGGTCGCATGCGGGTTTCCCTGAAGATTGAACGGGTTGAGTTGGTTCAGGATCGCAATCGCGGGGTTGCTCGTATAAGTTGAGCCCAGGGTCGCCAGGCCAGCGGCGGTGGGAAACATACTGGTGCCCGAAGAGGTCGTGGAACCCGCCCCGAAGAAGCGGGTGCCGTAAAAGGAGCCGGACGCAAAGAGCTTGTCCCTCCAGATAGGAGCGGTGCCGTTGCCACCAAATTCGTTATAGACGAAGCGGGGGACGACGGGTGGGGTGCAGCCGTCACTCGGATTCTCCCCTGGAGCGCAGAAACCGAACTGCGGTCCCTTCGAGCTGCCCGTTGCCAGGGAGCTGGTAAAGTCGCCGGAATACTTGTAGAAAGCAGAGCCGTGGATCTGATTGGTGCCGGACTTGGTAATGTAATTGACGACCGAGCCCATGTTGCGGCCGTAGGCGGCACTGAAGTTGTTGCTGATGACCTCGACCTGCGAGATGGCTTCTTCATTTCCGAAGAAAAACTGAGGGCCGCCAACCGAGTTGTCGTTGTTCGACTGACCGTCGATCTCGAAGTTATTGGAACGGCCACGCTGTCCATTGGAGGAGAAGCCGGTGCCGTTGGTATTGGAGAAGTTGTTGTCGTGGGTCGCGACTATACCCGGAACCAGCAGGGTCATTTCATCAAAACCGCCGCCCAATGGCAGATTCGCGACTTGCTCCGTGTCAAAAGTCGTCGAAATCTGGGCCTCGGTCGTTTCCAGCAACCCCTGGGCTGTAGTGACTTCAATGGTTATGCTGGACCCGCCAGGCTGGAGCTTCTGAATGCCTAGGTCTACCGTGTGATTGGAGTCCACGTGGACATCGTTCAACGCGAGGTTTGAAAAGCCCTGGTCCTCAATTTTAACCACGTAGATACCCACGGGCAGGTCGCTGAGGGAAAAGGAGCCGCTTGAGCCGGTAGTCGCCAAATATACGGCGTTGGTGTCTGGATTAGTCGCTGTGATCTTTGCGCCCGCAATCACGGCGCCTGTTGCGTCCGCCACTGTGCCACTGAGCGTTCCAGAGGTGATTCCCTGTGCCAGGGCAACGCTGCCACCCAAAAACGCGCCGCCGCAGATGAGCATCAACACTGCCAGTACTCCACCAATCGACAGCTTCTTCATCGTGTTCTCCTTGAACAACAAATGACCTGTTCCGCCAATGGCGGAGTAACAGCCAGTCTAGTTACAACACACAGCTTTGGTATATGAATATATACCAGCAATTATCCCTCCAAAGTAGGCGGAGGCGAGGCAGCTCCGAATTGACTTTTTAACCCAATGTTTACAATCATCTGCGTGCCTTGTGTCCTGTTTGGCGACCGGTTTGCCTTATGATTTGCGGAGCATTATCCAATAATCCATATTCCTAGGGTGCTTTTCTTTTACATCTTGCAGTACCCTCATAGGGTGAAGCTTATCCTCGCGGCCATCTCCCCATCCCGCTCGCGCGCCAAGTCCGGCGCTGCCGCTACTTTGGCGGCGGATTTCCTCGCCCGCGCCTCGCGCTTCCTCCCCTGCGAGGCCCAGGCGTATGGCTCCGAGGCCGCGCTGCTCGCATGGCTGGATCGCCAGGCCGCCCGTACTGTGCCCGCTCTCATCCTGCTCGACAGCCGGGGCAGGCAGCTCACGTCGGAGGAGTTCGCCGCGCAGATTGGCCGCCTGCGCGACAACGGCACGCAGTCGCTGGTGCTCGCCATCGGCCCGGCCGACGGCTGGTCCACTGCAGCCCGTGCGCGCGCCGGCCTGTTGCTCTCGTTTGGAGCCATCACGCTGCCCCACGAGCTCGCCCGCGTCGTTCTGGCCGAGCAGATCTACCGCGCGCTGACCATTCTCAACGGCCATCCCTACCACTCCGGACACTAAACTTCACCAAACCTCGAACCCGAACCTTGTACCCTGCACCTTGAACCTCGCTACACTAAACCTATGCCGGACTCCACAACCACTCCCGAAGCTGCTCGCCGCGGCCTCATCCTGATCAACACCGGCCCCGGCAAGGGCAAGACCACCGCCGCGCTGGGCACCGCACTGCGCGCCGCCGGCAACGGCATGCGCGTCCTCATCCTCCAGTTCCTCAAGGGTTCGTGGCACTACGGCGAGCTGGATGCCGCCGCTGCACTGAACACCGCGCTGGGCGCTGCGGAGAGCGGCACAGGCGAGGCCCTCAGCCCGGCGACCGGCAAAGCGCCCGCGCGGAACTTCGTCATCCGGCAGCTTGGCCGCGGCTTCGTCAAGGTCGGCGGCGCAGAGACCGACCCCGAAGACATCCGCCTGGTTGAAGCCGCATGGGCCGAGGCTGCCGCAGCCATCCTCTCCGGCGACTGGGACCTGGTCGTGCTCGACGAGATCAACTATGCCATCGGCTACAAGATGCTCTCGCCCGAAGCCGTCGCCGAGGTCCTGCGCCGCAAGCCGGAGATGGTGCATGTCATCCTCACCGGACGCAACGCGCACCCCCTGCTGGTCGAGCTCGCAGACACCGTCACAGAGATGCGCGAGGTCAAGCACGCCTACCAGCGTGGCATCCTGGCGCAGCGCGGCATCGAGTTCTAGCTGAAGAGGAACTCCTTGCTGCGCAGGTCCTTGACGGTGTCGCGCAGCTTGACTGCCTTCTCGAACTCGAACTTCCTGGCTGCCTCGCGCATGTCGGATTCCAGCTTCTCGATGTAGCTTTCGAGTTCGGCCTGCGTGGCAAATTCGGGAATTCCTTCGGCCTCGTCGGTGAGGTCGATGTAGTCGGCCTTCATGATTCCGGCCAGGCCCATCTCCAGCGGGCGAACGATGGACATGGGAGTGATGCCGTTTTCCCGGTTGAAGGCGATCTGCTTCTCGCGGCGGCGATCGGTCTCGTCGATGGCCCGCCTCATGGAGTCGGTGCTCGTGTCGGCGTAGAGAATGGCGCGGCCTTCAACGTGGCGCGCGGCGCGACCGATGGTCTGGATGAGCGATCCCTGCGAGCGCAGGAAGCCTTCCTTGTCGGCGTCGAGAATGGCAACCAGTGAGACTTCGGGTAAGTCCAGGCCCTCGCGAAGCAGGTTGATTCCGATTAGTACGTCGAATTCTCCCTTACGCAGGTCGCGCAGTAGTTTAATGCGTTCGATGGTTTCTATCTCGGAGTGCATGTAGCGGCAACGGACGCCTACTTCAGTATAGTAGTTGGCAAGATCCTCGGACATACGTTTTGTAAGTGTAGTTACCAATACGCGCTGGTTGAGACTCGCGCGCGAGCGAATCTCCGCCAATAAATCGTCAATCTGTCCTTTAACCGGGCGAACCTCGACCTGCGGATCGACAAGTCCGGTGGGACGAATGATCTGTTCGACAACGACGCCCGAGGATTTGGTGAGTTCGTAGGGACCGGGCGTGGCGGAGACGTAGATAATCTGCCCGGTGCGACTCTC
>JBEKRR010000097.1:0-7210 GCA_049518555.1 Acidobacteriaceae bacterium
AGCTGCGCCTCCTCCTGCGTTCGCCCCAGCGCCAGCAGCGCGAAGATGTCCGCCTCGCTCAGCGGCGGATCGGAGCGATACGCCGCCTTCAGGTTGCTCATCGTCCCCTGCAAGCCCACCGTAATGTCATACGTCTCCACTCGCGCCGTGGCGTTCACATCGATCGTCGGGTCGATGCGCACCGGGTTGCTGAAGTAGATGTCTCCGCGCTGCAGCTCGTACTTCGTCCCGGCAAAGGTCGCGCTTCCATCCGAAATCTGGATCCGTCCCAGAATCGTCGGCGCAGCCACCGTGCCGCGCACCGTCAGGTCGGCCGTGCCCGCCAGCTTGGCGTACGAGTTCTGGAAGTCCAGTTGCGGAGAGCTGGTCACATGCACGTCCAACCGCACCTTGTTCGACGCGGAGTTCGGCTCCGGCGGCGTGCTCACGGCCCCGGCCGCGGCAAACGAAGCGAAGTCCACCTCCGGCCCCACCCCGAAGCGCGTCACCAGCACATTCCCGCTCACCAGCAAACTCTCCGGCCCGCCCTGCAACCGCAAGCTCGTGTTCCCCGTCGCGCTCAACCCTGCCATCCGTACGCGCACCACATCTCCCATCGCCGTCAGGTCCGCATACACCCCGTTGCGATAGGTCAGGAAGCCCCCAATCTTCAACTGGCCCCCCCCCGTCATCGCGGTCAGGTTCTCCACCTCCAGCCGGTCCTCGTTGAACACCAGCGTCCCGTTCAGCGAACTCAGCCCATTCGGAATCCCCTCCATCGAGGCGTTCACCTGGTCGAACTTCACTCGGCCTGTCAGCGACGGCTTCCCCGTCCGTCCGCTCGCCGCCACCGTGAACTCAACCCTCCCGCTCGACAGAATGTCCGGGTCGAACGTGTGCGCAATCGCAAGGCTCACGCTTCCGCTGGCCCTCACATCCAGCCTCCCGCCCGCCGGATCGGTCGTGCCGAACGCCTGCACCGTCCCGCTCGCCTGCATGTTTGTGTCTTCGCCGACGATGTGCACCTGCTCCAGCGTCGCCATCCCATCCTTCAAACTCACGCGCAACGGCTCCGCGGCCTTCAGCTCCACGCCTTGCAGCTTCACGTCGAAGTCGCTCAACTCCGCCGCGCCGCTCAGTCCCGTCGGCTTCTTCAGCGGCCCGCTCACCGTCACCACGCCGCCAATCGACGACTGCGCCTTCATCCTCCCCGGCGCGAAGACCTCCAGCGCCGTCCCCACGTCGAACCCCAAAAACGCCAGCCTCGCCTGCGTCTCGTAGTCTCCCGTCAGCCGCGTCTCGCCCGACGCATCCACCTTCGCCCCCACCAGCGTCGACTGCGCCGCATAGAACAGCTCGCTTCCCTCGCTGTGCGCCTGCGCCGCAATCTCGCCCAGCGGCTTGCCGTCCAGCTTGACCCCACTCAGCGTCGCCGTCGCCTTCAACCCCGGCTGCTCCATCGTCCCATGCGCATTGGCAACAAACGTCAGCGTCCCATCCGCATTCGGGCTCGCCTTGGCAAAAGTCCGGAACTTCGACAGCACCAGCCCGTCGCCCTCGATGTGCCCGTGCAGCCGCCCCGTCCGCACATCGTATCCGCCCTCGCTCGCGATCCGCGCTCCATGCGTCATCAGCAGCACATTGCTTGCGTCGATCTCCTGCCCGCGTACCGCAAGTTCCGCCGCCGCGGAGTCGTATGGCTCCCCATACGCCACTCCCTTGGCCAGCGAAATCCTCCCCGTCCCATCCATATTGCCCAGCGTCCCCCGCACCTGCGCGTTCGCCGCAATCTTCCCCGTCACCGCAATCTTCTGCCGCTCTCCACCCATCTGCAGCAAGTCCGCAGCCTCCGCGTTCGCCAGCCGTGCCGTCGCATCGACGCTCGTCCCCTCGTCCCACACATAATTCGCAATCCCTCTGCGCGTGACCGTCTTGCGCGGCCGCAGGCTCCCCGCCACATTCAGCACCGCGCCCCCGCGCCGGATCGTCGAATTGGCAATCGCCAGCCCCTCGTCGTACGAGTACTCCGCATCCCCCACCGCCGAATCCACCAGCGTGTCCTCGCCAATCCCCAGACCCGAACCCAGCTTCACCTCGATCTGCGAGCCCTGCACGTGTCCCTTCACATCCAGATCGTGCGCCGGTCCCATCGCTGTTCCGTGGAACGTCACCCCTCCATGCAGCGCCACCGGAATCGCCGCCGTCCCCTGCTTCCCGTTCTCCGCAAATCCCAGCGTATGCAGCAACTGGTCGAACTCGCCCAACTCGCGGATCGTCGTATCCACCTTCAGGTTCGTCAACCGATCGCCATCCTCCACACCCAGAACTCCGCTCGCCTCGGTCGTCGACCCCGGCGTCTGCAACGACGTGTGGCGAATGTTCACCACCTCATGCTTGCCCTCGTAGCGCGCGTCCGCCACGCCGCTCACGGGAACATTGTTCAGCGCTCCCTTGCGCGACACCCCGGTCGGCTGGAAGATGAGCTGCCCGTCGACGATCACCGTCTCCCCAACGTTCACCGGCTGTCCGACCCACTCCACCAGCACCGGCCCCGTCACCGCCGTATCGAAGCCCAGATCGCCGTAGCCCCCGGTCTCCGTCACCTCCATAATCGTGCGCAGCGGAATCCGCGTCACCGTCGAAGTCAGCGTCACGCGCGCCGCCCCTCCCAGCCAATCCGCAAATCGCAACTCGCCCGCCGCGCTCCCGCCCCCCGGCAGAAATCCGCTCATCTCCGTCAGCAGCAACTCGCTCGGCGTAATCCGCACCTTCGCTGCGCCGTCCACATCGTGCAGGATCACGTACTCATTCACAAATCCCGCCTTGTGCAGCTTCGCGTTGCCCACCAGCAGGTAGCCCGACCTGCACTCCGGATCGACCGCAACCAGACTCGCCCCGCCCGCCTTTGCATTCGCCCCGGCACGCCGCCGCAGCCAGAACCGCGGCCGCGCCGACTGCGTCCCCGCAGCCATCACCGCGCAGCTGTGCCCGCTCACCGCAAGATCGACCGACCCGCCCGTGAACCCCTCCACGTCGGTCAGCACCGTCAACTGCTTCAGCTCCAGCGTCCCGTTCACCGCGCCCTGCCACTGCGGCTCGGCAAAGTGCGTCAGCGTCCCCGTCGCGTGCAGCGCCGAAGTCGTACCCGTATCGAACTCCAGCCCCTTCAGCTCCACCGCATCGCGTCCCAGCTCCGCATCCAGGTGCAGCCTCGACCGCGCCTCCGCCTGCGCCTCCGCCCGCGTCCGCAGATCGTTCACTCCCAGCGCAATCCCATAGCGGTCCGTCGCACGCAGATAATGCACCTCCGCGTCCAGATCGCGCGCCGCCACATCGAACGGAATCGCGCGATCGTTCACCAGCGCCACCCCATCCACCAGCGCAACCTCCTTCGCGCGCAGGTCCAGCAGCCTGTCCGCCACCGGCTCCTTGCTCGTCGACGGGTGCTTTGGAACAGGCGCGTTCGTCCTGCCGTCCTTGTCCACCATCAGGTGCATCTGCGGCCTCTCCACGCGCAGCAGCTTCAGCCCCACATGCGACCGCAGCCCCGCGCCCGTCGCGTGCGAGAAGAAGCTGGAAATTCCCACCCGCACCTCGACCTTCCCGGCCGAAAGGTATGGCGCCTCGCCCGGCCCCTCCGTCCCGTGGATCACCAGCCCGTCCACCTCGATCTTCAGCCGCCACAAACTGAACTTGACGCCACCCACCTCCACTCGCCCGCCGGTCGCGTCCCCCAGCACCGACACAATCTCCCGCCCCACGCGCCGCTGAAAGTACGCCGTCGCCGTATACCACGTAATCCCACCCACCAGCAGAATCAGCAGCGCCAGCGCGCCTGCGAAGCCCCAAACCCCTGCGCGCGTCACATGCCACGCAATGCTACGCCGCCGCTTCACCGGTGCAGTGCCGGAATTCGTCGCGCCGGAATCTGACGCGCCCGCAGCCATTGGCTCCGCCGGCAAAGAGTTCTCGCCGCCCGCCGGCTCGCCGGCCGGGTTCAGCTTCTCGCCATTGGGCTGCTTCTCGTCCGCGCTCATGGCAACTCCTCTCCCGGCTTCACGGTCCGCACGCTTCCCTCCGCGCGCAGCGACGTCAGCCAGTCGTCCAGCAGCTTGTCCACCTGCTGCTGCAACAGGATCTCCTGAATACGGTCCGCAATCGCAGCCTCCGCCGGCGCAGTCACATTCTCCTTCTCGTACGCCGGAACCAGCGTCTCCTTGTAGTACGCATCCATCTCCGCCTGCGAGATGCGGATCCCCATGCGGAAGCGCGCCTCGATAAACCGCAGCACCTCCATGCGCTGCCTCCACCGCTCTCTCAACTCCTCCACCGTAAAGCCCTGCGCCGCGACAAATTTCTCCCAGCCCGCGTCCGTCTCGCAGCCATACGCCACGCACTCGGGAATGTTCTTGCGTAGCACAAGCAGCTCCGAATCCACCTGCGCGTCCTCAATCGCCACCTGCGGCAGCAAACGAATCTGCTGCAAAATTAAATCGCGATCGATCAGCCGCTCGATCAACTGCTCCCGCGTCGCCACCTCCTGAACGCGAATTGGCTGAAACGCCGCCATGCGCGCCTCCTCGTCCAGGTCGCTCTCCAGTATTAGGTCCTCATTCACCACCGCGACCACGCGGTCCAGCGCAACCCGCCCCCCCGCGCTCGCCGCACCTGCGGTTGTATTTGTATTTCCTGTTCCCTGTTCCCTGTCGGGGCCCCTGGCGAGCGGTGTTGGCTCGCTGGGGTGACTGTTCCCTGTTCCCTGCTGTGCCTCAGCCACTCCACAGAGCATCGCAATCGCCAGCACGCACGCCAGCGCCAATCCCCATCGCCTGCTCGCTCTGCCCGGTCTGTGTCCCATGTCGCTCATGCGTCAGAAAGCCTGTCCTATGCTGAAGAAAAAATTGAAGTGGCTCGCCTGCCCCTCATACGGCAGGCTCCCGTTGAAGTCGTAGATCACCGGATAGACCGGCGGATCGAGGTTGTAGCTGAAGTCCAGCCGGATCGGCCCCACCGGCGTCTTGTACCGCGCCCCCACTCCCACCGCATGGGAAAAGTAATTGAAATTGCACGTCCCAAACGCGTTCGAAACATTCGCGCACGTCTCCTGGTTCGGCTGGTGAAAGTGCGCGATGCTGGGAAACATGTCCGAGACATGCGCAAACACGTTCCCCATATCGTGGAACAGCACAAAGCTCAGGCTGTCTCCCAGAAATGGCAGCGTGGCCGCCGGCAGCCGCAGCTCCGTGCTGTTCACAATCACCCCGTTGCCGCCCACCGGATAGCCCGTCTGCAAATCTCTCGGCCCCGCGCCGTTGATGGGAAAGCCGCGGTCTGAGGTCGCTCCGCCCGCATACAAACGCTCCGGCAATGGCACCGCGTTGCAGCTCGCATTGGTCTCCAGCAGGTTGACGGGGTTGGCCGGTGCACTTCCCGCAGGCACCGTCGGCTGGAAATTCGTGATGCACGAGGCGTTGCCCACGTTCGGGTTCGGCCCAAACGTCGTCTCGAATCCCAGCCGCGTGTTCCGCGCCAACACATACTTGTGCCTGCCAAACGCGTAGTACGTCGAATTCGTCAGGTCCGTCCGGTTGAAGTTCGCCTCCGAGCCAAACTTCGAACTCGCAAAGAACTCCTGCACCGACGTGTACGACCCCTTGGTCGCATTCAGCGGCCCAGGGTCCCGCTTGTCGTGGAACCACGTAATTCCCGGCCCGCCCACGCGCACCGGCTGCGACAACTGCGGAATCAGGTTCGCCGAAACCTCCAGCGTCGCCGGGTTCACCGCAACCCGGCGAAACTCGAAGTCGTAGATGACCGTGTCCGTCCGCTTCACCTTCTGCGTAATCCGGTAGTCGCCCTGCAACGTCGATGCCTGGAACGTCGTGATGTTCTGCACATTCGAGTAGCCGCCCGACGCGCTCTCCGAAAACTGCGGATTGCCATTGAAGTGAGGTTTCAGAAACGTCAGGTTGGCCACCTCCTCCAGCAACCCGTACGACGAATGCAGCGTCAGCGAGTTGTCCGTTCCGCGCAGATTGATTCGGCTCACGTCCAGCGAGATGCGCGGGCTCACTCCCGTCTTGCCCTCCTGCGAGTAAGCCTGATCGCAGGGTATTTTCAGCGTGATTGCCGACGCGCAGTTGATCACGCCCTCCTGCGGCGTGCCCGTCTCCGCCTCCATCCCGAACCCGTACGTCACGTTCCACCGCCGCGCCTCGCTCAGTTGCAGCAGCACATTCTTCAGAGGATCGTCTCCGTCCGGGTTCTGCACCGCCGTCGTCACCTCGTTGAACAGCGCCAGCCCATACAGCTTGCGCTGCGTCTCCAGCAGCGCGCTCTCATCCAGCGGATCGCCCGCATGGAACGTCACCTGGCGAGCCACCGTGGCCGGCCGCGTATGCACAATCCCCGACTCCAGCGCGCGGTCCACAAACACCTGTTCGCCCTCGCTCACCTTCAGCGTCACATCCGTCTTCTCTGCGTCCGCGCTCTCCGCCTGCTGCTTCACCTCCACCTTGGCCTGCTCGAAGCCGTGGCTCAGGTAGTAGCCAAAGATCGCGTCGCGGTCGCCCGACAGCGTAATCAGCGAGAAGGGCTGGCCCTCCTGCGCGTTCAGCAGCGCCCGCACTGCCTTCTCGCGGCCCGCATTCACGCGCTCCAGCGTCACCGCGCCGAACCGCCGCTGCGGTCCTTCCGCCACCGTCACCACCACCGCAATCTCACCCTCCTTCAGCTTCTTCCCCGACTTCGCCGTGTCGTTGTCAGTGATCGAGGCCGAGACCGTTGCCTGGTCGAATCCATTTGCCCGGTACAGCGCCTGGATCGACTCCTCATCCGCCTTCATCAGCGCCGGCGAGTAGCGCCCCGTGCGCAAATACGCGTCCGCCTTCTGCACCCGCATCCGCTCCTTCAGCAGGTTTGTGTCGAAGTAGTGGTTGCCCGCAATCGTCACCGACCTGACCTTGTGCTTCACCCCCTTCACCACCGCGTACACCACGCTCTCCTGCGCCATCTCCGCGTTTGTGCCTGTGCCCGGACTCGTCGTGTTCGCGATCGTCGCAGAGTCTGCGCCCACCACCTTCACCGCAACCGTCGCGTCGAAGTATCCCTCCTGAAACAGATAGTCCTTGATGTTGTACGTCCCCTCGTTCAGCAGGTCGTTGTCGATCGTCCCCTCCTGATAGATCGGCAACAGCAGCTTCAGCCGCCCCCTGGAGAACTTCGCGCCCTC
>JBEKRR010000098.1:0-7195 GCA_049518555.1 Acidobacteriaceae bacterium
CACAGGTTGGCGTACTGGAAGCTGCACATGGCCCGCAGATTGGGCGTCACCTCCCACTCGTCGCCGTCGCGCACCAGGTACTTCACCAGCATCCGCGCCGGCAGGCCGCGATTGACCTCCATGCGGCGGTAGCGGCCCCGCTGGGCATACTCGATCACTTGGCGCGAGATGTCGGTGCCGAGGATCTTCACGTCCCAGCCCGCCAACTCCGCGAAGTGCTCGCAGATCAGCATTGCGATGCTGTACGCTTCCTGCCCGGTCGAACTCGCGGCGCTCCAGACCCGCAGCCTTCGTTCTGCCGCGTTGTTATCGATCAGGCGCGGCAGAATTGTGTCGCGCAGCACATCGAAGGGCTTGCCATCGCGAAAGAAGCTGGTCTCGTTGATGGTCATGGCCTCGGCCACGGCGCGGTGCAACTGCGGCGTCCGGTCGACGCGCAGAAGACTCACGAAGTCTTCCAGCGAGGACGCCCCGGCCATGCGCGCGATCGGCGTAAGCCGCGTCTCGAACAGGGCGTTGCGCGAAGGGTCGATCAGGTTCGCCGACTCGGCAAGCACCAGTTGGCGAAGGTACGCGTAATCGGAATCAGAGCAACCCATGGACTACCTCTACTTGCGGCGTGGACGCGGCGTTTCCATTCTGCCGCAGCGACAAAGTTGTCATTGCAGAAGGGTCGCGGCCCGCGTGCCCGCCTCGTCCCGCGTTCACTCGCCGCGTCAACTCGTCCGCCAGCGCGTCCAGCGGCAACGGCTCGCGCGAGAGCCCCGCCTCGAAGACCCGCCCCGGCATTCCCCACACCGCGGAGGTGGCCTCATCCTGGGTCAGCACCACGCCGCCCACCTCATGCACATATCGCGCACCGGCGAGCCCGTCCGAACCCATCCCGGTCATCACCAGAGCCAGCGTTCCGGCGCCATGGAGCTTCGCCGCCGAACTGAACAGGTAATCCGCCGAAGGCTTGCAATGGTTCAGCGATTGCTGCTGATGGAGATGGACCGTGGTCCTGCGAACGACGCCTCTGCGGTCAGCCGCCGCGGCCCCGTTGATCGCCTCTGCGACCTCCATGTGCGCGTCTCCCGGGGCCAGCCAGACGGTGCCCGGCGTCACCTCCGCTCCCTCGTGGGCCTCGCGGACACGCAGCACGCAGCGACGGTTCAGCCGCTCCGCCAACTCGCCGGTAAACAGCTTCGGCATGTGCTGCACAATCATCACCGGCACGGGGAAGTCCTCTGCCAGCCTGGGCAGCACTGCCTCCAGGGCTGTTGGCCCGCCGGTCGACACGCCGATCACCACAATCTCTACCTTTGCTTCGCCAGTCCCGCCGGCCGTCGAAGGCCGCGCAACCGCCAGACCCTGAGAGAGCTTCGACTCCGCAATCTCCTGCCGCGTCGTCTTTCCGCGAACTCCCGACAGCACCTCGAAGCCGGCTCCCGCAAGCGCGGCAATTTTGGGCAGCAACTGGCCGGCCAGCGTCTTCATCGCGGTTGCCGGGTCGCTCTGCTCGCTGGGCTTCATTACATAGTCCGCCGCGCCCATGGCGAGCGCGTCCAGGGTGGAGCGCGCGCCCCGCTGCGTATAGGCGCTGCACATGATCACCGGCAGACCCGGCTCTTCCAGGCGCAGCCGCTCCAGCACATCCAGCCCATGCATGCGCGGCATCTCCAGGTCCAGCACCACCACGTCGGGGCGCAGCCGGATCACCGCCGCCAGGCACTCCACGCCGTCCTCCACCACGCCGCACAGCTCCATCGCCGGCAGATCGCTCGAGTGCTTCTGTCCGTGCGTCTGGAAGAGCGTCCGCAGCACGCCGCGCATCACCGCGGAGTCGTCCACCGCCAACACTCGTATCGGTCTCGCCGTTCCCGTATGCATGGTTTCTGTCCCTTCCCCTGTGTCTTGCAATTGCCGCTTCTTCTCACGCAGCCAGACCAATCATCGCCAACTTTTCGCGCAGGCTCTCCGGTGTGAACGGCTTCATCAGGAACTCGTCGGCGCCGTAGTCCAGCGCCTGGCAGATGTACGAGTTGTCCGCTTCGGTGGTCACCATCATCACCTTCATCGGCGGCTGCAAGCCCGCCTCGCGCAGTTGCCTGACGCACTCCAGGCCGCTCATCTTCGGCATGTTCACATCCAGCAGCATGAAGTCGAACAGCGACGTGCCGCGCAGCATCTCGAGCGCCTGGTCCCCATCCATCGCCTCCTCGCAGATCAGGCCCATGCCCTCCAGCAGTTGACGCAGATACTGGCGAATAAACCTTGAATCGTCCACAATCAACGCCCTCATCTCTGTTCTCCCTGCCTCTCCTGCTTCAATCTCCCAATCGGGCCGCTCTCACCGCCGAACAGCCCGCTCTCGGCCAGCCGCGATGGCCGCAGCCGCTGCGGGTCCAGGCGCACCATCAGCCCGGACGGCAGTTTGTACGCTCCGTCGAACAGCTCCTGGCTGCGCGCGTCGAGCCCGCTGGGGTTTGCCTCCAGCGTGCCGGGTTCGACCGCGATCACTCCGCCGATACCATCCACCATCAGCCCAAAGCGTTCCTCGTTCTCCTCGTTGTCGAAGACCAGAACGCAGTTTGTCTTGCTGTCTTTCTCCAACCCAAGCAGCGCCCGGAAGCACACCGTGGTCAGCACATCTCCGCGATAGGGCAGCACTCCGGCGATGTACGGCGGGGCAAGCGGCACGCGCCGCGGCGCCGTCGATCCCAGGACCTCGCGAATCTGCCGCGTGTCGATGCCGAACAACCCGCTCCCCACGTGCAGCGAGCAGATCGACAGTGTGTCGCCCGCATTCGCCCCTATGCCCTCAGCACTCCTCATGCGACCTCCTTCAGGACCGCCGGCTGCGGCTTGCCGGCCTGCCGCGCAAACCCGCGATGCACCGTGGTCACGCGGTCCTTCACCATGGCCAACTGCTGCTCGCACGCCGCCGCATGCGCGGCCAGCAGCCTGCCCGCAGAGACATCCAGCACGCGCCGCACAACCATCCCCACACGCCTCACTCCGCGCGCCTCGGGACGCAGGCAGATCAGCACGGTCGCCGTCGCGCCTTCCTTCGCCGCATCTCCGGCGGACGCCGTTGCCTCAGCCTTCGCCAACGCGCACAACACATTGCCATCGTCCTCCAGCGGGATCAGCTCTCCGCGGTACTGCAACACCGCTCTTCCTCCCGCATACTCGATCTCGCGCAGCGGCACGGTCTCAATCCGCTCCACCGCGCTCAACGGCATTGCCATCCGGCCACCCTCTCCGTCCTCCGCGCTCCCGCTTTCCCCTGTCTCATAGATCACCATCGAGCTCTCCATCTCGATCTGCGCCAGCTCGCGCTGCGCCGTCTCCGCCTGTGCCCGCTCCGCGCCTGCAAGCTTCAACTCCTCCGCCACCGGGTGCACCCCGGCCCGCGCTCCCGTCGCCGCCACGTCCAGAATCAGCGCTAGGGTCCCGTTGCCCAGAACCGTCGCGCCCGAGAAGACGCCGATCTCCCGCAGCTCCGACGACAGCGGCTTCACCACAATCTCTTCCGGGGCCTTCAGATCGTCCACCACCAGCCCGTACCGGCACCCCTCCGACTCCACCACCGCAATATAAAAGCCAAGTTTCGCCGTGTCCGCGCTCTGCTCCAGTCCGAGCAGGCGGTCCAGCCACACCAGCGGCAGCAGGCCCTCGCGCAGCCGGTAAAGCTCCGTCGTCCCCATCCGTTCCACGGTCTGCTCCGCCTCGCGCTGCGGCACATACACCAGCTCAACCAGAGCGTTCTGCGGGAGTGCGAAACTCTGTCCTCCGCTCTGAAGCACCAGCGCCGGAACGATCGCCAGCGTCAGCGGGACCCGCATTCGCACCGTCGTTCCCGACCCAAGTTGCGACTCCAGCTCCACGCTTCCGCCCACCTTCTCCACATTGGTGCGCACCACATCCATCCCCATGCCGCGCCCGGAGATGCTGGTCACCTGCTTCGCCGTGGAAAAGCCCGACACAAAGATCAACTGCAGCGCCTCGCGCTGGGGCATGGAAGCTGCCTGCTCCGGCGTCACCAACCCGCGCTCTATGGCCTTGGCCAGCACGCGCTGGGTTGAGATTCCCGCCCCGTCGTCGCTCACCTCGATCACCACCGACCCGCTCTGGTGGTACGCGCGCATACGCACCACGCCCTCCGCCGGCTTGCCCGCCTTGGCCCGCTCCTCCGGCGGCTCGATCCCGTGGTCCACGGCGTTCCGCACAGCATGGGTCAGCGGGTCCCGGACCGCCTCCAGCAGGCTCTTGTCCAGCCCCGTCTCCTGCCCCTCGAACTCAATCCGCACCTGCCGCCTGCACATTGCCGCCAGGTCGCGCACCATGCGGGGGAACTTCCGGAATAGATACCCCACCGGCTGCATCCGGGCCTGCATCACATTCTCGCGCAGCTCCGCCGTCACGCTGTTCAGCTTGCGTGCCAGCTCGGGAAAGTTCCCGGCGCCCGGCGAGCAGCGAAGAATCTGGTTGCGCGTCAACACCAGCTCGCCCACCAGGTTCATCATCCGGTTCAGCACCTCCACGTCGATGCGCAACGTCTTGTCCTGCATCGACGGGCCAGCCGCCGCAGCCACCCCCGGCGCGACCGCCGGCGGGGCCGGCTGCGCCGAACCCTGAGGGAGAGATGCTGGGTCTACGTTCGCCCTCAACTCCCCACCCCCAACCTTCAGCTCTGCCAGATGCGCAAGCAACGCGTCGTCGTTGTCGCTCGAACGCTCGCCTTCGGTCCCCGTCGCCTCAATCGTCTGCAGGATCCTGCGCAGCCCATCCATCAGCTCCAGCAGCCCGTTGACCAGCTCCGTGCTCACCGCCAGCTTCCCGTCGCGCAACTCTCCCAGCAGGCTCTCGCCCGCGTGCGCCAGCTTCTCCAGCCGGCCAAGTCCCAGAAACCCCGTCGTCCCCTTGATGGTATGCACCGCGCGGAAGATCTCCGCCACCAGCTCGCCATCGTCCGGCCGCTTCTCAAGCTCAGTCAGGCACAGCTCCATCCGCTCCAGGCCTTCCTGGCTCTCCGCGAGAAACTCTTTCGTTAAGTCTTCCACCTCTTCCTTATCGGGCTCATGCCCCACAACCTTGAGCCCCAGGCAGAAGGCTGGCCGGGCCGAGCGCACCTCATCGCTTGCCTTCCCCGCTCCCACCCTTTACCCTCATTCATCTATGCCTCCCACCGAAGCCGAAGTCTCCGCCCTCCAACAGTGCGCCGCCCAGGCCGCCCGCAACTCCTACTCGCCCTACAGCCACTTCCGCGTCGGCGCGGCGGTCCTGCTGCAGGCAGACGAGAGGCAGGACGGGGCCATCGTCGCCGGAACCAACGTCGAAAACGCCTCTTACCGCCTCACCTGCTGCGCCGAGCAGGCGGCCATCGCCGCTGCCGTCACCCTCTACGGCCCCCAGATTCGCATCCGCGCCATCGCCATCGTCAACCTGAATGGCGCAGCCTGTATGCCCTGCGGCGCCTGCCGCCAGACCATCCTTGAGTTCGCCACGCCGGAGACCGCCGTCTTCTACCCCTCAGCCACCGGCGACACCGTCTCCACCACGCTCGCCGCGCTGCTTCCCGCCGCCTTCCGCCTCGCCGCCGAATAGCCTCGGCTCATGGCTTATGGCTCATAGCTCACAGCTCACGACCCATCGTTCCTGGTTGGAATCCAAACAACCCGCTTCATTTCAATGGGACCAACATACAATCGAAGTCGTGACCATTCACCCCATCGACGTGATCCAGCACAAGCGCGACGGCCTCGCCCTCTCCGACGCCGAAATCCAGGGCTTCATCCGCGCGCTGGTCGAGCGGGAATCTGCCGTCAGCCCGCCCCCCGACGCCCCCACAGAAAGCCAGACCGCTGCGCTGCTGATGGCAATCTTCCTGCGCGGACTCAATCCTCAGGAGCTGGCTGCGCTCACCCAGGCCATGCGCTTCTCCGGCGAGACACTCGATACCTCGTCGTTACATTCCTTCGCGGTCGACAAGCACTCCACCGGCGGCGTCGGCGACAAGACCTCGCTGCTGATCGCGCCCATCGTCGCAGCCGCAGGCGCACCCGCGGCAGACGGCGAAGGCTTCACTCTCTGCGACCCCATGATCTCCGGCCGCTCGCTCGGCCACACCGGCGGCACGCTCGACAAGCTCGAAACCATCCCCGCCTTCCGCACCCAGCTCCCTCTGCCGGAGTTCCTCTCCATCCTGCGCCAATGCGGCTTCGCCATGGCCGGCCAGACGCCCACGCTGGTTCCCGCCGACCGCATCCTCTACGCCCTGCGCGACCACACCGGCACGGTCGAGTCGCCCTATCTCATCACCGCGAGCATCATGAGCAAGAAGCTCGCTGCCGGCCTCAACGCCCTCGTCCTCGACGTCAAGACCGGCTCCGGCGCCTTCATCTCGCGCACCGCCGACGCGCAGTTGTTGGCGCGCCTCATGGTCGAGACCGGCGAGCGGGCGGGCACGCGCACCGTCGCCCTGCTCACCTCGATGGACCAGCCACTGGGACGCTTCGCAGGCAACTGGGTCGAAGTCCAGGAGTGTCTCGAACTCTTCCAGCACT
This sequence comes from Acidobacteriaceae bacterium, assembly GCA_049518555.1. GTDB lineage: Bacteria > Acidobacteriota > Terriglobia > Terriglobales > Acidobacteriaceae > Edaphobacter. Next base: position 6,552 of record JBEKRR010000098.1, read on the forward strand.
TCTCGCCCGGCTGCGCCTTCACCCTTCCGCCGGATAAGCTCCGCCTCTCCGCCGACCTCCTCGCACTAACTCACGCGCTCGCGGGCCACATGCTCTGCCTCGGCGGCAAGGCCGCAACCCCCGAAGCCGGCGCAATCCTCTCCGCGCAACTCCTCGCCGACGGCTCCGCCTACAAGCATTTTCTGAAGATGGTCGAGCTGCAAACCAGCGACCCTAAAAATTCTGTCATCCTGAGCGAAGTGACTCGCGGCCATTCCGCGAGTCACGCAGTCGAAGGACCTGCGGTTTCCTTATCGAGCCACAAATCCCCCCACGCCCCCCCCTACCTCGCCGCCTTCGCCTCGCCCGCCGCCTTCCACAAGCCGACTGCTACGCGCACGCTTGCCGCGGACCGCGCAGGCTTCCTCTCCGCAATGGACTGCAAGCAGATCGGCTGGGCCGTGCAGCGCCTCGGCGCCGGCCGCACCCACCCCGGCGCGCCGGTCAGCGCCCACGCGGGAATCGAGATGCATGCCAAGCTCGGCGACCGCATCGCCGTGGGTCAGCCCCTCGCCACGCTCTTCACCGAGGACCCCAATCTGCTCGACGAACCCGAAGCCATGCTCCGCGAGACGCTCGAAATCTCTGACGAGCCACCCACCCCC
>JBEKRR010000098.1:7200-7827 GCA_049518555.1 Acidobacteriaceae bacterium
CCCTCATCCGCGAGATCATCACCAAGGACCAGCTCGGATGATCGCAGCCAGCCGTAACGATTTCCTTCGCCGTACGCACGCGCCATTAATTACACTCAACCCACACCTCAGCAGGCCGTAGCAGACGAGCCCAAACCGCCCAAGGGAGCGCATCGTGGCACGATTCACCGGACTTCTCGGACTCATCACGTTTCTCGGCCTCGCCTACGCGCTCTCTTCCAATCGCCGCGCCATCAAGTGGCGCACCGTCGCCTGGGGGCTTGGCCTGCAAGTCGTCTTCGCCTTCCTGGTCATCAAGTGGATCTACGGTCAGCGCATCCTGCAGGTCGCCAGCGACGGGGTGACCTCGATGCTGGGCCACGCAGCCGACGGCTCCACGATGGTCTTCGGCCCGCTGGGCGATCCGCACAGCGTGCTCCACGTCTTCGCCTTCGCCGTGCTGCCCACCATCATCTTCGTCAGCGCGTTCTTCGCCGTGCTCTACCACATCGGAGTGATGCAGCGGGTCATCCAGGTGGTGGCGTGGATCATGCAGCGCACCATGGGCACCAGCGGCGCGGAGAGCACCAACGTCGCCGCCAGCATCTTCATGGGCCAGACCGAGGCGCCGCTCACCATCCGTCCATT
>JBEKRR010000099.1:0-7125 GCA_049518555.1 Acidobacteriaceae bacterium
CGGATCGGGTTCGGGGAGAGCACGGAGATCAAGACGGAGGATGTGGCGAAGCTGGCGCAGCGGCAGTTGCAGCAGCAGCACTACCCGGACTTCCTGCTGCCGTACATGATGCAGCGGGCGGGGCAAATCCTGGTGCAGCGGGCGATGCTGAAGCAGGCGGCGGACGCGATGCGCCTGGAGGTGAGCGACGCGGACCTGGCGCGCGAGCTGCGGACAGGGCCGTTTGCCGAGTACCTGTTCCCCGATGGGCAGTACATCGGCAACGACCGGTACATAGACTTTGTGCAGACGGCGTTTGGGACATCGCGCGCGGAGTTCGAGTCGCAGGTGAAGGACGACATGGAGCTGCAACGGCTGCAGGCGATGGTGACGGGCGGGGCGACGGTGACGGACGCGGCGGTGCGCGAGGCCTACCGGGTGCAGGGGACGAAGGTGCAGTTCGACTACGCGGCAGTGTCGCTGGAGGAGCTGAAGAAGACGATCAACCCGACGGACGCGGAGCTGCAGAATTTCTTCAAGCAGAACGCGGCGAGGTACGCCAAGGCGATTCCGGAGACGCGCAAGATCGAGTATGCGGCATTCGACGCATCGAAGACGCCCGGCGGCAAGGCCACGGTGAGCGACGCCGAGGCGCAGTCGTACTACGACGCGCACCTGGCGCAGTACAAGACCGAGGAGCAGGTGAAGACGCGGCACATCCTGATTGCATCGAAGGCGGGCGCGGACGCGAAGACGGATGCGGCGGCCAAGGCCAAGGCCGAGGACGTTCTGAAGCAGGTGCAGGCGGGCGGGAAGTTTGCGGAGCTGGCGAAGAAGTACTCGGATGACCCGGGGAGCAAGGACAACGGGGGCGAGCTGGTGCTGATGCCGACGGCGAGCCTTGACCCGGCCTACGCGAAGGCGGCGATGGCGCTGAACCCGGGGCAGACGTCGGGGCTGGTGCGGTCGGCGTTCGGGTACCACATCATCCAGACCGAACAGAAGATAGCGGCGGGAGTGAATCCGCTGAGCGAGGTGAAGGACTCGATCGTGAAGGCGATCGCGCAGGACAAGCAGGGCTCGGCGTTGCAATCGTATGGGAGCGAGCTTGCGGCCGAGGCGAAGAAGGACGGGCTGGAGAAGATGGCGGCGGCGCATGGACTGAAGTTGGTGACGACGGATTCCCTGGCGAAGAACGCGATCATCGGGGGCTTGTCGGATGGCACGCTGATGCTGGGTACGGCGTTCACGACGGACAAGGGCGCGGCGCCGCAGGCGATCTCCACCGGCGACGGCTATGCGGTGTTTACGGTGGTGGATGTGAAGGCGGCGCACGCTCCGGAGTTTGCGGAGTATAAATCGCATGTGTTGGACGACTACCGCGACCAGAAGGCGCCGGAGCTGCTGCAGGCCGAGACCACCAAACTGGATGCGCGGGCCAAGGAGCTGAACGACCTGAAGAAGGCGGCGGCGGAGATGAAGCTGCCGGTGAAGACAAGCGGACTGGTGGGCGAGGACGCGCAGGTGACCGACCTGGGCGCGATGAGCGGGCCGGGAGCGACGGCGTTCAAGCTGGCCAAAGGCGCGATCTCGAATGCGATCAACGCAGGGCAGACCGGCGTGGTGCTGACGGTGACCGACAGGCAGGAGCCCACGGCGGAGGAGATAGCGAAGAACTTCGACACGACGCGGGAGCAGTTGCTGAGCCAGCAGCGGGAGGAGATCTTCAGCATATTCATGGGGACGCTGACGGACAGGTACGAGCAGGGCGGCGGAGTGCGGCTTAGCAAGCAGGCAACGGCGCCGGCAGGAGTTCCGGCGGGTAAGTAGAGATGAGAAAACAGGGGCCTGCTCCCCGCCCGGTGTGTGGTTCGGCGCTGGGTTGGGGGCAGGCTTTTTTTGTGTACCGGTTGCTGGTTGAAAGACAGAGACCTGCTGAAGGGTGAGGGATGAATCGGGAGCGGATGAGCGGCGTTCTGCTGCATGTGACGAGCCTGCCGTCGCGGGGCGGGGTGGGGGACTTTGGGCCTGCGGCGTACGCGTTTGTGGACTTTCTGGCGGCGGCGAAGCAGCGGCTGTGGCAGGTGTTGCCGCTGAATCCGCCGGGATACGGCAGTTCGCCCTACTCGGCGGTGTCGGCGTTTGCGGGCAATCCGGCGCTGATCAGCCTGGAGCGGCTGGCAGAGGAGGGATGGATTGCGGAAGGGCGCGTGGAGGAGTGGGCGCGGCAGGATGAGGCGCCTGCATCAAAGACGGCGGGGCTGGTGGCGGCGGCGAGGCGCAAGCGGCCGCTGATCGAAGAGGCGGCGAGGAACTTTCTGGACCACGCGGGGGATGCGGCGCGGGCGCGGTTCCAGAGTTTCTGCCAGGAGAACATGAGCTGGCTGCCCGACTATGCGAGCTTCAACGTGCTGCGGCGCAGGTTTGGCGATGTGGGCTGGAACCAGTGGCCGGAGGAGTACGCGCTGCGCAAGCACGACGCGCTGGCGGCGCTGCTGACCGAGAAGGGGCGGGAGCTGGCGGTGGAGCAGGCGGTCCAGTTCTTCTTCGACGAGCAGTGGCGCGCGCTGCGGGCATACTGCGCGGAACGCGGGATACGGATTCTGGGCGATGTGGCGATCTTTGTGAACTACGACAGCGCGGAGGTGTGGACGCAGCCGGAGCTCTTCGAGCTGGACGAGAAGGGCGGGATGGTGCGGGTGTCGGGCGTGCCGCCGGATTACTACTCGGCGACGGGGCAGCGGTGGGGCAATCCGCTGTACCGGTGGGACGTGCTGAAGGCGCGGGGGTTCGACTGGTGGGTGGCGCGGGTGCGGCGGTCGCTGGCGCTGTACGACATGATTCGGCTGGACCACTTTCGCGGCTTCGAGGCGTACTGGTCGATTGCGGCCCAGGAGAAGACGGCGGCCAAGGGGCAGTGGGTGAAAGCGCCGGGGCTGGAGCTGTTCGAGCGGCTGAAGGAGGTGTTCGGCGAGCTGCCGTTCATCGCCGAGGACCTGGGGCTGATTACGCCGGAGGTGGTGGAGCTAAGGGAGCGGTTTGGGATTCCGGGGATGCGGGTGCTTCAGTTCGGTTTCTCGGACCGCGGAGCGCAGATCTATCTGCCGCACCAGTATGTGCCGAATACGGTTGCCTATACGGGGACGCACGACAACGACACCACGCTGGGATGGTGGAAGAACGGGGCGACGGCGGAGGAGCGCGCACACGCGCAGCGCTACCTGCAGCCGATCGAGAAGGACGAGGAGATTGTGGGCGCGATGATGCGTGCGGCGGCGCGGTCGGTGGCGCGGCTGTGCATCTTTCCGATGCAGGACGTTCTGCGGCTGGGCAGCGAGGCGAGGATGAATACTCCGGCGAACCGGCTGGGGAACTGGGGCTGGCGATATGAGGCGGGGGCGCTGAAGCCGGAGATTGCGGCGGAGCTTGCGGAGCTGATGGAGCTGACGGACAGGGATGGGGTGAAGGCGGAGTAAAACAGACAACCGCAGGTCCTTCGACTGCGCGCTGCGCGCTTCGCTCAGGATGACAACAAGGACAGACAAGCTCAGGACAGGCTCTTCGACTGCGCGCTGCGCGCTTCGCTCAGGATGACAACAAGGACAGACAACCGCAGGTTCCTTCGACAAGCTCAGGACAGGCTCTTCGACTGCGTGTCTCACGATGAAGCCGTGAGCCACTCCGCTCAGGATGACGGCGAAAAACAAATACAGGGGTCCTTCGCTCAGGATGACGGGGTTTTATTCGGGCGGGGTAGACTGGTGGGAGCGAAGTTCAACATGACAGGAGCGACGATGCCTCTCTCTGGCGAAGCAATACGAACGATGAACTATGTGGACGATATTTCGGTGACGCTGCGGCGGATCCTGACGGTGCTGCCGTCGCTGACCGACGAGGAGCGGCAGCGCGTGGCGGACCACATCAAGGGCGCGGAGCCGAGCTACGAGACCGTGGTGCAGGCTGTGCAAGCGAAGAAGTGAAGGAGTGTGGCCCAAATCCCACTCATCGCGATAAGACCGCGATGAATGGGGCACCCGGTTGCGGCGGGGGCGGGGCGGATGCGAAAGTGCGGGCCGCGATTCGCACGGTGGCGGTGATCGGAGCGGGACGCGCGGGGCGGAGCTTCGCGCTGGCCACGGCGGCGGCGGGGTTCGACGTGGTGCTGGAGGACGTGATGCCGGCGCGGCTGCGTCGGGCGCAGGAGGAGTACTGTGATCTGGCGGCAGAGAACGCGGGGGCGCGCGGAGGGCTGGCGGTTGCGGCGACGATCGAGGACGCGGTTCGGGAGGCGGACGTTGCGGTGGACTTTGTGCCGGATGAGCTGGAGTCGAAGCTGGAGATTTTTTGCCTGATCGATCGCATGGCCCCGCCTCGGACGATTCTGCTGACGCCGAGCGAGGCGCAGAGCATTACGGACCTGGCGTCGTGTACCTATCGCGGGGAGCGATGCTTCGCGGTGCGCGGGGGATTTGGGGCTGTGGGGTCGGGGCCGGTGCGGCTGGTGCATCCGGCGGGCGCGGAGCGGGCGGCGATGGAGGCGGTGAGCGGGTTTCTGCGCGCGCTGGGGTGCGAGGTGCGTGTGGAGGCGGATGGGGACGCGCCGAAGCTGTGAAGAGGCTGGGGTGATTCTGATCCCACTCATCGCGATAAGACCGCGATGAATGGGGCACCCGGCCCGGGGCTGAAGCCCTTCCTTCCATAGGCTATTATTCGTGGGGCTGAAGAGGGTGCTGAAAGCGTCGATGTGTCGCCTTAAACCTGCCCTCAGCGGCTAAAGCCGTATTGCAGATAAAGCATTTTACGGCACGGGTGAACCCGTGCCCTTAAGCAAAACGGAGTTTTTCAGCAGCCTCTGAAGCCCCACGCTCCCTCCGGAAGAACAGACAACGGCAAAGGCAACGACGGAGATTCCTTCGCTGCGCTCAGAATGACGAGCAAAAAACAGAAGCAGATTCCTTCGCTGCGCTGCGGAATGACAAACAAGAGAACAAACAACGGCAAAGGCAACGACGGAGATTCTGAGCTGCGCTCAGAATGACAAACAAATACAGGGGTCCTTCGCTCCGCTCAGGATGACGGCGAAAGGCAAAAGCAGATTCCTTCGCTGCGCTACGGAATGACAAATCAAAAAAAGCGGAATGACAAACAAAAGAACGGGCAACGGCAAAGACGAAAGGCTGATTCTTGAGCTGTAAGCTATCAGCAATCAAGCTATCAGCGAAGGCGATGGAACTAGCATCCCTGGTTTTGCTCTAGTCTTCGGGTTTTTTGCGGAGGGCGGTGAGCTGGGGGTGGAGGAGCTTGGCGGTCAGCGAGCGGGTGAGGGCGTCGACGGCGGACTGCTGGGCGGGAGTGAGGGCGGCGCCGGTGGCGGCGAGGCGGGCACTGGTGCGTTCGAGCTCGGATTGGCGGATGGACTCGGCGGAGTTCTGCAGGGCGACGATGGCGGGGACGGCGTCGCGGGACTGTTGGCGCTCGAGGTAGAGCTCGACTTCGCGGGTGACGATGGCTTCGGCGGCGGCGGTCTCTCGGCCGCGGTTGGCGAGGTGTGCGGCGGCGACCTGCTGCAGGTCGTCGATGTCGTAGACGAAGCAGCCTTCCACCTGGTTCATCCTGGGGTCGACGTCGCGGGGGACGGCGATGTCGATGAAGAACATGGGGCGGTTGCGGCGGCGCTCCAGAAAGCTCTGGCCGTGGGAGCGGTTGAAGATGGGATGCTCGGAGCCGGTGGAGGCGATGACGATGTCTGCGCGCGCGGCCTGGTCGTAGAGGAGGTCGAAGGGGATGACCTCGGTGGTGCAGGCGAGGCCGGCGCCGTGGATGGCGATGGGGCCGTTGGCGAGCTGCATGGAGATCTGGCCTGCGATCTGGCCGGCGAGGAGCGCGGCGCGCTCCGGGGTGCGGTTGGCGACGAGGATGGAGGTTGCTCCCTGCTGGATGAGGTGGCGCGCGGCGAGGTCGGACATCTTGCCCGCGCCGACGAGCAGGACGGTCTTGCCGCGCAGGCTGCCGAAGATCTTGCGGGCGAGATCGACGGCGACCGATGCGATGGAGACGGAGGAGCTGCCGATCTGGGTCTCGGTGCGGACTCGCTTGGCCACCGCGAAGGCGCGCTGCAGGAGCGGTTCGAGCGCAGAGGAGATGGCGCCGGCCTGGCGCGCGATGGAGTAGGACTCCTTGACCTGGCCGAGGACCTGCGGCTCGCCGACGACCATGGAGTCGAGCGAGCTGGCGACGCGGAAGAGATGGCGGACGGCCTCGCGCTCGCGAAACTCGTAGAGGTGCGGTTCGAGGGTGGCGGCGGGAACGGCGAAGTACTGGTGCAGGAAGCGGAGAAGGTTGGGGGGATTGCTGTCGCGGGGGTGGTCCTGGATGGTGAGGAACTCGACGCGGTTGCAGGTGGAGAGGATGAGGGCCTCGCGGACGCCGGGCTGATGGGCGAGTGCGCGCGTGGCATCGGCGAGGCGGGCCAGTGGGATGGCGAGGCGCTCGCGGACCTCGACGGGGGCGGTGGTGTGGTTGACGCCGACCAGGACGAGCGATCCCTCGGCGGCGCGCGCGTTCGCGGCATCGGCTTCGGAGGCCGGGGGCACGATCGAGAGGCGCGGGGCGGTTTGGCGCTGGGTCGGTTGGCTCATGGCGTGGAGAACCTGTGCACGGCGGAGAACTGGTTTGCGGCCCAGACGAAGAGGACGGCCAGGATGACGAAGCTGGAGAGATAGACGGCGCGGCGGCCGCGCAAGCCGGAGGCGCGGCGGATGAAGATCATGGCGATGTAGGCCAGCCAGAGGCCGAAGGTGAGCAGGATCTTGGGGTCGGTGAAGTACTTTGCGCCGTAGTCCTGCTGCGCGATGACGGAGCCGATGAGCAGGCCAGCGGTCATGCAGGGAAGACCGAAGAGAAGCGACTTGAGGGCGATCTGGTCGATGGTCTCCAGCGGCGTGTCGAGCGGCGAGAGCCAGCCGTGGCCGGAGGACTTGCGCTTGAGACGGCGCTCCTGAATGAGATAGAGCAAGGAGGCGAGCAGCGAGAGGAAGAGCGCGGCGTAGGCGGCAAGCAGAAGGACGATGTGGAGGAAGATCCAGCCGTTGCGGATGGGCGCGGAGAAGGTCTCCTGTCCGGGACGGAAGGCGGCGAGCATCGAGA
>JBEKRR010000100.1:0-8028 GCA_049518555.1 Acidobacteriaceae bacterium
CAGCCCGTGGATGCGGTTGAACCAGCCCAGCATCCGCTCCACCATCAGCTTGCTCTCGCCGTACGCATTGGTCGGCGCCAGCCGCGCGTCCTCCGCAATCGGCGTCTTCTCCGGCTCGCCGTAGCACGCCGCCGTCGAGCTGAACACCAGCCGGTCCTGTCCCGCCGCCAGCATCGCCTCCAGCAGAGTCAGCGTCCCCGCCGTATTGTTCCTGAAATAAATCTCCGGCTTCTGCATGCTCTCGCCCGCCTCGATCAGCGCGGCAAAGTGCATCACTCCGTCGAACCGCCCCGCCCGCAGCGTATCCTCCAGCAGCGCCCGGTCGGCCACATCGCCCTCCACAAACTCCGCGCCCGCAGCCACCGCCGCCCGCTTGCTGTGGCTCAGGTTGTCGTACACCGTCACCCTGTCGCCGCCGGCCAGCAAAAGCCGCGCCACCGTTCCGCCGATATACCCTGCGCCGCCAGTCACCAGAATTCGCATCGCTTCTCCTGTTGATGAATATCTGAACAAGTCCCCGTTTTGAAAGGGCGGGGCTTTAGAGCAAAACCAGGGATGCTAGTTCCCTCGCCTTAACTGATAGCTTGATGGCTGATAGCTTACAGCTCAAGAATCATGCCTTTCGTCTTTGCCTTGCCGTTGGCCTTCCGTCTTCAAAGGAACACACAAACACTGGTTTTGCTCTAGTCCCGCCGGTTGCAGCTTACTCTACAAATGCGGCTTTAGAGGTTGCTGAAAAACTCCGTCTTGCTTAAGGGCACGGCTTCAGCCGTGCCGTAAGCGCAGCAAAATCAACGGGGCTTTAGCCCCTGAGGTCAGCTTATCAGTCCAATCAAGCCTTTTTCAGCACTCTCTTTAGCCCCCGAGGGAATCTCGAACACTTGTGCAGACCTTCCTTAAGCGTTTGCCGCTACAACCAAAGTATAGGGACTCCAGCGCAAAAAGAGTGATTCCCGCAACAACCGGGTTAACCAAAAATAGATGGGAGTGCGCAACAGCTCCCAAGGAGGACCGAAAGGCGGACGCAATCGCAGCCGCTTCTGGCCCCGGCAAAATGCCGCAGCCCGCATCTGCCTTGATTCAGTCCTTCCTCCGGGCTGGCGCATCCAATCGGTAACCGATGCAGCAAAAAACATCCGCAATCGGTCGTTTCTGAGCAATTGCGCATTCTTTCAGACAACGCCCGGTTTTATTCAGTGTTCCTGGTTGCGCAATTTGTTACCTCAGCGTCTCAGATTGCGTCATACTTAAGAGCGACGCATCGCTCTCTCCCTGAGCGATCGTCGAAGGACTGTCCGACTATGGCAATGCCACCCAGGAGCGAGGAACTCGGCCAACCGAAAGACGTTCAGTTTGCCCATTTCGGCGTCCTCGATGCCGGCAGCCAGAACAAGCCGTCGGTCATCTTCTCCATCGTCGTCAATGTGACCGTTCTCTTCGTCTTCATTGTCATCAGCGCCGCAGCCAGGAAGTCCCTCGACAATCGCCATCTGCTCACCGAACTCACCGAGCCGGTCGTCCCCAAGAAGGTCGAGCCCGTCAAGCCCAAGTTCGTTCCCCCGCCCCCGCCCCCGCCGCCGGTCCTTCCCGATGTGCCCAGGATCGAAATGCAGCTTCCCCGGATCGTTGTCGTCAAACCGCCCGATGTTCCCAAGCCGCCCGAAGTCAAGATGGACACGCCCAAGCCCGTCATCGCCGCGCCCGCCCAAGTCAAGGTCGTCCCCATGGCTGCTCCGCAGGCGGTCAACCTCTCCGCCAGGCCGCAGGCCGCTTCCGTGCCCAACAACGACCCGCATCCCTCCGCCGTCCGCCTGGGAAATCCAAACAGCCCCCTCAACAACCTCCACGGCCCCTCCGTCTCCAGCGTCAATCTGGGCGCGGGCTTTGCCGGCATGAACCCCGCCAACACCGGAAACGGCCCGCGCTCCACCAAGGTCGTTCTCGGCAACGGATCTCCCGGAGGCACCAGCATCCATGGCAACAGCGTGGTCGCAGTCGCCGGCATTCCCCACGGCGTCCCCGCCGGCACAGGCCCCAGCCAGGCCGTCAGCCAGGTCAACCTCGCGCAGGCCACGCCGCCGCCCGCGCCCAAGCCCGCACCCGTCGCCTCGCTGGTCCAGCCCAAGCTGGCCAGGCTCACCGCCAAGCCCAAGCCGGAGTACACCGCCGAGGCGCGCCAGCTCCATATCGAAGGCGTCGTCACCCTCCGCGTCGGGGTCTCGGAGACGGGTTCGGTCCAGGTTCTGGGCATCGTCAGCGGCCTTGGCCACGGCCTCGACGAGAGCGCCGAGCGCGCCGTCATGGCCACCAGGTTTGAGCCCGCCACCGATGGCTTCGGTCATCCGGTTGCATCCGTTGTCATCGTCAATGTCACCTTTCAGATCGCGGGGTAGCAGCAATGTCCGTCGCTCGTTGCCAGTTCGTTCGGGTTCGCCCGTACCTCTTGTGTCAATCTTCTTTTGGGCCAATCGCTTCACGAACGCGCGCTACGCGAATACGCTAGTTTTTACATGCGATGGCGGCCTCAAGGCCGCCACAGGGAGCTGTAAATCATGATTTGCCGTTCAAGATCCATCGCCGGTGCAATCCTGGCGCTTCTCCTCGCAACCACGCTGCCTGCCGTGGCCGCGATAGGCTTCCACTCTCCCTTCGCCAAGAAGAAGCCCGCCCAGGACAGCCTGCCCGGACGCAAGCCCAACGCGGCCCAGTATGCCCTCATCGACAAGGCGGTTCTGCGCGAGAAAGAGGTCATCAAGACCGTCAGGGAGCGCGCCCCCCTGGTCGAAACCTACATCCAGAACATGAAGCCCGACCCCGTCCTCTCCCAGGTGCCGGTCTCCGACCAGCACTTCCTCGCACGCGTCGACTTCAGCAAGGTCATCAACGACGACGAGTACAAGAACAACAAGGGAAACTTCCAGGCCAAAAAGAGCCGCTACCAATCCTTCAAAGACTCCATCACCGCGCTCACCGGCATCTCCAACAGCCTTCATCTCACCTTCCATGAGTCCGGCTTCACCCAGATGATGCTCATGGACTCCAACAACTTCGACCGCCAGCACTACAACTTCCTCTTCGTCCGCAACGACTTCCTCGGCAACGTACCCACCGCCGTCTTCGACGTCACCCCCGCCAACCCCAGAAAGGACTTCGGCCGTTTCTCCGGGCGCATCTGGATCGAGACCAAGGGCGGTAACGTCATCCGCTTCAACGGCGACTTCGCCGGCTCCATCCTCTCCATGAAGGAGTTCTACCACTTCGACAGTTGGCGCACCAACATCCAGCCAGACCTCTGGCTCCCAACCTCCTTCTATGTCGAGGAGAGCGACCCCAAGAGCACCACCAGCACACTCAAGTTCAAGGCCATTAACTACATCTGGGGTTACTCCCTCAGGGTCCCCGAGACCGACGCCGAGAACACATCGCTCGATGTCGCCCCCGGCACCGCGCAGGACGTCTCCAACGACGCGCCCGATGTCAACCCCCTCGGAGCACAGCGCGAGTGGCAGCAGCAGGCCGAGGACAACATCATCACCCGCCTCTTCCAGGCTGGCCTCCTCGACGCCCCCAGCGACTTCGACCATACCCTCGAAGCACTCGCCGGTAACATCCTCGTCTACAACAACATTCAGACCGCTCGCCCCATCCGCGTGCGCACCCTGCTCACCCAGCCCCTCGAGTCCCTCGCCGTCGGAAACACCATCATCGTCTCCAAGGGCCTGCTCGACACCACCAGCGTCGTCACCGCCGACGGCGCTCAGCAGATGGGCAATCTCAACGCCATCCTTGCCTTCCAGCTGTCCCACATCATCCTCGGCCACCGCCTCGACACCAAGTTCGCGTTCAACGACCGCCTCCTCTTTCCCTCCACCTCCGTCTTCGAGCGCATCCCCATGCACCACACCGCCGCCGAGAACACCGAAGCCGCCAAGAAAGCAATGCTGTTGTTGAGCGTCAAGGAACTCGCCGACAGCCAGAAGTACTTCGGCCTCTATCTCCAACAACTCCAGCAGAGGGTCAAGGCGCTCCCCGCGCTCAACCAGCCCATCATCGGAGACGGCCTCGTCAAGAGCGACACCGACAACTCCTTCTGGATGGCCGCCCTGGTCCCCAGGGGCATCAAGCTCGACATGAAGGACCTCAAGCAGCAGGCCGCCATGCCCCTGGCCAGCTTCCTCCGATTCGACCCCTGGACCGACCAGCTCATCCAGATGCACTCCACCTTCGAGCCCATCATCACCGACCGCGACAAGATGCCCTTCGAGGTCACGCCGGTCTACCTCAAGCTCACCTACTTCAAGCCCCCGGAGGCAACGCCCGCAGCCGCGCCCCCGGCCGCCTCCACAAATCCGCCGGAAGCCCAGCAGGCCGCCCCGCCCGCCGCGCCGGCCCAATAGCACCTCTCCGGGCGTCGGCCACGCGGCCGCATCCTGCCGCCGTCTCTCGCACCCGGAGACACAGTTCGACCGTGCGGAACTTTGCAGCGCTTTTTCCCGGAGTTGGAATGCGCAAGACCCTGATCGCGATTGCCTCGCTGGCCTGCCTGCTCTGGCTCCCCTCCCTGGGGCGGGCCCAGGCACTGCCGGCCGGCGGTGGCCTGGGCAGGCTCCAGATCGGCGCGGCTTTCAGCTACGCCATCCCAGACTTCTGGACCCTGCCCTACAACAGCGATCCAAAGTATGCGTTCCAGTCCATCGGCGGCGTCACCGGTTTCGGAGACTACTACATCACCTCGCACTTCGGGCTGGAGGGCGACTTCCACTGCCTCGCCCTCATCACCTCCCTCGACCGCGCCGAGCTCACCTATCTCGTCGGCCCCCGGATCACCCTCCCCTATGGCCGTTTCATCGTGTACGGCAAGGCCATGGGCGGCATCCGCGACCTCTTCATCCAGGAGCAGCAGGACAACATCGGTGTCCCCCGAGGAAGCAACATCGGTTACTCCATCGGGGGCGGACTCGACGTGCAATACAACGAGAAGATCGTCATCCGCGCCATCGATTACGAAAGCCAGAGCTGGCCCGGATACGGCCCCAACGGAATCTCCCCCTCCGTCTTCACCTTCGGCGTCGCCTATCGCTTCCACTAGCTCCTGTTGCCTCCTGCGCCTGGGAGTTTAGAGCAAAACCAGGGATGCTGGTTCCATCGCCTTAACTGATAGCTTGATGGCTGATCGCTTACAGCTCAGGAATCATGCCTTTCGTCCTTGCCTTGTTCGCTGATAGCTTGATAGCTGACAGCTTACAGCTCCAGAATCATGCCTTTCGTCCTTGCCTTGTTCGCTGATAGCTTGATGGCTGATCGCTTACAGCTCCAGAATCATGCCTTTCGTCTTTGCCTTGTTCGCTGATAGCTTGATGGCTGATCGCTTACAGCTCCAGAATCATGCCTTTCGTCCTTGCCTTGTTCGCTGATAGCTTGATAGCTGATAGCTTACAGCTCAGGAATCATGCCTTTCGTCTTTGCCTTGCCGTTGGCCTTCCGGCTTCAAAGGACCACACCAACACTGGTTTTGCTCTAGAATTGTCCTTCTGCCCCTGATCTTCTCGCAGGGGCAGGGTCCCCGCGCTCCGGCCGAAACGCAACGGGTGTTCGCCTTCTTTGGCCCCGCCCGGACCTGTACCAGCCCTCGGAGTTCCCCGTGATCGGAAGACTGGCGATAGCGTTGCTGCTCGGTGGCTCCTCCCTCCTCCATGCCCAGGCCACTCCCGCCGCCTCGCGCGCCGGCGACCTCCAGGTCGGCGCCGGTTTCACCATCGCCAAACCCGGCTACGGCCAGCAGTCCTTCCAGGGATTCACCGCCTACGCCGACTTCGACCTCCGCCCCCATCTTGGCATCGAAGCCGAGTTCCATCAGGTCTCCAGCGCCACCGGCGACCAGTCCTATCAGCGCACCTACGAACTCGGCGGACGATACTTCCGCCCCTGCGGCCCCCTCGTCCCCTACGTCAAAGTCATGTTCGGCCGCGGTGACTTCAACTATCCCTTCGGCGCCACCGACCTCGCCTACGACCTCTTCGCCGCCGGCGTCGGCGCCGACTACAAGCTCCGCCCCTCCCTCAGCCTGCGCGGCGAATTCGAGATGCAGCGCTGGTCCGGCTTCTCCAGCCCTGGCCTCAACCCCCAGCTCGTCACCCTCGGCATCGCCTACCACTTCGCCACCAAACCCCACTCCAGGTAGAACGCCAGTGGCCACTGTTTTTGTCCGTCATCCTGAGCGGAGCCCCACACGCGTCGTCATTCTGGCGCAGAGCCGGGGTCCCCGGCCAGCTTGCTGGCTGGGGTGGAAGCCAGAATCTCCGTCGTTGCCCTTGTCCTTGCCTGTTTTTCGCTTGTCGTCCTGAGCGCAGCCCCCACGCGTCGTCATTCTGGCGCAGAGCCGGGGTCCCCGGCCAGCTTGCTGGCTGGGGTGGAAGCCAGAATCTCCGTCGTTGCCCTTGACTTTGCCATTGCCTGTTCTTTGCCGTTGCCTGTCCTTCGGAGGGAGCAGGGGCCTTCAGGCCCCTGAATCCATCCCCTCGAAGAAACGGGCTTCAGCCCCGGACCTTGTCCTTGCCGTTGTTCCTGAGATAGGCCCAGGCTTTAGCCTGGGCAATCCAATCCCCCCGCCGAGGAAACGGGCTTCAGCCCCGGGTTTTGTCCTTGCCGTTGTTCCTGAGATAGGCCCAGGCTTTAGCCTGGGCAATCCAATCCCCCCCGCCGAAGAAACGGGCTTCAGCCCCCGGGATATGCCGGTGCCTGTTTTCCGCTTGTCATCCTGAGTGCAGCGAAGGAGCCCCGCATTGGCCGTTGCCTGTTTTTTGCTTGTCATCCTGAGCGCAGTTTGGCGCACTTGCGCCAAACGAAGTCGAAGAGCCTGTCCTGAGCTTGTCGAAGGAACCCCGACGAACTCGTGCCCGCCTCAACCCTCCACCCCTTTCTCCCACAAATCTCCGCCTTTGCCTCTTCGCCGCCTTTGCCTTTCCGGAGGGAGCAGGGGGCTTCAGCCCCGGACCTTGTCCTTGCCGTTGTTCCTGAGATAGGCCCAGGCTTTAGCCTGGGCAATCAACCCCTCCATCGAATCGGGGGTTTTAACCCCCGGGAGCACGCCTTTGCTCGTGAGGATTCTGACCATTGATAGTTGGCATACTAGTTTCTCTCCACGGCGTATAATTAAATCAGTAAGCAAAACCAAACAGACCCGGCCAACCGCCGGGTCTTCGCTTTTAATACGTCTCGCGCACTTAGCGCGAGCTTAACTTGCATTTTTTGAATACTTTACGCTTCTGCCCCCGGGGGGGGCACACGATGACGAACGCATCCGAATCCGCACCGCCCAACCCAGTTCCAACCTCTGAACCCGCACCCAAGCGCTTTCAGTGCCGTCACATCCTCACCTCTGGCCGCCGCTGCCGTTCGGCCTCGCTGCACGGCGAGCAGTTCTGCTACTACCACCACACCACCCGCCGCCCCGCCCCCCGCCACCGCGGGGTCCGCCCCGAGCACGCCGTCTTTGAGCTCTCCGCCATCGACGACCGCGAGGGCATCCACTTCGCCATCGCCCAGGTTCTCGCCCGCCTCACCACCGCGCAGCTCGACCCCAAGCGCGCCAACCCCATCCTCTACGCCCTCAAACTGGCCATCTGGAACCTCCACGAACCCCGCACCGCCAGCAGCGCCCGCAGCGACAGCCGCAGCTCCGCCTCCAGCCGAGGCTCCGCCTCCGCCGATAACTCCAACCATCCAGAAGACATCGTCGAAGAGCTCATCCTCGACGCCGACCTCGGCCCCATCGCGCCCATCGCCGAGCTGCCCCCGCCCCAGGACCCCGAAGCCGTCGCCACCGCCGCCGCCCAAGACCGCCGCCGCCGTCTCGCCAGCCTGCTCGACGACCTCTTCCCTCCCAACCCCACCCCCATCCCCGACCCCGCGCAACGTGCGGGTGCCCCATCCTCGGCCGGCGGTCCCATCGCCGGACAGGGTGGGGTAAAGAGTGGAGTAGACGCAACCACTAACCCCCAACCCGCAACCCTCCCCTCCCTCCAAGCC
>JBEKRR010000101.1:0-6902 GCA_049518555.1 Acidobacteriaceae bacterium
ATGGTCGAGAGGCTTTGGCAAGAAGGGTGTTGGGGGCGAGAGCTTGAAGTCGGCCGCGGCCGACTTCAAGCTCTCGCGGCAGACGGCAGCCAAGTGGGTGCGGCGGTATCGCGAGGCTGGAGTTGCGGGCCTTGCCGACCGCAGTTCGCGCCCCCAGCGCTCGCCGCGCAGCACATCGCCGAGGCCATCCAGTACCGCACCCTCGACCGCAGCTACTGGGCATCGTTAGCGGCTACTGGACCTTACCAGGTTGTGGATAATCTCCGCTTCCTGCCCTTCGGTTGGAGAGTGAGTCTTTAGCTACAGGAAAACTAAATATAATCAATAATATGTGGCCATGGGTGATCTGCTTGCCGAGACAAGCAAACCATCTTCCACAGCCTGTAACACCACAATCCTCCCATTTATGGAAGATTAATTTTCACAACTTCCCAAAATAAGTATTGACTCCGTCAGCCATACCGTTTATCTTCCTTATAGCAAGTTGTTCCACGCTGGCCAGTCCCGCAAGAGAGGTTTGGGCGGGTTCACAGCAAAGACGCCTCGCCTCTGCTCGTGTTAGTTCGCAGGAGCGTAACCTGCTCCGAATTGCATGAGATGTCGATAATTCTCAAAGGAGCGCGGATTTTTGCGCCACACTGAAGCACTGTCTTAAGAACGCACTACGGGAGTAGATAATAAACTTCAGATCGAACGCAGCCACTCCCCGATTCCCTGCATCTCATCGTTTGGGTCTGGGTCTGGCGATCATAAACCTCGTACTATCTGTTGCATCAAATCATTTTGATTCATAAGTTTAGACATTGTAGACCGCACTTGCGGTCTGTAGCAAGTCGATGCCAGGCTCGACATCACGCCCTTCGCTGCGACGAAACGAAAGGAAACTTTATGCGCTCAGACCTTATTTTTGGAGCACTCACCCACGTCACCAATCGCTACGAGCTCTGCCAGCTTGCCTCCAAGGCGACGCGCAAGCTGCACAAGCCCAATACCCGCCTGCAGGACACCACCAACGAAGTGTTTGACCGCTTCAAGGACACCATCCCCATGGATGGTGCCGCTGACTCGGCCGTCGACAGCCTTGAGGAACGCCGCGCGGCCTGACCCGCGCGGCCTTGCCGCAACACTGCTGCAAAGGAAATTCACCCTGCACCAAATCCCTCCCCAAGCGTATAATTCATAGCATCCGGTAGCTGCTCCGCGTTCCGCACGGCCCCCTGCTCCTTCAGAGCAGGTTTCGTCAAGCGCTCCCCGCAAGGCAACTCCCCTCCCAGTCCCAAATCCCCCCCCGAAAATTCAGGCAAATCCCAGGAAAATATGACAATTTCAGAACTAAAAGAGCACAACATCGCCGAGCTGACCAAGCTGGCCCGCGGTCTCGACATCGCTGGAACCAGCGGCCTGCGCAAGCAGGACCTCATCTTCAAGATCCTGCAGGCGCAGAGCGAAAAAGAGGGCCACATCTTCGCCGAGGGCGTACTGGAGATTCTGCCCGACGGCTACGGCTTCCTGCGCTCGCCCGACTACAACTACCTGCCCGGCCCGGACGACATCTACGTCTCGCCCTCGCAAATACGCAAGTTCGACCTCAAGACCGGCGACACCATCAGCGGCAATGTCCGCCCGCCGCACGAGGGCGAGAAATACTTCGCCCTGGTCAAGATCGAGGCCATCAACTTCGAGTCGCCCGAGGAGACCAAGAACAAGATCCTCTTCGACAACCTCACCCCGCTCTACCCCGAGGAGCGGATCAAGATGGAGACCGACCGCGAGCACATGTCGGGCCGCGTCATGGACCTGCTCACCCCGGTCGGCCGGGGCCAGCGCGGGCTCATCGTCGCGCCGCCGCGCACCGGCAAGACCATGCTGCTGCAGTCCATCGCCAACTCCATCACCACCAACCACCCCGAGGTCGTCCTCATCGTCCTGCTCATCGACGAGCGCCCCGAAGAGGTCACCGACATGCAGCGCAGCGTCAAGGGCGAGGTCATCAGCTCCACCTTCGACGAGCCTGCCGCCCGCCACGTCCAGGTCGCCGAGATGGTCATCGAGAAGGCCAAGCGCCTGGTCGAGCACAAGCGCGACGTGGTCATCCTGCTGGACTCCATCACCCGCCTCGCGCGCGCCTACAACACCATCGTCCCGCCCTCCGGCAAGGTCCTCTCTGGCGGCGTGGATTCCAACGCCCTGCAACGCCCCAAGCGCTTCTTCGGCGCAGCGCGCAACATCGAGGAGGGCGGCTCGCTCACCATTATCGCGACGGCCCTCGTCGACACCGGCTCGCGCATGGACGAGGTCATCTTCGAGGAGTTCAAGGGCACCGGCAACATGGAGGTCATCCTCGACCGCAAGCTGGTCGACAAGCGCGTCTTCCCGGCCATCGACATTCAGCGCTCCGGCACGCGCAAGGAAGAGCTGCTCATCCCGAAGGAAGAACTCTCGCGCACCTGGATTCTCCGCCGCGTCATCAACCCGCTCTCCCCGGTCGAGGCCATGGAGTTGCTCACCGACAAGCTCTCCAAGACCCGCAACAACCAGGAGTTCCTGCACAACATGAGCTCCATCTAGCCAGTGTTCGTTGTCATTCCGCCCCTCTTGGTTTGTCATTCCGCTCATTTTGTTTGTCATTCTGACCCTGAGCGAAGTCGAAGGGGAAGAATCCCCGTATTTCGTATTTGTTGGGTGCCCCACATCTCGCATTTGAGATGTGGGGTTTTTCATTCCAGCCACAACTTTGGGTGCCCCATTCATCGCGCGAAACCGGGGTCCCCAACGAGCGGTCTTTGCTCGCTGGGGTGGCTTTGCGATGAGTGGGGTATTCGCGCCACGCGCAAATCGCATTCCCCACCTGCCAAAAAACTCTCCAAGCTGTAAAGTGGATGACGCGCGCAGTGTGGCGAAAGCAACGCAGCCAGAGGCGCGAGAGCCTGGAGGATTTTTGATATGGGAAAGTGGACGCGACGGGACTTGGTGAAGGCTGGCCTGGCGGCATCGGCCGGAGTGATGACGGGCAAGGACCTGCTGGCCGAGCCGCGCGGATCGCGACTGGCGGCCGCGGTCCCAATCTTCGCGCAGATGGGCGCCAATCTGCCTGGGGTCAACGAGCCCAACACGCTGCGCGAGCGGCTTCTGCTGGACTACGGCTGGCGATTCGCCCTGGGCAATGCCGCCGATCCCGCCAAGGACTTCGGCTACGGCAAGCTGAGCGGCGAGGGCCTCTTCGCCAAGGCGGGCCATGCCAACGGGCCGGCTTCGCCGCGCTTCGACGACTCGGCGTGGAGCAGGATCGATCTGCCGCACGACTGGGCGCTGGACCTTCCCTTCGTCGACAACCCCGCCCTGGTGGGGCATGGCGCAAAGCCGCTGGGCCGCGAGTATCCCGAGACCAGCATCGGCTGGTACCGGCGCGAGTTTGTGCTGCCGGCCGGCGACGCGGGCCGTCGCATCTCGGTGGAGTTCGATGGCATCTTCCGCAACGCCACGGTCTTCTTCAACGGCCACTTCATCGCCGAGAACATGAGCGGCTATGCGCCGCTGAACCTCGACCTGACGGACTTTGCCAACTTCGCGGACAAGGCCGCGATGGACCGCGCGGCGGCCGACCAGGCCAGAATTGAGAAGGCGGGCACGGACGCGGCGGCGGTGGCGCGCATCAAGGCGGGAATGCAGGCGCCGGGGTTGAATGTGCTGGTCGTCCGGGTGGATGCGACGCTCGACGAGGGATGGTTCTACGAGGGCGCGGGCATCTATCGCCACGCCTGGCTCACCAAGACCGCGCCGGTGCACATCGCGCGCTGGGGGAACTATGTGCGGTCGGACTTCGGCGCTGTAACGGGAGTGGTGACACACGCCGATCAGGTGACGGTCCATCTGAGCACCGAGGTCATCAACGACAGCGACGTTGACGTCGTCGGACGAGTTCATGCGGCCCTGGTGGACGATGCGGGAAAGACCGTGGCCACGGCGGTGTCGGACCCGGCGACGATTGAGGCCCGCGATGCCACCACTTTTGTGCTGCATACGACGGTGTGGCACCCGGACATCTGGTCGCTTGACTCGCCGAATATGTATCGCGCGGTGACGACGGTCGAGGTGGACGGCGCCACGGTCGATCGGGACACGGAGACGTTTGGCATTCGCACGGTGCGGTTCGATGCGGACAAGGGGTTCTTCCTGAACGGCAAGCCGGTGAAGATCAAGGGGACATGCAACCACCAGGACCACGCGGGCGTGGGCGAGGCCATTCCGGACCGCATCCAGGCGTACCGGCTGGAGCGGCTGCAATGGATGGGCTCGAACGCGTGCCGCACTTCGCACAACCCGCCGACGACGGAGTTTCTGGACGCCTGCGACCGCATGGGAATGCTGGTGCTGGACGAGACGCGCATGATGTCCTCCAACCCGGAGGGGATGAGCGAGCTGGAGCGGCTGATCAAGCGCGACCGCAACCATCCCTGCGTGGTTCTCTGGTCGCTGGGCAACGAAGAGCCGGAACAGGGAAACACACGCGGCGCGCGCATCGTGAAGACGATGAAGACGCTGCAGCAGAAGCTCGATCCGTCGCGCCTCTCGACAGCGGCCATGAACGGCGGATGGGGTGGCGTGGGGATCTCCAACGTGCTCGACGTTATGGGCTGCAACTACAGCGACGGCCTCATCGACAAGTTCCACCTGGACTATCCCAAGCAGCCGATGATCGGCACGGAGACGGCGAGCACGGTGGCGACGCGCGGTATCTACGCCAACGACAAGGCGCGCGGATATGTCAGCGCGTACGACACGGAGAAGCCGCGCTGGGGCAATACCGCCGAGGAGTGGTGGTCGTTCTACGACCAGCGCGAGTGGCTGGCCGGCGGATTTGCCTGGACCGGCCTCGACTATCGCGGCGAGCCCACGCCCTATGGTTGGCCGTGCATCAGCTCGCACTTCGGCATTCTGGACACGTGCGGCTTCGCCAAGGACACGGCCTACTACTACAAGGCATGGTGGGGAGCGGAGCCGCTGTTGCACCTTCTTCCCCACTGGAACTGGGAGGGCCGTGAGGGACAGGAGATCGAGGTCTGGGCCTACTGCAACCAGGAGAGCGTCGAACTCTTCCTCAACGGCGCAAGCCTCGGTTCGCAGCCGGTGAAGAAGAACGGTCACCTGGTATGGAAGGTGAAGTACGCGCCGGGCGTGCTCGAGGCGCGCGCCAGCAGGGGCGGAAGGGTCGTGCTGACCGACCAGCGCGAGACGGCCGGCCCGGCGGCGAAGATCGTCGCTTCGGCGGACCGGCCGAGGATCGCGGCCAACGGGCAGGACCTGGTTGTCATCAACGTGGCGATCGTGGATGCGCAGGGCAGGCAGGTGCCTGAGGCAAACAACAAAGTGGCGTGGACGGTGGAGGGGCCGGGCAGCGTGATCGGCGTGGGCAACGGCGACCCCAGTTGCCATGAGCCGGACCGCGCCACCGAGCGCAGCGCCTTCAACGGGCTTTGCATGGCTGTCGTGCAAAGCAAGCGAGGCCAGGCCGGCACGATTGCGGTGACCGTAACGTCGCCGGGGCTGGAGAAGATGACCGTCACGGTGATCTCCCTGTCTGCTCCGCTGCCTCCTGCGGTGGAGTAGCTCCGAGTCGTTCAATTTATAGCTGCAGGGCTCACATCTCGTAGGCGAGGCGTGGGCCTTCGTATCTTTGGTTGAACAGGATGCGAAAAGGCTTCCCAAGACACGGAAATCCCCTGTTTTTGCTTAAGGACACGGCTTCACAGGCTGCGGAATAACTTGTTTTGCTTAAGGACACGGCTTCACTGGCTGCGGAATAACTCCCGTTTTTGCCTTTCGGAGGGAGCAGGGGGCTTCAGCCCCTTGAATAAAGCCAATGGATTCAAAGGGCTTTAGCCCTGGGCCGTCTACTCGCAGTGGTAATCAAGCCATTTTCCGCAGCCTGTTTACCCGTGCCGCAACAGGCACATTTTCATGGGGGGCTTTAGCTGTGGTGTCTCAAGAGGTTGTTGACATCGATACCGAGGCGGCTGATGGGCGGCATATGTTTGAGGCTAGCATGAGGGCGGTGCCAGTTGTACTGGTGCGTCCAGGGAGCGAGTTGGGCGGATCGTTCTGCTGAGTTTTCGTATCTGCGTTGGTAGGCCCATTCGTTGATGGCAGTTTTGATGAAGCGTTCTGCCTTGCTGTTGGTGCGCGGGGTGTAAATGCGGGTTCGCTTGTGGGTGATGCCGAGGTCGCGGCAAGCGTGTGCGAACTGGAGCGCGTAGAAGCATGGGCCGTTGTCGGTGAGCACGCGGCGGGTGGTCACGCCGAAGCGCTGGAACCATGCGACTGCTTCTGCGAGGAAGGCGGCTGAGGAGTGGGCGCGCTCGTCCGGATAAAGGGCGGTGTAGGCCATGCGCGAGTGGTCCCTTCGACTGCGCTCAGGGCAGTCCACGGCGACGTAGAGGAACTCCCAACCTGCGCCGCGCGTCTCGTCTCGCGGGTTGCCGGTGATGCGATGGCCGGCCTTGACGATGCGGGCGAACTTCTTGATGTCGAGGTGCAGCAGGTCGCCGGGGCAGGGATGCTCATAGCGCACGACAGGGACCTGCGGCTCCAGCATCCTGGTCTTGTTCAGCTTCAGCCGCACCAGGATGCGGCTGACCGTGGCGCGGCTCAGGCGGGTGGCCTGGGCGATCCGCACTCCCGTCCAACGCTCGCGACGCATCGCCTCGACCCGGGCCACCAGCTCAGGCGATGTGCTGCGCGGCAAGCGCTGGGGGCGCGAACTGCGGTCGGCAAAGCCCGCAGCTCCAGCCTCGCGATACCGCCGCACCCACTTGGCTGCCGTCTGCCGCGAGAGCTTGAAGTCGGCCGCGGCCGACTTCAAGCTCTCGCCCCCAACACCCTTCTTGCCAAAGCCTCTCGACCAT
>JBEKRR010000102.1:0-6758 GCA_049518555.1 Acidobacteriaceae bacterium
AGGCATCGATGTCGGGCAGTTCGCTGCGCGCGGCCATGTCGGTCCAGGCCTGGACGCGTGGTTTTCCGGCGCGCTGCTCGCGGTTGATCTGCAGCAGCTCTTCGGTGATCTGGGGATGGCTGATGCCCAGTTCCTGGCCCACGCGCAGCAGCGCCTGGTCGATGCCCAGGCCGGCGTCGACGCAGATCACCAGCAGGTCGACGGCGTCGGGAATGCTCTTGCGGATCTTTTCGCGGCGGCGCTTCACCATGCGGGTGAGAACCATGTTGGGCGCGATGTAGGCGACGGCGGGAAGCGCAAACATCCAGAACGAGCGGTTGTACGGGATGAAAGAGCCCGCAATCAGCGCAAGCAAGGGGCAGAAGATGCGTGCGGCGGTGTAGAGATCGGCGGGCAGCGTGCCCTTGTATCCGGCGTTGGCCATGCGCTCGGGCATGTCGGCGTCCGCGGTCAGGCCAAGCCGCGCTCGCACCCAGTGGACCATCGCCATGAATCGCCGGCCGGCGTTGCTGCCCATCGTAACGCTTCGCCGAACGTGTCTGTCGCTGTATGTGACCTCACGGATGCGCTGCAGGGCTGCGCGCGGGGTGCGGGTGACGAAGAAAAAGACAGCGAGGGCAAGGGCGAAAAAAATGGATGCGCCGAAGCCGAGGTTGAAGAGAGCAGTCATAGTGGACAGTCAAACCTGGATACTGACGATCTTGCGAATAACGAGGCTGCCGAGAAAAATGAGGGCCCCGCCGGCATAGAGCAGCTTCTGCCCGGTGGGATCGTGGAAGAGAATGGCCGAGTAGCCGGGGCTGACGATGTTGAGCAGCACCAGCATGATGACCGGCAAAAGGCTGAGAATCCAGCCGGTGAGACGCCCCTGCGCGGTGCGGACGCGGACTTCGCCTTCGATGCGCACGCGGTCGCGGATGACGTGCGCCGTGCGGTCGAGGATCTCCGTAATATCGCCTCCCGTCTCCTTCTGCACCAGAATCGCGGTGATGAGGAATTGCAGGTCTCGCGATGGAACGCGGCTACCCATCTGCAACAGGGCGTCGCGAAAGTGCACGCCCAGCCTCTGCTGTTTGAAGACCTGTTCGAACTCGGAGGAGAGCGGCTCGGGCGATTGCTTGGCGATCATCTCAATGGAGGAGTTCATCGAGTGGCCGGAGCGCAGCGCGCGGGCCATCAGATCGATGGCGTCGGGCAGTGCAGTGTTGAACGCCTTGAGACGCCGGTTGCGTTTGCGCCGCAGCAGGGCGTAGGGGATGACGGCTCCCGCGACGGTCGCGGCGGCGGCAAGCAGAAACATGTGCGACAAAAGGTAGCCGAGCAGTCCGCAGCCCAGTGCGGCGCCCGCGCAGGCCAGAACAATACTGCCTACGCTCATGCTGCTGTTGGCGTGAATAAGCAGCACCTGGAGCTTCTTCGCAAATTGGTAGCGCTGCAGGAAAACGCCAAGGCGGATAACGTAATTCCGTTCCTCGTCTGCCCCTATAATTACCCCATTCGTGCCGGTCTTCTGGGCCTGGATGGAACGCCCGATGGTCGCCAGGCGCACTTGGACGGTTTTACTCGATGCCGTTGTGCGCGTGCCCAGCATGAGGATGCTGTAGCTGAGCACCAGCGCAAGCAGAAACGTGATTGTCAGCAGGCTCATCGTGCGCGCTCCCTCGCTGCATCCGCTCTATGCTTCGACCGAATGGTCGAGTAGATTGAGGCCAAGCGGAATTCCAGCGGCCTTCAGCCGTTCGCCGAACTTGGGCACAATGCCGGTGGAGTGGAAGCGCCCTTTGACGTTTCCGCTGGGCCCAAGTCCCAGCTTCTCGAACAGATAGATGTCCTGCAGGCTGATGACGTCTCCGCTCGTTCCCGTGATCTCGCTGATGTGGGTGATGCGGCGGCCATCCGCGCAGACGCTGAAGATGGCCTGAGTGGAATGCTCCGAAAGGTTTGTATTGCTGGTCATGGGTAGTCCGTTCGCACCTGGGACGCAGGCTGGGGGGGGTGCGTTTGCGCTGGGGGTTTCGATTGCGTTTGCGCTAGGGGTTTCGACTGCGTTTGCGCTAGGGGTTTCGACTGCGTTTGCGCTGGGGGTTTCGATTGCGTTTGCGCTAGGGGTTTCGACTGCGTTTGCGCTAGGGGTTTCGATTGCGGTTGCGCTAGGGGTTTCGACTGCGTTTGCGCTAGGGGTTTCGACTGCGTTTGCGCTAGGGGTTTCGACTGCGTTTGCGCTAGGGGTTTCGATTGCGGTTGCGCTAGGGGTTTCGACTGCGGTTGCGCTAGGGGTTTCGACTGTGTTTGCGCTAGGGGTTTCGATTGAGGCGCCGGCGCCCAGACGCTGGCTTTGGGCAGGTTGTGCGCCTTTCCGTCGAAGGCACTGGAATCGAGGTTGGGCACCGCCATCTTCGGCTGCTCCGGCACCGCCTGCGGCGACGACGTCAGAGGATCGACCACCGTCGCGGTGACAATGATGACCAGCTCCACCACGGAGTGGTTGAAGTTCTTCGAGCGGAAGAGATCGCCCAGAATGGGTATGCTCGAAATCCCCGGCATCTTGCTCATGATCTCCGTGGTGCGGTGGTCCAGCAGGCCGGAGACGATGAAGCTCTGCCCATTCTGGATCTCCACCTGGGTCTCGGCACGACGCGTGGAGAGCGCAGGAATCGTAAAGCCGGAGATGGTGACCGCGTTGCTATAGTCCAGCGTGCTGACCTCGGGCGAGAGCTTGATGCGAATGGAACCGTCGGGATTGACCGTCGGCGTGAAGTCGACCTTCACGCCGAAGGAACGGAACTGGATCGAGATCGCCGTCGAGTTCCCGGTTCCCCCCTGCACCACGGGAAAGGGAAATTCGCCGCCGGAGAGAAAGCTCGCGGGCAGACCGCTCAGCGTGGTCAGCGTCGGCTCGGCCAGTACCTGAAGAATCTGCTTCTGCTCCAGGTCCTGCACCGTGACCCCGACGTTCAGTTTGGAGTTGTAAAGAAAGATGTTCAGCGGATCGCTGACGGTGAGCGAGGAGCCGCTGCCGGTGGCAGTGGTGCCGTACTGCTGGGTCGAGGTCGAACCCAAGGTGTTTCCGATTCCCGGGGAAAAGATATTCACGCCGAACTGGTTGAGCCGGGTGCGATCGACCTCCACAATACGCAGCTTCAGTTGCACCTGCTTGCCATGCACGGGTACCACAACCAGCGAGTTGACAACATCCTTCGCATACAACGAAGCCATCTTGAGTGCAGCGTCGCTGGCAGCGTCGCTGGCAACCGATCCGGTAAGAAAAATCTTGCCTTCGCCTGTATCGACGTGAATGGATGAGCCCGGAAATGCCGCATCGAACGAACCGCGCAGTGCATCTGGATCAATGTCCGCGGAGACTGTGTACAAGCGGTGGCTGCCTGCCTCGTCCCACAACACCATGCTGCTGACGCCAGCGGTCTTCGCCGTAAGAACGATCTCGGCAGTACCGGAGCAATAACTCGACAGCACGGCCGGGTTGCCAATGAATACGCGGCGCAATGGCACCGCCGAGTTAAGCACCGCCGAGCGGCCCACGGTCAGATGAATCACGTCGTTGGCGGTCGCGGAGTGAATGGTAGGCGGCACAAATCCGGCATTCTGCGTCTGGACAAATGGCTTGACCGGAAGAGCGCGGCTCTGCGCGGCGGCCCCATCGATTGCACCCACGCCGTGCAGCACAAAGAACGCAAGCGCGACGACGCGGCCCAGGCTGGTTCGCGCAGGATGGCCTGGGTCCGGCTTGACTGGTCCCGGCTTGGACGGTTGTGAGGTGCGCAGGTTCACGGTCTGGCTCCTCCATCCGGCGTTGCCGCGGATCGTGCGTCGCTGAACTCGTTAAGTATGGTTTCGATCCCCTGGCGTTTCGGGGCTGCAGGTATTGCCGCGGCAGCCGGGGGGGGGACGGGGCGCGCCATCGCGGGCAGCGGACCGGAGAGTTGCGACAGCAGCATCGGAATGCCTCCGCTTCGGCTGCTGTCCGCTCCGTTGCGCAGCACAAAGTGGATCGTGCCCTGGGTGCTTGCCAGAACGGCGCGCTCCGCCTGCTCCGGAGTCAGCAACAGCGTCACCACCGTAACGTCCGATGTCTTGCCCGTGGGGTCGGGTTCCAGTTGTTGTCCGGCGGCCAGGACAACGGCGTTTTGTAGAACGGTCGCCGTAATAGGTTCGGGCGTGAGGTCCGAGTGGTAGGTCACCAGCACGTCCAGATGCGAGCCGGGAACCAGAAATCCTGCCACCCCCACCACCTCGTCGGAGTGCAACGCGATGGCGCGCATGCCATCCGGGATCTTGCTCGCAAGCCCCGTGCCGGACCCTGCGGCAGACAGGTCGCGGTCCAGGATGGGCTGGCCTTTGGCCAGCGGAAACAGGACCTCGCGGCCAATCACTTCGGCGGGCTGCAAAAACGCACCGTCCAGGGGATCGTTGCCCGGCCATGCCACAAGCTCGATGTCTTTGGACTGCAGAATTTCGCCCGCCCGCAGCGCGCGCGACGGCGTCACGTACCTGGCGTCCGGCTGATTCTGCACTGTCGGCGGCGGCGGCACGGTCAATTTTCTGGAGACAAGCCAGGTACACAGGACGGAGACGAATAGAGCGAGAGTAAGGGAGATGAGGATGCGCTTTGAGTTCATGGGCGCACCTCCCATGCCGGGGTGCAGCGTGTGAACAGGCATCCCGCCGCAATGGGCGGCGCAAAGGGCAGGCGAAGAGTGCGCGCGTTGCTCAGGGTCAGATCAGGGTGCGGCTTCAGGCCGGCGGCGATCGCCGGGTCGGTAACGAAGTTTGGGATCCTGCGCTCTCGGACGTCCGTGACCGAGCCGATGCCTATGCACAGCAGAGAGCCTCCGATAAACATCAATTGCTGCTCAAGAATATCCATGGGGAACACCAGTACATGTCCTGCGGAATCAGGTCGCGACGCGGCAAAGAGGATAACAGATGATCCCGACCAGAATTTGCGCCAGCCGACATGACGTATTTGATTGCATTTATTACACTTACGCACAATTATCCGCGCTGGATTCAAGCCTACGTTGGCTTCCAGGCCAAGTCAATGGATCGTCCATGGGTCATCCATGCAACTTAAGTGCCATGATTTGGATTGGCGCAAGCCATAAGTGGCTATAAGCAGTGATGCAACACGTCGCACCGTGCCGCATCACCGCTCGCTACCCTCGGCGGCCTCCACTACTTCGTCTTCGCCTGCCTCATGCTTGGCAAACTCTTCAAGCTACTCAACGGAAGTTAATTACAGACTTTAGATGTTTCAGCAAACTCCGCAGCGCCCGTCCGCGCGAAAGCGTGTCAGAGCGAGGACGCACACTCAGGGCAGTCCAGTTCCGAAGTGCCCGAAAAGTCGCCTTTTCGCAAACTACGGCCTTTCTGGCCTAAGCAAAGAATGCCCAAAACACACACCCCGGGCTATACCCGGGGTGTTGGAACATTCTAAGTTGTTCAGGATGGGATAGATAGTTATAGATTGGTGCCGGGAGGGGGTCGGATTGCCTCCGCCTATTGATTCTAAAGAGGTTATTGAAAAATAACGACGCACGAATCGTTCAATACTCAGCAAACGCGGTTTCTGAGTACGCTACAAGTACACGAGATTTGCGACGAATAAGTCGCGTCAGCTGAGTTGTCTTGTGGAGAAGCTTCCGGAGTGGGAACCCGGAGCCTGCGAGGGGGGGAGTCCGATACCCGCGGGGCACGGAACGCGAGTTCTAAACGCAGATCAGCAGGCACAGTTCCCAGCACCGGCGCGGTGGCCGATAGTCGTGCAAACAGGAGATTGTGCAAATACCTCAAAAAACTATACATAGCGATAGACATATCGGGTGTATAGAAGCGGTCTCATAAACCTAATTCTACTGATTAGAATCATCAATATACGGACGCAAACCCTATTTATGAGACCGCTTCTAGTGTTGTCGTCTCTGAATACACAAAATTGCTGTTCTGGAAATTCGGCAGCGTTCCGCTCGCTTTGCTGCGGCAGGCGTTCGTCGAAGATGAACTGTCGATGCGTTGCAAGAAACTGGCCGTGGTCTTTCTTGTCGTGTACTCTGCCACACGGCATGATGCGGCATGCAAAGTCTCGCATCGATTCATTGAATCCCGCACAACAGGGTGGGCGCGGGAGGGGCGTTTTGGGGTGATCGATAGGAGTGGAGCGCGTCATTTTGAGGGTCATAGGAAGGAGAGGGTCGAGCTTAGCCCGGTGCGCTCTAGTTGTGGCTACTCACCCTTGTACACGAGATGAAGATGATAATGCATGGTCGCCACATCGGCGACAGGAATACGCTTGATTGCTTCGAAGTCGAGCATGGGTCCTCCAAATAGGAATACCCCTGCGCAAGGCAGAGGCTTCCCATGGCTTGTGGTGCGCTATTGGTTTTCGTTGTCGATTTGGCAGCGATTAGAAGGTAGGGACTGGCGCGTAGCGAGAGCTAGCCGACATTGACATGCGCAAAACGCGGAACACGTTCAATCGCAATGCCTCCACCACACCCACTCAATCCTGACCAGATCATTGCGGCGACCTGGGGCAGGCCGGTCGGGTTCACGTCGTCCTCCACCAGATACTTCGTCGTCACTCCTCCAACCGTCTTCGAGACGCGGTTGCCGAAGGCGTCGTAGATCATTGTAACCGCGCCGCCGTTCATCGACACAAGATGGTTCTCCGAGTCGTAGGCGAAGGTCTTGCCGCCGGTGGTGAGCGTGTTGCCGTTGGCGTCGTAGGTCTCTGGCGAGAG
>JBEKRR010000103.1:0-8218 GCA_049518555.1 Acidobacteriaceae bacterium
CTCGGCACTGAGCTGGTCGCCCCGGCCGAGTTCGCGCCCAACGCCGTCGTCCCCGCCGTCAGCACCCGCGCCGGCGGCGCCAGAGTCCCCGCCGACGGCGTATACATCGTCGAGCCGGTCAGCGCATTCGAGCCTGCCGACGTCGATCCGCGCCCCGACGAGCTCGACGCCCCCGCTCCCGTCGTCCCAGCCGCCGCGTTGGCCTGGATGTACATGTGGTTCAGCTTGTCCGGGTCCAGTTGGAACTGCGGCTGCGCCTCCAGGATCACGTGGTACTGGTTCAGTTGCGTGTACATCGTGTTGATCTGCCGCTGCCCAAACGCGTCGTACAGCATATTGTCCACCGTCGTCGGCGCGATCCCCAGCCGCGACGCCGTCACCCGGTCGATCACCAGCGACACCGCAAGCCCGCCCGTCTGCTGGTCGGTCGCCACGTCCTCCAGCTCCGGCAGCTCCTTCAGCCGCCTCAGAAACCGGTTGGTCCACTGGTTCAGCTCGTTCTGGTCCGGGTCCTCCAGCGTGTACTGGTACTGTGTCCGGCTCACCCGGTCGTCCACCGTGATGTTCTGCACCGGCTGCATGAACAGTTGTATCCCCTGCACCTTCTTGTCCAGCTCCGGCTCCAGCCTGCGGATCACGTCCGCCGCGCTCAGGTCCCGCTGGTTCAGCGGCTTCAAATTAATCGACAGCCGCCCGCTGTTGGTGGTCGTGTTCGTCCCGTCCGCCCCGATGAACGACGACAGGCTCTCCACCGCCGGGTCGGCCAAAATCACATCCGCCAGCTCCTGCTGTTTCTCCGCCATCGCCTTCGACCCGATCGTCTGCGGGGCCTGCGATATCCCCTGGATCACCCCCGTGTCCTGCACCGGGAAGAACCCCTTGGGAATCATGATGTACAGAAAAACCGTCAGCAGCAGCGTGCCCAGCGCCACGCACATCGTCGCCGTCCGGTAGCGCAGCACCACCTTCAGCGTCCTTGCGTAGAACCCGATCATCGCGTTGAATCCGCGCTCCGAAGCCCTGTACACGCGCCCCTTCTGCTCGCCCCCATGGCGCTTCAGAATCCGCGCCGACATCATCGGCGTCAGCGTCAACGAAACCACCGCCGACAATATAATCGTCACCGCCAGCGTCACCGCAAACTCGCGGAACAGCCGCCCCACCACGTCCCCCATGAACAGCAGCGGGATCAGCACCGCGATCAGAGACACGGTCAGAGACATGATCGTGAACCCGATCTGTTCCGCTCCCTTCAGCGCCGCCTCCATCGGCGGGTCGCCCGCCTCGATGTAGCGCGAGATGTTCTCCAGCATCACGATCGCGTCGTCCACCACGAACCCCGTCGAAATCGTCAGCGCCATCAGCGACAGGTTGTCCAGGCTGTAGCCCAGCAGGTACATCACCCCGAACGTTCCCACCAGAGACAGCGGCACGGCCACGCTGGGAATGATCGTCGCGTACAGGCTCCTCAGAAACAGGAAGATCACCATCACCACCAGCGCCACCGTCAGCAGCAGCTCGAACTCCACATCGTTCACCGAGGCCTGGATCGCCGTCGTCAGGTCGGTCAGCGGAGTCACCGTGACCCCCTCCGGCAGGTTCGCCTCCAGTTGCGGCAGCAGCCGCTTGATGCTCTTCACCACCGTGATCGTGTTGCCCCCCGGCTGCCGCTGCACATTCACGATGATCGCCGGCTTCTTGTTCATCCACGCCGCCTGCGTGGTGTTCTCCACTCCGTCCACGATTGTTGCCACGTCGGTCAGCATCACCGGCGCGCCGTCGCGGAACGCCACCACCACCTTCCGGTAGTCCTGGCTCGTCACCAACTGGTCGTTGGAGTCGATCTGGTAGTCCTGGTGCGGCCCGTCGAAGTTTCCCTTGGCCGCGTTCACGCTGGAGTTGCTCACCGCCGTGCGCAGGTTTTCCAGGTCAATCCCGTACGACTCCAGCGCCGTCGGGTTGGCCTGGATGCGCACCGCCGGCTTCTGCCCGCCGCTGATGCTCACCAGCCCCACCCCGCTCAACTGCGAGATCTTCGGCGCCAGCCGCGTGTCCACCAAATCTTCCACCTGCGACAGCGGAAACGAGTCCGACGTGATCGCCAGCGTCAGCACCGGCGCGTCCGCCGGGTTCGTCTTGCTGTAGATCGGCGGCGACGGCAGGTTCGCCGGCAGGAAGCTCTGCGCCGCGTTGATCGCCGACTGCACCTCCTCCTCCGCAATGTCGATGTTCAGGCTCAGCGTGAACTGCAACACCAGCACCGAATTGCCCGCCGAACTGGTCGACGTCATCTGGCTCAGCCCCTGCAACTGCCCGCACTGCCGCTCCAGAGGCGCAGTCACCGTCGTCGCCATCACCTCCGGGCTCGCCCCCGGATAGAACGTCAGAATCTGGATCGTCGGATAGTCCACCTCCGGCAGCGCCGACACAGGCAGTTGCGTGTATGCCACAATGCCCACCAGCATGATGGCCGCCATCAGCAGCGACGTCGCAACCGGACGCAGAATGAAAGGACGCGACGGACTCAAGGGGCGCTACTCCCGCTGGGGTTGGCCGCAATCGGTTTCGTGGAGATGGTGACCGCCGCGCCGTCCTGCAGCTTGTCGAAGCTGCTGGTCGCCAGCACCGCGCCCGGCCCGATCCCCTCCACCTGCGCCGTGGTTGCATTCGTCACGCCCACCGTTATCGGCGTCAGGTGCGCCTTGTTCTCCGCGATCACATAGACAAACGCCGCCTGCCCGTTGTGTTGCACCGCCGCGCTGGGGATCAGCGTCGCCCCCTGTAGCGTGTTCACCAGCAGACGCACGTTCACAAACTGGTTGGGAAACAGCGACGAGTCCGCGTTGGCAAACTCCGCCCGCGCCTTCACCGTGCCCGTCGTCGTGTCGATCTGGTTGTCCAGCGTCAGCAGAGTCCCCTTGGCAAGCTGATTCAGCCCGCTCCGGTCGAACGCATCCACCTCCAGCCGTGCCCGCTTGCGCAACTGCGGCTGGATCTTCCCCAGGTCGTCCTCCGCCACGCTGAAGACCGCCGTGATCGGCTGGATTTGCGTCACCACCGCCAGCACCGTGCCCGCATTGGCCTGCACCACGTTGCCCGGGTCCACCAGCCGCAGCCCCACCCGCCCCGTAATCGGCGAAACAATATGGCAGTACTCCACCTGGATCTGGTCGTACTGCACCGTGGCCTCGTCGTTATGCACTGTTCCCTGGTTCTCGGCCACCAGCTTCTCCTGGTCGTCCAGCGTCTGCTTGGGGATCGCGTTGCGCGCCCACGCCGCCTTGTACCGTTCCAGGTCCATCTGCGCCTGCGCCAATACCCCCTTGTCGCGCTCCAGAATCCCCTGCGCCTGGGCCAGCGTCGCCGCGTACGGCCGCGCATCGATCTCGATCAGCGGATCGCCCTTCTGCACCATCTGTCCCTCGGTGTAGTGCACCGCCGTCACAATCCCGCTCACCTGGCTCACGATCGACGCCGTATACACCGGAGTCACCGTCCCGATCGCGTCCACATACACGCCGATGTTGCCCTTCTGCGCCGTGACCGTGGTAATTGCCACCGCCCCGCCCATCGCGCCCCGCCGCCCCGTCGCCGCCGTCGCCGCCGCCTCGTGGTGGCGCAGCACAAGAACAAACGCCACCGCAAAGATCAGCAGAATGGCAATCCACACCGCCGCGCGGATTCGCCTCTGCCGCGGAGTCCGCGTGCGTATGGCTTCAGACTGTTGTGGACCGGGGCCTGCACTGGCTTGCTGATTTGAACCAGGTTGCAATTCGTTCTCCTGACCGGGCGTGCGGGGCGCACTCTCTCTCCCGCGCAACCTGTGGCGCTTTCAAAGTTGACGTGCGAGGCCCGCAATTTGTTGCGCCGTCTTCCGCCAACCCAAAACAGAAATACGCTTCCCCTCGATTGTAGCGCAGCGCAGGGTGCCCCATCCTCGCCGCGCCGCATCGCGCGCATCCCCGCGAACCGCAATGGAATCCGCAAAAAAGCCCGCCATCGGGCGGGCTTCAGAATATCGCGCAAAGTCCATGCAAATCGTTTTGGTGGAGCTGAGCGGGATCGAACCGCTGACCTCCTCGTTGCGAACGAGGCGCTCTCCCAGCTGAGCTACAGCCCCCACCCGGCGCGCGCTACCCCGCCGTTTCAACTCTACAAGTGTATCAGCCCCCCGCCCCCCTCCACCACCCCATCGCCTTCGCTGATAGCTGGATGGCTGATTGCTTACAGCTCAGGAATCATGCCTTTTGTTTTTGCCTCGCCGTTGGCCTTCCGGCTTCAAAGGAACACACCAACACTGGTTTTGATCTAGCCCTGCCAATCTCACCCCCGCGTCATCGCCCGCGACACGTCCGCCCACCGCGCCTGCAACGCCTCGCCCAGCGGCCCCCACGGAGCCTCGCCCGGCTCCAGTTGCGGCAGCGCCAGTGTCACCTTGGTCCCCCGCCCCGGCCGGCTCACCATCTCCACCTCGGCCCGGCTTCCGTACATCACCTCCATGCGCTCCCGCACGTTGCGCATTCCAATCCCCCCGGCCCGGTCTCCCGCCCCGCTCGCCGCCAGGCTCAGCCCGCCCTCGCGCTCCATATCCATCCCGATCCCGTCGTCCTCCACCTCCAGCATCAGCCGCCCGTCGGTCAGCATCCGGCTCCGCAGCGTCACCGTCCCTCCGTCGATGCGCGGCTCCAGCCCGTGCTTGATCGAGTTCTCGATCAGCGGCTGCAGCAACATGCTGGGCACCATCACCGCCAGCGTCTCTTCGGCGATCTCTTTCACCACCCGCAGCTTCTCCCCGAAGCGCACCACCTCGATGTCCAGGTAGTCGTCGGTGAACGCCAACTCTTCCGCGAACGGCACAAACGCTTCGCGTTCCTTCAGCAGCTCGCGCAGAATGTTGGCCAGCTTCACGATCATCTCCCGCGCCAGCTCCGGCTGCGACCGCACCAGAGACGTGATCGTGTTCAGCGTGTTGAACAGAAAATGCGGATTGATCTGCCGCTGCAGCGCATCCAGCCTTGCCTCCATCAGCAACCGGCTCTGCTCCTCCAGCTTGCGTTCGATCCGCACCGCGTTCCATATCTTCAGCGGGATCCCCACCACCACCGGAGCGCACGCGCAGATCGTCAGCTCCACCCACCAGTTCGCCGAGTGCAGCTCGAAGAACCGCGCGGGATAAGCCCGCGACAACATGCTCGTCGCAAACTGCATCGTCGTAATCAGCACCAGAAGCATGATCTGCCGGTCGAACTGCGGCTTCCTCAGGTTCCGCGTCACCCACCGGTACAGGCTCAGGTCGATCATCGGCGAGAACGACCACACCTCCTCGCGCTCGATGAACCGCCCCACCGTCCCCGCAATCGCCCCCACCGCCAGGTTCACCGCCAGCGTCCAGTGCTCGCCGTGCCACACTGCCGGCAGCGCCAGCGCCGCCCCGCCCGCCATCGCCGCCCACGGCCCCAGCAGCAGCCCCATCAGCACCGTCGCCTCGTACGACAGGTCCGCCGCCAAAAAGTTCGGCACCCGCACCCGAACCCACACCCCCAGCGTCAGCGGCACCGTGATCATCGCCACCAGCGCCAGCGTCTGCCGCCAGATCCGCCGCGGCATCAGCAGCAGGTTCTTGAACGTGTTCGACCGCGCCAGCGACGCAGACACCGCAGCCGCCACCCCCAGCTCCACCAGCAGCGTGATCAGGATCAGGCTGTCCTTCACCTGCCCCACGCCCGCATGTCCCATCCCCGTCCCCATCCTCCTACTCTAACTCCCCTGCATCTCGAACCGTATAATCGAACCATGCCCTTCGAATCCGTGCGCCAGCTTGCCGATGCCGACTTCCCCACTCGCTGGGGACACTTCCGCATTCTCGGCTTCGAGGGCGTCGTCGCCAATCCCAAGTCCTGCAACGCCATCGACCCACCTCCCCCCAGCCGCGTCGAGACCGCCGTCGGCCTCGTCATGGGCGACCTCACCACCCCCCCGCCCCCCATCGTCCGCATCCACTCCCAGTGCCTCACCGGAGACGTCTTCCACTCCCTGCGCTGCGATTGCCGCCAGCAGCTCGAGTTGGCCCTCTCCGCCATCGCTGCCGCCGGCCGAGGCATCCTCATCTACGAGAACAAGGAGGGCCGCGGCATCGGCCTCATGGCCAAGCTTCAGGCCTACCAGTTGCAGGACCAGGGACTGGACACCGTCGAGGCCAACCTCTCGCTCGGCTTCCAGGCCGACTGCCGCCAGTACGAGCTGCCCGCCGCCATCCTCACCCTGCTCGGCGTCCCCTCCGTCCGCCTCATCACCAACAACCCCGAAAAAGTCGCCGCCCTCGAGTCCGTCGGCATCCGCGTCGCCGAGCGCATCTCCGCCCAGGTCCCCCCCCAGCCCGCCTCCGCCCGCTACCTCACTGGCATCGCACCCACGGCTCCACGCATTGCCTCCAACCCTCCGGCAGGTTCCTCGGCTTGTACGTCACATCTGCTTCCATCTTCTGCACCACGCTCTCGTGAATCACAGACCCCGCCGGAATCGTCCGGCTCGATCCCAGCGGGATCTCCCAGTGCCTCTTCTTCGTCTTCCAGTCGTAGACCCGGCGCGGGATAAATTCCAGCGGCCACCACTTCCATGTCAGGGAGTGATGGATGCGCTGCGCTGGATCGGGCGCAACCGGTGGCGGTGGCGGAAACCGCCCCAGCACCATCTGTGCCCGCTGCGGGTCCACCAGCAGACCGAGCTTTACCGCCTCGCGCATCATCCATTCCAGCGTGATCTGCGACAGCCCGCTCTGCGCGCTCGGATAAGACCCCCCAACGTCGCAATGCACGCCTGCAAACCACACCTGGTGGATGGTCTGCTGCTCCTCGTCATGCCTCTTCGGCAGTGCATGGCCCCACAGATTATTGCGGAAGAAGCACCTCCGCTCATCGATCGACAGCGCATGGACCCCATGCACCATGCTCGGGTTCTGCGCCGTGTAGGACAGCTTCAGCGGGTCCCAGATCATGCCCACCGAACTCACCGTGTCCCATACGCCCACAACGTGCAACTTGGGGCTGCGGCTGAAAGTCCGTTTGAATCCTTCGGCCACCTCCAGCGTGGGCACTATTCCTCCCGCCTTCCGCGTGCGACGGGCATACATCTTCAGAATGTACGGGATCATGCCTTCGTTCCCGGAGTGCAGCAGCCCATACATATGGACCATGCCGGCCAGCGCCCGCACGGTATACGCCCCGCGACTGAAGCCAAACAGAAATATTCGGTCTCCCTCCTTGTACTCGTTCATCAGGAACCGATAGGCGTCTCCCACATAACGCAGCAGCCCCGCGCCGAATCCCAGCCCCATCAACACCAAGAATGTTCCTTCCACCCGGTTTCGCGAGGTTGGCGAACCCTCCGTTCCCACCCCGGGGTGGTAGTACGCCACCTGCGTCTCATCGTCCAGAATCAGGGCCCGGTACAGGTTCACCACATTCGAGTTGCAGTCCCCATATTCGTCGCCAGTCCCATCGCAGCAGACCACAATATTCTTCGCCACGGCAGCCTCCGCACCATGAAAATTGTGCCTAGCCTATTCCAAATTTCCTGCTCAGGCCAAGAGCTTTTCTGGCATTCGATACACCGCGGTTTTGCCTGCTCGCCCCAATGCACCGTCTCGTCCCGCGCCGTATCGAACTCCGTACTAACTCCGTCGCTCCCGCCACAGCCGGTACACGCCCCACGCCGCCGCCGAGCAGCCGTCGACGATCGTCCCATCCAGCAGCATCGCCTCAAACTGCGCCACGCTGACGCGATGCACCTCGAGGTCGCTCTCTTCGGCGTCCGGCTCGCGCTCGCCCTGGGTCAGCCCTTCGGCCAGGAAGACGTACTGCTTCTGGTTCAGCACGCCGTAGCCGATCCGCAGCGTGGCCAGCAGCGTCATGCGCTCGGCCGTCAGGCCGGTCTCTTCGCGCAGCTCGCCGCGCGCCATCTCCTCCGGCGCCGCGTCGGCCTGCTCCCAGCCGCCTTGCGGAAGCTCCATGAACCGCCCGCCCACCGTGAAGCGATACTGCTCCACCAGGGTCAGAAACTCGCCCTCCGCAGTCGTCTCCAGCGGAATCACGATGCACCCGGGGTCCTTGTCCACCACGCCGTAGATCCCGCGCTCGCCGTTCGCGCGCTCGATCACGTCCTCGCGCACACGCGTCCAGCGGTTGCGATACACCTCGCGGCTGCTGATCGTCTTGATGGG
>JBEKRR010000104.1:0-6251 GCA_049518555.1 Acidobacteriaceae bacterium
CGCACACTATTCCAGCCTCGCACCGCGAGCGGACCTGGTCTGAGCAGTTCAGACCAGCCTATGCGTTTCTGATGCAAGGAGGTCGCGTCCGGTGGCCCAGCCTGGCAATTGACCCACTCACCGGCATTCGGGGGCTGGTTTTTAGCGGGAGATTACTGACCACGAACAAGCTGAAAGCTGAGAGCTGACAGCTGCTTTTAAACCTTCTGCGTCCGCTGCACCTGGCGCACGCCGGTCACGCGCTTCAGCCCCAGCACCATGCGGTTCAGGTGGCGCACATCCTCGGCCTCGACGATAAACTCGATGATCGCTTCGCCTTCATCGTCGCGTTTCAGATCCACGCCGCGAATATCGGTATTTTCGTCGGAGATCACCGCGGTCAGCTCCTTCAACATGCCGGTGCGGTCGTCGCAGTAGATGGTAATCTTGACCGGGTAGCGCTGCGGTTTACCTGCGGCATCGGCCGTGTGCGACCACTCTACGTTGATGCGCCGGTCGCTCTCATAAAGCAGGTTCTGCACGTTGGGGCAGCTGCGCGCATGCACGGCCACGCCCTTGCCGCGCGTCACGTAGCCCACAATCTCCTCGCCGCGAATGGGGTTGCAACATCGCGCGCGGTAGACGAGCAGATCGTTCTGGCCCTCCACCTCGAGCGATTCCGAGCTGGTGAGTTGCAGCCTCCTGACCGCGTCGGTCATTCCCGCTGTGCCCGGGCCCGCTGTGCCCGGGCCCGCTTCGCCCGGTTTGGTCTCCGTGCCCGGCTCGGTCCCCAGCAGATTGGCGAATCCCGGCGCCACTTTGCGCAGCACCTGGTGCGCGGTGTGCTTGCCCTGGCCCAAGGTTGCCAGCAGATCCGATGCCGTGGCCACGCCGAACTCCTGCGCCACTCGGCCTAGTTCCTGGTCGTCGACCTGCGTCATTGGTACCTTGAACTTGCGCGCCTCGCGGTCCAGCAGCTTTCTGCCGATCTCCACTGCCCGCTCTCGCTGGTCTTCGTTCAGCCAGTGCTTGATCTTGTTGCGCGCGCGCGGGCTCTTCACAAACGTGAGCCAGTCGCGGCTCGGTTTGTGATCCTTCTGCGTCACGATCTCCACGATGTCGCCGGTGCGCAGTTTGGTGCGCAGCGGCGCCATGCGCCCGTTGATCTTGGCGCCTACGCAGGTGTGGCCCACCTCGGTATGAATCGTGTACGCAAAATCCACGGGCGTGGCGCCCGCCGGAACCACCACCACCTTCCCCTTCGGCGTGAAGGTGTATACCTCGTCGGGATAGAGGTCCATCTTCAGGCTGGAGAGGAATTCGTTGGGATCCGTCATCTCCTTCTGCCACTCGACGAGCTGGCGGATCCAGTTCAATCGCTCTTCGTCGCGGGCCGTCACGGCGCTGCCGCCGCCCGCCTTGTACTTCCAGTGCGCCGCAATGCCTTCCTCGGCGATGCGGTGCATCTCTTCGGTGCGGATCTGCACTTCGAACTGGTGTCCGCTCGCGCCCATCACCGTGGTGTGCAGCGATTGATAGCGGTTGGCCCGCGGAATGGCGATGAAATCCTTGATGCGTCCCGGCACCGGCCGCCACAGCGTGTGGATCAACCCGAACACCGCGTAGCACGACGCTACATCCTCGGTAATCACGCGCACCGCCAGCAGGTCGTACACCTGGTCGAAGGAAACCTTGGTGCGCTCGATCTTCTGGTAGATGGAGTAGAGGCGTTTGATGCGCCACTCGACGCGCGCCTGGACGCCGTTCTCGCGCAGTTGCTCGACAAGCGTATCCTCGACACCGCGCAGGAACTGTTCGCCCTCCACGCGCCGCGCCTCCACTGCCGCCGACACCTGCTCGTAGCTCACGGGTTCGGTGTAGCGGAAGGCCAGGTCTTCGAGCTCGCCGCGCACTTTGCCCATGCCCAGCCGGTGCGCCAGCGGCGCGTAGATGTCGAGCGTCTCGCGCGCGATCGCCTCCTGCCGCTCCGGTTTCAGATGCTCCAGGGTGCGCATGTTGTGCAGCCGATCGGCCAGCTTGATCAGCACCACGCGCACATCGCTCACCATGGCCAGCAGCATCTTACGCACATTCTCGGCCTGCCGGTCCTCGCGGTTGGCAAACTGGATCTTGTCGATCTTGGTTACGCCCTCGACAATGTGCGCTACCTGGTCGCCGAATCGCTCGCCAATCTCCTCGCTGGTTGCCGGCGTATCCTCCACGGCATCGTGCAGCAGGGCGGCGGCGATGGCCGTCGCATCCAGCTTCATCTCTGCCAGCACTTCCGCTACCTCGAGCGGGTGCACAATGTAGGGCTCGCCGGAGGCGCGGGTTTGCCCCTCGTGGTGGCTCACGCAGAACTCCCACGCCTTTCGAATCAACGAGATATCTTCATGGGGCCGATTGGCCTGGACCTGCCGGAGAAGAGCCTCGAAGCGCTCCCCAATCGGCCGCGGATCCTTGCGGCGAGCCGCTGGGCCCGGGCTCACGGCCGGCGCCGCTCCCGTTTCGCTCTCGGGGGCGCTCTGAGCCTCGTTGGGTGCAGTGTGGCCGACAGTCGCCATGCTTCATTATAGGCCGCTTGTCTTCTGCAGGCATGAATGCGTCCGTTTCACTTGAGGATCGCCCCATTTCAGGCGGTCACACGTCGCATCTCGCCGGGTCTGTTCCGCATGGGTTCCGAATCCGCCCCAGAGATTTCCAAAGTAACGAAAATCCCCACTGAATGTGTTACTTGTCACATATCTTCCTGTGGGAAAAGGCGCTTATATCTGCCTCCAGAGGTTCGGACGGAGGAAATCATGCTGAAAAACCTCTTTTTGGCCGGTTTGGCCGCGGCAGTCGTTGCGGGCGTTGCATACGCCAATCAGTCGACAGCAAAGACGGTCATCATCCCGGTAAGCAATGCGCCGTTGAACAACGGCAAGCAGATGTACGTGAACTATTGCGCCCCCTGCCACGGTGTGGAAGGCAAGGGGAACGGTCCGGCGGCCGCTGCCTTGAAGAAGCAGCCCACCGACCTAGCTCTATTGAGCAGAAACAATGGAGGGAAGTTTCCCTCGACTCATATCGCTTCGGTGCTCGAGTTCGGCGCGGCGCATCCATCGCATGGCAGGGCAGAAATGCCGGTGTGGGGACCCATGCTTGGGTCCGTGGATTCACCCCCGAGCGAAGCCAACGTGAGGGCCCTCAGAATCAGCAACCTGAGCCGTTATCTGCAGACGTTGCAGGAGAAATAGCAATCCGGTCCTTTGCTCCCCACCCCGGCGGTTTACCTTTGGGAGGGGAGTCAATGGCAAAGCCACACAAACCGGAGAGGGCAGCGCCGCCGCGCAGGAATCAATCGGCGCCAGTTGCCGCCGAGGGCGGCCCAGCCGCCGCATTCCCCAGTGGTGTGTCCGGCCGTGTGTCTCGCAGTGTGCCCGCGCGCCGCGAATCCTCACCCTCCGCACGCGCCGCATCCCCTCCATCCCCTGTTCCATCGCGGGCAGCGCCCGTCGGCGCCATCGTCAACCGCCGCGCCGCCGACCGTTTGCGCAGCGGCCATCTGTGGGTCTATGCGTCCGACGTGGTCGCCGTCACTCTTCCCAAACCAGAAGAAACACTTCTGCCAGTCGCCGATCAACGCGGAATCTTTCTCGGCACGGCACTCTACAGTCCTGCATCGCAAATCGCGTTGCGGCTGGTCTCGCGCGAAGCGCTCGACCACGCCGCGTGGCTCAAGCTGCTCGCAGCTCGTTTGCGTGCGGCCATTGCGCGCCGCAAGCCCATGCTCGACGCCGCCAACGACTCCTGCCGCCTGTGTTTCAGCGAGGCCGACGAGCTGCCCGGCCTCATTGCAGACAAGTACGGCGAGATCGTGGTGGTGCAGCGCCTCGCCAAAGGTTTTCTCCACGCAGGCGTTGCGGAAGCATGCGTGCGCGTGTTGCGCGAGGAACTCGCGCCCGCGGCCATTTTCGAGCGCCCCGATCCGCGCATTCGCGAACTTGAGGGCTTGCCCGCGCCCAGCGCAGATCCTTTGTGGGTTGCCGATCCAGAATCGATTGCCACCGCGGCGCGTCCCGTTGCAGCCACTGAGTTTCATCTGAACGGCCTCGTTTTTCACTACGACGCCAACGCCGGCCAGAAAACCGGAGCCTTTCTCGATCAGCGCACCAACTACGCAGCCGCGCAACAGTGGGCGCAGCGCCTCGGTAAGACGGGTCGCGCCCTCGACGTTTGCTGCTACCAGGGCGGTTTCGCCCTACATCTCGCCCAGGTCTGCCGCCAGGTCACCGGCATCGACGCCTCCCGCGCCTCGCTGGAAGTGGCGGAGCGCAATCTCCAGGCCAACCGCGCTCGCATTTCCGCGGAAGTTGATTGGATTGAGGCCGACGCCTTCGAGATTCTCCGCGACTGGTCGCAGGCCCCCAAAACCTCCGACGCCACCTTCGACCTGATCGTTCTCGACCCGCCGGCCTTCGCCAAAACCAAACGCGCCGTCGAGGGCGCGCTGCGCGGTTACAAGGAGCTGAACCTTCGCGCGCTCAAAATGGTGCGTCCCGGCGGTCTGCTCGTCACCTGCTCCTGCTCGCATCACGTGAGCTGGACCGATCTCGAATCCGCTGTGGCCGCGGCTGCCGCCGATGCCTCGCGCCACGTGCGCCTCCTCGAGCGCCGTGGCGCCGCTCCCGACCATCCGGTCATCCTCAATCTGCCCGAAACCGAATACCTCAAATGTCTGGTGCTCGAAGTGGAATAAAGCAGGGAGCAAGGGAGCGAGGGAGCAAGGGATCGAGGGCGCAAGGGCGCGAGCGAACGTTACTAAACAGTGAGTCAAACGCGCGCTACGGTTCGACGCAGCGTTCCATGCGATGCGCCCTTATGTTTGTTACAGGGTTTCTATATGTTTCCCTTAGGGCTCATGGGTGACGCTAAAGTCAGAGCGCGGAGGCGCAACATCCATGATGGCTCTGACCGTTCTTCGTTATACGCTGCTGCTGCTGGTGATTCCGGCTTACTTCATCGCCCTGTCACGCCGCTGGTGGACGACGATTCCATTGTGGCTGGTTTCCACTGCTGTCATGCTGACGCAATTCCTGATGGCCGCGCAGCAGGGCGCCGCGTTCGGAAGTGGGGCCGCGGATGGTTCGCTCATCTACGTGGGAGAGATGACCAAGATCATGCTCATTCCCATGGTTGTGCAGTTCGCGGTCGTACTGCGCGGCATGGGAATTGGCTTGGGCAGTCGAGCAAGCCACCGCTCACGAGAGCTGGTTGAAGCATTCGATGCCGGAGAGCGTTGAGCTGCTGAACTTGATTGCGGGCAGCGATCATCGTCCGCGTCTTGTGAGCCACCGAATCCATCCAAAGAAATCTCGCCGCTTCGGCTTCTCGTTCCCTTGCTCGCTCGTTCCCTTGCTCCCTGCCTTTAACTCCGCCAGCGCTTGCTTCACCTGCGCGCGTAGCCCTTCGGCCTCGACCGCGCAGGATCGCAGATACGCCGACACCGTCAATCCGGCTTCTGCGGCGCGCTGATGCAGCCGCGCGCACTCCACCCGGCTTAGGCGAATCGTCACGCTCGCCGAACGCAGATCGCTTTCCCGCGCAGTGCCCGTCTGCAATTTCGGCGCTGCGTCCACTGCAACAGCAGCGCCTGCGGCGTCAAAAGCGCCTAAGACATCGATAGCGCCCGCGGCATCGAGAGCGCCTGCGGCACCAGTTTCGATCGACGCATCCAGGCGCGCACCGCTTCCCGAGTCGCCCGCCGGCATCGGCGATCCATCGCCGCGGTCCGAATCGCGATTTGCCGGCCGGTAACGTGCATGCGCGCGCAGGGCGCGTTCGTAGCTGAGAGTGGCCACGTCTTCGCCCAAATCGCTGCTGTTCCACAGTGGGGCATCGGCGGCGGCGTCAGACGGGGGCGAGGCAAGCGTGGCCAGCAGTCCCGCAAAACTGGAAAGAGAGGGGGAGGGCTGCGTTGGAGCGGGCTGCTGCATGGGTTGCAGAATACTGCCGCTCCCACCTGCAACCGTGAGAATTCTCCAACGAAATGCGCGGTGTCATCCCAAATCGGACACAGCTGCGCGCCATTCCCAAATCGGCGCACTCCCGTCGCGCCGCTCGTGCCGCGCCGTTCCCACCGCGCCTCGCCCGCCTTCAGTTTGCCGCGGCTTGAGGCGCCGCGGGATCCGGCAGAATCCGTCCCGGCAGGCGCAGCATCGCGCTCACAGTCTCTGCCGGAACCGGCCGCGAAAAAAGGTATCCCTGCCCGAAGCGGCAGCCCAGTTGCC
>JBEKRR010000105.1:0-7001 GCA_049518555.1 Acidobacteriaceae bacterium
GTCGGTGTAGCCCGTCTTCTGCGTCTTCATCCCCTAATTCTAAATGCCGGCGAGCGCTTCCTTTGCCCGGCAGCAAACCCAGTCAAAACTTGAGCGGCCCGTGATAGTCATCCCACGCCACAGACTTCTCCGTCCGCCGGCTGACCACCATGGCTTCGCCCACCTGCGTCCCGTCCTGCAGCACCCTTACGGCGACGTCCGGGACATACATCGTCTCCCTTGCCAGGCGGAACCACGCGGATTGCGGCTCGTAGTTCAAAGAGACCTCAATCGTAGTCGTTTTGCCCGGCTCGATGGTGAATTTCAGCACGTCGAGATTGAAAAACGCGTTCTTCGACAGAACCTTGTCCATGTCGGTTGAATTCCCCGCGAACTCG
This sequence comes from Acidobacteriaceae bacterium, assembly GCA_049518555.1. GTDB lineage: Bacteria > Acidobacteriota > Terriglobia > Terriglobales > Acidobacteriaceae > Edaphobacter. Next base: position 378 of record JBEKRR010000105.1, read on the forward strand.
TACCCGATACAGGTGATCGTGTAGTCGCCCGGCGCCAGTTCCAGCTTCTTCAGGTCTCCGAACCGCGTAAGAGATAGTCCATCCACCTTCACAAGACTATCGTTCACCATCGGAATCAGCAGCGTTCTGTCGACCATGCCCCAATGAGTTCCGCCATGCTTCAACTCCTTCTGTATCTGCTTCTGCGCCTTCGCCGAAACCTTTTCCCCGAAGGTAAAGTTCTTCATATCGAAAACCAGCGTCCCGGTCTGCTGCCCGAACATCGGCTGCACTGTACCGAGAGCGGCCAGGCCTACGCACACTCCGAGGACAAAGTGTCTCAATCGTTTCATGACGACCGATACTATAACACCGCGGATGCCTATGTAGCTGTGCTTGCGGGCACGGGCTCAGATTCAATTAACAAGAGAGTGGCCAGCGTCTGCGTCTCCTAATCCCGCCGTCCCAGGGTGGGGCGGTCGCTGCCGTCCCTGGTGGAGGTTCCGGTGGTGGAGTTGGGGTCGTTGTTGGTGCCGCCGGTGCGGCGCAGGGTGGGCCCGTTGCTGTTTCCCTTGTCGTTGAGCTTGCGCCGGTTCTCGATGCGCGCCAGGCGCCGCGCGGGCAGGATGGTGGCAATCTCCTGCTCGGAGTGGGCGATGCGGTCCGGCGTCTGCGGATGGTCGGCGAAGACCTTGGCCAGGGTGCCCGGCTTGTGTTTCTCCAGCGCGTCCAGCTTCTCGAAGATCTGGATGAAGGCCTGCGGATCGTAGCCCGCCCGGTACATGTACTGCACGCCCAGCCAGTCGGCCTCCGCCTCGAACTCGCGGGAGAACTCGAGGAAGCTGATGGGGATGGCGAGCTGCGATGCCTCGTAGATGCCGTACCCGGTCCAGCTCCCCTGGGTGAAGATGATCAGCGGGATGGAACCGATCTCCGCGTAGTTGGCGCGGGTCATCTCGCGCGCGGCGTGGTGGGCGCAGACGTGGGCGGTCTCGTGGGCCATGACGCCGGCCAGCTCGGCCTCCTCGTCGGCGGCCAGGATCAGCCCGGAGTTGACATAGAAGAACCCGCCCGGCAGCGCCATGGCGTTGATCTCGTCCGAGTCGATCACCTTGATGGTGAACGGCACCTTGCAGTCGGAGTTCTTCACGATGTTCTGGCCGACGCGGTTGACGTACTCCACCACCACCGGGTCGGTGATCAGGTGGGCGGACTTCTCGATCTCCATGGAGTACTGCTTGCCAGCCGAGATCTCCCAGTTGGTGGAGTGCCAGTTGCCCAGGCCGCGGCCGCCGATGTTGCGCGTGCCAATGGCGTCCACGTCGTCCTCGCTGCCCTTCTTGATGTGCGGGTCGAGGTCCTCGCCGGGCGAGGGAAGAACATCGGTTTTGGCGGTGTCGGCGGTCTTTGCGGCCGGCGGCTTGTTGGAGGTGTCGGATGAGGTGTCAGGCTTGGCGGCGGTCTTGGCGTCTGGTTGCGTTGCGGCGGGAGCGATTGCCGCCGGAGCGGTCGTCGTCGAATCCGATGGGGTGGTCGCAGGGGTGGTCGCAGGGGTGGTCGAGGAAGGCGCGGGTTGCTGCGCGGAGGTCCCGCTGGCAAGCAGGGCCGCGGCCAGCAGGGTGGCGAGAGCGAAGTGGCTTCCAGGACGCATCGGGGTTTCTCCGCAGGGGCGCTGCTGCCTGCAAACGGACGCACCCCCACACTCTGTTAGACGTAGTATGCGCCATTTTGTTGCTCTTTGTTCGGACCGGGCCGGGCAGGAGGGAGGGCGAAGGCGCCGCCGCGATCGGGGCATGGTCCTCCCGTGGGCGCGCTCACCAGGTGTTGTAGGAGCTGCCGTCGGTCGCGGTCACCTGCGCGCCGGAGTGTACGTCGTCGATGCCCCCTTGGGTCTGGTCCACGGTGGAGAGCGTGTCCGACTGGGAGGTGATCCAGGTGTCGGTGCGGCCCGTGATGGGGTCTTTGGGGACGGCCTTCAGGTATCCCGCGGTCACCAGGTCATCGAGCGACTGCGGCGCTTTCTGCTTGTCCACCGTGTAGGAGCCGATGGCCGTGCGCATCACCTGCAGGTCTTCGCGCAGCACGGCCTCCTTGGCGGCCTGCACGTTGCGGGTGTAGATGGGGATGGCCATGGTGGCCAGGATGCCGATGATCAACATGACGATCATCAGCTCCATCAGCGTGAAGCCGGAGTCGAGGGTCGAGGGTCGAGGGTCGAGGTTCGAGGGCGGCAGGCGTCTGGCAGGCAGCACCTTGAACCTTGAACCTGGAACCTCGAACCTGGTGGGCGAGGAGCTGGAGCCGAGTTGTGTGAGGCTTACCATGTGTTGTACTTTGTCCCGTTCAGCGCGGTGTCGTCGCTCTTGGTGTAGACGTCGAAGACGTTCTGGCTGCCCCAGGAGGTGGAGTCGGCGTCGTCCTGGTTGGAGCGCAGGCCCCAGTCGGTGGATTTGGTCATGGGGTCGACCGGGATGGCGCGCAGGAAGCGCACCTTCTTCTCCTTGACCTCGACCCCGTCGACCAAGGTCTGCAGGTCGGGCGGATAGCCCATGCTGTCGATCTTGATCTGGATGCCTCCGCGGTCGGCGGCGTCCTTGTACTTGTCGATGGCATCGCGCATCTCCCACAGGTCGCGGCGCAGTTCGCGCTCCTTTTCCCGCTTGACCTGGAAGCGAGCGATGGGCAGCGCAGCGCAGGCCAGAATGGAGACGATGGTCACGCAGATGATCAGTTCGACCAGCGTGAGGCCGGAGTCAGGTCCGAGGTTCGAGGCGCGAGGTTCGAGGGAACGGCCTCGCAACCCGTGCCTTGAACCTTGTCCCTTGTCCCTTGTCCCTTTTCTCTTCACCAGGCGCCTCTCCCCTTGAACCTCGAACCCAGCACCTCGAACCTAACCCCTCACTTCACATGGACCACAGCCTGGGAGCCGACCGCGGGCAGGCTGGCCTGCAGGCTGTTCCTGGCGCCGACCTTGACCAGGGCGATATTGGAGTCGCCCGCCGCGAGCGCCTTGAAGGTAAAGATGCACAACTGCCCCTCGCCGTTGACTCCATTGACGCCGGGCGGGCGCGAGGCGGAGACCGTGACGTGGCCGTTGCCTTCGTCGCGGTGGACCAGGGCGACCGGCTGGCCGTCGCCGCCCAGCAGGCCCCCGGTGTCCACGTTCACCAGTTGCAGCAGCTTGGGATCGAACTGGATCTCCAGCGGCACGCTGAAGACATCGTGCGCGTTGGAGAGGAACACCGAGGCCTGGAAGGTGCTGCCCACCGTCTGCGTGGAGTTGATCGGAATCATGGTAAGCGTCACCGGCGGGCCGATGGCGGCGGCTGGGGACTTCGCTGCCGGCGGATTGCCTCCCGCGCTGGGCGGCATGGCCTGCTGCCTCATCTGCTGCACCATGGCGGTTGCCGCGCTGGCGGCGGTGGTAGTCGAGGCCGGCGCGGCGCCGGCCTGGCCCGCGCTCTCCGGAAACAGCTTGTCGATCGGCGAGTGCCGCAGTTCGATGTTGGCGCCTGTGCCCGTGTCGATGGAGCGCGTGTTCAGCCGGGTCAGCACCGATTCGCGCACGATGTGCGGGATCAGGATGAAAACCACCTCGTCGTCCTGCACCTCCTTGTTGATGCTGCCGAAGAGGTATTTGATCAGGGGAATCTGCGAGAGCCCCGGCGTTCCGCTGTTGCTGTAGTTGTCCTGCTTGCTCAGGATGCCGGCCAGCAGGCATGGTTCCCCGTCCTTCAACTGGATGACGGTCTTGTCCGAGCGCTGCCCGATGATCGGCTCCGTGACGCCCGAGATGGTGACGTTGCCGCTCTCCGTCGAGACCTCGACCGTGAGCTTGAGAGTCACCTCGCGGTCCAGATGGATGGTCGGCGTCATGTCGATGTTGACGCCCACGTCGATGTAGGTGAACTGGGTCTGCACGCCGATGCCAGCGGTGATGCCGGTGGCCGCGCCCGCCGAGTAGCTGCCCGTGGCGACCGGGATCTTGGAGCCGATCTTCATGGTGGCCGTCTGCCCGTCGGTGGCGCGGATGCTGGGGTTCTGCAGCACCTTGGTGTCGGTGTCGCTCAGCAGCGCGTTCAGCGTGCCCCCGCCGATGGTGACCGCGAAGTTGGTGGCGTTCATATTGGCCAGGGTGTTCAGGGTGAACGCGGAGTTGCTGGTGGTGCCGGAGGCCGTGCTGGTCGGCGTGTTGTTGGCCTGCGGACTGATGCCGAACGACTGCGGCAGGCTGATGCCCAGGTTGCGCATCTTGTCGCGGTTCACCTCCAGGATGGCCACGTCCACCACCACCTCGGCCTTGGTGCGGTCCAGGTCGTTGAGCAGCTTCTCGGCAAGCACCAGGTGCTCCGGCGGAGCGCGCATGATAACGGCATTCTGCGACTGGATCAGATAGATCTTGTCGTCGGCGGGCAACAGGTTGCGCAGCGCGGTCACGATCTCGTTGGCGTCGCTCTGCTGGCTGGCATTGGTCAGGTAGAAGGTCTGCACCGCCAGATCGTCCAGATCGGTGTGCTTGGTGTGGTTGTTCTGCGCGACGAAGATCGTGTCCGCGGTGACCGCCTTGTAGAAGGTGCCCGAAACCGTGCCCACGATGCGCAGCGCGTCGGAGAGGCTGACGTTGGCCAGGTCCACCGGGATGCGCTTGGAGACGTATTCTGGATCGAAGATGACGTTGAGTCCGGCCAGCTTGCCGATGGCCTGATAGATGTTCTTGCTGTCCTCCACCATGTGCAGCGTGATCGGGTCGTCGGAGACGGGCTTCAATTCCAGCGGCGGGGAGATGTCGGAGATCTCTTTCAGATTGGTGCCGTTCTCGGTGGCCCCCAGCGGCGCCGCGGAGGCGCCCGGCGTCTGGTCCTGGCGCTGGGTGATCTGCACCTCCTGCGCCGCCGCCTCGTTGCCGGGATCGATCTGCAACGCGCGCGTGAACTGGTTCAGCGCCCCCGCGATGTCTCCGCTCTGGCGCAGCACGCGGCCGCGGTCCACATGCATGGCCGCCGCCTGAAAGCGCATGCGGTCCAGCCGCTCCTGGTAGCGCAGATCGCTGGGCTTCTTCTGGTGCGCCTTCAGGTAGTCCTCGTAGGCCGCGTCGTAGTCCTGGCGCAGCTCTGCTTTCACTCCGCGATTCTCCCACCCGCCGGCGGTCTGGGCATGGGCGCAGGGTGTGAGCGCCAAGGCTGTCAGCAGGACCGGCAGCGCCGCGACGAATCCGCGATGGAAGCGGAAAGAGAGTCTGGGGAGCAAGTGTAGGTACCCGCGAGTCATGCCGATGCTGTCTGCTTCCTTTGCGCCAATCTGTTGTGTTGCGCCACAGTTATGTCCGCGTTGGATCGCCGCGCTGGATGAGGCGCTGTGCCAACTGGAGAGAGCGCTCGCTCCCAACCGGCCGCACAGAAATGCGGCGGGAATCGAGCTGCGCTCTGGGGTGACGGTTGCCAGACGGCCGCACTCCTTGGACTTGTGGAACTCTGGCGAGTATAGCATTCGGATCGCGATGGGCCTCTTCAAGTTGTGCGCCATATCCCCTGTCTTTGAACGAATTTTCCCCGCCCAAAAAACTGCATCGCGCCTGCGGGGTGGTTGTTAGACGCAGCCCGCGCGGACAGGTGAGTCGGTTTACGCCCGCATGTTAAACTGAGACGTTTCCCCATGCCCCGCTCGCTCTCCAACCCGACCGTCGCCGCGCAGCCCAAGCCCGCCGCGAAACCGAAGGAACGCGACCCGGTGGCCTCGGGCGTGCGCGACGCCGCATTCAACCGCTCGGCCAGCTTCCACTACGCGCTCTTCGACCGCTTCGAGGCCGGCGTCGCCCTGCGCGGCACCGAGGTCAAATCCATCCGCGAGGGCAAGGCCAACCTGAAGGACGCCTATGGCCTGCTGAAGGATGGCGAGTGCTTTCTGCTGAACGCGCACATCGGCCCCTTCTCGCACGGCAACGCCATGAACCACGACTCGCTGCGCACGCGCAAGCTGCTGCTGCATAAAAACGAGGTCCGCAAGCTCGAAGCCGCCACCCGCCAGAAGGGATTTACCCTCATCCCCACGCGGCTTTACTTCCGCCGCGGGCGGGTGAAGTGCGAGCTGGCCCTGGCCAAGGGTAAGCAGCAGTGGGACAAGCGCGCCAGCGAGCGCAAGCGCGAGGCAGACAACGAGGCCAAGGCCGCCATCGCACGCAGCCAGCGCCGCTAGGCTGGTTCGATATGAGCTAGGGAAGCGTGGAAGGCGCCGCGGGCAATGCCGTAGCCAGGGCCGCAGGCGTAGTGCCGGTTGCAGCATCAGGCACGGGCGCGGGTATCGTCGTAGAGACAGGTGCAGACGAAGGCAGAGGCGTTCTGCCGGGTTCGGTGTTTGCCGCCTGCACTGGCCCGGGCGCTCCCGGCTCCATCTCGTTGTCGTTCACGTTGAAGACCAGCGCGTTCTTGGGCAGTTCCGTCCTGCCCTTGGCCATGTACGCGACCACCAAACCGCCGGTCAGCTCCGGCGCCAGTATGGTCATGGGGATCAGGTACTTCTTGCTCTTCACCAGGGACTGGGCTACGCCATCCACAGGCTTGCTGCGCTTGATGGTCCCTGGAACCTGGGGAATCACAAACGCACTCATCTCCAGCTCGGGATGCTTCCTGCCGTACTGTACCAGCGAGT
>JBEKRR010000106.1:0-5936 GCA_049518555.1 Acidobacteriaceae bacterium
TTGAACGCCATGAAAAAAGTATGAACACCGGAAGAGGGTTTGATCCACAACCCCCCTCCAGCGTCCAAGCCACGTCTTCCGAGTAGACCGAACATCCGCTTCATCGATGTGTCGGCCAGCTCGATCTTATCGCCCACGATGCAGCTCCGAGTTGTATTGATCACTCTGAGCATTGGAATCGTACAGCTCCGCCGGTCCTCAACTACTTCTTCGCTTTCTGCTTCCTGCGGTAGATGATGATTCCCAATACGACGAGTGCCAGCACTCCCGCTATGACTCGAACAAGGATTCCTGAATCCAACATAAATCTCCTCCTTTCCGTAGAACTTCGGCATCCCAAACGCGCCGCGATGTCCCTATCCAGGAATCGCTGCATTCAACACAGCATAAACCGCTGTCCCTACTGAACTCTACGACTTGCCATGCTTCCCAATCAACCACAATCGTGTTTACTACTCTGGCTACGTCGCTAGACCCTGCCTCGGGCCCGCTCCCGCGCAGCTTCGCCCTATGCGCATCGCCCGGCCAACGCCGGTTTTCGGTTCCTGGGTTCGGCTTTCTCCTGGATTCATGCACGGTTCGTGATGGGGATTCATGCTGGGTTATTGGCCGATCCCGGCGCCCCCGCCCAGTCCGCTCGATATGCTCAACAGGGCCGGGGCCAGCAGCACGATGAAGATGCAGGGGAAGATGCACAGCACCAGCGGAAAGATGATCTTGATCTTGGTCTTTGCCGCGGCCTCTTCCGCCCGCTGCCTCCGCTTCGATCGAATGTCTTCGGAGAAGCGGCTCAACGCACGGATGATCGGCGTACCGAACCGGTCGGTTTGCGAAAGCATGCTCACAAACGAAGTAAACTCCTCGATCTCCGAGCGGTCGGCCAGGTTCTTCCAGGCTTCCAGCCGCGGTCTGCCGGCTCGCTGCTCCAGGTTGACCTGCACGAACTCCTCGGCGATGTCCGGATGGCTCGCGGATAGTTCCTCTCCGATGCGAAGCAGCGCCTGGTCCAGTCCCAGCCCCGCATCCACACAGATCACCATCAGGTCCAGCGCGTCCGGCAGGCTCTTGCGGATGCGGTTTCTCCGGTTTGCCGTCTTCCGCTTCAACCACATGTCCGGCATCAGATACCCGATGGCTCCCAGCGCCACAACCCAAAAGAGCGAGGCAGAGTGAAGAAGACTGCCCAGTACCGCTCCCGCCAGCGGCACCAGAAACTGGGCCGCAAAGAAGATGTCGACACTGTTGCTGGAGTGGATGCCCGCCGCTACCAGCCTTTCCTTCAGCTTTGGGTCTTCGGCCAGCCCCACGCGAACACGCAATCGGGTCGCGATGCCTACCAGTCTGTCCTGGATCCGTTCTTTGTCGCCGATCGTGCGCCGGTCCACCCGCGTGCTCGTCACTACGTCCAGGATGCGCTGCGCCTCGGGCGACGGACGGAACAGGTCCGGCGTAAGCAGAAGCGCAACCACGCAAAATGTGATCAGCGCCAGCAGCACGTAGAGGATGACAGACATGGTCCCTATACCTCAATCCCGTTGATGATCTGACGTATGGCCATGGCCCCGGTGAACAGAAGGCCAATTCCCAGATAAATCAACTTATGGCCGATGGGTGTGTCGATCAGAATGTTCGAGTAGCCCGGATTGATGAAATTGATCATAAAAAGCATCACAATCGGAAGCGAGCACAAGATCCAGCCAGTCAGCCGGCCTTGCGCGGTATGCGTCCGGATCTCGCCCTGGATTCGCAGGCGCTCGCGAATCACGGCTGCCGTCCGGTCGAGGATTTCGGCCAGGTTTCCGCCCGTCTCCTTCTGCACCAGGATGCCCGTGACCAGCACCTTGAGGTCCTGCGAGGGCACATGGTCCAGCATCTGGTTCAATGCATCGCGTAATGGCATTCCGAAGTTCTGCTGCTTGAATACCTCGTGGAACTCCGTTTTTACCGGTTCCGCGCTTTGCTCGGCGACCGTGTTGATCGATGCCACCATCGAATGTCCCGCGCGCAGGGCGCGGCCCATCATGTCGATCGCATCCGGCAGCCCCGCATTGAATGCAGCCATCCTGCGCGAGCGCTTGATCGAAATCACCGCAAACGGTATATAGCCAACCGCGCATGCCGCCAGAAGCTGAAAGGCAAATATCGGAAAAATCAGGCAGGCCACGATAAAGCCCACAACGGCCATCCCGGCGCTGGTCACCAGAAGCGTGCCCACGGACATCGTGCTGTTCGATTGCACGATCCTGGCTTCCAGTTTGTGCACGATCGGGTATTGCTGCAGTATGTTGTCCAGCCAGCCAAACTTGTTCTCCGGATTCACCTTGAGAATCTGTTCCATCTGCACAGGGTTTGTACTTGCTCCAGCCTTGGGCGCAGTGATGGTGGCAAGCCGCCGGTCCGCCGCTTTCTCGCTCTGCGTCGATCCAGAAAGGACAACCATGACTCCAAAACTGATCGTCAACATTACGGCAAAAGCGATAAATAGAATCATTGGCCTCCTTCCACTCTAGATCTCAACTAAATGATCGTTCATGCCTGCGGGAGCGGGGATTCCAGCCGCCGTCAGCTTTTCGACGCACTTGGGAACAATCCCGGTCGATATGAACCGTCCCTTGACTTTGCCGTTCGGGCCAATCCCTTTTTTCTCGAACAGGAAGATGTCCTGCATGCTGATGACATCGGAGAACGCTCCGGTCAGTTCCGTGATGTGGGTGATGCGCCGCGTGCCATCGCTCATGCGGGACACCTGCACGATCATATGGACAGCCGAGGCAATCTGAGACCGTACCGCCTTCTCCGCGATCCGCACTTCGCTCATCATGGCCATCGTCTCAAGTCGGGCCAGCGCGTCCCGCGGAGTGTTGGCGTGGATCGTTGTGATCGATCCATCGTGCCCGGTATTCATGGCCTGCAGCATGTCCAGCGCCTCCGCGCCGCGCACCTCGCCAATCACCACCCGGTCGGGGCGCATGCGCAACGCGTTGATCACCAGCTCCCGCTGTCTCACCCCGCCTTTCCCCTCCACATTGGGGGGCTTGGTCTCCAGCCGCACCACATGTTCCTGCTTCATCTGCAGTTCAGCCGAGTCTTCGATGGTGATGATCCGTTCCCGGTCGGAGATGAAGCCGGAGAGAACGTTCAGCAATGTCGTCTTGCCCGCGCCGGTCCCTCCGGAAACTACGATATTCAACCTGGCTTTTACGGCCCCGCGCAGCAGTTCCATCATGGGCGGAGTCAGCATCTGGTTGCGCAGCAGGTCCTCCGCTTCCAGCGGGATCCTGGCAAAGCGCCGGATGGATAGGATCGGCCCATCCACGGCCAGCGGAGGGATGATCGCATTCACGCGCGACCCGTCGTGCAGGCGCGCATCCACCATGGGAGACGATTCGTCCACGCGCCGCCCCACCGCCGACACAATCTTGTCGATGATATGCAACAGATGCCGGTCGTCCTGGAACGAAAGCGCCGTCTTCTCCAGCACCCCGCGCCGCTCCACGTAGATCGAGTTATAGGTGTTCACCAGAATATCGTTGATGCTGTCGTCCTTCAGAAGCGGTTCCAGCGGCCCCAGTCCGAATACTTCGTCCACCACCTCTTGCGCCAGATGGTCCCGCTCGCTGGCGCTCAGCGGTACGCCCTGCTCGCCGATGATCTGCTGGATCACCAGGAAGAGCTGTTGCTGCGCGGCCAGGGTCTCCTGCATCCCCGCCAGCTTGTCCAGATCGACCCGCTTGATCAGTTCCTTATGGACGGACGTCTTGATCTGCTGCTGTACGCTGTCGCCCACCGTGCGCACAACGCGGCCGCTGCGCTCATTGGACTGGCTCGAACTTGACGATACTGCATTTGCTTCGGCCATATCGGCTACACCCTGGTCCTACGGAAAACGCTCGCTGACAATCACTTCCAAAGAGAGAACATCGACTTCTTGGGGGCGGCTTCTTCCGCTGGCGTGTCGCTGCCCACCAGGGTATTCACCCACTTCACGATCTGCACCGAAAAGTCCGTCTTCTGCTTCGGGCTGATCGGCTCGCCCAGAATCGCCGAGCGGGTCACCTCCGCGTAACCGTTGGGCAGCTTGATCGTAACCGGCAGACGGATCGCTTTTTCGATCTGCTCCACCGTCAGCGCGTGCTGTGCGGAAAAACGGTTGATCACCACCTTCACTTTGTCAATGTCGTGCTCGCCCTGCGACAGGCTGTCCACATAGCGCGACAGGTCGCGGATCGCCGCGATCTCGGGGGTGGCCACCAGATACAGCTGATTGCAGGCGTCGATCACCGCCAGGTTCGTGTCGTCCAGCGATGACGGCCCGTCCACGATGACGTAGTCGTATTCGCCGCGCAGAAAGTCGAGCGTCTGTGCGATCGAACTGGGGTCCAGAGTCTTCTGCCCACCGCATACGTCGGGCGATGCCAGCACCTCGAGCCCGCTGGAATGGGTCGCAATGTAGCCGCGCAACAGATCGCTGTCCAGCCGTTTCAGGTTCCGCACCAGTTCATTGAAGTGGTACCGGCTGCCATCGATGCCAAGATAGATGCACGCGTGGCCCAACTGCGGATGGTTGTCGATCAACAATGTCTTCTTCTGATGGCATAGCACCAGATACATGGCCACATGCACGGCGAGCGTTGTGGTCCCCACTCCGCCCTTGGCGCCGAAAAATGTCACAACGTCCCCCAGCAGGGCGGTGCGCGCGGACTTCGCAGACCACTGCTGATACAGCCGGACCAGCATCTCGGAAAATGCGGCTTCGTCGAATTCCGCGCCAATGAATTCGCTGCAGCCGGCTCGCATCGCGCACAACAGAAGCTCGGGGTCCCGGTTTGCCGACAGCGCGACGATCACCGCCTTGCCTGCGAATATCTCCTGGATATAGGCAGCGGAGGCGGCCGCCTGTTCCACGTCCTTGTCGAAATCGATCACGGCGATGCAGGCAGGAGCGGTTTTTACCGGCTGCGAAAAGGGAGGGCGCTTGACCGCCGAGATGTAGCCCTCGCAATCGGCGCGGTGGACAGCCCACGACATCTTCAAAACGGATTCGGCAATCTCATCGGCCAGATTCACGTCGAGGCTGACGCTAATCAGAGCAACGCTGATTAGCCCGGAATTGTATTGAATCGGTGTCACTGACTATCTCCTCATTGCCATCGGGTTCTTCTGTTCGCGCGCCGGAGCGCCAAAAAATATTGTCCGCCGCAGGTTATCGGACGATCGCATTGTAGCCATCGCCCAGTAGCCGTTGACGCATCGCTTCTGCATCGGTCTTGCTTGTAAAGGGCCCCACTTCCAGGTGCAGGAGTGGGTCCTGGGAATCGTGATCGACTGCGGCGTTATATCCGTGGCGCTTCAGTGCGGCAACCATGGATTCAGCGTCGTCCGGGTTCGAAAGCGCCATGATCTGCACCATCGATCGCGACGGAGCCTCCGCCGCCGCAGCCGGCTTCCCGCCGGTTGACGGTGTCGCCGTGGGGTTGTCGAAGACATATCTCACAGGGCCCTCGGAGGAGGCGACCGTCGGCGGCGCGGCAGTGCCGGAGGCCGGCGCGTCCGCAACCCCAAGCGGACTGGAGGGCCGCGACGCTCCGATGTCAGTCTCACGCGAAGGCGGCTGCGCGGATGCAACCGTCGATGCCGTACTCACTGCAGTGCCGATCGCCGGCTTGGGAGCAGGCGGGACCGCTGTTTTTTGTGGGGCAGGTGCTGGCGTGGCTTTCTGGGCCAATTCGGCCACAGTGGCCGCTACCGGCGCAGACGTTGGAGTCGCTGCGGGGGCAGGCGCTGGCGTGGCTTTCTGGGCCGTTTCGGCCACAGTGGCCGCTACCGGAGCAGGCGTTGGAGTCGCTACCGGGGCAGGCGCTGGCGTGGCTTTCTGGGCCGTTTCGGCCACGGTGGCCGCTACCGGAGCATGCGTTGGAGTCGCTGCGGGGGCAGGC
>JBEKRR010000107.1:0-5691 GCA_049518555.1 Acidobacteriaceae bacterium
ATTGCAAAAAGGAATGGGGAAGTTTTGAGCACTTCCGGGTGGTCGTTGTGCAACGCACAGAGGATCGGCGAAACAATCTCTTGCAGGAGCTTCGCCTGCACTTCAATCACCGAATGTTCTGGCTGACGACGGAACCGCTCTACAAAGCGGACATCGGCGCGTCGATATTCAGGACCCCGAAAGACCTCGATGCAAGAGACTATTCGTTCCTGGACATATAGCGCCAGATTGCTACACTCAGGGCAATCGCAGCGAAATCTGCGGGGCTGGATAACCCAGCACTCTCCGGTCTCCCCGTCCTCTCCTGATGTAATCCATCGGTTAGATGGGGACGGGGACGCGGAAGCGGACGACACACCTCAACCGTATGACCTCCATCGGCATTGATTACATCAACCAGCAGGACTTCGTGATTGACACCACGAAGCACATCAACATCGAGGGCATGAGCGGCATGGGAAAGTCCACGCTGCTCGTCAACCTGTTTATCGACCACATCCGCCACGGCAACGGTGGGCTTTTTATTGATCCCCACGGCGATACTGCCGACCAGATCGCCAAGCTCATCCCGAAGTCGCGTATGCGAGACTTCATCTGGATAGACCCGGACGCAACGCTTGTGCCGCCGTTCAACCCACTCCATTTCAATAATGCCGAGGAGCTTGAGCTTGCCAAAGAGTCGCTATTTACCACATTCAAGTCTTTGGCCGGCGCAGCCTGGGGCGACGAATCGGCACGCGTCATCATGAACGCCATCGACGCCGTGTGCGAGTATTTCGACCACCCGACGCCAGTCCACATCTTCCGGTTCATGGCCGACGACAAATTTCGAGAGAAGGTGCTGGCCGCTAGCAAAAGCCCTTTGCTCAGGATGTTCAAGGAGCAGTACGACGAAAAGCTCCGGGACTCGGAACAGATGTCGAAGTTCTCTCCGCCGATCAACAAGGTTGGCAAGCTCCTGCGTCCTCAGATTATGCCGATCATCGGGCAGACGAAATCCCTCGACTTCCTCGACATTATGAACTCAAAAAAGATCGTCGTGTGCCGATTCTCAAAGGGACGGCTCGGTGAGGAAGTTGCTCAGATCCTCGGCTCGCTTGTCGTCTCTATGGTTTCCATATCAGCCCTGCGGCGTGAGAAGCAGAAGAACCGGCCACCATTCATGCTCGTAGCCGACGAGGTACACAACTTCGTTCATGGCGGCAGATTCGGTACGCTGCTTGCCGAGTCTCGCAAGTACGGCATCACGCTTGTTCTCGCATCCCAGGGCATGTACCAGCTTCCGTTTGCAAAAGATGTCTTTTCAAATTGCCCGACGCAAATCGTCTTCAACGTCTCCGGTGAAGATGCAAAATCCATCGAGGAGAATTGGAACGAGCAGTATGTTTCTGCGACGGCGATCACAGGCCTGTCGCGTTATGTATTCTTCTGTCGGACGTTCACAGACGACAGTCCGAATGCAAAGCGCATCATCGGGTGGAGCGGCGTTGCAAAGCGCGGCGACGAGGCGAACCCGACGAAGCTCATAAAGCAATCTCTGATGCGGTGGGGGACAAAGCGCAAGGATACGATTGCAAAGATCAATCATTTTCTCGCTTCCTAAATAGGCGTTTCTAGCGGCTATACGGCAAACCCCACCATTCTCGATAATTGAAAACGTGATGACGCTACAACCCCAGAGAGCATCCCTTATGGGAATCTACGATATGCCACCGCGTGCGGAAGGACATTCGATTGAGGCCGCGAGCGAAAGCGCGCGTCGTTTTCTGATAGTGAGCAGAATCACAGTTGCGAAAGCAGGGAAAAGAACAACATCAACCACTATAACCATGAACAACACTTCCACTTTTTCATCGGCGAATCGTAAACAACTTGCCGATCTACTGAAGAAATATGGGACCATGCGCGACAAAGCATATGATAACTATCACTCCAAATACAAGGAACTCGAACAATCTGTGCTAGGTGATTACGTTGAGGAGCAGAAGGGCGTGCAACTGGTTTCAGAGATTGCTGCAGCCCAGGAAGAACTCGATTCGCTCAAAGAAAACCTGTCGGGAATCGGCCTTGAACTTGACGATAAAGCTCTGAGCATTAGTTGGAGCGCTCCCAAGTCACTCAACGAACGCATTGAGCAGCAGATTGAACGGAGCATCGGTAAAAAAAGTGATATAGACGAACGCTTTGATAGGGCACAGGTCGCAATACTGACAGCCTCAACTCTTGAGGACGCACAGCAAATAATGAAGTCAGTGTCAGACAAATAGTAAATAAATAAACCCTTTTCCCTGCAACGCGCTAATTGGTATCCGAAGTAATTCCGACTTGCCACTCGGCAATGAAACCCTTGATATTTCCCGTGACGACCAGCGCGAACTGGGCGATCCGGTCACGACTCACTCAGCGCAAATACATTCTTCGGCTTTATAGAATGACTAGGAGAGATGCCAGACCACTCACAGATATATTACTTCTTGCGGCTTGAGCGTTTCTTGCGCCTGTACTGCACCGGAACATATCCCGATAATTAATGACGTGATGACGCTACAGACTCAGAAAACATCCCTAATGGGAATCGATTACAGGCCGCCTAGCGGAAGCGTAATGAGGCCGTGAGCTGGTTGCCCGCGCCGTTTACTGATGACGTGCAGACTCGCAATTGCGAAAGCAGGGAGAAGACAACCGTTAACTACCACAAACATGAACTACGAACTGCGTGAGAAATTATTAGAACCTTACTATGACAAGAGCGAATGTGGCGGCCTGCGCTACTTTACCTGCCTGCCTTCGAATGTTCTCAATGAGTTGATAAACCGCAACTACGTTGAGATGGAAGAGTGGAACTGCTGTGATGGTGTTACGAAGCTATTCTTACCGTTTCTCCACAGGAATCCGCAATTTACTGCGCATGGATATGCGGTAATGCCGAGTCGGAAGGATATTCGTGTAACCATTGAAGGAGTTGAGCGCTCTGCCGTTTTTACTGTAGACGAGATTATCGACTTTGCGACGACATTCCGAGGCGCAGATGAAATGGATCTGGCTGTAGATTACGCCCGCTGCTGGTACGACTAAACGAAGACGAAAGAACGTTCACTGTGTACAAACTAACCCTTTTCCCTGCAACGCAACCCAAAGGAGATTTCATGAACGCACTGGCACAAGCCGCCGAACTCCAGCAACAAGCCATCGATCTACTCCTCAATGAGCGGGAGATGATTGACCAGAGATTAGCACAGCTCGGCAATGGGGAACTCCACATCAAGAGGCGCGGACGGCCCAAGAAGTCTGAAGCCCCTGAACAAGAAAAAGCCCCTGAATAAGGGGCTTTACTATTATGCTTTCTTTCCGTTCTTGTAACTTTCGATCAGCTTCGACTTGACGCCGTTCCGAAAGCGCTTCCAGTACTCGGCCTCATCCTCTCCCTCTCCCCGCTTCATCAGTCCATCGAACCAGGCATCGACCTCCTGCATGTACTTGACGCTATCGCCCGACGGGTTATGATCTGGAGAGTCCTTTTGATGTGTCTCTATGTGAGGCACCTCTGGCCGCCTCTCAATAGGAGGGGCGGCTTTATTTCCATTCAGCCCGTACCAATCTGCCAGCTTCTCTGCCGCATCCTTTTCGCGGCATCTTTCCATCAAGGCGACAAAGTTGATGACATCGCCGCCCTTCTTCCCGCCGTTATTCTCATTGCAGGATGCCGAGAAGCACCTCCAGTAGTTGTTTCTCACGTTGATCGAAAAGCTCTTTGCCCTATCGCCTTGCTTATGCGTCGGCAATGGGCAGGCAGAGTTTGCGTACTCACCCTTGGATACGAGATGAAGATGATAATGCACGGCCGCCACATCGGCGACAGGAATCTGCTTGATTGCTTCGAAGTCGAGCATGTGTCCTCCAAATAAGAATGCCCCTGCGCAAGACAGAGGCTTCCTATGGCTTGTGGTGCGCTATTGGTTTCGTTGTCGTTTTGGCAGCGATTAGAAGGGAGGGACTGGGGCGGAGCGTAAGCGGCCGCCGAACCAGAGGCTTTCAAAGGTCTGGCTACAGCATAGGCAATTGATTCCAATTTGCAAGGGCTGAGGCATCGAGGGCTTGGTACTGAGCAGTTTCCAATTCATCGGCAAAGCGAGCGTTAGTCCTTTAGAGAACATAACGCGCTTGCCAGTATCGATACGGTATACGATGCATTCTGGTCGACAAAATGAGATGAATGGGTGAGTTGGCCTGTTAGTGCGAATCGAGAACGACGCCGCGTCGGATTGGACACCCTTGCCGACATATCGGTCCTAGTCCTGGTACCGGCGCTTTGCCCATCCACATCAAACATGTGCCAAAAATGCGGAGCCACGCTGAGTGTGAAAAGCTGGCTGCCTCTTTCCTGTAGAATTTCAGTGATGCAGACAGAGTCCTAGATGGCGCTTTCAATTGGATCACTACAATTCGAGGAGCAATGGCTCTATAAGCAGCTAAGGAAGGATCTCCGGGATGATTGGTTTCCGGACCCTAAGGCATTTTGCGACATGATTGACTCCGGCCTTTTGGCGAAGTCCATCCGGCTTAACTTTGAGAAAAACCAAGGGCGATATGTCGCGTCCAAGAGTACTGTCTTCAATCTCCCTAAGCCGAATTTCACGCTGCGATACGCGTTGGAAATGAGCCTCCAGGACCGCCTGTTATATCAAGGTGCAGCGGCGGCCTTGGTACCGTTTTTTGATAATTGCTTACATTGGACGGTTTTCAGTCACAGGTATGACTCAGGCGGCAACTCGCGCGGATCTCTTTTCAAGCCTTTCGTGGAGTCGTGGAAGAATTTCAATGGGGGAGTACGAGCCGCGCTGAAGAAGGGCGACGTTCTCGTGACAACCGACGTCTCCAACTATTACGAGCACATTGAGATCCATCGCTTGAAAGATACGTTTAGGAACCTCTTACCTGAGCTCCAAATCACTGCCGACGAGAAGGGACTGGTTCGGGAACGCTTTGAGCGCCTCTTTGAGTGGCTCTCTGAATGGTCATTTTCCTCGGCTCGCGGGATTCCGCAGAACAGAGATGCGTCGTCCTTCCTCGCCAATGTTTACATGATCCCTGTTGACCGGGCCCTGGTCACTACCGGAAACTCATATTTCCGCTACATGGACGATATAAAGATCGTCTGCCCAGACGTTCTGCTGGCTAGACGGGCGCTGAAAACGTTGATAATTGCGCTTCGAGAACGCGGACTCTCCGTGAATGCTCGCAAGACGGAAATAATTCCGGCCGAAGATGAGAGAATCTCTGATCACCTCAGCGAGCTTTCCCCCGAAATCCAGGCGATTGATGCAGCTTGGAACACCCGGTCAAGATGGCAGATTCTACGGTCGCTTGCCTCTCTGAAGGACCAAACGGTCCATCTGATCAGCACAGGGGAAACGCAAAGCAAGGGTTTCCGATTTTGTGTAAACCGTTTGATTTGGCTCGCCGGATGTAAAGATATGCTCGTCCCAGCAGACTTCTTCTCGGAAATAACGAAGGCCGTGATAGAGAGCCTCCCCGAGGCCCCCGCGTCAACTACTGAATTCGTCGAATACCTCTCGGTGGTCCAGCTCGGCGACCCTGAGTTAGATGCGATTGTTGCGTACCTAGTGGATCCAAAGCACCGCATCTATTCTTGGCAAGACTACAGGCTCTGGCTTGTAATGCTCAGGCAAG
>JBEKRR010000108.1:0-5663 GCA_049518555.1 Acidobacteriaceae bacterium
TACTCGACGAACGCCGAGGCGGCCGCGGCCTCGATACACGCGGGCATCAATCAGTTTCTGGAGAACGCGACCCCGTCCGTGCAGGACGCCCTGAAGCAGGGCCTGCTGACCGAGGCGGACATCGACAGCAATCTGCGCGGCGTCTTCCGCGTGATGATCAAGTTGGGAATGCTGGAGCCGGCGGCCAGCGATCCCTACTCGCGCATCGGTACGGAGGCGCAGGCCAACGGCAGTGTGGACGACCCGTGGCTGTGGCCCAAAAACAAGGCGCTGGCGCGCAAGGTGACGGACGAGTCCATCGTGCTGCTGAAGAATGACGGCGGACTGCTTCCGCTGAAGGCAGCGTCGATCAAGAGCATTGCCGTGATCGGCCCGCTGGCCGACAGGGTGGCGCTGGACTGGTACAGCGGAACGCCGCCGTATATTGTCACGCCGCTGGAGGGGATTCGCGCGCGCGTAGGCAAGAATGTCGAGGTGACAACCTCCGATGGCGCGGACTCCGCGGCTGCGGCGGAGCTGGCGCGCAAGGCCGATGTCGCCGTGGTCATCATTGGCAACCATCCGACCTGCGACGCGGGCTGGGCGAAGTGTCCGCTGCCCAGCGACGGCAAGGAGGCCATCGACCGCAAGACCCTGACGCTGGCGCAGGAGGACCTGGCGAAGGCGGTGCTGGCGGCCAATCCGAAGACCGTCGTGGTGCTGCAGGCCAGCTTCCCCTTCACCACCACGTGGACCGAGGAGAACGTTCCCGCGATCCTGATGATGACGCACAACAGCGAGGAGCAGGGCGACGGCCTGGCCGATGTTCTCTTCGGCGACTACAACCCGGCGGGGCGGCTGAGCCAGACGTGGGTTGCGTCGATGGACCAGTTGCCGCCGATGATGGACTACGACATCCGCAACGGGCGCACTTATATGTATCTCGGCAGCAAGCCGCTGTATGCGTTTGGCTATGGACTGAGCTACACGAAGTTTGCGTATTCAAACCTGCGCGTCAGCAGCGGGCATCTCGCCAAGGACGGCACAATCACGGTCAGCGTCGATGTGAAGAACACCGGCGCACGCGATGGCGATGAGGTTGTGCAGCTGTATGTGGCGCACGTTGGTTCCAAGGTCGCTCGTCCGATCGAGGAGTTGAAGGGATTCCGCAGAGTGGCGATTCGCGCGGGCGAGACCAAGACCGTGGCGATTCCGCTGAAGGCAAGCCTGCTGGCCTACTGGGACGGCAATGCGATGTCGGTGGAGAACGACAGCGTGGAGCTTCGCGTGGGCGGATCGTCGGATGCGATTGAGTTGCGCAAGCAGATCAAAGTCGGCGACTGAGTAGAGGGAATAAACCAATGAAGCAACCTGCGGGATGGACGGTAGGCGCGTTGGCGCTTGCTTTGGCGATGGCTCCGGCGATACATGCGCAGCAGATGATTGTCTCGCGCGGCGAGGCCACGGTGATGGTCGAGCCGTACGCGGAGAACATCGTTCGCGTCAGCATCAGCCTGCTGAAGCCGGATGCAACGGCTGCGCCGGGCTATGGCATCTCTGCCAAGCCGCTGGCCAGCGGATGGAAGATCGAGTCGGGCGCGAACGGCGATGTGCTGCGCTCGTCGCGCATCTCCGTCACCGTGGCTCCGCAGCAAAACGTAACGCTCACTGGCACCGAAGCGGACATTGCGAAGTTCTTCAACGGATCGACGCCGCCGGTTGGCATCTCGATTAAAACCGCGGATGGCGCGCCGCTGCTGGAGATGAACGACTGGCAGATGTCGGTTCCGAATTACAAGGACGGGACTTCGCAGTCTCTGAACGACCGCCGGCCGGGCGACGATCCGTTCTATCAGGTGGGCGCGACCTTCGCCTCGCCCAAAGACGAACACTACTATGGCCTGGGGCAGAACCATGAGGGCTATCTCGACCGGCGCGGCCATGCAGTGCGTTGCGCGCACGACTATACCGCTCCGGCGGGCCCGAGCGTCTGCGTTCCGTTTGTGGTCACCAACAAGGGCTATGGCCTGCTGTGGGACAACCCCGGCAAGACCACCGCGCAGTTCGGCTTCAACGATGTGACAAAGTGGACCTCGGACGTGGGCCAGCGCGTTTCGTTCTTTGTCATTGCGGGCAAGACGTATGACGAGATCTACGAGGGCTACAGCCTGCTAACCGGCGATGTGCCCATGCTGCCCAAGTCGGCCTACGGGTACATTCAGTGCAAGCAGCGATACACCAACCAGGCCGAGCTGATGGCCGTGGCCAAGGGCTATCGCGACCGCCATCTGCCTGCGGACGTGCTGGTCATCGACTGGTTCCACTACACCAAGATGGGCGAGATGGACATGGACCCGGCGAAGTGGCCGGACCCCGTTGCCATGAACCGCGAGCTGCACGCCATGGGTTTCCACACCATGATCAGCGTGTGGCCGCGCTTCGTCCCCGAGGACCGTTACTACAAGACCGTCCTCGACAACGGATGGTTCCTGCATCTGGCCGACGGCACGCCCATCAACGGCCTGCCCTACGACCGCGCGGGGTCGGACATCGATACAACAAATCCCGATGCCGCGCGCTGGTACTGGGGCGTGATACGCGACAACTACGTCAGCAAGGGATTCGACGCCTTCTGGGCCGACGAGACCGAGCCCGATCTGCCGCCCAACGGCAGTTACTTCCACGTCGGCCCGGGCACGGAGTTCTTCAACGTCTACCCGCTCTTCCACACCGCCGCGTTCTACAACGGAATGCGCCGCGACATGAGAGCGCGCGCGCTGATCCTTGCGCGCGATGCGTATCTCGGCGCGCAGCACAACGGCGCAATCTTCTGGTCGTCGGACATCTACCCCACCTGGGACACGCTGAAGCGCCAGATTCCCACCGGCATTAATTTTGTGGCCAGCGGCATGCCCTACTGGAGCACCGACATCGGCGGATGGCAGTATCTTCCCGCGACGCACAAGCCCGACCGTCCGCCGCTGCTCGATCCGTCCGATGCGCGCAGCGAGGTCGGCAACTACGACGACTACCCCGAACTCTACGTCCGCTGGTTCGAGTACGGCGCCTTCCAGCCGAACTTCCGCGCGCACGGAAGCCGTCCGCAGAACGAGGTCTGGTCGTACGGCAAGCAGGCCGAGCCGATCCTGGAGAAGTACCTGCGCCTGCGCTACACGTTGATGCCGTACCTCTACTCGCTGGCGTACCACACGCACCAGACCGGCGCGCCGTTCATGCGTGGACTATTCATGGACTTCGGCGGCGACCCCAAGGTGGCCAACATCGGCGACGAGTATATGTTCGGCCCCGCGTTGCTGGTGGCGC
The DNA here is from genome assembly GCA_049518555.1 of Acidobacteriaceae bacterium. Lineage (GTDB taxonomy): Bacteria > Acidobacteriota > Terriglobia > Terriglobales > Acidobacteriaceae > Edaphobacter. The sequence continues at coordinate 3,304 of JBEKRR010000108.1, forward strand.
CCGTCGTCGAGCAGGGACGCACCAGCCGAGCGGTCTATCTCCCCGCCGGAACCGACTGGTATAACTTCTGGACCAACCAGAGGCTGCATGGTGGGCAGACCGTGACAGTCGCTGCGCCCATCGATACGCTGCCGTTGTTTGTGCGCGCGGGCTCGATCCTGCCTATGGGCGCGCCTGTCGAGAGCACAAATGAGAAGCAGCCCTTACAGGAACTGCGCGTCTATCCCGGGGCCGACGCCAGCTTCGATCTATACAACGACGACGGCACAACCTACGCGTACGAGAAGGGCGCGATGGAGATCGCGCACCTGCACTGGTCGCAGGCCGCGCAAAAGCTGACCCACACCGGCGCAGCGATTTCCGGCCCCAGCGATGTGAGCCTGGTGAAGGTGGTCAAGGCGCGGTGAAGCGCGAGAGCGTCTCAGAGATTCTAAGCGGCATTATTCGTGCCGATAGAACTTCTTCAGGGCTGCCTGGATCGTCAGCCCCGGCGCGCGCACCACAGCGCCCCTTCCAGCGGATCGACGGCAGACTGGCGCACACTGGCCGCAGGCAGCAGAACGGCCAGCCGCGCGGTCATCGCGTCGCGCACCGGGGCAATGTGCGCAAGAACTCCGCCGGTGTAGGCAACCTCGATCGCGTCCGCTTCCTTCGCCCCTGGGTGTGACGCCGCCATCTTGCGGAAGACCAGCGCAACCAGCTCGGCCAACTGCTCGCCAGCACGGGTGAGCACCTCGGCGGCGAGCGCGTCGCCCTGCTCTGCGCGGCGCGCAACGATGGGCGCGAGCGAGGCGAACTCCGGCGCGGGGTGATCGCAATCGCCGCGTTGGTTGGCGTATGCGACCAGTTCTCCGAGCGAGTTGAGCCTCCAGTGCTGCTCGATCTCGCGCAGCAGGGAAGTGGGGTCGATGCAGGGTTGCGCGCGATTTGCATCGCCGACCCGCTCGCGGTCGTGCGCGCATAATGCCGCGCGAATTGCTTCCAGCCCGATCCATGTGCCCGATCCCTCGTCGCCCAGCACGGGCCCCCAACCGCCCGCCCCGAAGGTCTCGCCCGCATCCGTGCGTCCGATGGTGTTCGATCCGGTGCCCGCGACCACCAGTATCCCCGGCCCTCCCGCAAACGCCGCATCGAGCGCGATCTCCTCGTCGCCGCAGATCAGAAGTTCGCCGGAGACTGAGCTGGAGAGAACGCGGCTGGCCCACGCGCGCACGGCGGGGCTGCTGGTCCCGGCCAGCCCGAGGCAGGTGCGAGAGAGGTGGTGGAGCGGGACGCCCGCCGCAGCCGCAACCTCGACAAGCATCGCCTGCAGGCGCGCGGTCGCCTCCGGCTCGCCCACGCGCATCAGCTTCACCGTGCCGGTTGTCGCGCGCGCCAGAACGCGCGTCTCGTCGGCCAGCAGGCACCGCGTCCCGGTGCCGCCGGCGTCGATAGCGAGAAAGAAGCTCATCGCAAACCATCATAAGCCACGCGTTCGTAGACGAAAGACTAGCACCGATTAGCACCGATTGGACCGATCAAAAGCGAATAGAAACATTTCTTATTAATAAAGACAAGAACTGTTTCTAATCGGTGCTCGCCGGTGCAGATCGGTGTTAAGTCTTTTTCTATTCGACGAGCCGCTATACTCAGGCAATGCCTGTTCGCTTGCATGCGCTCGATCTCGGCGTGGTTGGGCTGTACCTGGTGGCCATCACGCTCTTCGGGCTGCGCTTCAGTCGGCGGCGCGCGGCGGACGGCGCGGCCACGGGCGCGGCCGGCGACCGCTCACTGCGCGGCTACTTTCTGGCCAACCGCACGGTGCCCTGGTGGGCGATTGCGCTCTCTATCGTCTCCGCCGAAACCTCCACGCTCACCATCATCGGGACACCGGGATTGGCATTCGCGGGCGACTTCGGATTTCTGCAGATCGTCATCGGATACATGCTCGGGCGCGTGGTGGTGGCCCTGCTCTTCCTGCCAAAATACTTCCAGGGCGAGATGCTCACCGCCTATCAACTCATCGACCGCCGCTTCGGCCACACGCTGCACAAGGTCACCGCGGGCCTCTTCCTGCTCACGCGCGCGGCGGCCGAGGGCGTGCGCGTCTTCGCCGTCTCCATCGTCGTGGGCATCGCCATCGGCACCGGCGACGTGCTCTCCATCGCCATCATCTCCGCGCTCACGCTGCTCTACACCTTCGAGGGCGGAATGACCGCCGTCATCTGGACCGACGTGGTGCAGATGGCGATCTATGTTGGCGGAACGCTGGTTGCCATCTGGTCGCTCGGCGCACACGTGCCCGGCGGCTGGGCGACGATCCATGCGGTGGGCGCGGCCGCGGGCAAGTTCCACATGCTCAACTTCGCCCTCAACCTGAC
>JBEKRR010000109.1:0-5382 GCA_049518555.1 Acidobacteriaceae bacterium
CTGCTCTCCGAAGTCCAGCAGATCATCCCGCTGGTGCACATCCGCGTGCGCGAATCTGCGGTCGCCGACATCTACGTCTCCGACCGTCGCGTCACGGTGGGCGGCCAACTATACCTGCCGCGCCTGATCGGAATCGGTGAGCCTGGCTCCGACGTCCTGATTTCGCAGGACATCAAAGGCACCTCCGATAACGTCCGCTTCACCTTCGGCAATGGCGACCGCGTGATGACGCAGCTCGCCAACGATACCGACCTGAAGTACGCCGAGATCGACCTCTGCCTCTTCCATGTGAACTCCGGCATCCTGCTGCAACTGTGGAAGGGTGTCATCCAGAATTTCACGAGCGATGGAACGCCGATCTTCCCGGTCACCTGCTCAGACGGGTTCTTCCAGATCATGAATCAGTATCCGGAGCGGCAGCTCAGCCGCCAGTGCTGGAAGACCTACAACGATGGTGTGAACTGTCCGTGGGCCACGAAGGGGCGCAGCGCCGCGGCGGTGACGGCGGCGGGCGGCGATCCCACAAGCTGCGACTATTACCTCGAATCGGCGAACGGTTGCCAAGTGCATGGCATGGCTCCCTATTTTGGCGGGCATCAGGCCGATCCTCAGGGCGTTGTCATCAAAGACGATTCCACCGGCTTTCTCGGCTTCGGGCGTAACACAGTAACGGCGACCTCGATTGTTTCGGACACGATCTGGGGTCTGGCGCTGCCTGAGATCTGGTGCAACAGCGGTGGAAACCCGCTGTTTGCTTTCTTGGCCACGGCCCTGATGGTGGATTACCGCGACGAATCGGGCTATGCCGACTCGCTCGGCATTCTCAGCGCTGGGCCACTCGGTGGGTTCGCCGCGTCGATGGTCGTCACGAACGCGGACGGCTACCGATACGTTGTCGCGCCGATGGTGGATGGCTACACCTGGCAAGGTCTGAAGGTTGACGGCAACCTGAACGTCACGAAGTACCAGCCGGGCATGGGGCTGCGCTACGTCACCGGCAGCGATCCGGCGAATTCGAACACCGACTATTTCTCGCTCGGCCAGGGGTCACCGCAGGTCTGGGAGCCGAACGTCTACGCAGCGGGCACGGCGGCGTGCGAGATCCGCATCGTCAAGTCCACCACGATTCAGCCGAGCACGCCCGACCAGCACCAGATGACGGTTCCCATCGACTACGGGATGTGGGGCTGGACGTGGGACCAGAACGGCAACCGCACGGCGGTCAGAGGCCTCATCAACCCGTTCTGGATCGCCGTCAACATGCTGCTGCGCGCGATGGGCTTGTATGGCGATCCGTCCACCGGGTCAAATCCTGCCGGCGGAAGCGGTCCCACCTCGTTCGCGCAGCTCGCCACGTTCGTGCTGCCGTCCTTGATAGTGGGCGATGGAAGCGGCGCGGCCGAGATCGCGGCGGACCAGGTCGCGGCCATCCTCGGTACCGGCGTCGAGACACAGTTCCAGTTCCAGGGAATCATCAGCAGCCAGAAGCCGTTTCGCGACTGGCTCACCGAGGTGCTCAACTGCTGCCTTGGCTTCTACACCTGGGAGTTCGGCAAGCTGAAGCTCGGCTGCCGGATCAATGCCAGCGCGGTGGACGCCTACACAATCGCCAATTCTCTGTTTCAAAGCCTGCGGCTGACACCGATCCAAGCTGGCTTCGAGCACCTGGTGCTTTCGTTCGCGGACGTCGCCTACCAGTACCAGGCGAACACGGCTGAGTATTGCGACAAGAGCCACGCGGCGTACTACGGGCGCGGCGGATCTCCGCTCACCAGCCAGATGCACTCGGTGGGGTGCTCGTCGCTCAGCCAGGCCTTGCGCATCGCTGCCACGCGCACGCGCGAAGAGATCGGCGGTGTGAATCCCGCCGAGTGGCGCGACGCGCGTGCCGCCAGTTGGCAGACCACCTTGCTAGGTCTCGGCAACGAGGTTGGGCAAGTAGTCTCAATGACGCACCCGGACATCCCCGGACTTCATGGAACATGCAACGTCACCGGCACCTCGGTGGTTTGGGCCAGTGGCGATGCCTTCGACACGTCCATGAAGAACAAGGAAGTCGTGATCAACGGCGTGCAGGTGTTGATCACGGGCTACACGACGGACCCGACTTCCCACACGGTGACCGGTTTGCTCCTGGCTTCGGCACCGGGCAACGGAACCAATCTTCCGTTCCAAATCGTAACGATGTCCTTCAGGATTCAGCGATGGAGCTTGAAGAAGGACTGGTCGGTGCAGATCGAAGGACAGACCGTCACGGACTCCATGTACGATCTGGACGTCGGGCCGAAGCCGATGGACGTCGTGCCCAGACCCCTGCCGCCTCTGTTCTATTCGATTCCGCTCGGGCCGGCGTGGGCGCCATATCAAGTGCAGGCGGCCGCGAATGACGCACTGTTTCCCGGCGAGTGGACCTTCGATACCAACCAATCCTACGCGCAGATGGCCGACGGCAGCATGCTCGCGAACCTTGTAGTGACCGGGAAGTTGCCTGTGAACGAGTTCAGCGCCACCGGCGCGGGTGCGCCCGGAATTGGATCGATTGCGCAGTCCGCGACGGGCGGATCGCTTCCGGCCAATGTGACCTTGCGCGTGGCTATCTGCGCGGTCGATTCGAACGGGCTTCCTTCGGCACCGTCCAGCATCGCCATCATCGGGACCGGAGCGGCTGCGGGTGGCGCGTTCACACTGGAAGGCATCACCTGGCCGGCGGTCGCGGGCCTCGTTTCCTACGTGTTGTTCGTGGCTACCCAGGACGATCTGATCTGCGCGCAGGCCACCGGAGCGCTGACGGCGGGTCCGAACAACACGTACACGCCTGGGTCGATCACGTTCGGCGGCCCGCTGGTGCGCTCGACATGGGCCCTGCCGTCGCCTTATGTCAGCAAGGTTCGGCTGAAAGCCAAGCATGAGATTCATGGCGGGATCATCGGCGCGCCCGTCGATAGCGTCTCAACCGGGGCGCTCGTGGTCGGGTATCTGAAGGGCAGCCCGCCATCCAGTAATCCTTCGTTCACGCCGGTCGGCCGCATCATCTCGATCATCGGCAGGCCGGAAAGCGCCACCCCGTACTTCAGTGCGACGGTCACTTCCTGGGATTCCAGCACCGGAACCATCGGCATCACTCCCGACCCGAACGGCATCGTGCAGGCGGGCGACTGCTTGGTGGTCCGGTACAAAGCCGACGCGTCGAATTCCGCCAACCCCACCTCGATAACGGACTCCGGGTGCCAGAACATCGCGTATCCCGCTGGGATGACGCCCGGAGCCGAGGTCGGCAATCTGGTCCGGGTGATTCGAGGCGTCTCGCGCGGCCTGCCGCCCCGGAAGATCGTCGCGAATACGGCGACCACCATCACGTGGGACCTTCCGATGGTCATCAACCCCGGCGATGTGTGGATCATCGAGGAGCCGACGTGGCCCTACTCCTGCGATACCACCTCGCTCGATAACGGCAATCCACTGGCGGTGACTACGATCAACATGCCCACCGGCAATTTCGTGGACGAGGCCCTCGTGATCGCAGGCTTCACCGTGGACGTGAACGGCAACGAATCGCCCGACGGCGATGCGCCGATCCGCGAGGACTGGGTGTTCGGCGCGGAAGGACTCTCGAAAGTTGCCGGCCTCGTGTTCCAAATGCAGGGCACGCTCGGCGTGGAATCGAACGCCGCGCAACCTCTCTATTTGAATCGCCCCGTCACGGTTGGCGACGTGAAGGCTTACGTCCAGGCTGCGCCCACCGGCGCGGCGATCACGTTCACGATATACGTGGGCGGCGCGGCTTGGCTCACCATGACCATTCCTGCCAGCCAGACGGCAGTGGTTGCCACTCCGTCGCAGATCGGCGCCCTTACCGAGATCCCGGCGAACACGGCGGTCTCCATCGGCATTACGGCGGTTGGGACAACGTTCCCTGGTGCGAACCTCTCCGTCTTCATATACTCCTAAGCCGCATAGCCGGACCCAAACAGGGCGAAACCGAAGAAGTCCAGGGGGTTGCGGCGCTATGACGTTTCATCACGATGACGAAGATATTCATCACAGCTTCGTTTGGCCTCCGCTAAGCCGGACCCCGTGCGGCGGCGATGTAAATTGATGGCTTTGATCATATTTCCCGCATCCAACAACTTTCGGACGTCATCGAAAAGCACCTTTGGGTTCAATTCGTCGGGGAGCGGCATGTTTAGGTGACTCGTTAGGGCGGCCAACCGAATCTCGATTCGCCGGACAATTATCAAAATGTCGTCGCTCTGGCTTTCAACTGTGACGTTGCCAATCGGCGCCAATTCGGATACAGGAACGAAGTCTTCTGGGGACATCAATCTCTCGAGGCGTTCGAACGTCTCCTCATCACTCAATACACCGGCGGACCAGGTTTCGATCAGCCTGTAGATCGCGTTCAAGTTTGGCCTCATGGCGTCCATACCTGCACCCATCCTGTCCCTGCACCCGAGCCGCTGAGTTTCACCCTCCAGGCGCGGATGGTGCGCTCAGGCAGACCTGCCTCCCGGACGACTTCCTCAACATTGTAGCCGGCCGTTTGATTTCGCGTGTGCTCCGGCCAGATCCGCCAGGGTAGGTGCCTAAGCCGGCATAGCCGGACCCAAACAGGGCGAAAACGAAGAAGTTGGAGCTAATTTCAGGCTCCAACCGGCTGCCTGTAGACATTGGCGCAAAACGCAGCGCCTGAAAATATTCTGCCACAAAACGGCAGAATCCAACCATAGAGGTACTAATCGCCGTGGACCAAATCTTCAAGCTCCAGCCGCATCGCACGATGCACCTGCAGGGCTTTGACGACTATGGCGCGGCGGCCGCCCTGTGGGGCGCGTCGGACACCGGCTTCACCGTCTCGGGCGTGTTCCGCGACCTCGCCGATTTCGCCGTGCTGGTCCTGTTCCCGAAAGACGACCCGTTCGGCCACCCGCTGTTCTCATATCTTCCGGATGGCGATCTCACCGGCCTGGTGCTCGACTTCGACATCACGTGGCAGGGCATCCAGTCCTGGGAATCGCTCAAAAGCGCGTGGACCGACTGGAACACGCTGGACTACTCCATCAACGGCGTCGGTCACACCGACGTGAAGTGGATCGGCACGACTGGCATCACGATCACGTGCAACACGACGGGCCGCGCGGGGGCATCGGCCACCTTCACGCTCAACATGAACGGCACACAGACGGGCGACAAGGTCACCCTCTGGTATCAGAACCAGTCGTTCATCAGCCCGGCGATCACTCCCGGCAATCCGACCACCGATCAGGCGCTGTGGTGGCAGGGATCGGTGGCGACTACCGACCAAGCGCTGTGGTGGCAGGGGAACGCGGCTTATAACCATTGGGTCAAGATCGGATCGAACACCTATTCCTGCCTCGAGGGATC
>JBEKRR010000110.1:0-5304 GCA_049518555.1 Acidobacteriaceae bacterium
CTGCCTCGACCGCCTCTGGCAGGAGGTCCTCGCGGGCAGCCGCCGCTTCAAGCTCTACCGCCAGCTCAAGATGTACAACGACCCCGGCCTCAACCCCGCCGTCTACGCCCATAAACCGGACGCTTGACCCACCCGCGCACTGGCCGGGTTGACCTTCTCGTCCCAGATGCGTATAAAACCGGAGCATACTTAGCCGATCGTCTTTGGGTGCTGACCGGCAACTTCCGTTCATTGCACCCTGCAAGACAGGAACCGCAGAGACACCGATGAAGACCGCCCCTCGCTCCTCCGCCAAACGTCCGCGCACCCTCGCCGGAACCGCACCCGCATCCACTGACGCCGCCCGCACACGCGCCCTCGCCCGCTACGAGACCGCCCTCCGCCTCATGCAGGAGGGCAAGTTCGAAAAAGCCTGCGACGCCTTCAAACAGTTGCTCGCCGCCAGCCCCGCCGACCTCACCGAGCGCATCCGCATGTACATCAACGCCTGCACCCAGCATGCCTCCCGCCACGAGTCCCGCTTCCACTCCGGCGAGGAGCGCTACGACTACGCCATCTCCCTGCTCAACGACGGCAACTACGAAGACGCGCGCACCCAGTTGAAAAAAATCCTCTCCGACAACTCCGGCGCAGACTACGCCCTCTACGGCCTCGCCGTCCTCGCCAGCATGACCGGCGACGCACACTCCTGCCTCGTACACCTCACCGAGGCCATCCGCCTCAACCCGCGCAACCGCATCCAGGCACGCTCCGACTCCGACTTCCAGGACATGGCAGACGACCCACGCTTCACCGAACTCCTCTACCCCGAAATCTGACCGCCCGCCGCAAGTACGCCAGCGCGCCATTCCATTTACACTGACATAAGCAGTGTCCTCCTCTACTCAAACCGGCAAGCCGTCCATCAGAGTAGTCGCCATCGGCGGCGGTACCGGCCTCTCCACCCTGCTGCGCGGCCTCAAGCGATACGTCGCCGCGCCCACCGCCGCCCGCCACACCACCGAAGCCGTCACCGTCCGCAACCCCAATCCCCAGCCTGAACCGCTCCCCGCCGATCTTCCCTGCCTCATCCGCGACCTCGCCGCCATCGTCACCGTCACCGACGACGGTGGCTCCTCCGGCCGTCTCCGCGAGGAACTCAAGATGCTCCCGCCCGGCGACGTGCGCAACTGCATGGTCGCGCTCTCCGAGGACGAGCTCCTGCTCGCCCGCCTCTTCCAGTACCGCTTCAACCAAGGCGGCCTGGAGGGCCACAGCTTCGGCAATCTCTTCCTCGCCGCCCTCTCCGGCATCACCGGAGACTTCGCCCAGGCCGTCCAGATGTCCTCGCAGATTCTCGCCGCACGCGGCCGCATCTACCCTGCCACCAACAGCAACGTCACACTCGCCGCGCACATGGACGACGGCTCCGTCGTCCACGGCGAAACCAGCATCACCGCCAGCCCCCACCGTATCGTCGAACTCATGCTCTCGCCCGCCGGCGTCGAGCCCCTCCCCGCCACCCTCGAAGCCATCGCCAACGCAGACCTCATCACCCTCGGCCCCGGATCGCTCTACACCTCGCTGGTCACCAACCTCCTCGTCCGCGGCATCCCCGAGGCCATCGCCGCATCCCGCGCCACCCGCGTCTACGTCGGCAACCTCATGACCCAGGCCAACGAGTCGCTCGGCCTCTCCGCATCCCAGCACATCGAAAAAATCCTCCAGCACTGCGGGCCAAATGGCGCCAACGGCGCAGGAGCGCATTCCGCCGGAAAACATCCCCGCCTCTTCGACTACGCCCTCATCAACACCGCCCCCATCTCCCCCACACTGCTGGATAAGTACGCCCGCGGAGGCCAGGCCCCCATCGCAGCCGACCTCGACCGCATCCGCGCCCTCGGCATAGAACCCATCTCCGGCGACTTCACCCTCGAAGGCAACCTCCTCCGCCACGATCCCGACCGCCTCACCCAGGCCCTCCTCAACCTCGCCCTCAACCGCCCCGCCTGACCCAAGCGCTGTCATCCTGAGCGAAGTTTGCACGCACAAATTAAATCTGTCATCCTGAGCGAGCGCAGCGAGTCGAAGGACCTGCGGTTGTTTGTTTTACGTCATCGCCTGCTCTGCCCAACCAGCCGCCGCGTGATACCGTACCAATCATGACCCCCGACTTCTCCCACTGGGCCTACTGGACCCGCCACGCGCGCATGTGGAGCGAACCCTTCAAATGGCTCATCTTCATGGGTGCCGGATGGGGCTCGCTCTATCTCCGCAGATGGCAAAAGCGCCGCCTCGAAGAGGCCGCGCAGGGCTGGCCCTCCGTCGAAGGCCGCATCAGCAGCGGCAAGGTCGCCCCAATCGCCCACACCTCACGCTTCCTCGCCACCCTTGTCTACACATACTTCGTCGAGGAGTACCGCACCGGCAAATACACCCACGAATTCGCCAAAAAATCCGAAGCCGAGGACTTTGTCGCAAAGATGCGAGAGCAGCGCGTCCAGGTCCGCTACAACCAGTCCAACCCAGCCAAATCCGTCCTCGAACAAAGCGTCGTCGAGCAGCACATCCTGCTCGCCCCCCGCTTCGGCTGAACCACTACCCCGCAGTCATCCTGAGCGGAGCTGCCCAGTCAAATTAAAGATTTGTCATCCTGAGCGAGCGCAGCGCGTTCAGGTCCGCTACAAACAGTCCAACCCAGCCAAATCCGTCCTCGAACAGAGCGTCGTCGAGCAGCACATCCTGCTCGCCCCCCGCTTCGGCTGAACCACTACCCCGCAGTCATCCTGAGCGGAGCTGCCCAGTCAAATTAAAGATTTGTCATCCTGAGCGAGCGCAGCGAGTCGAAGGACCTGCGGTTGCTTGTTTGCGCTTTTGTTTTTTGCTTGTCATTCCGTAGCTAGCCGGAGTCCCCGGCGAGCGATCTTTGCTCACTGGGGTGGAGCGCAGCGGAGGAATCTGCTCCTGCCTTTGACGTTGCCTTTGCTTCTGAGATAGGCCGGGGCTTCAGCCCCGGCAACCAGACCCATCCCAAATCGGGGGCTTCAGCCCCTGGGATATGCCCTCCTACCCCGCCGTCACAATCTCCGAAAGATCTGCGATTCGCTGAATGTCATCCACGATCGCAAGAAGAAGTACAAGATTCCCCCGGCGAACTATGGGATTGGGATCCATCACCATCACCTCATCGAAGAATCTGTCCACAAGCGGACGCAACCTGGCAATCGTTTCCAGCGAAGCAACATAATTGCCTGCTCCTATCAGTTCGGTCACGCGTACGCGGGCAGCTTCTGAAGCCTCCATCAATGCAGCAATCGCAGGCTCAACAGCGCTCCCGCTCACGCCAGACCAGGTTTCAAACTCGCCCTTCTCCGCCGCCTGCGCCAGAATATTCTTCATCCGCTTGAACGCCGCGCTCACCGCCGCAAAGTCGTCCGAGCCCCGCACCGCCGTCACCGCCTCGGCCCGCGCCACCGCATCCCGCACATCGTTCGCCCCCGCCGCTAGCACGGCCTTCACCACGTCGTACGCCTGCCCCTTCGCATCGCGCAGATAGAACTCCAGCCGCTCAACAAGAAACTGTTGAACTTGTGCAGATAAGTCTGCGACTTGATTAGGCGTACGAGTCGTAGCCCCAAACACAGATTCATTCACAGCAATTCTGGACAATTCGTCCAGTGCAACCGGCAACTCCGACTCGGCAAGAATCTTGACTATGCCGTTTGCCGCGCGTCGCAACGCAAATGGATCTTTTGATCCGGTTGGTTGTAGGCCTAGTGAGAACATTCCTACAATGGTGCTGATGCGGTCTGCAATGCCAAGCATTGCTCCCTCAATTGTTCGTGGAATTAGGTCTTCCATTGAAGATGGTCTGTATTGGTCGTAAATTGCCGCGACGACAGACTCATCAAATCCTTGAGCATGCGCGTACAAGCCACCCACAATACCTTGCAACTCTGTAAACTCTTTGACCAATTCCGTTGTTAAGTCTGTCTTTGAAAGACGGATGGCCATGATAAGCGATTCGAAATTGATCGAATAATTCTTGAGTTGCAATCCATACCCCAACTCTTGAATGAGACTGGAGCTTACCCGTTCGTTTATTGCCGTCTTCGCCGCGTAGCTCCCCAGGTCTTTCTGGAACGTCACCTTCTCCAGCAGCGCCACGCGCTCCGTCAGCGGCACCCTCTGGTCGAACTCCCAGAAGAAACGCGCGTCGTTGAAGCGCGCCCTCAGCACGCGCTCATTGCCATGCCGGATCACCGCCTCGCCCACCGCATCTGCCTGCGTATTCAGCACCGCCAGAAAGTGCGGCGCGAGTTTTCCCGCAGCATCTTCCACCGCAAAATACTTCTGGTGATCGCGCATCACCGTCACCAGCACCTCTTCCGGCAACGCCAGATACTCCGGCTCGAAGCTCCCCAGCACCACCGTCGGCCACTCCGTCAGGTGCGTCACCGTATCCAACAACGCCTCATCCTCGCGCCATCGTAGCCCCTCACCTGCCGCCCGCGTCGCACGATCCAGCGCCTTGCGCACCACCAGCCGCCGAGCCTCCACGTCCGCAATCACATGCGCGTTCAGCAACGTCTGCTCGTACTCATCGGGAAAGCCAATGGGAATCGCCTCATCGCCCGCCAGCACACGATGTCCGCGCGTCACCTTCCCCGCCGTCTTCCCCCCAAACTCGACCGGAACCACCACCTCGCCCAGCAGCGCCAGCAGCCAGCGCACCGGCCGCACAAACCGCTCCGGCCTGCCCGCGCGCACAGGGCCCCCGCCGGACGCATTTTGTCCGGTGGGGCTGAGCCACGTCATGTTCTTCGCCCAGTAGATCCCCGCCAGCTCCTTGGGCAGCTCTTCCGCAATCACATCCACGGCCGCGCGTCCCGCCTTCACCGAGGTCGCGGCGATATACTCGCCCTTCGCCGTCGTCACCGTCTTCAGCGCGGCCACATCCACGCCCGCCTTCTTCGCAAACGCCACAGCCGCAGCCGTCGGCTTCCCATCCTTGAACGCAATCTTCACCGCCGGCCCAACCAGCTCCTCGGCCACATCCTTCTGCTTCGCCGCAACGTCCTTAACCCACACCGCCAGCCGCCGCGGCGTGGAGAAGCTCCTGCTGGCGACACCTGCAGCAACCAGCCGCTCGCGCTCCAGCATCGCCACCACACGCCGCTGCAACTCCGCCTGCGCCCCAGCAATCATCCGCGCGGGAACCTCTTCCAGGCCAACTTCAAAGAGAAAATCCATGTGTTCCTATCGTAGCGCTTCAGATTCGGTGGAGATACGTTTCACCAGGCCGGAGATCATTTTGCGCACCTC
>JBEKRR010000111.1:0-5153 GCA_049518555.1 Acidobacteriaceae bacterium
TGGTGGGGCTGCGCGCGGGGGCGGCGCAGAAGGCAGAGACGACAACGCAGAAGGCGCAGACGCAAACGACAGAGACGCCCACGATGCATGAGATTTTGCAGCGGCTGCAGGAGAACCTGGAGCAGTACAACGCCCTGGTGCCCAGCTTCTTCTGCGACGAGCATGTGGTCTCAAAGAAAAGTCCCGACCGACTGCTTGAGAGCCGAGTCACGGATTCGACCTTCCGGTTGAAGCGGGTTGCCAACCCTGACCCTGACGGCAAGCCAATTCTTGAGGAGTCGCGCGAGGTGAAGAAGGTGAACGGCCAACCTGCGAATGGTGAAAGCCTCGGCGGGCCAACCACCGTTCGTGGTGCTTTCTCCGGCGGACTTGCGCTGGTCAGCCTGAGCCAGGAGGCCTGCATGAGCTACAAGCTGCTGCCGATCAAACGGAACCACCCGAAGGATGCGTACATTGTCCAGTTTGCCAGTGTGCCCGCGAGCGAGCGACCCGACGACTGCCTGATGCAGGAAGACATCAGCGGGCGCGTCCTGATCGACCCGGACACAATGCAGATCAAGCGGATGGAGTTTCACGCGCCTCATCACCTCATTGTGCCGGCTGGGAGAACATCCGCCGGTGGCGTGATTTCGCAGGTGGTGGGCGTCTGGGACCTCACCATCGACTACACGCCAGTCCTGCTGGGTGGGAAGAGCTTCTGGCTGCCCGCGACCATCAAGGTGAAGATGAGCGGCAGTCCCGACGGCATACTCAACACCAACGGGGTGGTCAACGGAAGCTCGAACCTTGACCCATTTCAGACAGACTGGTCGCTCTTCGCTGATTACAGCAACTACCACAGGCTGGAAGTGACGTCGCGGATCCTGCCCCTGGGCGAGACATCGGCGCAGTGAGAGTGTGTGGCAAGCACAAGGCCCGGGGCTAAAGCCCTTCTCCCGACGGGCTATTGTTGGTGGGGCTGAAGCCCCACACTCGCTCCGGTAAGGCAAGAACCCCACCCATCGCGCAAAGACCGCGCGATGAATGGGGCACCCAGTCTTCATTGCCGACGACAAGCGGTCAGAGCGAGCCGCAGGAGTTGGTGCAGTTAACCGTAATCTGGGCCATTGCGGGCTGGCTATCGAATACAAATTGCTGCGTATCGTAACTGCAGGAGATGACCCCGGCCGGGAGATTTGAGTCAGAACCTGGACCGCCGGTGGCCAGGGTCAATGTTGACGCGTTGAAGGCGGCGGTTCCTATGGCGTTTTTAACGGTGGCGAGGGATGGTTGCGACAGGATCACGTTCGCGTTATTGCGATTGAGGATCGCACTTTGGTAGGCATAGTACCCAGGGGCGCTGGAGGATGCACTCCAGTTTGCAGTGGGAAACTTGCTGCCTTTCAATGTCGGCTGGCAGAGCGGAGGCGGAGGGGGCGTGCAGTGAATGATTGTTCCTGTAGCGGTGCAGGAGTAGCCGGCTGGAATACCGGAATAAACTGCGAAGCCGACATTGCCATTGCCTGACACGTTGCAACTGGAGATGAGGGCCTTTCCCGACGGTGGATTGGATTTGGGCGGCGGATTCCCGATGAGTTGGGCGAGAACCGGCGTAAAGGCATGAGTATCCGGTGTGCCCGGCGGTCCAAACGCCCAGGGAGAGAAACCGGTTGGGGGCGGAGGGGTGGATGCGGGGATGGTCGCGTTCACTGCGAATGGCTGACAGACTGAGCATGTGGCGGGGTCGGCGGTGTTGCCGGCCAGGACGCAGGCGGCCTTGGTGGTGGCAGAGAGGACCCGGGGACTGTAATGGAGCAGAAGCAGATGCGCCGTGTAGCTGCAAACAATATCGGCGTTGCCGGGGGTTACCGTGGCCGCGGTGAGGCCGGCACTATGCGAGGTGAGCAGGTCGGCACCGGTTGGACTGAGCGTTACCGAAAGCGAGGATGGACAGGAGATGGCGCGCGCGCTTCCGGTCAACAGGCACAGGCAGACGGCAAAAAGTAAGGTCCGTGGCAACATGGAACGCATGAATTTCCGCATGGAATTTTCCTCTTGAATGAATTTGTACTCTGGATGGGCCCGGAAAACTTTGGCTTGGGAGAAGCCGCTTTCCATGCTGCAGAAGGACCAGGGGAAGATTGTGTCTGGTGGATGGCCCGCTTGATCGCCAGCCGAGAACGATGCTCAGGCTGCGTGGCAAGTGGCGCTGGCGAGAATGGTAGAGTCCGGCCTGTGGTAAGTCAAGCGCATGGAAGGAGCGGCTGCAAGAACCCCACCCATCGCGCAAAGACCGCGCGATGAATGGGGCACCCGTAAACCCACCCTTCCTCACCCCAGCGAGCAAGCTCGCCGGGGACCCCGATCGCAAAGAACGCGAAGGATGGGGCATGCGCGACAAAGAAAACCATCGAGGGGAAAGTTTGCTTCATCTGATGTACTGCGCAGCCGCGGCTGGGCGACGGCTGAGGTGCGAGCAGGGGGAAGCGCGTGCAGAGATCGGTTGGAACAAACATGGAGTCGCTGCTGCGGGAGGACCGGGTGTTTGCGCCGCCGGCGGAGTTCTCGGCGAAGGCCCACATCAAGAGCCTGGAAGAGTATGAGGCGATCTACCGGTACAGCGTGGAGGAGCCGGAGTCGTTCTGGGCTGAGGCGGCGGGCGGGCTGGAGTGGTTTGCGCCTTGGGAGAAGGTCCTGGAAGGGGAGCTGGGCTCGGCGCGGTGGTTCGTTGGCGGCAAGCTGAACCTGTGCCACAACTGCGTGGACCGTCATGCGCTGAGCGCGCGGCGGGAGAAGACGGCGCTGCTGTGGGAGGGCGAGCCGGGCGAGGTGCGGAGGATTACTTATGGCGAGCTGCACACGCAGGTGCAGCGGTTCGCCAATGCGCTGAAGGGGCTGCGAGTGCGGCGTGGCGACCGGGTGGCGATCTACATGGGGATGGGGCCGGAGCTGGCGATTGCGATGCTGGCGTGCGCGCGGATTGGGGCGGTGCATTCGGTGATCTTCGGCGGATTCGCGGCGCAGGCGATTGTGGACCGGGTGAACGATTCGCAGTGCGTCGCGGTGGTGACGCAGGACGTGAGCTACCGGAGGGGCGCGGAGATTGGGCTGAAGGCGATCGTTGACGAGGCGATGGAGCGCTGCCCGACGGTGCGGAGTGTGGTGGTGTATCAGCGCAGGGCGGACCCGTCGCTGCGCGAGACGGTGAGGACGAAGAGCACCAAGATGAAGGCCGGGCGCGACCTGTGGTGGCACGACCTGATGGCCGCGGCCCAGGACGATTGCCCGGCGGAGTGGATGGACGCGGAGGACCTGCTATACATCCTGTATACCTCGGGGACGACGGGAAAGCCGAAGGGACTGGTGCATACGACGGGCGGTTATGCGGTGCAGAGCTACCTGACCAGCAAGGTGGTCTTCGACCTGCGCGAGGACGATGTGTACTGGTGCACGGCGGACTGCGGATGGGTGACGGGCCACTCGTATGTGGTGTATGGGCCGCTGCTGAACGGGGCGACGGTGCTGATGTACGAGGGCGCGCCGAACTTTCCGGCGAACGACCGGTTCTGGAAGATCATCGACGAGCACAAGGTGACGATTTTTTATACGGCGCCGACGGCGATCCGGGCGTTCATCAAGTGGGGGGAGGAGTGGGCGCGGAGGCACTCGCTGGCGTCGCTGCGGCTGCTGGGGACGGTGGGCGAGCCGATCAATCCAGAGGCTTGGATGTGGTACCACCGCGAGATCGGGCGGGAGCGGTGCCCGATTGTGGACACGTTCTGGCAGACGGAGACAGGGGCGATCATGATTGCGCCGGTTCCGGGAGCGGTGGCGACCAAGCCGGGATCGGCGACGCGGCCGTTCTTTGGAATTGTGCCTGAAGTGGTTACAAAAGAGGGAAGGCCGGTGGCGGCGGGGCAGGGCGGGCTGCTGGTGGTGCGGAGGCCGTGGCCGGCGATGGCGCGGACGATATGGGGCGATGCGCACCGGTTCCAGGAGACGTACTTCTCGACGGTGCCGGGGAGCTACTTTACCGGCGACGGCGCGCGGCAGGACGCGGACGGCTACTTCTGGCTGATGGGACGGGTGGACGACGTGATCAACGTGAGCGGACACCGGCTGGGAACAATGGAGATCGAGTCGGCGCTGGTGTCGCACCCCAAGGTGGCGGAGGCGGCGGTGGTGGGACGGCCGGACGAGCTGAAAGGGCAGGCGATTGCCGCGTTTGTGACGCTGGATGAGGGCCACGCGCCGAGCGAGGAGCTGCGCCAGGAGCTGCGCGCGTGGGTGGTGAAGGAGATTGGAGCGCTGGCTCGGCCGGAGAGCGTGCGGTTCTCGCAGACGCTGCCCAAGACGCGGAGCGGCAAGATCATGCGGCGGCTGCTGCGGGAGGTGGCGACGACCGGCGAGGTGCACGGCGACACAACGACGCTGGAGGACTTTGGGGTGCTGGCCAGGCTGCGCGAGGGGGACGAGTAGAGGAACGTCTTGATAGCCAGCTCAGACGGACTCAGGATCCGATGATGTACCCTCTCCTCTGAGTCTTTCCAATCCTGAACGCGCCTCTGATACTGCTTCCACGACTTTTGCCTCTGTCATCTGGCTAAACCGGGCAATGACCTCATTATAGGTAGTCATCGCCATCTCTTTATTCGCGAGTGACTCAAAGGCTTCCCCTTTGTTGACGAGAGCCATAGCAACTCGCCCTTGGAACTCCGGTTCCTGGATATCGCCGAAGCGACGCAATAGATCGTCGCAGACGGCGATTTCTTCCTCTTTCCTATTGAGAACGCCTAGTGTGTGGCTCTTGTTGACGAGAGCAGCGGCTACTGTTACTTGAATCGCTGGTTCCTTTGCATCGCTGAAGCGGCGTACGACATCATCATAGACGGCGATGGCCTCCTCGCTCTTCTTAAGATCGTTGAGTGTAATGCCTTTGTTGCAGAGCGCCTTGGCAACCTGTTCTCTGAGTGCTGGCTCCTGGGCATCACCGAAGCGACGCAATACCTCGTCGCAGACGGCGATTTCCTCCTCTCTCTTGTTGAGGGCGCCGAGTCTGACACCTTTGTTGACGAGAGCCATAGCAACTTGCTTTTGGAGCTCCGGTTCCTGTGCATCGCCGAAGCGACGCAATACCTCGTCGTAGACGGCGATCTCCTCCTCGCGCCTATTGA
>JBEKRR010000112.1:0-5113 GCA_049518555.1 Acidobacteriaceae bacterium
GCACTCGCGCCAAACGCAGTCGAAGAGCCTGTCCTGAGCTTGTCGAAGGACCTGCGGTTGTCTGTTTTACGCCGTCATCCTGAGCGGAGTTTGGCGCGCACTCGCGCCAAACGCAGTCGAAGAGCCTGTCCTGAGCTTGTCGAAGGACCTGCGGTTGTCTGTTTTACGCCGTCATCCTGAGCGGAGTTTGGCGCGCACTCGCGCCAAACGCAGTCGAAGGACCTGCGGTTGTCTGTTTTACGCCGTCATCCTGAACGCAGTGAAGGATCCCTGTATTTGCCGTTGTCTGTTCCTGCTGTCATCCTGAGCGCGTCTTTCGAGCGCGAAGAGCCTGTCCTGAGCTTGCCGAAGGAACCCCGACGAACTCCACACCAGCCCCAACCGCCCGTCCCTTTCTCCCAACAAACCCGCACGAAGTGCTACCACGCATGATCGAACCCATCCCGCCGCTCTATAATCGTCCCCAACCCATGCCCTCGCAGGACAATTCGACCGCGCAAGTTCGCATCGCCTCCGCGCTTCTCCTCGCTCTCACCCTCCTCTGGTGCCTCTACTGGTTCGTCCACTCCTGGCACTACTGGGAGGACGACGCATTCATCCATCTCGAGTTCGCCCGCAGCCTCGCCGCAGGCCGTGGCTTCGCCTTCAACGGCCGCGTCGTCGCCGGAGACACCGCGCCCCTCTGGGTCTTCCTGCTCGCCGCAACCCACGCCCTCATCCCCGACTGGCTCGTCGCCGGCAAGCTCCTCACCCTCCTCTGCGCGGCCCTCTCGCTCGCCGGCTGCTACGCCTTCGCCCGACGCCTCGCCGCCTCCATGCTTCCCTCGAGCCCCGACGCCACGCTCTTCCCCGCCGCCATCCTGCTCCTCATCGTCGCCAATCCCTATTTCTGCTACTGGGCCTTCTCCGGAATGGAGCCGCTGGCCGCCTTCGGCCTCGCCTTCTTTGCCGTCCTCGCAGCCACCCGCGCACAGCCCTCCATCAAAACCCTCCTCGCCGCATGCCTGCTCGCCGGCCTCGCCCCCCTCCTGCGCCCGGAGATGGCATTCCTCACCGCGCTCCTCCTTCTTCCCCTGCTCGCCCAGTGGCGCCGTCTTCCCGGCAACCCAACCTCGCCCTCCAAACTCGCATCCTTCGCCTCCGGCCTGCTCCTGCTCGCCGCTCCACTCTCGCTCTGGGCCCTCTACTCGCTCCACGCCTTCGGACATCTCCTGCCCAACACCAACGCCGCCAAGCGCGCCGGCCCTGCAGCCTCCGTCCTCCACCGTCTCCTCTCCGTCTACTCGCTCGGCTTCCCTCTCATCCTCTGCGGCCTCCTCGCCGGCATCCTCTATCTCCTCCTGCGTCCCGCCGCCGTCCGCCGCTCCCTGCAGAACGCCGTCGCCTCTGCCTTCGCGCGTCCCTCCGGCCCCACTCCCGCCGAGTCCACGCCCGCCCGCGGCCTTCCCCTCGCCGGCTGGATATTCCTCCTCTGGCCCTCGATCGTGACCCTCTTCTACATCGCCAACCACACCTACGTCCAGACCCGTTACGTCCTCGTCACCGCTCCCGCCCTCACCCTCGTCATCCTGGTTCTCGCCCTCCAGTCCGCGCCGCGCACCGCCCGCCTCCTCTACCTCGCCGCCCTCGCCGCATCCCTCGCCGTCAGCGTCATCACCGTCCGCCCCTTGGTCCGCAACAAAGCAATCGACTGTCAGGCCGGTAAAGACCTCGCCCTCTTCATCCGCGACCACCTCCCGCCCGGCGCGCCCGTCGTGGACTACTCCATCGGAGAGATCGCCTTCTTCTCCCAGCATCCCATCCTCGACACCAGCGGAATCACCCGTACCGACGTCATCCCCTACCTCAGCGCCCCACCCCCGGCCTTGCTGCTCTGGGCGCGCTCCCAGGGAGCGCAATACTGGATCGGCAATCGCCCCACCCCCGACTCCATCCTCATCTACACCATCAACCAGAGGTTCGCCACTTGGTCCCGCCATCCCGCGATCTACGCCACCTCCACCCGCATCGAACTCTGGCAGCTCCCCCCCTCCACAGAACCTCCCAGGTAAACCCAGGCCGGGTGCCCCATCCATCGCGTACTTTGCGATCGGGGTCCCCGGCGAGCTTGCTCGCTGGGGTGAGGATGGGTGGGATGCGTGTATCAAAACACAGAAAAGCCCGGCCATCCAGCCGGGCCTGCGCCGTCAACCAACAACCAACAACCTATGTCGTAACATCCACCCCGCGCCAGAACGCCACATGGTGCTTCACGCTGCGCGCCACGGGCTTCGGATCGGGGTAGTACCACGCCGCATCCGGGTTCTCCTGCCCGTCCACCACCAGCGTGTAGTACCGCGCCTGCCCCCACGTGTTGCTCGAAGTCGTCGAACTGGCCCTGAAATACTCCCGGTTCACCGATTCGTCCGGGAAGTAAATAACTCCCTCAACCGTCTCAACCGTCTCGCTTTCGGCGAGGGTCTGCCCGTTCCACACTGCCTTAGCCATAGACTAATCCTGCATTCTTTTCAATAAGTTACACTGCCAGCGAAGAAACCCGGCAGCCATCCCAGGCCCTCAAGCCCATCATTCCACAACGCCTTTTTACCAGAGTTGACAAAAAAACGAAAGCCCGCCCGCCACTTCGAGTGGATACGAACTAACTCCACCTGATCCCATCGTTCGATCCAAAAGCACGTTTGCCTGGAGCAAAGCCAGCGATGCGCGTCCCATCGCCTTAACTGATAGCTGGATAGCTGACAGCTTACAGCTCAAGAATCATGCCTTTCCTCTTTGCCTTGCCTGGAGCAAAGCCAGCGATGCGCGTCCCATCGCCTTAACTGATAGCTGGATAGCTGACAACTTACAGCTCAAGAATCATGCCTTCCATCCCGCCCCCATCATGCCACGCTCTCCACCACCGCCCGCGTCTTCTCCGGGTCGGGCATCGCCAGCACAGGGACCTCCGCCGACGGCCCAATCTTCTTCTCGAACCCGCACTTCGGCGTCACCGGCTCCTCAACCTTCGCGCCCTTCTTCGCACGCCGCCTGGGCAGCGCCTCCCGGTTGTTCGGGCACACCAGGAACGTCCCCTTCGCGTTCGCCAGCTCCAGCAGGTACGCGCTATCGCACTTCGGACAAACCTCATTGATCATCTTCTGGTTGCTCGAAAAATCGCACTTGGGATAGTTCACGCACCCATAGAACGTATCGCCCCGCCGCGTCTTGCGAACCGCAACGTCGCCGCCGCACTTCGGGCAAGGCACCTCCAGAAGCTCCTGCTTCACGTACTTGCACTTGGGATAGCCGCTGCACGCAATGAACTCGCCGTACTGCCCGTCGCGCTGCAACATCGGCTTGCCGCACTTCGGGCACATCTCATCCAGCACCACCGGCGGCTTCTGCTGCACCTTCTGCGTCAGCTTGCGGATCGTCTTGCAAGGCGGGTCCTCGTTGTAGCCCGGACAGCTCATGAACGGCCCCCACGGCCCGTTCCGCAGCACCATCACCCGCCCGCAGTTGTCGCAGAACTCCTCCTCCGGAACCTCGTCCGCTCCCGGAGCGTTCAGGTCCGGCTTGGCCGCGTAGTTCTCCTTGGTGAAGCCGCAGCTCACCTGCTCCACCGTCACCTTCTTGCCCGCGCCCTGCGCCAGCTCGATCGCCGCCGCCATCTCTTTCGTGTCCGTGACCTCCTGCGAGAACTCCACCACGTGCCCACTCCTCGCCTTCACCGTCATCGGGAACTTCAGCGCCTTGGTGATCTTCTTCACCACCGCCTTCGCGTCCTTCTTCCACGCCCCCGAGCCCACCGTCATCGGCTTCAGCCTGCTGAAGTTCGAGCAGGAGTAGAAGCTCCCGAACTTGCCCCACTTCAACAGCAGCGGACTCCCGCACTTGTCGCAGATCTCTTTCGTCGCGTGCTCCATCCGCTTGATGTCTTCCATCTCCCTGGCCGCAACCACCAGTTCCTCTTCAAAGTGGTCGTAGAACCCGTTCAGCAGGTCCGTCCAGCGCTCTTCTCCCTCTTCCACCGCATCCAGCTCGCTCTCCAGCTTCGCCGTGTATTGCGTGTCGAAGATGTAGGGAAAGTTCTTCACCAGCAACCCCGTCACCACGGTCCCAATCTCCGTCGGCACAAACTTCTTGTCGATCTTCTTCACATAATCGCGGTCCTGGATCGTATTGATGATCGACGCATAGGTCGAAGGCCGCCCGATTCCCCGCTCTTCCAGCGTCTTCACCAGGCTCGCCTCGTTGAACCGCGGCGGCGGCTGGGTAAACTTCTGCTCGCTCGTCACCGCAATCTTCCGTAGCGCCTGCTCCGCCGTCAGCTCCGGCAGGATCGTGTCCTCCGACCCGCCCTCCCACACCTTTAAATATCCGTCGAACTTCAGCACGCTCCCGTTCGCACGGAAGTCGACCGTCCGCTCCGCCCCCTTGGCCGCAATCTCCACCGTCGTCTGGTCGTAGACCGCCGGCGTCATCTGGCTCGAAACAAACTTCTGCCAGATCAGCTTGTACAGCTTGTACTGTTCTTCGCTCAGCGAAGCGCGGATCGAATCCGGCGTAAAGTCCACCCTCGTCGGACGGATCGCCTCATGCGCGTCCTGCGCCTGCGCCTGCCGCTTGCCCGCAAACTCGTTCGCCTTCTCCGCCAGATACTGCTTGCCCAGCTTCGCGATAAACTCCCGCGCCTCCGCAATCGCCTCCGGAGAGACGCGCGTCGAGTCGGTCCTCATATACGTAATCAGTCCGACCGTCCCCTCCCGTCCGATCTCCACGCCCTCATACAACCGTTGCGCCACGCCCATCGTCCGCCGCACGTTGAAGCCCAGCCGGCTCGATGCGTCCTGCTGCAGCTTGCTGGTGATATACGGCGCCGTCGGGTTCGCCCGCCGCTCCTTCTTCTCCACCCCGCGCACACTCCACTTCGCGCGCTCCAACTCGGCCACCACCTCCGCGACAGCCTCCCCGTCCGGCAGCGCACTTGAGATGAACTGCTCTTTCCCCTCCGCGTCCACGCCGTTCGAGACCCGCGCCGCAACTCCATCCACGCCCACAAACTTCGCCGTAAATTCTTCGTCCTTCGCAGTCCTCAGCTTCGCATCGATATTCCAGTACTCCACCGGTTTGA
>JBEKRR010000113.1:0-5061 GCA_049518555.1 Acidobacteriaceae bacterium
AATCTCTGTTATTTTTTAAACACGCACTGTAATTCTCTGGTCTCTGGACTCGCCTGCCACGATGTGGGGAAGAGTGTGCTGCAGATGTCGCGCGATTCGAAAACCTACTTTATAAGGAGCGCCACGACGTGCGAATATCGCGATACTCCGGAACTTCCTCATGCGGAGCCGGAGGGACACAACCTGAGGACCAAGGACCTGTGCAAGGAACCGGCCCAATGCCCCGCCCATCGCGGAGGCCGGCAGATTTTGTAATAGAATCAACTCACACACATCCGCGCTGCGTTAACCCTGCATCGCTCCGTACCCACCGACGTTGTCAACCGCGAGGCAAATGATCAAGGAGATAGTACTATGCCCAAGACTGCAAAAGAAGTAATACAGTTGGCCAAAGACAAAGGCATCAAGATAGTGGACGTAAGGTTTGTCGATCTGCCTGGCAAGTGGCAGCATTTCTCGATTCCGGTGGAAGATCTGGATGAAGATGTATTCGCCGAAGGGCTCGGGTTTGACGGCTCCAGCATCCGCGGATTCCAGCAGATCAACGAGAGCGACATGCTGCTGTTCCCGGACCCGGAGACGGCGTATGTGGACCCCTGTCTGGAGATTCCCACGCTGAGCATGATCTGCGATGTGAAGGACCCGGTCTCGGGCAAGCCGTACAGCCGCGACCCGCGCTATATCGTGCAAAAAGCTGAAGCGTACCTGAAGAGCAGCGGCATTGCGGAGACCAGCTACTGGGGACCGGAGCTGGAGTTTTACATCTTCGACGAGGTGCGCTACGAGCAGAACGCCTTCACCGGCTACTATCGCATCGATTCGAATGAAGGGATCTGGAACAGCGGGCGGGATGAAGGCCCGAACCTGGGATTCAAGCTGCGCCACAAAGAGGGCTACTTCCCGGTCCCGCCGTCGGACCAGCAGCAGGACCTGCGCTCCGAGATCATCCTGAAGATGAAGGAAGTGGGCATCCCGGTGGAAGTGCATCATCACGAGGTTGGGACCGCGGGGCAGGGCGAGATCGACATGCGCTTCTCTCCGCTGAAGAAGATGGCGGACAACGTGATGTATTACAAGTACATCATCCAGAACGTGTCGCGGAAGCACGGGAAGGTGGCGACGTTCATGCCCAAGCCGATCTTCGGCGATAACGGATCGGGCATGCATGTTCACCAGAGCCTGTGGAAGAACAACGTCAATCTGTTTTACGACAAGAAGGGCTACAGCCTGCTGAGCCAGACGGCGCTGTACTACATTGGCGGCCTGCTGAAGCACGCACCGGCACTGCTTGCGTTGTGCGCTCCGACGACCAACTCCTATCGGCGGCTGGTGCCGGGGTACGAAGCGCCGGTGAACCTGGCGTATTCGCAGCGCAACCGCTCGGCGGCTGTGAGGATTCCGGTGTATTCGAAGAGTCCGAAGTCGAAGCGCCTGGAGTTCCGCTGCCCAGACCCGTCGGCCAACCCGTACCTGTGCTTCTCCGCGCTGCTGATGGCCGGGCTGGACGGGGTCCAGAACAAGATCAATCCCGGCGAGCCGCTGGATAAGGACCTGTATGAACTGGAGCCGAAGGAGGCCGCGAAGATCAAGAGCACGCCGGGCTCGCTGGGCGAGGTCCTGACCGCGCTGGAGAAGGACCACGCCTTCCTGCTGAAGGGCGATGTGTTCACCGAGGACCTAATCTCGACCTGGATCTCGTATAAGCGGGAACGCGAACTGGCTCCGGTCAACCTGCGTCCCGTGCCGTATGAGTTCTTCCTGTACTTCGACATATAGGAGAACGGCAGTCGGAACGACTGGAAGAGGTCCGCCGCGCGCGGGCCTTTTCTAATATGCCGGCTTTACGGCTTCGTTGCCATGCGTAGAGGCGGGTGATAGGCTGCGAAGGCTGGTCTATTTTTGGCCAATTCTTCCGGCCTTATCCCTGGAGCGAAGCGAGTATATGCAGACGAGTTACAACGGCATTCCTGTCCCGGCAGACGGCAAGGCGATTGAGTATGCGAACGGGGTGTATACCGTTCCCGACCATCCGATCATTCCTTTCATCGAGGGCGATGGGACGGGGCGGGACATCTGGCGGGCGTCGAAGCGTGTCTTCGACGCGGCGGTGGAGAAGGCGTACGGCGGCAAGCGCAAGGTGGAGTGGTACGAGGTGCTGGCCGGCGAGAAGAGCTATCGCAAGACGGGGGAGTGGCTGCCCGACGATACGGTGAAGGCGACGGTGGACTTTCGCGTGTCGATCAAAGGACCGCTGACGACTCCGGTGGGCGGCGGGATTCGCAGTTTGAATGTGGCGCTGCGGCAGTTGATGGACCTGTATCAGTGCATCCGGCCAGTGAAGTACTACGCTGGCGTGCCCAGCCCGGTGAAGCATCCGGAGAAGCTGAACGTGGTGATCTTCCGCGAGAACACGGAGGACATCTATGCGGGGATCGAGTTCCGCGAGGGGACGGCGGAGGCGGCGAAATTAATTGCCTTCGTCAACGACGAGATGCTGAAGGGAACGAAGAAGCGGGTGCGGCTGGACTCGGGCGTGGGGATCAAGCCGATCTCGATTACGGGGTCAAAGCGGCTGGTGCGTGCGGCGATCCGGTTCGCGTTGAAGGAAGGGCGGAAGACGGTGACGCTGGTGCACAAGGGGAACATCCAGAAGTTTACCGAGGGGGCGTTCCGCGAGTGGGGGTACGAGGTTGCGACCCAGGAGTTCCGCGCGGAGACGGTGACGGAGCGCGAGAGCTGGATTCTGGGGAACGTGGAGGCGAATCCGAAGCTGACGGCGGAGGAGAATGCGGCGCTGATTGAGCCGGGGATCGAGTTTGCGCCAAAGGAGTTTGGCGAGAGCGTGGTGGCCGAGGTAAAGGCTGTGCTGGCGGCGATTGGCGAGACGCACGGCGCGGGGAAGTGGAAGCAGAAGGTGCTGGTGAACGACCGGATTGCCGACTCGATCTTCCAGCAGATCATTCTGCGGCCGGAGGACTATTCGATTTTGGCGACGACGAACCTGAACGGCGACTACATCTCGGATGCAGCGGCGGCGCAGGTTGGCGGGCTGGGGATTGCTCCGGGCGGGAATGTGGGCGACGGGTACGCGGTGTTCGAGGCGACGCACGGGACGGCGCCGAAGTATGCGGACAAGGACGTGATCAATCCGGGGAGCGTGATGCTGTCGGGCGTGATGCTCTTCGATTTTCTGGGATGGAAGGAGGCGGCGCGGCTGATCGAGAGCTCGATGGAGGAGACGATTGCGCAGAAGTTTGTGACATACGACTTCGAGCGGGCGATGCAGGGCGCGACCAAGGTGAAGACGAGCGAGTTTGCGACAAGGATGATCGAAAATATGAAGTAAGGCTTAACACCGATTGACACCGATTGGACTGATAGGACTGACAAAACAGGCAAAAGAAAATACAGGGGTCCTTCGCTACGCTCAGGATGACGGCGTTGAAATTCAGGATGACGGCGTTGAAGTTAGGATGACGGCGTTGAAATTCAGGATGACGGCATCCATTTAAAGCATTGCGCGGATTTTGAACACTGAGAGGGGACAGAATGCGGAAGAAGGTGACGATTGTGGGTTCGGGGAATGTGGGGGCGACAGCGGCGCACTGGATTGCGGCCAAAGAGCTGGCGGATGTGGTGCTGCTGGATGTGATCGAGGGTGTGCCGCAGGGCAAGGGGCTGGACCTGGCGGAGGCGATGCCGATCGAGAAGCGCGACGTGTCGATTGTGGGAACGAACGACTACGCGGAGACGGCGGGGTCGGATGTGGTGGTGATTACGGCGGGGATCGCGCGCAAGCCGGGGATGAGCCGCGACGACCTGCTGAATACGAACTACAAGATCATGAGCGATGTGGTGTCGAAGGCGGTGGCGGCGTCGCCGGGGACGATTTTGATTGTGGTGTCGAACCCGCTGGATGCGATGGCGCAGACGGCGTACAAGCAGGCAGGGCTGCCGAGGGAACGGGTGATCGGGATGGCGGGGGTGCTGGATTCGGCGCGCTTCCGGACGTTTATTGCCGCGGAGCTGCATGTGTCGGTGGAGAATGTGACGGCGTTTGTGCTGGGCGGGCACGGAGATACGATGGTGCCGCTGGCGCGCTACTCGACCGTGGCGGGGATTCCGGTGACGGAGCTGATTGCGCCGGAGCGGCTGGCCGAGCTGGTGCAGCGGACGCGCGACGGCGGGGCGGAGATTGTGAAGTATCTGAAGACGGGAAGCGCGTACTATGCGCCGTCGGCGGCGGCGACGGAGATGGTGGAGGCGATTCTGAAGGACAAGAAGAAGATCCTGCCTTGCGCGGCGTATCTGGAAGGCGAGTATGGAATCCATGGTCTGTTTGTCGGGGTCCCGTGCAAGCTGGGCGCGGGAGGCATCGAGCAGATTATCGAGATCAAGCTGACGGCGGAGGAGCAGGCGGCGCTGGAGAAGAGCGCGGATTCGGTGAAGGAGCTTTGCACGGTGATTGGAGTGGCGTAGGGGCGAAGGGGTGTGCGCGGAGGTGTGATGCGGGGCACATAGGGCGTTTGGAGTGCGGGGTATACTTCGGATTAAGCCAACGTTTGCTCTGGACAGTGGGCCGTATTATGTCCGGAGCGGTTGGTAGTGCGCGATTGTGCCGCACTCAATTTTGAAGCGAGAAAGAAGATCCATGTCCTCCAGTTCGACAGGCCAAGCAGACAGAGTTTTGAATTCAGTGTTAGCGCAGCGCGTGATGAGTGCAGAAGAGGCGGCCGCGCTGATCCAACCCGGCGCACAGATTGGGATGAGCGGGTTTACCGGATCGGGATACCCGAAGGCCGTGCCGATGGCGCTGGCGCGGCGCATCACGGACGCGCACCTGAGGGGGCAGAAGTTCAAGGTGAATGTGTTTACCGGGGCATCGACCGGGCCGGAGCTGGACGGCGCGCTGGCCATGGTGGGCGGGATGCAGTTGAGGCTGCCGTACCAGTCGGACCCGATCACGCGCAAGCTGATCAACGCGGGCGAGATGCAGTACACGGACATGCATCTGAGCCAGGTGGGACAGATTGTGGAGTACGGGTTCATGGGCAAGCTGGA
>JBEKRR010000114.1:0-4781 GCA_049518555.1 Acidobacteriaceae bacterium
GTTAAGTCTGGACTTGTCTGGATCGGGTCTGGACTTGGTCTGGACTAAGTCTGGACTTCGTGGAGACGGTTGAGGGTTAAATGCGAAGGCCCGGCGGTTGGGCCGGGTCTGTTTGGTTTTGCTTACTGATTTAATTATACGGGATGGAGGGAAACTAGTATGCCAACTATTTTTCTGGGGGAAGTGGTTGATGGGGTGTTGGTTAGGGGGATTTTGGGGCGTCGAGTGTCTTGACATGCGGGTTTGCTGGGGTTTTTGCGGGTCATGGAGCGAAAAAAGGCCCGGGGCTAAAGCCCCTTGATTCCAAGAGGCTTATTCAGGGGGCTGAAGCCCCCTGCTCCCTCCGAACAAGGCAAGGGCGGAGATTTATGGGAGAAAGGGGTGGAGGGTTGAGGCGGGTGCGAGTTCGTCGGGGTCCTTCGACTTCGTTTGGCGCAAGTGCGCCAAACTTCGCTCAGGATGACGGACAAAAGAACAGAAGCAGATCCCCTACGGGGATGACAAACAAAAGAGCAAGGGTCAATGCGGGGTCCTTCGCTGCGCTCAGGATAACAGCGAAAAACGGGCCGTGGCGAAAAGCAAATACGGAGATTCTGGCTGTGCCAGAATGACGACTCCTGGTGGCTGCGCCAGAATGACGAACAGGAACGGGCAACGGGAAGGCCAAGGGCTAAAGCCCTGAGTTGATTGGCATTATTCGTGGGGCTGAATCCCCACGCTCCCTCCGGCGGGCAGGGGGGGAAGGCCGAGCGCGGCGCGGAGCTGCTGAAACAACTGTGCGGCCTGGGCGGAGTCGTCCTGGGCGGTCTGTTGATCGAGTGCCCTGTTTGGGTCGGGATTATTTTGAGCTTCCTTCTCTTCCTGGGTTGCGCGCTGGATGTAGTCCTTGAGGCTCTGCGGGACCTCCATGCCTTTTCGTTTGTACTGCCTCTGGAGGGCGAGGTAGCGGTCCAGTTCAGCAGAGCTCCCCCTGCCGTGCGCGCCGGATTGCTGGGTTGCCGCCGCAGCGCTCTGGGTGAGAAGGACGGCCCGCTGCAGCATGGATTCCACCTCGGCGTCGCGCAAGGTGTGGATCTGGGTCTGGGCGTTGCGTAGGTCCTCCAGAATGTCGCTCTGGGTGTTGGCGGGATCGACCGCGGCGGTGAGCGACTCCCGCAGGCCGGGGCTGATGAAGGCATGGTCGTAACGCCAATACCCGGCGTAGGCCAGGCCAGCCAGAAGGATGAGCCATACAATCGCGGGGACCCTGAACGTCGAGGAGTTTGCCATTGGATTGCGCCTCATGAGCATTGAAACGCGGGTTTTACTTCCACATGAAGTAGAAGCCGGGGGACTGGTCGAGGAGCTTGGAGGGGTTGGGGAAGAGGCTGTCGGAGTCGTCGGTGAGGGTTGCGAGGAGGCCTTTTTTGTCGCTGGCGGGCCGGGCGATGGTGGGCTCTCCCTTGATGCCGGCGTCGTGCGCGGTGTCCATGAGGGCGACGCGGAATCCGCCGACCTTGTCGATGAGGCCGAGGGGGAGGGACTGCTGGCCGGTCCAGACCTGGCCGGTGGCGAGCGGGCGGATCTTGTCGTCGGTGGAGTGGCGGCCGACGGCGACGTCGTGGACGAACTGGCCGTACATGTTGTCGACCAAGGACTGGAAGTAGGCCTGCTCGACGGGGGTCATCTCGCGGGTGGGGTCTCCGGCATCCTTGAGGGTCCCGGTGTGGATGACGACGCTCTTCATCTTGGCCCACTTGAGCAGTTCGCCGTAGTTGGTCCACTCCATGATGACGCCGATGGAGCCGACGACGGAGGCGTTGTTGGCGTAGATTTTGTCGCATCCGCTGGCGATGTAGTAGGCGCCGGAGGCGCCGACAGACTCGATGGAGGCGACGACCTTCTTGTTCTTCTCGTGGCGGACGCGGACGACCTCGTTGTAGATCTCCTGCGATGCGGCTGCGCCGCCGCCGGGGGAGTTGATGTGCAGGATGATGGCCTTGACGGAGGAGTCGTCGCCGAACTTGCGGATCTGGGTGTCGATCTTGTCGGCGTCGAGGATGATTCCGGTGATGTCGATAACACCGATTTTGGAGCCGCCGAGGCCGTCGATGGCGGCTTCCGAGTCGCCGTTGACGCTGCGGACGATGGACCAGAGCATGAGGGTGAGGAGCAGGGCGATGGCGGCAAACGAGCCTCCGAGAATGGAGATCCAGAACCAAGCGGAGTGGCGCCGGCGCGGAGGCTGGGGGTAGCCAGGATAGGGCGAGGGTTGCGCGTAGGGCGAGCCATAGGGCGGGGCGTACGCGTAGGGCGGAGCGCTGGGCGGGGTGGCGGCGGCGACGGGCGGAGTGTCGGCGGTGGGCGGCTGGGGCGGCGGGGTGAGGTTTTCTTCCGGCATAATTTGCAGTTTAGAACATTTTCCCGCCCGCGATGACGAAGAACTTTCGCCTGGCGATGGCGGCGGTCGATCGCTAGCGGGGGCTGCGAGGCAGGCAGATGGCGGATTGTTCGAGAAAAAAGTGGGTCGCGGGATGCGATGGATGCGGCTATGCTGGTTAGTGAATCGTACAAAGATGGCATCCGGTTGAAATGCGTCTGCCACAGTGCGCTCTGCCGGGCAATTTCAGCGGGATGCGGGCAGGAACGACGGCCCAGGAGAATAAATGGCAACTCCGCAGTTGAGCATTGTGATTCCGGCGTACAACGAGAGCGCGCGCATCGGGCAGACGCTGGAGCGAGTGATGGCGTGCGTGGAGCGCCAGGGGTGGGACGCGGAGGTGCTGGTGGTGGATGACGGGTCGGCGGACCGGACGGTGGAGATTGTGCGCGGCTGGATGGAGCGGACGCCGCGGCTGCGCCTGGTGCAGAACGAGGGCAACCGGGGCAAGGGCTACAGTGTGCGCAATGGGCTGCTGCAGGCCGCGGGCGAGGTGGTGATGTTTACCGACGCGGACCTGTCGGCCCCGATGGAAGAGGCGGAGCGGCTGCTGGCGGCGATCCGGGAGGGGGCGGACGTGGCGATCGGGTCGCGCTGGATGGACCGCACGCGGCAGACCATCCACCAGCCGCTGTACCGCAGGTTCTTCGGGCGGTGCTTCAACTGGGTGACGCGGACGGTGATGGGGCTGCCGTTCAAGGACACGCAATGCGGCTTCAAGGCGTTCAAGCGCGAGGCGGCGCAGGTGATCTTCCGGCTGCAGCGGATCGAGCGCTGGGGGTTCGACCCGGAGATATTGTTCATCGCGCGCAAGCTGGGATACACGATCCGCGAGGTGCCGGTGACCTGGGGACACGACGAGCGCAGCCGGATGAGCTATCTGAGGGACGGCATGAAGATGCTGGAGGAGATGGCGGCGATCCGGGGCAACTCGCTTGCCGGGCGGTACGACCGCGACATCGCGGCGCTGAAGGACACCAGCGCGATGGTGACTCCGCCGGCGAAGCAGGGGAAGACCAGCGTCAGCACGTAGGCGCAGGGATCGCTGGCTGGAATTACCTTCGGCATGCAGGTGGCGCGTCGTATCGGAAGACCCGGTCGAGCGGCACAGAGAAGACCTGAGCGATGCGGAAGGCGACCTCGAGCGACGGCGAATACTTGTCCAACTCGATGGCGTTGACCGTCTGTCGCGTGACGCCGATAAGCTCGGCGAGATCCAATTGGGTCATGCCTTGGGCAGCGCGCAGTTCGCGGATATTGTTGCGAATGGCTGACTTCATACCGACGCCTGATACAGGCGCAGCATCTGAACGATTCTAGCGACCGAAGATAGCACAAGTATGACGAGCAACCGATTGAAGATGCGTGTTGCGCTCAATGTTGGAGCATCCACGATCCGAATGATGAGATAAACGACGCCTATCACAAGAATGTTATGGGACGCTCGAATGCCCTTACTCTCAATCATCCAATCGCGTTCGTCGATAAGGTAGTCGCCCGATTTGAATCGCGATCTTCGGTTCACAACGAAGCTATAACCGAAATAGATGACCGCGTACGCGATGAGCGCTCTGGGATATGCATACAGAGTGGACGATGCGCGTGCCGCGAATGCCAAGAGCACGCCGACGAAGGCAACTGTCCCGATCAGTTCGGCGTATAGACACTTCTCCTGAAATGAGAGGGTAGACATCTGACTCCTAATGTAAAAAATATTTGACACCGGATAATGTAGTGCGCATGGGCTGCTGATGTCAAATATTTTTTACATTGCTCGGTATTCGTGCGGTGTGGTCGCGCGTGAGTCGGCGAGGAATCCGCGCCGGCAAAGGCGAAATGCGGGGATTCTACCCCTTCGACTTCGCTCAGGGTCAGAATGATGGAGTGAAAAATGCAGGTTGGGTGCAGCTCAGGGGGCTGGGGTGGGCGGGTGGGGGTTGTAGGGCTCGACGGTGAGGAGGGTGGAGAGCATGGAGCGCTCGGGGTCGGAGAACTGGGCGCGGAAGGCTGGGGAGTTGAGGGTCGCCTGGCGCTGCTCGGGGGGCATCTCGCGTAGGTCGAGGATGGCGCGGGTCAAGACGCGGCGGCGAGGCAGGGGAAGCGCGCTCCACTGCTGCTCGGCATTCAGGAATTGCTGACGCTGGGGCGGAGTGAGGCGCTCAAAGGCCTCGTTGCGGTTCAACATGCGGGCGCGCTGTTGCGGGTCCATGTTGTAGAGCCGGGCCATCTCGTTGAGCTCGTACTGCTGGACTTGCCGGGAAAGCTCGCGAAAGCCAGGCATGTTTTGCAGGGCGCGCTGCATTTCGGGGAGCGAGAGATTGCTGTGGTTGTCCATCCACCGCTGCATATGTTCCTGGTTCTC
>JBEKRR010000115.1:0-4738 GCA_049518555.1 Acidobacteriaceae bacterium
CTCACCGGCTCGCTGCTCACCGGCCGCGACGCCGCGCACAAGCGCCTCACCGACATGCTCAACCGCGGCGAAACCCTCCCCGTCGACCTGCGCGGCCGCTTCCTCTACTACGTTGGCCCGGTCCAGGCCGTCGGCGACGAGGCAGTCGGCCCCGCCGGCCCCACCACCGCCACGCGCATGGACAAGTTCACCCGCCAGGTTCTCGCCAGCACCGGCCTGCTCGGCACCATCGGCAAGGCCGAGCGCGGGGCTGAAGCGATTGAGGCGATCCGCGAGTTCCACTCCGTCTATCTCATCGCCGTCGGCGGCGCGGCCTACCTCATCTCCAGGGCCATCCACTCCGCCCGCGTCCTCGCCTTCGCCGACCTCGGCATGGAAGCCATCTACGAGTTCGATGTCGTCGACATGCCCGTCACCGTCGCCGTCGACTCCGTCGGCTCCAGCGTCCACACCACCGGCCCCGCCGAGTGGCACTCCCGCATCGCCCAGCACCTCCCCAACACCGCCATTTTGCAGTGAATGATCTACATTTCATGATGTGGCACCAAATCTGGGAACTCTTCCCATTGTGGAAAGCCATGATGAAATGGTATTTAGATATTTTGGCTTTAAGGATTAGGGATGCACTATGCGCCGAGATTTGCACAGGCAATCTTTCTATCTACTGGAATAACGACTTGACATCTTACAGGAACATGGTATTCTGATTTCGTTGTTGTTTTTGATTCTGGAAACGAATTAGCTAAAGACTTCGGCTCTGACGGGGTAAATCATGGGATACGAGATATTCGAGCGAAAAACTCCACGGATGGGGACGCCCCTGTTGTCATTCTCGAAAATTGGCGGCATTACGTTTAATCAGACGGCATCACGCATTCTACAGAAGGCTTCAATAACGAACGTATTGTTGATGTGGGATGCGAAAGACAAAAAACTGGCGATGAAGACGGCTTCAACATCCAATGATATACGTTCTTACGTGATCCGTTACAACGATAAAGGGAATGGAGCAGGGTTTTCCGCAAAGACATTTCTAGACTATGCAGGAATCAACTATGCACAGCGCAAGGCAATTCCGATTTCCATCACGCCAGAAAAAGAGTTTCTTATTGAGACGCCGATTCCAGAAGCATGTTTAAAGATCCAGGAATAACAAACCGCGCGCCATGGCGCGCGGTTTGTTATTCAAGTTTCACCGGGTAGCTCAGTTGCATAGAGCACCGCGAGTGGTCAAACTTCTTCCACGGAGTAGGGCCCATCTAACGCGGAGGTCGGAGGTTGGAGTCCTTCCCCGGTGTCCCATCATATTGTATGCGAGACGCATTTCGCATACAACATTTGTTCGGGGCCGCGAATAGCGGCCCTGAACTTTAAGCAATACCAGGTCCCCGACTCTCGATTCTGAGATGGGAGCATCGCGTGAAGGCGCGAACCGGGGTCCCCGCGGACAGGTCTTCGTCCGTGGGGTGCGCAACCGGGGTTCCCGGCGGACAGGTCTTCGTCCGTGGGGTGGAGAACCGGGGTTCCCGCAGACAGGTCTTCGTCCGTGGGGTGGAGAACCGGGGTCCCCGGCCAGCTTGCTGGCTGGGGTTGGCGACCGCTCCTCCACTCTTCGCGCCGCTCTACGCCGCGACCCCGCGCCACTTGCAAGTCTGTCTTGCTTAAGGGCACGGCTTCAGCCGTGCCGTAAAAAGCCGCGCCGAAGGCGCTTCCGCTCTGCCGAAGGCCGGAGTGGAGCGCGCAGCGCGGAACGACTGATCAGCCTTCCTCTCACCCGCTACTCCACTCTTCCCGCCGCTCTACGCCGCCCCAACCACCAACACCCGACCCGCGCCACGGTTTGCCGCGCGTGGGCGAATCTCGATCACCACATCATGTTGCAGCGCCGTAGCGAAGTGCATCAGCCGCTCCACCGAAAACCCCTCCAGCTTGTATCCCTTCAGCGCCGACACCTTCGGCTGATTCACGCCCAGCAACCGCGCCGCCTCCGCCTGCGTCATCTTCCGCTTCTCCAGAATCTTGTTGATGACCACGCACAGCCGTAGCTTCGTCCCAAGCTCCTCGGCATTCGGCAGCCCGAGGTCAGCAAATACGTTGCCCGAACCCACCTCGAAAACTACTTCTTTGGTCGCTTTAGCCATTTCTTCCTCCA
Source organism: Acidobacteriaceae bacterium (assembly GCA_049518555.1). GTDB lineage: Bacteria > Acidobacteriota > Terriglobia > Terriglobales > Acidobacteriaceae > Edaphobacter. Next base: position 2,153 of record JBEKRR010000115.1, read on the forward strand.
AATCTCTCCCGGTGGATTCGCTCGGCATCCTTCAGACGGCTCGCAATCAAGTCCTGGTCCGCTTTCGGAGTCTTGATCCCGCTCTTGGACTTCTTCTGGAATGCGTGCAGCACATACACCGCCTCGGCGAACCGCACCGTGTAAACCGCTCGATACGTATCGCCGCGATGGTCCTCGACCACCTCCATCACGCCCGGCCCTTCGCCCTTCCACGGCTTCGCATCCGGATGCTTGCCTCCAAACTGCGCTGTCCCAAGCGCCGCCCCGAGATGCGTCCGGGCCTCCTCCGGAAACGCCATCAAGTCTTTCCTCGATGAACCGACCCAGATCAGCGGCTTCTCATCGTCAGCCAGAAACTCTCTTGTCATAGTATATCCCAGTTCAGGGATATATCATACTCCACACACCTCCGCCCCGCGCAACTTGGTATTCTCAACCTGCAATGCCAACCGACCCCACCCCCGCCGCCAAGCCGCCCATCTATCTCCTCGATTCGATGGCCTTCATCTTCCGCGCCTATCACGCCATGCAGCGCCAGCGGCCCATGACGACGCGCACCGGCATCCCCACCGCGGCCACCTACGTCTTCGTCAACATGATCAACAAGCTGCGCAAGGACTTCGCCCCGCAGCTCCTGGCCGCCGTCTACGACCTGCACGGCCCCGTCTTCCGCGACGAGCGCGCCCGCGAGATGAAGCCTCTGCGCCGCTGGAACGCGAAGACCCAGCAGTTCGACGAGGTGGACTACGCCGGCTACAAGGCCAACCGCGCCGAGACGCCCCCCGACCTCATCCAGCAACTCCCCTACATCCGCCGCGCGCTGGAGGCCTTCCGCATCCCCATCCTCAGCTACGAGGGCTTCGAGGCCGACGACGTCATCGGCACGCTCGCCGCGCGTCTCTCCGCGCTCGGCCACCGCGTCTTCGTCGTCTCCTCAGACAAGGACATGATGCAGCTCGTCACGCCCGAGGTCAGCATCCTCAATCCAACCAAGGACAACCTCGTGCTCGATCCCGCCGGCGTCGAGTCCGTCCTCGGCGTCCCGCCCAGCCGCGTCATCGATGTGATGGCCCTGCGCGGCGACGCCGTCGACAACGTCCCCGGCGCGCCCGGCATCGGCGACAAAGGCTCCGTCGAACTCATCCAGCAATTCGGCACCGTCGAGGCCGCGCTCGACGCCGCAGTCTCCACGCCCGACTCCATCAAGCGCAAGGCCTACCGAGAATCGCTGCAAAATAATCGCGACAATATTTTGCTCTCCAAGGAACTCGTCACCATCCACACTGCCGTCCCCATCGAGTTCTCACTCGACGAGATGCGCACCCAGCCACCCGATAACGCCGCCTGCCGCGAGCTTTTCTCCGAGCTGGAATTCACCACCATGCTCAAGGACCTCGCCCCCGCCGCCACCAACGCCGCCCTGGAGTACAACCTCACCCCCACCCCCGACCAGATCGCCGCCCTCCTCGCCGAAGCGCGCACTCCACCAACAGCGGGTGCCCCACATCTCGTCTCTGAGATGTGGGATTCCACCAAGTCCCGCGGTCTCGCCATCGCCATCTCCGAAGACGCCCGCGCAATCTCGGAAGAACTTTCCGCCGACTCCGACCCCGACTCCGAGCCCGAGCCGCCCCCCCCCGAGACGATGTATATGTTCTCCGCGCCCGAAGCGTCGGCCCCAAATGCTCGGGTGCCCCATCCATCGCAGTCAGCCGGGGCCCCCGGCGAGTGGTCTTCACTTGCTGGGGTGGCTAGCGATGAGTGGGATGCAAGCTCTCAACCAGTCCCCGACGCAGCAATCCGCATCGGCCTTGCCGTCGAAGCCCACTCCGCAATCGAAGTCTCCCTCGACGCGCCCAACCTTCGCACCGCGCTCGAAGACGCGACCCTCCCCAAGCTCGTCCACCATCTCAAGTCTGTCCTGCGCGCGCTCGCTCCGCACAACATCGCCCTGCGCGGCGACATCACCGACGTCATGCTCCAGAGCTACCTCATCAATCCCACGCACGCCTCGCACACGCTCGCCGACATCGCCGCCCGCTCCACCAATCGCGCGCTCGTCCATCAGCCCACCAAAGCGAATCCCGCCGACCCCAATCGCCTGCCCGAGGCCGCCGCCGCCATCGTTCGCCTCGCCCGCGTCTTCGCCCAGCAGATGGCCGAGAGCGACGCGGGTGCCCCAGGTCTCGCTTCTGAGACCTGGGAAGGAACCACAACCCTGGGTGCCCCAGAGCCTGCCCTGAGCTTGTCGAAGGGTCTGGATTCTCAGACCTGGGATGGCGCGTCACAAAAATCCCCGCTCCTTCACCTCTACCGCACCATGGATCTCCCGCTCGTCCCCGTGCTTCTGCGCATGGAGCAGGCCGGCGTCCGCATCGACACCGCTGTCCTCTCCGCCATGTCCACGCGCCTCGCCGTCGAAATGGACACCCTCGCCGAGCGCATCTTCGCCTCCTCCGGCCATCGCTTCAATCTCAACTCGCCCAAGCAGCTCGGCGATGTCCTCTTCAACCGCATGGCCCTCCCCAAGCCCACCAAGCACGGCAAGGGCAAGGTCATCTCCACCGCGCAGGATGTCCTCGAAGA
>JBEKRR010000116.1:0-4698 GCA_049518555.1 Acidobacteriaceae bacterium
CCGAGGGCGCGCGCCAGCGAGAGCTTGGCGGCGTTGTGCTGGTAGAGTGCGGCGATGTACTGGTCGTTGGCCTGCTCCACCGAGGACTGGGCCTGGGAGACGGGCAGGTTGTCGCTGACGCCCGCGTGGAAGCGCTGCTGCGCCTCGCTCAGCGCCTCGTTGGCCAGATCGACGTTGGACTTTGCGGCTTCGACGAGCTTCGCGGCGGACTGAATGTCGAGGATGGAGTCGCGAATCTCCGCGTTCACCTGCTGCACCTGGTCGGCCAGCTTGTCGCTGGCCTGCGCAACCTGCGCGCCCGCGATGTCCTCCTCGCCGCGCGTCCTGGCAATCTGCAGAATGGGCGCGGAGACGCTGCCCGTTGCGCTATAGGTGCCGTGCGAGTGGTTGGCGGTCTGGCCGATGTCGCCGAAGTCGCCGGAGAACTGCACGGTGGGGAGCTGGTCGGCGCGGGCCGCGTTCTGCACGGCGCGCGCTGCGGCCACCTGCTCGTTGGCCGCGGCCAGGTCCTTGCGGTTCTTCAGCGCCTGCGCAAACGCAGCCGTGGGATCGAGGTTGTCCAGCGCGGCGTAGGGCTCCGTGTCGGTGAGGCGATAAGCCTGGTCCAGCGGCAGCCCGATGGCGCGCGCCAGCGCCAGCTTGTCCTTGGCCAACTGGTTGGTGGTGGAGATCAGCGCCTGCTGCTCGTTCTGGTAGTCCACCTGCGCGCGCAGAACGTCGAGCCGCGGGCTGACGCCTGCGTTGTGCGCGGCCGTGGCCTGGTCCAGCGAGAGTTTGCTGGTGGCAAGCTCCGCGTTGACCGCCGTGATGCGTGCCGCGTCGGCCAGGCACAGCAGGTAGGCGTTGCCCACGGTGAGCACCACCATCTCTCTCGCGTCTTCGGCGGAGAGCTTCGCCGCGGCAAAGTTGTGCCTGGCGGCGATGTAGCTCTCCAGCGCGGGAACATTGATCAGGCTCTGCGTCAGGTAGGCGCGGAAATCCACCACCTGGAAGGGGCCGATGATTGGGTTCAGTCCGGGGAGCTTGAGGCCGAAGGCGGCCAGGTCGATCTGCTCCACCTCGATGGATGCGTCGCCCGTCACGGTGGGCAGCAGCGCCTGGAGCTGCTCCATCTGCTGGCCGTGCGCGCTCTGCTGCGCCGTGGCCTGCAGGATGAGCCCAAGGTTCTGGCGCAGGCCGCGCGCGATGGCGTCGTCCAGCGAGAGGTCAAGCACAGCGCCGGTCGCCTTGCCCGCGACCAGCGAACCGCCGAATACGCCCTGCGTGGGCGTGGCTAGGTTCACTCCGCCGGGCGTGGAGAGCTGCTGCAACGCACCCTCGGTGGCCTGCGCTTCGGCGGAAGATGTGGCCCCGGGGCTGCCCGCTTGCGCGTACCCTGTGGCGGCGGTAAGAAACAGAGAAACAAGCAGCAGGGAAGTGGCTCCGCCGGCCACGAGGGCCCTCCAGCCGGGCGACACTGCGTTCCGTTGCATCATTGCTTCTATGTTACCTGTTCTTCATCTGTAACTGAAAGATGAACCTGTCCTGAGCGTAGCCGAAGGATGACGTAACTACCGTCTTGCTTAAGGGCACGGATTTATCCGTGCCGTAAAGGCTGCGCCGGCGCTGTGGCTTCAGCCGCTGAGGTCAATTTCAAACTTCACCGCATCTCCCATCGAACAAAGTGAACATGCACTCTCCTCCTGCAAGCGGATACACTTTGGATGCAATCGAAATGGAATCGGCGAGCGACGGAATTGAAGGAGCGACTGCGAGATGTTTCTGGGAATCGATGTTGGGACGGGGGGAACGCGGGCCTTGCTGGTGGACCGCGAGGGCCGCGTGGTGGCGTCGGCGGCCAGTGAGCACGCGCCGGTCCGCTCCGAGCAGATCGGCTGGGCGGAGCAGCAGCCCGAGGACTGGTGGCGCGCGGCGCGCGAGGCCATCGCCGGCGCGATTGCTTCCGCCGAACTGGATGGCGCAAAGATCGAGTCCGTCGGACTCACCGGCCAGATGCACGGTTGCGTCATGTTGGACGCGGCGGGCGAAGTGCTGCGCCCCGCGCTCATCTGGTGCGACCAGCGCACCCAGCCGGAGTGCGACTGGCTCGAAGCCAAGCTGGGCCGAGAGCGGCTGATCGAGCTGACCTGCAATCCCGCGCTGCCCAACTTCACCCTCACCAAGCTGCTCTGGGTGCGCGCGCATCAGCCCGAAATCTTCGCCCGCATCGCGCACGTTCTCTGCCCCAAGGACTACGTCCGCTATCGCCTCACCGGCGAGTTTGCCATCGACATGCAGGAGGCCAGCGGAACGCTTCTGCTGGACGTGGCGCATCGCCGCTGGTCCGCCGAAGTCGCCGAGGCCGCGGGAATTCCGCTCGCCTGGCTTCCGCGTCTCTTTGAAGGCCCCGAGATCTGCGCGCGCGTGAGCGATGCAGGCGCGGCCGCCACCGGGCTGGCCGCAGGAACGCCCGTTGCCGCGGGCGCGGGCGATCAGGGCGCGGGCGCGGTCGGAATGGGGATCGTCGCGCCGGGCGCGGTCTCCGCCACCATCGGCACCAGCGGCGTGGTTTTTGCAGCGACAGACAAGCCCACCATGGACCGCCTGGGCCGCTTGCATACCTTCTGCCACGCCGTGCCGGAGATGTGGCATGTGATGGGCGTGACCAACGGTGCGGGCCTCTCGCTGCGCTGGTTGCGAGACACCTTCGCCCCCGGCGTCTCCTACGACGAGCTGACCGCCGAGGCAGCGCGAATCCCCGCCGCCAGCGATGGAATGCTGTGGGCGCCATATCTCTTCGGCGAGCGCACGCCGCACCTCGATCCCGAAGCCCGCGCCGCATTCGTCGGCGTCACGGCATCGCACACGCGCGCCCACTTCGTCCGCGCGGTCATGGAGGGCGTGGCCTTCAGCCTGCGCGACACTCTCTCCTTGTTCGCGGAGCTGGGGATTCCTGTGGCACAGATCCGTCTCGGCGGTGGTGGTGCGCGCGGCCCGCTCTGGCGGCAGATCCAGGCCGATGTCTACGGCCAGCCGGTGGAGCTGCTCGCCGCCGAGGAGGGCGGGGCCTTCGGCGCGGCGTTGCTGGCCGCCGTCGGCGTGGGCGCATGGCAGAGCGTGGAGGATGCTTGCGCCGCAACGGTCCATGTAGCGGAGACGATCCAGCCGAAGAATGCCGCGGCCATGGACGCCGCTTACGCGCGCTTCCGCCGAGTTTATCCTGCATTGAAGGGCCTTTGAGCAGGCCTGCGTTTTGAAGGGGCGGGACTTTAGTCCCGCCGTAAGCGAGGCACAATTAAGGGGCCTTACTAGCTTTGAAAGAACTCATGTTTTTCTTTTTGGAGGGAGCAGGGGGCTTCAGCCCCCTGAATAAGGCCAATCGATTTAAAGGGCTTTAGCCCCGGGCCTTTTGCTCGTCCTGCCAAATAGCTTTTTCGCAATCTGTTGAACACCGAGGGAATTGAATTAGGGGGAATGGTAATGGCAGAGCGGGAGATTGGCGTAGGTGTCATCGGATTCGGGCTGGGCGGGCGCGTCTTTCATGCGCCCTTCGTCAATGCGGTAAACGGCCTGCGTCTCGCCGCCATCATGCAGCGCAAGGGAGACGAGGCGGCCAAGGCATATCCCGCAACGAAGATTGCGCGCTCGGTCGAGGAGCTGCTGGCAGACAAGTCCATCGAGCTGGTCGTCGTCTCCACGCCCAACGAGACGCACTTCGCGCTGGCCAGGCAGGCGCTCGAAGCAGGGAAACACGTCGTCATCGACAAGCCCTTCGCCGCCACCAGCGAAGAGGCGCTGGAACTGGGGCGCATCGCCAAAGCCAAGGGTATGCTGGTCATTCCCTTCCACAACCGCCGCTGGGACGGCGACTTCCTCACCGTCAAAAAACTCCTCGCCGGCCACGCCGTCGGCCGCCTCGTCACATTCGAGTCGCACTTCGACCGCTTCCGTCCCGTCCCGCGCGAGAACACGTGGAAGGAGGCCGGGAACCCAGCCAACGGGATGCTCTTCGACCTCGGCCCGCACCTGGTCGATCAAGCGCTCGCGCTCTTCGGCGCGCCCTCCGCCATCACCGCCAGCGTCCGCGCCGACCGCGACCAGACCGCCATCGAGGACGCCTTCGACATCACCCTGCATTATCCAGCCGCGAACGGCAAGGGCCTGCTGGCGCACTGCCGCACCAGCTACCTGGCCTGCGACAACGCGCCGCGCTTCCTGCTGCATGGGACCAAAGGCAGCTTCCGCAAGCACGGCCTCGACCCGCAGGAGCCCGCGCTGGTCGGTGGCGCGAAGGTCCCCGCGCAGGGCTCACAGCAGGTGTGGTTGCAGGAGAACGAGTCCGCGTGGGGAACGCTCACCGTCGCTCCCAATCCGGCCGACCCGGCAACGCTCATCACGCGCCAGGTCAAGACCGAGCCGGGAGACTATCGCGGCTTCTATGCCAACGTGCGCGACGCAATCCTCGGCGCCTCGCCGCTCGCCGTCACGCCCGAGGACGGCTTCCGCGTCATCCGCCTGCTGGAGCTGGCCCGCCAAAGCTCCGCCCAGGCCCGCACCCTGGAGGTGGAGTTCTAAATTTTCGTTTTACCTGTGCCGGGCGAATCGCAGCACGCTCGCGATCAAGATCAGAGCCAGTCCCGCAAATAGCGCTGGCCCGGCCCACCGCGCGCTTGAGGCCGCATGCGGCACCACTGCCACGGCGAGGCCGAGCCAGACGAG
>JBEKRR010000117.1:0-4643 GCA_049518555.1 Acidobacteriaceae bacterium
CGGCGGAGCGGCGGGCGGCGGCGATGCGATGGGCGGCGAGGGGGCCGGGGGCGACGGGTGCGGAGACGGGGACGGCAGTTTGCGCGCGGGGCCCTGCGGCGGGCGCTTCGGAGATGAGGAGGGTTGGCGACATCTGTTGGATTGACCTCGGAGGTTGCCGTACAGTTTGTTTGATTCAGAGCTGGCGGCGCGTGGTTCCGGCGGGGTGTAAGAGTTTTGTAATGGAAGCGCAAGAGGGATTTGTTAGGGTGAGTGGATGAGTACTTCGAGAGGCAGGGCGATGCGCGGATGCGTTTTGTGGAGTGGGGTGCGGGTTGGGCTGGCCGCGACTTTGCTGGTGACAGCGGGCGCGGCAACTGGCGTGTTGGCGCAGGGGACGGCGAAGGCGATGGACGATCTGCCGTCGAGCAAGCAGTTGGGAGCGGTGCCGGGTAGTCCGCAGCGGGTGAACTCGGAGCCGGTGTCGATGGCGGTGTCGCCGGACGGGCGGTATGTGGTGACGGTGAACGCGGGGTATGGAACGTTCGAGTCGAAGTACGAGCAGTCGCTGGCGGTGATGGATACGCGGACGGGGAGGGTGGTGGACTTTCCCGACGAGAGGACGGCGACGACGGGCAAGCAGACGCTGTACTCGGGGCTGGCGTTCAGCGGGGATGGGAGGCATCTGTACGCGAGCATGGCTTCGCTGACCGACCCGACGGGAAGTGACAAGGGAGATGTGGGGAACGGGATTGTGGTGTATAGGTTCGATGCGGGGAAGATTACGCCGGAGAGATTAATCCCGATTGGGTTGCAGAAGCTGGAGGGGGCGCGGAGGACGAAGCTGGTGGGCGGGAAGGATGGGGCGATGGGAGTGCCGTATCCGGCGGCGATTGCGGTGGTGGAACGTGTTGATAAGCGTATTGGAGAGCTTGGACTCAGGTATACGGCTATCGAACAGCAGTTGCTGGTGGCGGACAATCTCTCTGATGATGTGCTGTTGATGAATGCGGCGATGGGATGGGTGGAGAAGCGGTTCGACCTCTCGGAGACGGATGCGGTGCCGGGGACGTATCCGGTGGCGGTTGCGGTGTCGAAGGACGGAGCGCGCGGGTTTGTGGCGCTGTGGAATTCGAGCGAGGTGGTGGAACTCGATCTGGTGAATGGGACGGTAGGGCGGAGGCTGGCGCTGCTGAAGCCGAGCGATCCGGTGAAGCCAGGGACGCATCCGTGCGCGCTGGAGATGAGTCCGGATGGGAAGACACTTTACGTGGCGCTGGCGAACCGGGACGCAGTGGCGGCGGTTGATATCAGTGGTGGAACATCCCAGCTCTCAGAATCGAGACGTGCCACCCCAGCGAGCAAAGACCGCTCGCCGGGGACCCCGACTGGGGCACCCAAATACCCCACCCATGACGATAGAACCGTCATGAATGGGGCACCCAATTCATCGAAGTCACCCAGTTCACCGAAGTTTGCGGTGAAGGGGTACTACGATATGCGGCTGCCGGGGCAGAGCTACTTTGGCGCGGAGCCGGTGGCGCTGGCGGTGAGTGCGGACGGGAGCCGGTTGTATGCGGCGAACATGGGGTCGGACGCGGTGGCGGTGATAGATACGCGGAAGCTGACGGCCGCGGCGGCGAAGCAGGGGATGGTGGAGCCGGTAGGGTTCATCCCGACGGAGTGGATGCCGATGTCGTTGGCTCTGGTTCCCACCCATCGCGATAAAGCTGCGATGGATGGGGCACCCGGAAACATTGGTCGGGGAACAGGGAAGAGCGAAAAACTGTACATTGCGACGGACAAGGGACGGGGGACGGGGCCGAATAACTTTGCGCAGAGGGTGACTGCGACGGCGATTCCCAAGACGAAGCAGGAGTTCACCTACATTGCGACGCTGCTGTATGGGTCGCTGGCCGCGGTGGATGTGGGTGCGGTGGACCTGAAGGCGGCGACGGCGGAGGTGATGCAGTCGAACCGGATGCGGGCGGCGGCGGAGCGGATTGAGTTTGCGGCGAATGGGAGTGCGAGCGCAAATACAAAAGCAGAAGCAGATTCCTCCGCTAACACCCCAGCGAGCACAAATCGCTCGCCGGGGACCCCGTCTGCGCTACGGAATGACAAAAAAAATTATGGGGATGACAAACAAAGAAGTGGGGATGACAACCAAGGGGCGGGACCGATCAAGCATGTGATCTACATCATCAAGGAGAACCGGACTTACGATCAGTTGTTCGGCGACCTGAAGCAGAACGGGAGGCCGGTGGGGAATGGCGATGCGGGGCTGGCGATGTATGGCGAGAGCGTGACGCCGAACCAGCACAAGCTGGCGTTGCAGTTTGGCGTGCTGGACAATTTTTTCGATTCGGGCGAGGTGTCGGGCGACGGACATGAGTGGTCGAACGCGGCGATCAGCACGGACTATAACGAGAAGACGTGGCAGCAGCAGTATCGCAACGCGCAGCGGACATACGACTACGAGGGAGTGGTGTCGAATGGCTACCCGCTGCTGCAGAAGATTGCGGACGTGAATGAGCCGGCGAGCGGGTATATGTGGGGCAACGCGGAGGCGCACGGCAGGACGCACTATAACTTCGGGGAGTTCATCTCGTCGACCTTCTGCGATATGAAGAAGAGCGGGAGTATGCAGGAGGGGCCGCTGCTGGAGAGCGTGAAGTGCGCACGGGTCGCGATCCAGAAGGGCGAGGCGATTCCGGCGGAGTGGGGCGGAGGAGTGAGCCGGTGGCCGTGGGCGATTCCGCTGCTGGCTGGCAACGTGGCGACCAAGCCGGAGCTGGTGGGGCACTTCGCGGCGGAGTCGCCGGACTTCAACCTGCGGGTACCGGACCAGATCCGGGCGGAGGTGTTTCTGCGGCACTTCGCGGGATGGGTCCGGGAGCGCGCGGCGGGGAAGGACACCATGCCGAACTACATCACGGTGCGGCTGGGCGACGACCATACGGCGGGGACGACGGTGGGCGGGCCGACGCCGAAGGCTTCGGTGGCGGACAACGACCTGGCGGTGGGAAGGGTGGTGGATGCGGTGTCGCACTCGGCGTACTGGGAGGATACGGCGATCTTCATTCTGGAGGACGATGCGCAGAACGGGGCGGACCACGTGGACGCGCACCGGAGCCTGGCGCTGGTGGTGAGCAAGTACTCGCCGCGCGCGGTTGGCGGAGGTGCGTTTGTGGACAGCCATTTTTACACTACGGTGAGCGTGGTGCGGACGATGGAGACGCTGCTGGAGTTGCCTCCGATGAACAACAACGACGCGCTGGCTCCGCTGATGGGGCCGATGTTTACCGGGCCGGGCGACCAGAGGCCGTTTGCGGCGGACTATGCGAACCGGGAGAATGGGCTGATCTACACGGCGAATGCGAAGACGGCGGTGGGAGCACGGGAGTCGGCGAAGATGGACTTTACACACGCGGACCGGGCGGATGCGAGCAAGCTGAATGTAATCTTGTGGCGGGACGCGATGGGCGATGCGGCGGTGCCGGCGCAGTTGACCGAAAAGCAGAAGAGAGCCAAGAAGGACGATGATGATTGAGTTCAAGAACAAAGACAATATGCGGGGATGTTTCCCCTTCCCCTTCGACTGCGCTCAGGGTCAGGGTCAGAATGACAAACTCGTATGCATAACGACTGAGGGGATGGATGGAGAGTAAGGGATTGAAGAGGGGAGGGCTGGGGCCGTTTCGGCTGGCGCCGTGGTTCAGCGCGCGGCCGTGGGGAAGGCTCGACCTGCGGCCGTGGTATAGCGAGACGGGAACGACGGAGCCGGTGGGCGAGGCTTGGCTGACTGGGGCGCAGTGCGTGGTGGAGACGGGTCCGATGGCAGGGCGGACGCTGGCGCATGTGGCGGCGGAGTTTCCGCTGCTGGTGAAGCTGCTGTTTCCCAATGAGAAGCTGTCGGTGCAGGTGCATCCGGACGATGCGATGGCGCGGGCGATGGGGCAGCCGCGAGGCAAGACGGAGTGCTGGTACGTGTTGGAGGCGGAGGCGGGGGCGACAATTGCGCTGGGGCTCGGCGAGGGCGTGACGGCGGAGGCGGTGCGGTCGGCGGTTGCGGATGGGACGCTGGAAAAGCTGCTGGAGTGGGTGCCGGTGGAGGCGGGAGAGATGGTGTTTGTGGACGCGGGGACGGTGCATGCGATCGGGCCGGGGGTGGTGCTGCTGGAGACGCAGCAGACCAGCGATGCGACGTTCCGGCTGTACGACTACGGGAGGGGGCGGGAGCTGCATCTGGAGCAGGGGCTGCGCGCGATGAAGATGCGTACGGCTGCGGGCAAGGTGCGGCCGCGGGCGATGGATGGGTTCACGCGGCTGATCGAGCAGAGGTATTTTGTGGTGGACCGGTACGACGTGGCGGCGGGCGGCGAGGCGGTGGTTCCGGTGGAGGGGGCGGGGTGCGTGGTGGGATTGCGTGGCGGGGCTGTGGTGAAGAGTGAGGGCTGTGAGGACGTGGAGTTGCCGGTGGGGCGGGCGGTGGTGGTTCCGGTGGAGGGCGGGGCGGTCCGGGTGCGGAGTTCTGCGGGGGCGAGCTTTGTGCGGTGCTTCGCGCCGGCGGCGCAGTAGGGGTGTTGCTTCCCACCCTTCCTCACCCCAGCGAGCAAGCTCGCCGGGGACCCCGATCGCAAAGAACGCGAAGGATGGGGCAC
>JBEKRR010000118.1:0-4619 GCA_049518555.1 Acidobacteriaceae bacterium
GGCGAGGGTGAACTCGCGCTGGTTGTAGTGGATGGTGCCCAGGTTGATGGCTGCGGCGGCGTATCCCGGCCGCATGGCAAGGATCTGGCGATAGAGCTCGGCGGCATTTGAAATGGTGGCGGGGACCTCCTCCAGACGCACCGCGCGCTGGAAGAGCTCCTGCAGGTCGGGCTCGGGGCCGTGGGACTCGGAGCCGACGATGCTGAGCTGGCGTTTGGTTCCTGCCTCAAAGTCGAAGGCAAGCTGACGGGTGACGGGATCGACCAGCGCTCCATTGTGGCGGAAGCTGAGATGCGCTCCGTGGCTGACGGCAGAGGCTTCAGTAAAGGGATTGCCCATGCCGGCGGCGCGGCGCATGGCTTCGACCGATTCGCGGATGCTCTTGGCGGAGATGCGCGTTGCGCGCAGCGCGCGCAGGGTGCGCAACTGGGCCAGGTCTTCAAAGGAGTATTGTTCGTTGGCGGGAATCAGCCCTGCTTGCTCCCACGCGGTCAACTGGCGCGCTCGCAGGTGCAGGATTCGAAGGACGTCTTGACGGCTGTATCGGGTCACGTGTTGGTCTCGACAGGAACCGTTCCCATGCATCTGTTGCGAGTATGCGGTGTGGGCGCGTTACTCGCAAGGGGGTTCACGGGAAGTTCATCAAAAACTCGTGGATATCGTGTACCAAACGAGGTTCCCCCCTGCAATGATCTGTGGATATCGGTGGCCGGGGAATGAGACGAGCAAGTGCAAGTACGAAATACGGAGATTCTGGCTGCGCCAGAATGACGGCATGAGCTGGGCACGAGGCTATTGCTGCGGATCTTTATGGAACTCGCTGCGCTTGCGGCTGTAGAGGACGTAGATGACGAGGCCGATGGCGAGCCAGATGAAGAAGCGCAGCCAGGTCTTGGCGGGCAGGCCGGCCATCAGAAGAATGCAGAAGATGACGCTGAGGATGGGAATGATAGGGCCGAAGGGGACGCGGAAGCCGCGATGCCGGTGGGGGTCCTTGTAGCGCAGCACGATGACTCCGGCGGAGACCAGGACGAAGGCGAAGAGCGTGCCGATGTTGGACATCTCGGCGAAGGTGCCCACGTCGAAGAGGCCAGAGGGGATGGCGACCAGAATGCCCGCGACCACAGTGGCGAATGCGGGCGTGCGGAAGCGCGGATGGACGCGGCTGAAGACGTCGGGCAGCAGGCGATCGCGCGACATGGAGAACCAGACGCGCGCCTGGCCGAGTTGAAAGACCAGGATCGACGAGACCATTCCGACCAGCGCGCCCAGCAGCACGGCGAGGCGTACGAAGTGCAGGCGATGTCCGCCGGGGAGCAGAGAGACGCGGCGGAGTGCGTTGACGACGGGGGCGGCGTCTCCGGCGACCGAACGCCAGGGGACAATTCCGGTGAGCACCACGGCGACGCCGACGTAGAGCAGGGTGCAGACGATGAGCGTGGCGAGGATTCCGATGGGCACGTCGCGGCGCGGGTCCTTGCACTCTTCGCTTGCGGTGGAGACGGAGTCGAATCCGATGTAGGTGAAGAAGATGATGGAGCCGCCGGCCAGCACGCCGGTCCATCCGTTGGGCGAGAAGGGGTGGTAGTTCGAGGGATGGATGAAGCTGGCGCCGAAGCCGACGAAGAGCAGGATGGCGGCGATCTTAATCAGCACCATGATGTTGTTGGTGCGCGCCGACTCGCGGATGCCGCGGACGAGAATGACAGTGAGGATGAGTACGACGAGGAAGGCGGGAATGTCGAAGCCGAAGTGCCATCCGGGAGCGTAGATAGTGTTGCCGGCGAGGTCCTGCAGACCGAGCGGGAGGTAGGCGGGGGAGAGCCACTTGGGCGAGAGATGCAGGCCGAGCCAGTCCATCAGATCGACGATGTGCGCTGCGAAACCGACCGAGACGCTCATATTCGAGAAGGCGTATTCGAGGATGAGGTCCCAGCCGATGATCCACGCGATGAGCTCGCCCATGGTGGCGTAGGTGTAGGTGTAAGCGGAGCCGGCGATTGGGATCATGCTGGCCAGCTCCGCGTAGCAGAGGCCGGTGAGCGCGCAGACGATGGCGACGAGCACCAGCGAGAGCGCGATGGCCGGGCCCGCTCCGGGACGGCCCACGACGGCGCCGCCGGTGTGATGGAGGAGGCCGAGGATGAGGTCGACGACGGGCGAGTCGGCCCATTTCTTCAACTCGGTTGGGTTGCCCCCGATGGCGACGCCAATGACGGTGAAGATTCCCGAGCCGATGACCGCGCCGATGCCGAATGCGGTGAGCGAGACCGGGCCGAGCGTCTTGCGCAGGGCGCGATCGGGCCGCTCCGATTCGGCGATCAGCTTGTCGATGGACTTGGTGGCGAAGATTTGCCTGGGCAGCGTCAAACTCCTGAATAGAGTGCAGCCAGCGAAGCAGATGCATTCGGAGATAATGCGGCGATGCTATCGATCCGGGTCTAAGATCGTGATGGCGATTCCCACCCATTCCGCAACCAACGCGGAATGGATGGGGCACCCGATGTTGCAGGACGCTAGCGCTTGGTCTTGCCGCGCGCGGCCTTCTTGACCTTGGACTTGTTCTCGCCGCGCGCGCCGGTGCGCTTGCCCTTGGGCGGGGCGGCCTTGCGCGCCGCGCGCTTGATCTTCTTGCGTTCGAGCTTGTCGGTGATGCTTTTGGTGTCTGCCATGTGTGGTCTGTGCTTTCCTGAAGATAGGTTAGAGGCGACGTTCTCCAGACGAAGTGGCTAGAGAGCTTCGAGCTGGGCAAATTTTTCCACCAGCTTTTTTACGCCGTGCTGTTGAAATTGTACTGTAATCTTCGCGTCGTCCCCATCGCCCTCGCGGCGAAAGACGGTCCCTATGCCGTACTTGGGGTGGCGGACGCGCGAACCCTGGCGCAGGCCGGTCTTGCCGGTGGGGGCGGGAAGATCAATCTTGGGGCGTGTGAAGCTCTGGCCACTGGGAATCTTTTGCCCGCGCGCGGCGAAGAAGCTGGCGATGTTGTCGATGGAGTTGCCGGCAGAGGCGGCGCGCGCGATGGGGCGCGAGCCGGGAGCGATGCGCGTGGTGGAGAATTTGATCGCCGTGGCGCGGGGGTGCGCGGCCGACTGGTCTTCGTCTTCGTAGCTGTAGTGGCGTTCCAGCGCATCGCCGCCGGCGTTCTTGGTGGAGCGGCCGAAGCGATTGCGTTGCGGGTAGGGCGTGGCGTAGGCGGAGCCGGAGAACTGCGGCTGGGCCGCGGGGCTGCCCAGGTCTTCGATGAGGCGCGCGGGCACCTCTTCCAGAAAGCGCGATGGGATGCTGGCGTCGGGCACCTCCGAGCCGTAGCGGCGGCGGTAGCGGGCGCGGGTGAGGACGAGCGTGTCCATGGCGCGGGTCATGCCGACGTAGCAGAGGCGGCGCTCCTCCTCGAGTCCGATGGGGTCCACCAGCGTGCGCGAGTTGGGAAAGAGGCCCTCCTCCATTCCGGCGAGGAAGACAAGCGGGAACTCGAGGCCCTTGGCGGCGTGCAGGGTCATCAGCGTGACGCGCGCCTCGGAGCTGTAGGAGTCGGTGTCGGAGACCAGCGCGGCGTGGTCGAGGAACTCGGTGAGCGTTTCGCCGCGCTCCTCGGCGTCCTGCGCGGCGTTGGCCAGCTCCTTGAGGTTCTCGATGCGCGAGAAGGCCTCAGGCGTGGCCTCGTCTTCCAGCGCGCGGAGATAGCCGCTGCGGTCGTTAAGGAACTTGATGAGCTCAGGGAGGGTTGCGGCGTCGCCGGGGGCGCGAAAGGCTTCGCGGTTGGATTGATCGCCGGAGGAGGCCGCTTCATTTGTAGCAGATTCGGTTGCAAACTCATCCGGGTTGAAGTCGATGGCGTTCGCCTGCTCAATCTTTTGTGCCGTTGCATCCCACGTCTCAGAGTCGAGACGTGGGGCACCCGGATTTTCGCCGGCAAGGTCGGCTGCTAGTTTGCCGGCAAAATCTGCGCCGAGCAGGGCACGGGCGTCTTCGATGAGGCGGCGGAATTTGCCCAGCGCTGCCAGCGCGCGCGCGGGCAGCAGGCCGTCTTCGGTGGCGCGAGCAATCGCGTCCCATGTGCTGATTCCGGCGGTGAGCGCGATGCGCTCCAGCGTCTCCATGGTGGTTTTGCCGATGCCGCGCGGGGGCGAGTTCACCACGCGGCCCAGCGCGATGGAGTCGTGCGGGTTGAGAACGAGCTTGAGGTAGCTGAGGATGTCCTTGACCTCGGCGCGATCGTAAAAGGAGAAGCCGCCAACCATGCGGTACTGGATCTGGTAGCGGCGCAGGGCCTCTTCGAACAGGCGCGACTGCGCATTGGTGCGATAGAGGACGGCGCAGCGGGGCGCGCTTTCGCTGGGGCTGGAGTCGGCGGCGCGCAGGTACTGCTGGATGCGGTCGGCGATAAACAGCGCCTCGTTCTCGCCGTCGGGGGCCTCGTAGAAGCCAATCAACGAGCCGCCTTCGCGCGTGGTGAAGAGAGTCTTGCCCTTGCGCAGCGTGTTGTTGGCGACCACGGCGGACGCGCCTTCAAGGATGATCTGTGTGGAGCGGTAGTTCTGCTCGAGGCGGATGGTGCGGACGTTGGGGAAGTCCTTCTCGAACTCGAGGATGTTGCGAATGTCCGCGCCGCGCCA
>JBEKRR010000119.1:0-4612 GCA_049518555.1 Acidobacteriaceae bacterium
GAGAAGCTGGCGACCTGGGCGAGGGCGTGAACGCCGGCGTCGGTGCGACCGGAGCCCTGGGGAAGGACGCGCTCGCCGGTGGTGCGGTGGATGGCGTCGGAGAGCAGGCCCTGGACGGTGGGAAGGTTGGGCTGGATCTGCCATCCGCGGTAGGGGGAGCCGTCGTAGGCGAGGGTGAGCTTCCAGTTCGTCATGGGGGCTGAATTGCACGGTATCACGGCTGGAGAGGAATGTGGGGCGGGAAGAGGTTTGGGCAGGCAATCCCACTCATCGCGATGAGACCGCGATGAATGGGGCACCCAGTTGTGGGCTGGGAGGTTGGTATACTGGGCGTTCAGCGCGCGGCGGATGGCGCGGGGAACCAGGCTGCCTACGGGAGCGTATCTGTGGGGGACGGCTGTGCGTTTTTTTGCGCTGTTTTGCAAGAAGGGTTGGAGACGATGAAGGTGAGATTGAGGGATTTGCAGGCGACGGCGGCGATTGTGCTGCTGGTGGTGAGCGGGAACATTCAAACGGCGGGAGCGCAGGCTGCGACGGCGACTCCGGTTGCGCAGACAGCGGCGGGCAATCTGCCGCCGGCACCGGCGCCCAGGCTGACCGGGCCGCTATATCTGCGCGACACGGGCAGGGACTACACGCACCAGCATCCATTCTTTCCCAATCCGCTGAAGCTGTACTCGCCGACCGATGTTCCGTTGGCAAGGCTGGGGAATACTCCTCGGCTGGACTCGCTGGTGCGCGACGGGAAGATCTATCTGAGCCTGTCGGACGCGGTGCTGCTGGCGCTGGAGAACAACTTCGACATCGCGATTGCGCGGATCAACCTGGACATTGCGGACACGGACATCCTGCGGGCGAAGGCTGGGGCGGGGCTGCGCGGAGTTTCGACCGGGCTGGTGAGCGGCACGCTGGGCGGGTCGGGGACCACGGTGTCGGGCGGCGGCGGGCCGGGGGGAACGTCGGGCGGCGTGGGCGGCAGCGGCGCGGGCGCCGGAGGCCTGGTGTTGAGCACCAATGGCGGCGGGGCGCAGCCGGAGAACCTCGATCCGACGCTGACGGGCACCGTGCAGTACGAGACGCTGGACCAGCAGCAGTCGAACCTGCTGTTCAGCGGCGGCAAATCGGTGCTATCGACCGACACATCGACGTATAACTTCGGCTACACGCAGGGATTTCTGACCGGCACGCAGCTTGGGGTTTCGTTCAACAACAGCCGGACCACGACCAACAACCCATTCACGGACTACAGCCCGGACATTACGACCAGCTTCCGCGCGACCGCGACACAACACCTGTTGCAGGGCTTCGGGTGGGGGATCAACGGGCGGTTTATTGTGCAGGCGAAGAACGACCGGAGGATTACGGATTCGGCGTTCCGCCAGCAGTTGCTGTATACGGTGAACCAGGTGGAGAACATCTACTGGGGGCTGGTGAGCGCGTACGAGGACGAGCAGGCGAAGGAGCGCGCGCTGGCGCAGTCGACGCAACTGACCTCGGACAACCGCAAGCAGCTACAGATTGGGACGCTGGCGCCGCTGGATGTGGTGAACTCGGACTCGGCGGTGGCTGCGGACAAGCAGGCGCTGGTGGCTTCGCAGTCGAACCTGACGTATCAGCAACTGATTATGAAGCAGGCGATAGCTCGGGAGCTGACCGACCCGGCGCTGATGGCCGCGCCGGTGGTACCGACCGACCGCGTGGCGCTGGACCGGCTGCCGGAAGAAGACATGGCGGTGGACGACCTGGTGCAGCAGGCGTACGCCAACAATCCGCAGATCGAGCAGGCGGTGCTGAACATGAAGAACAACGAGATCACGATGAAGGCGGAGAAGAACGGGCTGCTGCCGACGGTGGATGCGTACGCATTCTACGGATCGAGTCAGTTGGCGGGCGCGCAGAACCCGAACGCGCTGAACTTCGATACGGGGACGAACTACCCCGCGGGAAGTTTTCCATCGATTAGCTACGGTTCGGCGATTGGCAATCTGTTCAACAGCACCGCGCCGGACAAGGGCGTGGGGGTGAACATCACGATCCCGCTGCGCAACCGGGTGGCGCAAGCCGACCAGGCGCGGTCGCAGATGGAGTACCGGCAGGCGCAGATGCGTCTGCAACAGCTCTACACGCAGGTGCGGATCCAGGTGATCAACGGGCAGTACGCTCTGACCAACGACCGGGCGCAGGTGGGCGCGGCGCAGGCAGGACGCGACTACTCGGCGCAGTCGCTGGACGCGGAGCAGAAGAAGTTCAAGCTGGGGGCTTCGACCTCGGCGCTGGTGCTGCAGCAGCAGCGGAACCTGGCGACGGCGGAGAATACGCTGATCTCGGCGACGGCGGCGTATGCCAAGGACCGGGCCGGACTGCTGGAGTTGCTGTCGAATACGCTGGACCGGTACGGGATCAGCATTACGGACGCGGCGACGGGCGTGATGACGGCGGCGCCGGTGATTCCGGGGCTGACGGCTCCCACGGCCCCGGCAGCTCCGAAGCCGATTGCGGTGGAGGCTGCTCCGGCAACCCACCCTTCCTCACCCCAGTGAGCAAGCTCACCGGGGACCCCGATCGCAATAAGACCGCGAAGGATGGGGCACCCACAGTAAGGGCTGGGGAGGGAGTTTCAAGAGAGGGTCCGGGCGGAATGCTTCGGGCCTTTCTTGTCTGCATGAGGTCTTGCATGAGTTGAAGAGGCTGCGGGAAGAGGGTTGATTGCAGCTTCTGGCAAAAGGCCCGGGGCTAAAGCCCCTGAATCCATTGACTTTATTCAGGGGGCCAAAGCCCCCTGCTCCCTCCCAAAGGCAAAGACGGAAGTTTTTCCGCAGCCTGTAAAGCCGTGCCCTTAAACAATACGGGCCAAATACTGAGATTCTGGCTGCGCCAGAATGACGGCGTGAGTGAGGGTAAGGCAGTGCACTTAAGCAAGACAGGATATTCCGCAACGTGTGAAGACGCGGGTTTGAGCAAATACGCGGTTTTGCACTGTGGGGAAGCCAGATCGGAGAATCGAGAGGCCCACCCCGGCGATCAAATACACTTGCGGGGATGCAGGGCGCAGGCATCGCTGCAGGCGGAAACGTGGTTACCTAGGTGGATGGAGGCATGGAACTTGTGTGGGATTGGCGGCTGCGTGCTGATGACTAGACTGGGTATAAGTCGTAAGCAGTGTGCAACTGTTGCTCCCAGGGATTTTTGAAGCTATGAGTCAAATGCAGAGCAGTAGCGGGACGACTGTGAGCCTTGAGCCAGTGGACATTGCTGACGATGGGGGGGATGGGCGGAGGAACGCGCTGGCGGGCTCGGCTTCGGCCTATCTGCGCTCGGCGATGCACCAGCCGGTGGCGTGGATGGAGTGGGGCGAGCGTGCGTTCGAGCGCGCGGTGAGGGAGGACAAGCCGATCCTGCTGGACATTGGGGCGGTGTGGTGCCACTGGTGCCATGTGATGGACCGCGAGTCGTATGAGGACGCGGAGACGGCGCGCATTATCAATGAGCATTTTGTTGCGGTGAAGGTGGACCGGGACGAGCGGCCGGACGTGGACGCGCGCTACCAGGCCGCGGTGTCTGCGATCAGCGGACAGGGGGGCTGGCCGTTGACGGCGTTTCTGACTCCCGAGGGCAGGCCGTACTACGGAGGGACGTACTTTCCGCCGGAGGACGGTTACAACCGGCCGAGCTTTCAGCGCGTGCTGCTGACCATGGCGGACGCCTTCCAGGAGCGGCGGACGGAGGTGGACGAGACGGCGGCGAGCGTGATGAACGCGATCGAGCACAATGAGGCGTTCAGCGGACGGGCGGGCGGCGAGATCAAGGAGATTGGGCGCGAGCTGGTGGACAAGATGGCGGCGTCCGCGCTGAAGAGCGCAGACATGAAGCATGGAGGATTCGGCGGGCAGCCGAAGTTCCCCCATTCGAGCGCGCTGGACCTGCTGATCGAAGTGGCCTTGCGGGCGGAGACGCGCGCGGCGAGCGCGACGCCGAAGCAGAGCGGGCCGGAGACAGCGAAGATGGCGGAGACGGCCAAGCAGGCGGTGCTGGTGACGCTGGAGAAGATGGCGAAGGGCGGGATCTACGACCAGCTGGGGGGCGGGTTTCACCGCTACTCGGTGGACGAGCACTGGGTGGTGCCGCACTTCGAGAAGATGGCGTACGGCAACAGCGAGCTGCTGAGAAATTACGTTCATGCGTACCAGGCATTCGGCAACGTGGAGTTCTCGCGGGTGGCGCGCGACGTGATGCGCTGGATGGATGAGTGTCTGTGCGACCGCAAGCTGGGCGGGTTCTATGCGTCGCAGGACGCGGACTTCTCGCTGGACGACGACGGCGACTACTTTACCTGGACGCTGGATGAGGCGGCAGAGGCGCTGACGGCCGAGGAGCTGGAGCTTGTGGTGGGGTACTACAACATCGGCGAGATCGGCAACATGCAGCACAATGTGGCGAAGAACGTGCTGCATGTGAAGCGCGGGCTGGACGTAGTTGCGCGCAAGGCCGGCGTGCGGGTGGTGGAGGCGCTGACGCGGCTGGAATCGGCCAGGCGAAAGATGATTGCGGCGCGCAAGAAGCGTCCGACGCCGTATGTGGACAAGACGATGTACGTTGCGTGGAATGCGATGTG
>JBEKRR010000120.1:0-4599 GCA_049518555.1 Acidobacteriaceae bacterium
GAAACCCTCCAGGAAGATCTCTTCCACCTCCCCATCGACCCCGCCTCCCGCCCCAACTAAATGCCTTCGCCCCACCCAAAAAATACTTAGCACCGATCGACACCGATCAAACCGATAAAGACTTTTCACAATAGAAGTTTGTCATTCTGACCATGACCCTGAGCGCAGCCAAAGAGGAATGGGGAAGAATCACCACACTTCGTCCGATGCGCGACAGGCGACATCCGTAGTGCGAATGCTACAGGCACTGGTCTGTCAATTCACGGTTGATCGGTTGTTATCAATCAGTATTTGTCTTAAATCAATATTTGTTCTTAGATCGGTGCTCGTCGGTGTAGATCGGTGTTAAGCCTCTGGTCGCGCGCTACAATTCCTCCATGAAGCTATCAGCCCTCGCCGCTCATCTCGGCGCAACCCTCCACGGCGATCCCGACGCCGAAGTCACCTCTGCCGCCGGCCTCGAAGTCGCCGGCCCCGGCCAGCTCACCTTCGTCGCCAATCCCAAGTACACGCCGCTGGCCCGAACCACCCAGGCCACCGCCGTGCTGGTCGAACCCACCTTCGGCCCCATCGCCGCCGCCACCCTGCGCATCGCCAATCCCTATCTCGCCTTCGCCCGCGCGCTGGAAATCCTCTACGAAGCCCCAACCTACACGCCCGGAATCCACCCCACCGCCGTCATCGCTCCCACCGCGCAGATCGGCCCCGAAGCCCACATCGGTCCCTACGTCGTCATCGGCGACCACGCAGTCATCGGAGATCATGCAACTCTTCTGCCCCACGCAGTGGTCTATCCCCACGCACAGATCGGCAGCCACTTCTTCGCCCACGCCCACTCCATCGTCCGCGAACACTGCCGCCTCGGCGACCACGTCACCCTGCAGAACGGCGCAATCATCGGCGCCGACGGCTTCGGCTTCGCCCACTACGATACCCCCGCGCCGGGTGCCCCAGGTCTCGATTCTGAGACCTGGGTCGAACCACCTCAACTTCCCGCCTGGCACAAGATCCTCCAGACCGGCGTCACCGTCCTCGACGACCACGTCGAAGTCCAGGCCAACTCCACCGTCGACCGCGCCTCCATCGGCGAGACCCGCATCCACACCGGCGCCAAGATCGACAACCTCGTCATGGTTGGCCACGGCTCGTCGGTCGGCGCCAACACCCTGCTCTGCTCGCAGGTCGGACTCTCCGGATCCACGCATGTCGGCAAGAATGTCATCCTCGCCGGCCAGGTTGGCGTCGCCGGCCATCTCACCATCGGCGACGGGGCCGTCGCCACCGCGCAGACCGGAATCCCCTCCGACGTCGCCCCCGGTGCCACCGTCAGCGGCTATCCGGCCATCGACAACCGCACGTGGCTGCGCTCGGTCGCCATCTTCCATCGCCTCCCCGAGATCCTCCGCGAACTCCGCCAGAAATCCAAAGAATAATCATCCGGAAGTCGCCATCCCCCCAGGAGTCGTCATTCTGGCGCAGCCAGAATCTCAGTAGTTGTTCTTGCCCTTGCCGTTGTCTGTTCTTAATCCGCACTTCGTCGTTGTCTGTTCTTGATCGGTGCTTCTATCGGCCTTGATCGGTGTTAAGCATCTGTCCTTGTCCGTATGCGATAGACTTGTCCCCATGCCACGCGGAACCTTCATCACATTCGAGGGCCTGGACGGCTCCGGCAAGACCACCCAGATGCGCCGCCTCGCCGCCTGGCTCACCAGCTCTGGCCACACTGTCGTCACGCTGCGCCAGCCCGGCTCCACCGCGCTCGGCGACCGCCTCCGCGCCGTCCTCGTCGACTCCCGCTCGGAGTCTGCGCTCGGCCCCATCACTCCGCTCGCCGAGATGGCCCTCATGTTCGCCGACCGCGCCCAGGCCATCGCCGAGATCATCGAGCCCGCCCTCGCCGTCGGCTCCATCGTCCTCTGCGACCGCTACACCGACTCCTCCGAAGCCTACCAGGGGGCCGGCCGCCATCTCGGCAGCTCTCGCATCCTCGCCATGCACGCAGCGGTCTGCAACAACCTGCAGCCCGATCTCACCCTTCTGCTCCTTCCACCTCTCGAAGCCGCCCTCGCCCGCGCCCGCCGCCGCAACCACCGCTACGCCGCAACCCAATCGCAAGCCGAGCCGCAACCCGACTCACTCCCCGAAGCGCAACCCGCCGACGAGAACCGCTTCGAGCGCGAGTCCGACGACTTCTACGCGCGCATCCACACCGCCTACCTGCGGATCGCCGCACGCGAACCCCAGCGCGTCCTCATCATCGCCAACGACCCCTCCGGCGACAACTCCATCGACGCCATCGAACTCCGCATCCGCGCCCTCGTCGCCCCCCGCCTCGCAATATGATCTCCACGCAACCCGGCGGCCGGTCGAGATCTGCGGCAATCCGCGCCGCCGGGTTCGATCGACATGGGAAACAGGCCTCCTGGCCCTCAGTTCAAAATTTGCGGCAACGGCCCCAGAACGCGTCCCATGGCCTGTTCCATCTCATCCACCGTCACCGAAGTCATGCACTTCTTCTCCATCGCAATGCAGGTCTCAAGTCCGCAGCCAAAGCACTCCGGCTGATGATAGACGATCTGGTGCTGCCGCCCGGCCGGATACCATACGCCGGGAAGCCCGTGCGCCGAAAACGCAATTACACACGGAACTCCAACGCTGGCGGCCAGGTGCATCGGCCCGGAGTCCGGCCCAAGAAAGACCTCCGCGCCTTCCAGTACCGCCGCGGTCTCGCGCGGCGTCAGTTGGCCGCACAGGTTCACCTTCGCGCCGCTCCACCTCTCGGCCGAATACTCACTCACCCCGTAATCCTCCTGGGTGCCGACTAGCACCAACCCATGCTCTGGATACTTCGCATGAAGTCGCGCCAGCAACTCCCTCCAGTTGTCCTGGCCCCAGTCCTTGGCCTGCATCTTGGTGCCTGGGCCGCAGGCAATCAACCGGCGCCCGGCGAGAGTGCCCAGCGCTGCAACCGCAGCCTGACGCTCCGCTCCGGTCAGCCGCAGGTTCCAGTTCGCCATCTCCTCCGGGTGCGCCTCGCCCAGCGCCGAGATCGCCCTTGCCAGCCGCCTCGCCTCCGGCTCATAGAGCCCCGTCGACGCGTCGAAGCGGTGCTTCAGCTCCCACTCCCCGGGCAGTCCCACCACTCGCCGCACCCCTGCGTTCCAAAAGAAAATTCGGTCGCGCAGAACGTTTCTCCATGGCCGCATCGGCATCAGGTACACCAGCACGTCGGGGCGGAAGCGCCGGATCTCCCTCGTCAGCCGCAGCAGCTCCCCAATCCGCCGCGTCCCCACCGTGTAGCGCATATAGCCGTGGACCAGCCCCGAATCGCCCAGAACCGCCGCCGTCGCCGCAGCCTTGGTATGGACCGGAAAGTTCGTCAGCAGCACCCGCTCCGCCTGGGGAAAGCAGCGCGCAATCAGGTGGAAGCACGGCAACGCCACCACCGTATCGCCCAGGCTGCCCAGGCGGTAGATCAACACCTTCCGAATCGGCGACTCATGCGACACTCTGTTTCTCCCACGAAGCTCTTCTGCGCCCCCGGTACAGGAATCGAGTTGGCGACTGCAACTGACACGATCATAATCTGTATCTCTCTCGTTTCGCTTAAGGGCACGGGTTCACCCGTGCCGAAGAAGCTGCCTCTGCACTGCGGCTTTAGCCGCTGAGGTACGCTTTTGGGTTCAGTCCAGACTTTTCCGCAGCCTCTGGACTCACGGAGGGAATCTATCAGCAAGGCGAAAGCCCATATCCCAGCCCCACTCTGCAACCAAACCCGTGCTGCTGATACAGTTGGAGGTGCCCGCCACGGGCCTAGCCGCCGTCCATGCTGACCGCCCTCGAAATCCCGCGACTGCACGATCAAGCCACGCTTCGCTGGCACCAGGACCCCGCAACCCCCGCCCCGCTCGCCTCCCCAGCCACCGAAGCGCCCGCGGCCTCCGCGGACCTGATCGACCTCGTGCTCGCTCATCACCGCGCCAACTTCGACCTCTGGCACCTGGAAGACAAGGTCCGCGAGCCTGGGGCCTCGGACGCCGCCATCGCCCGCCTCAAGCACTCCATCGACACACTCAACCAGAAGCGCAACGACCTGGTTGAAGCCATCGACCGCGCTTTCCTCGCCGCCGCCGGCGCACAAAATCCCGCCGCCCCGCTCCACTCCGAATCCCCCGGCCTCATCCTCGACCGCCTCTCCGTCCTCGCGCTCAAGCTCTACCACACCGCCGAGGAGGGCCGCCGCCCCACCGCCTCCGAGGCCCACCGCCAGCGCAATCTCGACCGCCTCGTCCTGCTTCAGGAGCAGCGCGACGATCTCGCCGCCTGCCTCGACCGCCTCTGGCAGGAGGTCCTCGCTGGCCGTCGCCGCTTCAAGCTATACCGCCAGTTCAAGATGTATAACGACCCCGACCTCAACCCCGCCGTCTACGACCGCAAAACGGGCGCATGACCCGCCCCGCTACAGGCCGGGTTGACCTTCTCGTCTGAGTTGCGTATAAAACCGGAGCAGACTCAGCCGATCGTCTTGGGGTGCTGTCAAACAACATCCGGCGGCAGCGCTTGTGGATCGCCAGGGCCTTTGCGCCCTGGCCGAAGACA
>JBEKRR010000121.1:0-4502 GCA_049518555.1 Acidobacteriaceae bacterium
GCGCGCTGGCTGCACACCGGCGGAATTTTCTGCGCGCTGAGCGAATCGACCGCGGAGGTTGCGAAAGAGGCGATGATTGCCGCGCACAAACACGGGGTCATCGTCAGCTACGACCTGAACTATCGCGACTCGCTGTGGAAGTCGATTGGCGGCAAGGCGCGCGCCACCGAGGTGAACCGCGAACTGGCGAAGCATGTGGATGTGATGCTGGGCAACGAAGAGGACTTCACCGCGGCGCTGGGCTTTAGGATCGAGGGCGCAGGCGAGGGCGATGAACTCGGCGCGCTGGATTCGGGCAGTTTCCGGCGGATGATCGAGAAGGCGGTGGCGGCGTTTCCCAACTTCCGCGCGGTGGCCACCACGCTGCGCCACGCCAAGACGGCGACGATCAACGACTGGGGCGCGGTGTGCTACTACGAGGGCGCGTTCCACGAGGCGCGGCCCATGCCGGACCTGGAGATCTTCGACCGCGTGGGCGGCGGCGATTCGTTCGCATCGGGGCTGATCTACGGCTTTTTGAATGAGAAGGGCGCGGAGTGGGCCGTGAACTGCGGCTGCGCGCATGGAGCGCTGGCCATGACCACCCCCGGCGACACAACCATGGCGACGTTCGACGAGGTGCAGCGCATTATGAAGGGCGGCGGAGCGCGCGTACAGCGGTAAGGCAGGGAACAGTTAACAGGGAACAGGAGAGAGTATGAAGAAAGCAGAGGTCCTGAATGCACTGCGCAAGCTCGGCCTGGTACCGGTGCTGCGCGCCGAGAACGAAGAGCAGGCGCTGGCGCTGGCAACGGCGGTGGCAGCCGGCGGCGTCAACGTCCTGGAAGTCACGATGACCGTCCCTGGCGCGTTCCGCGTGATGCGCCGCCTGGCCCAGGAGCGGCCCGACATTATGATCGGCGCGGGCACCGTGCTGGACGCAGAGACGGCGCGGCTTTGCATTCTGGAGGGCGCGGAGTTTGTGGTCAGTCCGGTGCTCAACCTGAAGACCATCGAGATGTGCCATCGCTACGGCGTGCCGGTGCTTCCGGGCGCGCTGACGCCCACCGAGATCCTCACCGCGTGGGAGGCGGGCGCGGACGCGGTGAAGGTGTTCCCGGCAAGCGCGCTGGGCGGGGCGAAGTACCTGAAGTCGATCAAGGCGCCGCTGCCCCAGGTGGAGCTGGTGCCCACCGGCGGCGTGTCGCTGGCCACGGCCGCGGAGTTTCTGGAGGCGGGGGCCTTCGCGCTCGGCGTGGGCGCCGACCTGGTGGACCCGAAGGCCATCCGGGGGGGTCACCCCGAGACGATTACCGAAAACGCACGGAAGTACCTAGCCATTGTGCAAAAGTTCCACGAATCGCAGGCGCAGGCCGCCGGCTGAGTTTATTCTTGCAGCAGCGTTCGTGGTCCTGCCGCACAGCTCCGGCCTGCGGTGTGACCGGGGATACAGCAGTTTTCAGATTCAGTTTGTAGATTCAGTTTGTAGACAGATTTCGGGCCAATGTAGCAACTGCCTCCCCCTGCCGATAGAGTTCCATACTGGGTTGTCTCAGGATGCGGCCTATGAGGGTTTTATCGCAGGCGGTTCCAGATGCGAAGAAAGTTTGCGGGGTTTTCGCAAGAAAACCACATTGCACCACTCTCGCTCGAATCCGGCACGGTGAAACCGTTCAGGAGTAGCGCGAAATTCTCCCAGCGGCAACAGGAAGCCATGGCACAGTCGAAAGAAGTGAAGTGCCCCACATGCAGCGACGGCGCCACCATGCGAGTCCATCGCAACGGATTTTTGCAGCAGAACGTGTTGGGCCACTTCGGGATCTACCCATGGAAGTGCGGCGCCTGCGGATCGCTGTTCCTGTTTCGCAGCCGTGGCTACCGCACCAGACGGAGCAAGCCGGTTCCCGACACCGGGGTTGCGGAGCAGGACCGAAGTCCGCAGATATAACTCCGCAGACATGACTCCGCAGACATGACTCCGCAGACATGACTCCGCAGGCATGACTCCGCAGACATAACTCCGTAGGCATAAAGAGACTTCAGATCGCCTTCAACCGGCCCGCCTTGAACCGGATTGTCTTCAATCGGCGCGCGCCGGCTGGCGCACCCACAGCAGCGGCTGATGGAGCGGCAGCGTGCGCAGGATGTCGGGCGCGGCGGGATCGGGCGGCAGCGTCTTCCACAGCGCGGCGTACTCCGGGCGCTGGTAGGCGCGCGCGGCCAGCAGCAGGCTGGCGCGGCGCGCGGGGAGCTGGTCGAAGTGCGTGGCGTCGGCGCGGAAGGGCCACAGGGCGCGGTCCGCGATGAAGGGAAAGTGGAATGCGATGGCCGAGCGCATTCCCGGGCCGTCGTCCAACTGGGCCTCCCAGAGGCTCTCGAAGCGGGTGGAGAGTAGATGGCAGATGGCGGCCATCATGTCCAGGTTGAAGAGCGAATCGCGGTAGGGAGACTGCGACGTGAGCTCGTGGGGGAAGCTGCCGTCGGCGGCGATCTGCGCGCGCAGGGTGACGGTGCGGAAGCGGTGGCGCAGATCGTCCAGCGCGGCGGATTCGGACCTGGGAGCATCGCCAACGGGCGCGGTCAGCAGGGCGTAGGCGGCGGCCTGCAACAGCCACGACGTCCCGTGGTGGTCCTTGCGGTCGCGCGCCAGCGCAGGCAGACGCGGGCCGCTGTCCTCGGGCTGGGTGAGCCAGCGCAGATAATTGTCGAACCACTCGAGCAGAGCAAGCCGGCCGGACGGGCCGAGCGCGGAGGCAAGAAAGGGGATGGACTGCGCGACTTCAACCAGCGGCAGCGTCTCCAGAATGCCAGCGAAGCTCCCGCCTGCCGACTGTCCGGCCGCGGGTTGGCCGGGCGCGACCTGGCCGTAATCAAGGCGCGGCACCATGCGGGTTGCCGGATCGACGAACCACGCGCGCAGCCACTCTGCGGCGTGCTCTGCGTAGCGCGCATCGCCGGTGAGCAGGTGCGCGGCAGCCAGCGCGGGAACTGCCAGTCCCAGCGTGAAGAGCGCGTCGCGGTGCGCGGTGAAGAACGGCGGAGATGCGGATGCCGCGCCTGGCTTCGCCGCAGAGTCCGGTCCCGCAGACGATTCGCCTTCGGCCAGCGCGGAAGGCCCCGCTTCGGAGTAGTAATCGTGCGGCGAGCCGGGGCTGCGCGCGCATGGCAGCGCGGTGATGGGCGTGGGCGGCTGGGTGAGATAGCGCGTGGCTGCGGCAAGGATGCGGTCGCGATCGATGGCCGCTACGTCGGGCCGGGTCGGGGTTGCGGGCGGCGCGGACTGCGCCTGCGCCGCAAGGCTCGCCGCGCGCAACAGCCCACCACGCGCCAGCAGCAGTGCGGAGGCCCCGCAACAGAAGTTCCTCCGGCTGGGCGAAACCGGAGGTGTTGCGTCCGTCTTTGGCAGCAAAGTCATGGGCTTTTCCCGCAGCGCGTCACAGGGTGCGTAGTATTTCATTCCGTCAAAAGCGCTGTCACAAGCATCCTATGCGTGGAACGCAGGATTTTGAAATCCGCGCGGCTTCGAACTCTCAACTTCCGGAATGGTGGAAGCGAAATGGACCTCAGCTTAGGACATGAAGCGACTCGCCTTTGGACGACACTGGTCGCGTCATTTCTCGCCTCACTGGTGGAGTGCGTGGAGGCGCTGACCGTGGTGCTGGCGGTGGGCGGCGTGCGCGGATGGCCGGGCGCGCTGGCCGGAGCAGCAACGGCACTGGGCGTGCTGGCGGGGATTGTCGCGGCGGTGGGGCCGGCGTTGACGCGCATTCCGCTGCATCTGGTCCAGCTTGTTGTCGGAGCGATGATTCTGCTGTTCGGAATGCGCTGGCTGCGCAAGGCGATTCTGCGCTCCGCCGGGCTGATCGCGCTGCACAACGAGCAGGCGGCCTACGCCAAAAACACTGCGGCCCTGCGCGGAGCCGGTGTCGCTCGCGGATGGGACAGGCTGGCCTTCGCCGTCGCGTTCAACATCACGATGCTGGAAGGCACGGAGGTGGTCTTCATCGTCATCGCGCTGGGCGCCAGCGGGCGCGGGTTGATGTGGACGGCCTCGCTGGGCGCGATTGCCGCGTTGCTGACGATCTCCGCGCTGGGAGTTGCGCTGCACCGGCCGCTGGCGCGAGTGCCGGAGAACACTCTGAAGTTTGTCGTCGGAGTGCTGCTGTCGGCGTTCGGGACGTTCTGGGTGGGCGAGGGCGCGGGCGTTGCGTGGCCGGGAGACGATCTGGCGGTCCCTGCCCTCATGACAGCTTATCTTGTGATCGCGCTGTGCCTCGTGCCAGTCTGCCGCAGCGTCGCGCGCGCTGACGCGGTGGAGGGCTAACGATGCGCTGGATCAAGTCGATTGCGCGCGAGATATACGGCCTCTTCGTTGACGACGGCAGCTTTGCAATTGCCATTCTCGTCTGGCTCGGCCTCGCCGTGGCAGTGGTGCCGCATGCGGCCTCAAGCGCGCGGTGGGCCGGGCCAGCGCTATTTGCGGGACTGGCTCTGATCTTGATCGCGAGCGTGCTGCGATTCGC
>JBEKRR010000122.1:0-4384 GCA_049518555.1 Acidobacteriaceae bacterium
CCATCCAGCGCCGAAGCCTCGGCCATCAGCGCCAGCAGCCCCGCCGGGTCCGGCTTCTTGGTATGGAAGCTGTTGCCGCCGTACACCTGGAAGAAGTAGCGGTCCAGGCCGAAGTGCGCGCATATCTCCCGCGACACCCCCACCGGCTTATTGGTCAGCACCGCCATCGCGATCCCCGGCCACTCCGCGCGGATCGCAGCCAGGGCCTCTACCACGCCCGCGTACACAGTGGTGAAGTCCAGCTTATGCACGCGGTAGTGCGCCAGGAAGAACTCCAGCGCCTCGTTCACGTACTGCTCATCGTGAACGTCGCCCTCGGGATCGCCCAGCGCCCGGCGCACCAACATCGTCGCCCCGTCGCCGATGTAGCCCAGCAGCACGGCGTGCGGCAGCTCCGGCTTGCCCAGATGCGCCAGCATTGCGTTGATTGAGTTCGCAAGATCAACCTGCGAGTCGATCAGCGTGCCGTCCAGATCGAAGATCAGAAGCCGTGGAACCATAGCTCCATTCTACCGGCTCCTCGCAACTGGCAACCTGCAACTACTTGCTCAGCTTGCCCATCCCCAGCGCCTGCAGGATCGCCGGATCGAAGACGATCCCCGCGCTCGTCTTGTTTGCCAGCCCGAAGTTGCCGTCGTAGTCCCACATCGCCCAGCCGATCTGCCGCGATTCCAGGGCCGTCCGCGTGTCGTTGATCCACGCCGCCCTCATCTGCGGGTCGGAGTGGTCCTTGAACGCGCCGAACTCGCCGCAGTACAGCGGCACATTGCGCTCCGCGGCCCACTTCGCAATCGCGTCCACCTCCGTCTGCACCCGCGCCGGGCCCCACTGGTCTTCGCCGTATCGCTCCAGCTCCAGCCGCACCCGCTCGTCCGGCTCCTGGCCCAGCACCGGCAATATGTTCTGCGGAGTCGAAGGGTAGGGAATCCCATGCGTAAACGCCCACGACGTCGTCGACCAGGTCGCCCCCTGGTGCGTGAACCACATCGGATCGTAGTCGTGGAAGGTGTAGATCACGTTCTCGTCCTTCACCGGCTCCATCGCCAGCAGACCGTCCTGGTGTCCCCACGCCGCCGCCGTCGCAATGATCGTGTGCCGCGGCGCCACGCGCCGGATCATCGCCACCGCGCGGTCCTGGATCCCCTCCCAGCGGTACAGGTCGTCCATCGACGGCTCGTTCAGAATCTCGAAGAAGACCCGCTCCGGGTCAGTCTTCGCATAGTGCGCCGCAAAGTTCAGCCAGAACGCGTACAGGTTCGACGCGCCGTCGTCGCCGTGCGTCAGCGCGGCCTTCCAGTCCTCCTCCGCGTGGATGTCCAGCAGCACGTTCAGCCCCGCGTCCAGCAGTTGTCCCACCGTCTTGTCCAGTGACGCCATCGGCCCATCGCGCAGCGTTCCCGTCTTCGGGCTGGCGATCAACAGCGCCGGGTTGATGCTTAGCCGCACGTGGTCGAATCCCGCCGCCTTCAGCGCGCGCATGTCGCCCACCGTCATATACGCGTCCAGCCGCGCCTGCGAGATGTCCCGCGTCTGCGCATAAAAGCTGCTCAGGTTCACGCCGCGCTTCAGGTGCTCCGCCCGTTGGAACGCAATGCCCTTCGCCGCCTGCGCCTGCGCCCCGCAAGCCATCCCAACCAAAAACACTACTGCAACCATTCGTCGAAGCCAGCTCATCTAACCCTCCCGAAGCTCATAGCTCATAGCTCAAAGCTCATAGCTCTAGAATTATAAAAACGCTCCAGACAAACTACTCAACCACCTTACTCCTCAAACCCGCGGTTCCAGCGCTGGACCACGCGCGTCTCCTTCTCCCACCCCAGAACGCTGACGCTCCCCGTTCCCAGCGCGAAGAGGCTGCCGCCGCGCGGCCCGAGCCCAATCCAGCGCGCCGCCAGAATCCGCAGAATATGCGCGTGGGCAAACAGCGCGACGCGCACCACATCCTCCGTCTCCGTCGGGTGCCCCAGTTCTCGATTTTGAGACCTGGGTCCGCCACCGGCGGACAGCGCCCGCGCAATCACGCCATCGGCGCGCGCGCCCACCTGCTCCACCGTCTCGCCCCCGACGATTGCGTCCTTCCACACCGACCAGCCCGGAATCTCCGCCTGGATCTCCTGCGACGTGCGCCCCTCGTAGACGCCGTAGTCCCACTCCCGCAGCCCCTCGTCCACTTCCGCGACGCTGCCGAATCCGGCGATCTCGCAGGTCTCCTTCGCCCTCAGTAGCGGACTGCAGCGCACGGCGGCAAACTTCGTTCCTGCCAGGGCCTTCCCCAGCACGGCCGCCTGCCTCCGTCCATTCCCGGTCAGCGGAAGGTCGGTTCGGCCTGTGTGCCTGCCCTCCGCGCTCCACGTCGTCTCCCCATGCCGAATCAGCCAAAGCTCCGTCACGCCGCCCCCTCAGTCTTTCTCTCCTAACTCTACCCGTTCTTGTCTTCCGGAGGGAGTAGGGGGCTTCAGCCCCCTGAATAAGCCGCATAGAATCAATGGGCCGGGTGCCCCAGGTGCCTCGCATTTGGGCACCTGGATGCACCAAAGATTTTTTCCTCGAATTTCCCCGTAAATCCGCATGTCAAGTCCCTCAACGCCTCGAAATTCAAATAACTCCCACCCCATCAACCACATACCCAATAAAAATACTTGGCATAGTAGTTATGCTCCAACCTATACAATTAAAGCAGGGGAAAAACAGGTGTAACTCGGACCATCAAGCAGCGCACTCATTCCAGAGACTTTACAAAATAAATAACCTGGAATCAAGACTTTGACCCCGAAGTCCAGACTGAGTCCAGACAAGTCCAGACTTAACATGCCTTTTTTGAAGACTTTGAGACTTTTCGCACACAAAGGGAGAACCCGAATGACTGGCGCAGCCACAACCAGCCGAATCTTCGCCTTAAATACGTCTCGCGCGCTTAGCGCGAGCTTAACTTGCAATTATTGAATACTTTACGCTTCTCCCCCCCCCGGGGGGGCTAACAGGAATGAGCCCTATGATCCATTTACGCGCCAATACCCGCAACGGGGGAGGGGCAGGGAGGTAGAAAACGACCAGCGCACGAACAATCGGTTTCGGCAATGAACGAACGTTCTCCGGCTTCTCTTGCATGACGGTATCCTATACAGATGGACTTCCAGCTCGCCACCACCTATACGCCCCAAGGCGACCAGCCGCGCGCCATCGACGAACTGGTGGCCGGCCTCGCCGCAGGCGAGAAGGACCAGGTCCTGCTGGGCGTCACCGGCTCCGGCAAGACCTTCACCATGGCCAAGATCATCGCAGAGGTGCAGCGCCCGGCGCTCATCCTGGCGCACAACAAGACCCTGGCCGCCCAGCTCTATCACGAGTTCAAGCAGTTTTTCCCGAAGAATGCCGTCGAGTACTTCGTCTCCTACTACGACTACTACCAGCCCGAGGCCTATATTCCCGCCGGCGATCTATACATCGAAAAAGAAGCCACCGTTAATGAAGAATTGGACAAACTTCGCCTCTCCGCCACGCGCAGCCTCTTCGAGCGGCGCGACGCCATCATCGTTTCCTCGGTAAGTTGCATCTACGGCCTGGGCTCGCCCGAGGCCTACTACGGAATGCTTCTTCTGCTGGAGCGTGGACAGAAGATCAAGCGCGAAGACATTACGCGGAAATTAGTTGAGATCCTATACGACCGCAACGACATCGACTTCCGCCGAGGCACATTCCGCGTCCGCGGAGACATCATTGAGGTCTACCCAACCTACGACGAAAATGCCTACCGCATTGAGCTATTCGGCGACGAGATTGATTCGCTCTCGCAGATCGACCCGCTCTTCGGCACCGTGCGGCAAAAGTATTCGCGGCTTCCCATCTATCCCAAGTCGCATTATGTAGTTCAACCGGAACGCAAGCTTGCCGCCACGGATTCCATTATCGCGGAATTGGAGCTCTGGGAAAAAGAACTGGAGCAACAAGGCCGTTTAGTGGAGTCGCAGAGAATCCATCAGCGCACTAGATACGACCTGGAGATGATTAAATCCGTTGGTTATTGCCATGGCATTGAGAACTACTCCCGACACTTCTCCGGCCGGCAGCCCGGCGAGCCTCCGCCGACTCTGATCGACTACTTTCCGCGCGACTTCCTGCTCTTCATCGACGAGTCGCACGTTACCATTCCTCAGCTCCACGGCATGTGGCACGGCGACCGCTCACGCAAGCAGAACCTGGTGGACTACGGATTCCGCTTGCCCTCGGCAATGGACAACCGCCCGCTGAAGTTCGAGGAGTTCGAGAGTCGCACCGGGCAGATTATCTACGTCTCCGCCACGCCCGGTCCCTACGAACTCACCAAATCCTCGGGCGTCGTTGTCGAACAGATCATTCGTCCCACCGGACTTGTCGATCCGCAGGT
>JBEKRR010000123.1:0-4342 GCA_049518555.1 Acidobacteriaceae bacterium
CAGCCATCCCCAGATCACCGAAGAGCTGCTGCAGATCAACCGCGAGCAGCGCGCCGGAAAACCACGCGTCCAGGCCTGGACCGACATGGCCGCGCGCAGCGAACTGCCCGACATCGATGCCTTCGCCAGCATGCTGGTGCAGACCGAGCGCTTCGGCACGCCGATCGCCCGCGCGCTGAGCGGCTTCGCCGACAACATCCGCCTCAAACGCCGCCAACTGGCCGAAGAGATGGCCGCAAAGACCACCGTCAAGATCATCTTTCCGCTGGTGCTGTTCATCTTCCCCAGCATCTTCCTGGTTCTGCTTGGCCCCGCCGTGCTCATCATGATGCGTAGCATGGCAAGCATGGGCCGGTGACAAGAACCCTCCAACCGGCAAAGAGAGAGTCTCTCGTCCTGCTCAAGAGCACGGGTTGCCCTGAGCCGCGTCGCTCGGCGACTCAAGGTCACTATGCAACCCATCCAGCTTCTCCAAATGTGCCGATTTAGGCACACCATGATGCGATCAGAGACCTAGGTGTTCAATTCCGGCTGCTTAATGTTCATCAGTACATCCGCTGCGGCGTCCATCTGCGCGCGCGTGGTCAGCTCGGTGGCGCACCAGAGGCTGGCGTTGGGGCCAAGCTCTGGATACCACCGGGCCAGCGGCAGGCCGCCGATGATCTTGTGTTCGAGCAGCGCGGCGTTGGTCTGCTCCGCGCCGGCGGGAAGCTGCAACACGAATTCGTGGAAGCGCGGCGCGCCGTTGAATAGGAGCTTCGCGCTGCCGGCTGCGGTGAGTGCGCTGCTGAGGTACGCGGCCTTGGCGAGGTTCTGCTCGGCGAGTTCGCGCAGGCCCTGCTTGCCGTAGACGGTGAGGAAGATGGTCGCCATCAGCGCGACCAGCGCCTGGTTGGTGCAGATGTTGCTCGTCGCCCGCTCGCGGCGGATGTGCTGCTCGCGGGTGGAGAGGGTGAGGACGTAGCCGCGCTTGCCGTCGGCGTCACGGGTCTCGCCGACGAGGCGGCCGGGCATCTGGCGCAGGAACTTCTCCTTGCATGCGATGACGCCGCAGTACGGCCCGCCGAAGCTGACGGCGACGCCGAACGACTGCGCCTCCAGCGAGACAATGTCTGCCTCGGCGGGCGGGCGGACGATGCCGAGCGAGATCGCCTCGGCGATGGAGACGATCAGCAGCGCTCCCTTGGCGTGGGCGATCTCGGCGATGGCGGCCACATCCTCAATCGTGCCGAAGAAGTTGGGCGACTGGATGAGGACGCAGGCGGTCTCGGCGGTGATTGCCGCATCCAGCGCGGCCAGATCTATCCGTCCAGAATCGGGGCGGCCATTGGCGGTGTAGCCCACTTCGCCGATGGGAATCTGCTGGTGCTGCGCGTAGGTGGCGAGGACTTCGCGATACTCCGGATGCACGGTGCGGGCGACGACGGCGCGGTCGCGGCCGGTGACGCGGACGGCCATCATCATGGCCTCGGCCGCGCCGGTTGAGCCGTCGTACATGGAGGCGTTGGCGATCTCCATTCCGGTCAGCTCGCAGATCATGGTCTGGAACTCGAACATGGCTTGCAGCGTGCCCTGCGCGATCTCCGGCTGGTAGGGCGTGTAGCTGGTGAGGAATTCGCCGCGCTGGACGAGCGAGTCGATGATGACGGGGCGGTAGTGGTGATACGCGCCCGCGCCGAGGAAGCTGGCGTAGCCGGTTGCGTTGTTCTCGGCGAAGGCGCGGAAGCCGTCGAGGACCTCCGACTCGGAGTGCTGGCGGGGGATGGCGAGGTCGCGCTGCAACTGGACCTCCGCCGGGATCGTCGAAAATAAATCGTTGATGGAATCAACGCCGGGTGTGACTTCATTAATTGCGGCAAGCATCTCCACGCGGTCGGCGGGCGACTTGGGAAGGTAGCGCACGATTAGCGCTCCGTCTCCTCGGCGATGAAGGCCTCGTACTGGGCGTCCGTCAGCAGCGCGTCCAGCTCGGCTGGGTTGGCGAGATCGAGCTTCAACATCCAGGTTGAGTTGGCGTCGGCGTTGATCCACTCCGGCTTGTCCTTCAGTTCTTCGTTGATTGCGGTGACGGTGCCGGAGACCGGCGAGAAGAGGTCACTGACCGCCTTGACGCTTTCGACCGAGCCGAAGATCTTGCCCGCCTCGAGCCGGTCGCCCACCTTGGGCAGGTCTACGAAAACGATGTCGCCCAGCGAGCTTTGCGCGTAGTCCGTGATGCCGACGGTCCCGGACGCGCCCGCGACCGAGATCCACTCATGTTCTTTCGTATAGCGATAACCGGCAGGGTAAGCCATGCGCGCCTCCAAGGTTTGTCGAGTAGCTTCTGTACTCAGTGTATTCGCCGGTCAGGTGGATTTCCTGGCCCTTTTGTAGAACGGGGTTGCGACGACTTTTGCCTTGACGAGCTGGCCGCGAATCTCCACGGCGACGACCTCGTTGAGGGCTGCGTACTGCACGGGGACATAGGCCAGGGCGATGTTTTTCTTGAGGAAGGGCGCGGGTGAGCCGCTGGTGATCGCGCCGATGCGCTGGCCGGCGAGGGTGCAGACGGGATAGCCGTCGCGGCCGATGCCACGCTCGATCATCTCCAGGCCGACGAGCTTGCGCTTGGGGCCTCCTGCGGCCTGGATGGCGGCGAGCGCGGCGCGGCCTACGAAGTCCGAGGCTTTATCGAGCCTGGCATAGCGGCCGAGGCCGGCCTCGAAGACGTTGATGGAGTCGGAGATCTCATGGCCGTATAGCGCCATGGCGGACTCCAGACGCAGGGTGTTGCGCGCGCCCAGTCCACAGGGAAGAATGCCGAAGTCCGCGCCGGCGTTGAGGACCTCATTCCAGACGCGCTCGCTGGTGGACTCGTCGGAGGGGATGTATATCTCGAATCCGTCCTCGCCGGTGTAGCCGGTGCGCGCGATCAGAACGTTGTGCAGGGCGCTGCCGTCTTTCAGGTCCAGCCTGCCCCAGGTGAACCAGTAGTTCCTGATTGCGCTGAGGTCGGTGCCGGTGATCCGGGCCAGCGTGGCTTCGGCCTTCGGGCCTTGAATTGCGAGCTGCGTGTAGCAGTCGGAGTAGTCGCTGATATGCACTCCCGGCATACGGCCAATCTGGCTGCGCACCCAGGCGACATCTTTCTCGCGCGTGCCTGCGTTGATGACGATCAGATAGTCGTTGTCGCTGAGCTTGTGCACCAGCACATCGTCGACGAAGGCGCCGTCGGGGGTGAGCATTGCGGAGTACTGCGCCTGGCTGACGGCGAGCTTGGACGCGTCGTTCATGCAGAGATGCTGTAGGGCGGCCAGCGATCCGGGGCCGCGCAACTGGATCTCTCCCATATGCGAGACGTCGAAGAGACCGACGGCGGTGCGCACGGCCATGTGCTCGGCGATGAGGCCGGAGTACTCGACCGGCATGTCCCACCCGCCGAAGTCGACCATCCTGGCCCGCAGCGCGCGGTGCGTGGCGTTGAGCGCGGTCTTGCGCAGCGGCGGAGATGGATTGGCGGTGGCGCTCATGGCAGTCCCCTATGATTCGACTTTACACGCGAGATGCACCCGGCTGCACGGGTTGTATTTACTGCACAGGGCTGATGGTCTTGATGTTGGTGAGTATGGGCAGATGGCCGAGGGCGATCCATGCGCCGACCGCGCCGAACAACACAGAGAGCCAAGTGCCGATGATCCAGATGTTGTCGCTGTCTGCCGTGGCGCGCGGGCCGGAGGAGCCGTGCCAACGGGCCGTGACCTTGACCGCCAGAAAGCCTGCGATCAGTTGGATGCCGCTGCCGGGCACCATTAGCGCACCAGTGTAGATGGCCCGCTCCAGGACGCCCACCATCCAACTGAGACGGGACTTATGGTTGCCCGGCTCGGGCGGATGGCTCTTGCGAACATAGGGCCACAAGGTTTTTTCGATCAACAGCCAGAGCACGATATGGCCCACCAGAATGGAAAACGCAAAACCGGCAATCACACGCAACACATTCATACCCTCCCGCAGTCAATTCTTATCGGCACAGAGAATGATAGCCGCTCGCGGACGATGGGTGTTGTTCTTGGCGGATGCTGAAGCGGCCCTAGGAGGCCTGGGAGGGTTGCTTGGCGGCCTCGGCCTGCTTTTTGGCCTTGCGGCGGCTGAGGACGGAGCTGCGGCGGGTGCGCGCTCGCTCGCTGACGTGGTCGATCTTCTTCCAGAAGCCGACGAAATAATCGGTTGCCGAAATGATGGAGACGATGGTCATCCAATAGATCGCCCACATGGCGATCATGTGGACGGCGACGACGAAGCCGCCCCCATGTTTTGTTGGAAACCAAAGCCAGTAGTCCCAGTGGTGGGCGAGGATGGCGGC
>JBEKRR010000124.1:0-4161 GCA_049518555.1 Acidobacteriaceae bacterium
TCCTATGCCTATCTGATGGAAGAACTCGCGCGCTTGGGCGACCCGGCGGCAACGACTGGCCGCGTCATTCTCGCTCATCTGGGCAACGGCGCCAGCATGGCCGCCGTGCGTGACGGCAAGAGCATCGACACCAGCATGAGTTTCACACCCACGGCGGGATTGGTGATGAGCACTCGCTCCGGCGATCTGGACCCCAGTCTGCTTCCCTATTTCGCGCGAACTGAACAGATGACCGCCAAACAGTTTTCCGTAATGGTCAACCACAAATCCGGCCTGCTCGGAGTTTCGGAGATCAGTTCCGACATGCGAGACTTGCTCGCCCAGGAAGCCCATGATATCCGAGCGGCGGAAGCCGTGGCGCTGTTCTGTTATCAGGCAAAAAAGTGGATCGGCGCCTTCGCCGCTGCGCTCGGTGGATTGGATGCGTTTGTATTCGCTGGAGGTATCGGCGAAAATGCGCCGCTCGTTCGCGCGCGGATCTGCGAGGGACTGGCCTTCCTCGGCATCGAATTGAGCGAGTCGCGCAATGCGGAGACTGCGGGAGTGATTTCTACGGACGCTAGCCGGGCCACGGTTCGCGTCATTCGAACAGACGAAGATCTGATGATTGCGCGATCGGTGTGCCGCATTCTCGGACTTGGCATGGTCAGCGCCAAGAGTGAGACGAAAGGGACTTTATGATGAACCACGGATACGGATGGATGGGCGGAGGAATGTGGACATGGATCGTAATTGTCGTATTGGTGGTGGTCCTGCTGGTCGTCGTGATGAACAAGGTGTCCCACAAATGAGCGTGCGTTTACGATCCGCCTGGGATTTGAACGATTCAGCAAGAAGGAGAATCTATGCCGGTCAAATCATCCACCGACGAATCCGGGAGTAAAGTGGAGCACGGCAACCGCTCGACGACGAAGGTTGAATCCTCTGCGGCCAATACAATCTACACATGCCCGATGCACCCGGAAGTCCAGCAGAACCATCCCGGCGAGTGTCCTAAGTGCGGCATGACGCTGGAACCGAAGACGGTGACAGCGGGTACGGATGACCATGAGAACGCCGAACTGCGCGACATGACGAAGCGCTTCTGGTTCGGCGCCGCGCTGGCGTTGCCGGTGATTTGCTTGGCCATGGCTCACTTGATCCCGGCACTGGCCAGACAGTCCTGGGTGGATAGCAGCGTCTCGCGCTGGGTGCAATTTGCGCTTGCAACACTCGTGGTTGGATGGGCAGGCTGGCCGTTGTTGCACCGGGGCTGGCACTCCATCGTGACATTGCACTTGAACATGTTCACGCTCATCTCCATCGGCGTGGGTGCGGCATTCGTGTTTAGCGCCGTCGCGATGCTCATGCCCGGCATATTCCCTCCCATGATGCAACACGAGGGGAAGGTCGCCATCTACTTTGAATCCGCGGCGGTGATCGTTGTGCTGGTGCTCCTCGGTCAGGTGCTCGAACTCAGAGCCCGCAGCCGCACGGGCAGCGCCATTAAAGCGTTGCTAAACCTTGCGCCGGCCACCGCGCGGCAGGTCGCACCGGGGGGTGATCGTGAGGTCCCGCTCGACCAGGTGAAAGTCGGCGATTGGCTGCGCGTGGTTCCGGGTGACAGAGTGCCCGTTGACGGCGCAGTGGTCGAAGGTCACTCCAGCGTGGAAGAATCCATGATCACCGGCGAACCGCTCCCGGTGGAAAAGACCGTAGGCGACAAGGTGACGGGTGGCACCGTCAATGGCCCCGGCAGCTTCGTCATGCGCGCCGAGCGAATTGGTAGCGACACGTTGCTTGGGCAGATCGTGAACATGGTCGCTGAGGCCCAGCGTAGCCGCGCGCCCA
This sequence comes from Acidobacteriaceae bacterium, assembly GCA_049518555.1. GTDB lineage: Bacteria > Acidobacteriota > Terriglobia > Terriglobales > Acidobacteriaceae > Edaphobacter. The sequence continues at coordinate 1,831 of JBEKRR010000124.1, forward strand.
TTCAAGGTCTCGCCGATAAAGTCGCGGGAATCTTCGTGCCGGTGGTGCTGGCTGTTTCGGCGCTCACCTTCGTCCTGTGGATGTGGCTTGGGCCGCAGCCAAAACTCGCACACGCCATCGTCTGCGCTGTCGCGGTCCTCATCATCGCCTGCCCGTGCGCACTTGGCCTGGCAACTCCTATGTCCATCATGGTCGGCGTCGGACGCGGTGCGCAGGAAGGCGTCCTCGTAAAAAATGCCGAGGCGCTCGAACGGCTGGAGAAGGTCACCACCCTCGTCGTGGACAAGACAGGCACCCTCACGGAGGGCAAACCCAAGCTCATGGATGTCCTGCCCGCCGGCGATTTTGACAAGAAGGAGTTCTTGCGCCTCGCCGCCTCACTGGAGCAGAACAGCGAACACCCGCTCGCCGCCGCGATCGTGCGTGGCGCGAAGGAACAAAGCATCGTTCTCGAGGCCGTGAAAGACTTCCGCTCGGTGACGGCGGGCGGTGTTGCCGGCACCATCGCTGGTCGCACGGTGATGATCGGCAAACCGGATTTCCTGCGGAACGAAAGAATCACTGGCATGGAATCGCTGGAAGCCTTGGCCATGAAGCTTCAAGAAGAGGGTAAGACCACGATGTTTGTCGCGATAGACGGCAAGCCAATTGGAATCCTCGCAGTCGCCGACCCGATCAAATCCACCACTCCCGATGCCGTTGGCGAACTCCATGCGCTCGGATTGACAATCGTCATGCTCACTGGGGATAACCGGCGTGCCGCCGATGCCGTTGCCAAACAACTCGGTCTGGATGCGGTGGAAGCGGAGATCGAACCTGCCGGGAAGGTTTCCCATGTCAAGAGGCTGCGCGCTGAAGGGAAACACGTCGCTATGGCGGGTGACGGCATCAACGACGCACCCGCCCTCAGCGAGGCTGAAGTCGGCATTGCCATGGGCACAGGCACGGACGTGGCGATCGAAAGCGCAGGTATCACGCTCGTGAGAGGCGATCTGCGCGATATTGCCAAAGCCATCCGGCTCAGCCGGGCCACCATGCGGAACATCCGGCAGAACCTGTTCTTCGCCTTTCTCTACAACGCGCTGGGTATTCCTTTGGCAGCGGGAGTGCTCTACCCGTTCGTTGGCTTGCTGCTCAGCCCGATGATTGCCGGGGCCGCGATGAGCCTGAGTTCCGTCTCGGTAATCGGCAACGCATTGCGGCTTAGAAAAGCAAGGTTGTGATTTTAGGTGCTAAACATGAAAACACACACAGAGACCCCTGAACAGCTCCACAAGAAACCCGACGCAGTGAACGAAAAGGAGCTAACCACAAAAACCAACACGCTCACGCCGGAACTGCTTCACAAGATGAACGCCTATTGGCGTGCCGCCAACTACCTGTCGGTCGGCCAGATTTATCTTTACGACAACCCGCTGCTGAAGGAGCCACTGAAACTGTCGCACGTGAAGCCGCTGGTGGTCGGGCATTGGGGCACCACGCCGGGCCAGAACTTCATCTACGTGCACTTGAACCGGGTAATCAAAAAGTATGACCTGGACATGTTCTACATAGCCGGTCCCGGTCATGGCGGCCCGGCGATTGTCGGCAACGTTTACCTGGAAGGCACCTGGAGCGACGTTTATCCGAACGTCACTCAGGACGAGGCTGGGCTCAAGGAGTTGTTCAAGCAGTTCTCGTTTCCCGGCGGGATTTCCAGCCATGTTGCGCCGACGACCCCGGGATCGATTCACGAAGGTGGCGAACTGGGGTACTCGCTCAGCCATGCCTTCGGGGCGGCGTTCGACAACCCCGGTCTGATCGTTGCCTGCGTCGTGGGCGACGGTGAAGCGGAAACTGGCCCCTTGGCCACCGCATGGCAGTCCAATAAACTCCTCGACCCAATTACCGACGGAGCCGTGCTGCCGATCCTGCATCTCAATGGCTACAAGATCAGCAATCCGACCGTTCTCGCCCGCATCGAGCATGAGGAACTCGAGCAGTTTCTGCGAGGGTGCGGCTGGACGCCCTATTTTGTGGAAGGCGACGAGCCGGAAAAGATGCATGAACTCATGGCCACCACCTTGGACAACGCCGTCGAGCAAATCCGGCAAATCCAAACCAATGCGCGGAGTAAGAACGACACCACTCGGGCGCGCTGGCCAATGATCGTCCTCAAATCGCCCAAAGGCTGGACGGGACCGAAGGTGGTCGACGGCCTGCAAATCGAGGGTACCTTCCGAGCGCACCAGGTTCCACTGCTGGTGGATCCGGAGCACCCCGATCATGTCAAGCTGCTGGAAAGCTGGATGAAAAGCTACAAGGCCGAGGAACTCTTCGATGAGAATGGCC
>JBEKRR010000125.1:0-4111 GCA_049518555.1 Acidobacteriaceae bacterium
GAGAGCACCGCCGCCAGCGTGTTGGTCTGCCCGGTGGCCGACAGCTTGCGCAGCATCAGGTAGCTCACATACAGCAGCCACAGCAGCAGCATGCTGGTCAGCCGCGCGTCCCACGTCCACCAGATGCCCCACACCGCCCGTCCCCACAGCATCCCGGTCAGCAGGCAGATACTGCTGTAGACCACCGTGACCTCCGCCGCCGCAATCGCCACCGCGTCCGCCGTCAGCGCCCGCATCGGATCGAACTTCCGCCAGGCGAGATAGCAGATCGAGGCAATAAAGTTCACATAGGGAAACAGCAGGCTCAGCATCGATGTCGGCACATGGTAGTAGAAGATGCGCTGCACGTTGCCCATCGTCGCTTCCGTCGGGGCCACCACCAGGGCCAACCGCGTGCCGTACGCAATCGCCGCCAGCGTCAGGACGAGCCAGGCGATGCCAACCGTGCCATAGATGCGAGAGCGCGTCATCGTTCTATCAGTCTATCAAGAAGAAGGCGCCGCCGCAGCCGCGCACAACACAAGTTTTCCTCTTGCTCTTCGGAGGGAGCGTGGGCCTTCATAGGCTTCGGAGAAACTCTCGTTTTTGCCTTTCGGAGGGAACAGGGGACTTCAGAGGCTGCTGAAAAACTCACGTTTTTGTCTTTCGGAGGGAGCAGGGGGCTTCAGCCCCCTGAAAAAAGTCAATGAATTCAAGGGGCTTTAGCCCCGGGCCGTTTCTTGCTGTCATTCTGAGCGCAGCGAAGAATCCCCGCATTTGTATTGGTTTGCGTTACGGCACGGCATTAGCCTGCGGAAAAAACCTGTCTTGCTTAAGGGCACGGGTTTACCCGTGCCGTAAATGTTCGCAATGCAATGGGGCTTTAGCCCCTGAGGTCAGTCTTTTAGCATCACATCGCCGCTGCCGCATCGCCCTCCGCTCACTCCGCGCTCAACACCGTCTCGAACAGCAGCAAACACACCGTCGTGAACGCAATGTTGTAGCCAATCAGCAGCCGTATCCAGGGCCCCGGATCGAACTCGCCCGTCAGGATCGCGGTCGTCGCCTGCATCATGCCCAGCAGCGCGGGCAGCGACAACGGGACCAGAATCAGCGGCAGCAGCAGCTCGCGGTAGCGCGTGCGCAGGCTCATCGCCGCAAAAAACGTCCCGTTGCACACCAGCGCCCATGTCCCCAGCGGCATCACCATCAAAAGCATCCAGCCCTGCCCCAGCGCGTGCAGGTTGTAGAAGACGATGAACAGCGGCGCCAGCACCAGTTCCACGAAGCTCACAAAGATCAGGTTCGCCAGCGCCTTGCCCAGGAACAGCGCCGACGCCGGCGCGGGCGACATCCGCTGCGCGTCCAGCACGCGATTGCGCTGCTCCCGCGTCCACGACTGGTTCAGCGCGGTGAACGACGCAAACAGCAGCGCAACCCACAGAATCCCGCCTGCAATCTGGCGCGAGACCGCAGCCGTCGGATCGAACGCCAGTGAAAAAATAATCACCACCAGCAGCGCGAAGAACAGCATTCCCACCACCGAGTCGCGCGAGCGCCACTCCAGCCGCAGGTCCTTCTGCAGATGGCACCACACGCAGCCGAAGTAGCCGGGTGCCCCATCCATTCCGCGTCCTTTGCGGAATGGGTGGGAGGTTTCAGGCCTGGCCGATGGATCGCTGGACACTCTGTTCATCCGCCCGCCTCCGAGCCCGCCGCGCTGCGCAGTATCTTCGTCAGGTCGGCCAGCGTCGCACCCGCCGCGCGCAGATAATCCGCCGGGGCCATCAGCAACTGCACGCCGCGAACTCCCGCCGAGATCGAGATCACATCGAACAGTTCGATTGTCTCGTCCACATAAGCAGGGAACTGGGTCTTCGCGGCCATCACCGTAACGCCTCCGCGCACATAGCCGGTCAGCGGCTCAACCTCCTTCAGCGACGCCAGCTCCACCCGCTTCACCTCCGCCGCCGCAGCCAGCTTCTTCAGGTCCAGCTCGCAGTCGCCGGGAACCACCGCGAAAAAATACTCCCCGCTCGAAGCCCGCGTCAGCAGCGTCTTGAAGACTTGCTCCGCCGGCAGCCCAATCTTGCGCGCCACCGCAATCGCGCTCAGGTCCTCGGGATCGACCTCGTACGCCCGCGCCTCGTACACTACCCCCAGCGAGTCCAGCAGCCGCGCCGCATTCGTCTTCGCCGCCTTCGCCTCCTTCATCGTTCCTCCTCCCGCGCCGCGCCAACAATAGACTGAATCGTTCCCGCCCGCATGGTCAGCGTCGTCTCGGCAAGCGGCCCGGCCAGGTGCGCCTGGTGCGTCGTCAGAATGATCGTCCGCCCGCGCGCGCCTTGCTCAGCCGCAGCCCCACTCACCGGCCGCGTGCGAAACTCCATCAGCAGCTCCACCATGTGCTTCGCCGAATCCACGTCAAGATTCGAGAACGGCTCATCCAGCAGCAGCAACTCCGGGTCGGTCTGCAACACGCGCGCCAGCGAAGCTCTCTGCTTCATTCCTTGGGAGTACTGCCCCACGGGCCGCGTCAGCGCAGGGTCCAGCCCCACCGCGACGAGCGCCCGCTCCGGCGCACCGCACACGCACCCGCCGTGCAGCCGCGCAAAGTAGCGCAGGTTCTCCATCGCCGTCAGCTCGTCGTACAGCATTGCCTCGTGGCTCATGTACGCCATGCGCCGCCGCTGTTGGCGCGGCTCGTCGCCAAAGACCTGCACCGTCCCGCGCGTCGGCGCAATCAGCCCCGCGATCAGCCTTAGCAGCGTCGATTTGCCCGCCCCATTCTCGCCCAGCACCACCGTGGACGAGCCCGCCGCAAACTCCACCGTCACCTTGCGCAGCGCGGCGAATCCCCCATACAGCTTCGACACGCCATCCAGCCGCGCCGCCACGCGCACCGCGCAAGCCGGTCCATCTACGCGCGCACTTCCGAAAGCCTGAGCTGCTTCGTTCATCTCTCCGAGTATAGTGCGCAGGGCAGTATAGACCGTGCATACACCGCGCTTGTCATTCTGAGCGCAGCGAAGAATCCTTGTATTTGTCTCGAGAGGTAAGCCTTACTTCGCCGGCGCCAGCATCGCCGTATTGCCCGCCGGTGCCTCGCCCGGTTTAGCCGGAGCGTACTTCGACGCGCATTTGGCCTGCAACTGCGTCGCGTGGAAGACGCCGTCGCGCCCATACGTCCCCACCGCCAGCGCCTGCGCGTCGTCCTTGAAGGTGTCCGGCGGCGGCTCCGCCCCCTGATAGTTCACCCGCAGCGTCAGCCCCTGTTCCAGCAGAACAAACCGCGCGTTCGTCCCCGACCGCTGAATGCTTCCCGGCTGCACGTTGCCCGCCACCCTCAGGTTGCGCGTGTACGCCTTCTTGCCCATCGCCTGCAGCTCGCCGATGGTGCAGTAGTAGCTTTTGGTATCGCGCACGCCGGTGTATGCCAGCCATCCCACCGTAGCCAGAACCACCACCGCCGCCGCCACAATCTTGATCGGAGCCATCCCACGCATGGCTCAAGTTTAGCAGCAAATCCCCCAGCTCCTTCTCTTCGCAACACAAAAATGTGACCGGCGTCACTCCCAGGCCGCGCGCCGTACCCACCCCTCCCAACTCCTCTATAATTCCTCTACCTATGGGGCGAACTTTCCTGGCTCATATCAGCTTCGTCGCGGGACTGCTTCTGCTTCCGTCGGCCGCTGGAAGATACTCCGCTTCCATAGTGCTCCACACGCAGCACGGGCCGCGAATTATCTCCGCGGCCCGCTCTATTGTCTGTCTTTAACCTGGTCCGATCCCCAGTCTCAAGCGCTCCGTCTTATCCCAGTTCCGCCATGCTTTTGGCGCCGTACTTCAGGCACCACGGGCTTGCCGCTTCCAACGCCAGGTTGACGTTCTTGATGTTCTCCACGCCGGTCGTCTCCAGCCATTGGCGGAAGGCCGCCTCGCCCTGCTTGGCGAAGATTGGGATGCCGTCCTTCCACGTCGCGCGTCCGCACAGCACGCCGTTGAACTTCGTCCCCGACTCGCCCGCCAGCTCCAGCGTCTCGATGAACACCGGGTTCGACACGCCCGCCGAGAGGTAGATGAACGGCTTGTGCGTCATCGCCTCGGCGTCGCGGAAGTGCTGCAGCGCCTC
>JBEKRR010000126.1:0-4057 GCA_049518555.1 Acidobacteriaceae bacterium
GTCCTTGCGGTCCTGCCTTGCGTAGCCGTAGTACGGCATGACAACCGTAATCCTGCCGGCCGAGGCGCGCTTCAGCGCGTCCATCATGATCAGCAGCTCCATCAGGTGCTCATCCACGGGGTTGCATGTGGGCTGCACTAAAAACACATCCACGCCGCGGACATTCTCGAGCAACTGAAAGTAAACCTCGCCGTCGGCGAAGCGCTGCAGCTTGGACTCGCCCAGCGGCACTCCGACAAACTTGCAGATCTCTTCGGCGAGAGGAAGATTGGCCGATCCGCAAAAAACCTTGAAGCGCTTGTCTTCACTCAGCCGGGGAGAGCGCTTCCGCTCCGCAGCCGTCTTTGCTCCATCCGTCGCGGACTTGGGCGTGTCCGGCTTAGCCGAGTCCTGAGATGGCTTTGGTGCAGGCTGGGAGGTTGTTGTTGTCTCCTCAGCCTGACCTGAAATAGGGGAATGGACCGCAGTCGTGGTTTGGTTGCTCACGTCGAAACCCTCCAGGCTGGTTGACCTTGGTAGCTCCTGCTGCTTTATGTCTTACGACGCCATTTTTTCTGCGCCGCTACTTCGCCCTGCGAAATAAAGAAAAAACGACAAAGTCGAGTTTCTAAGAAACTGGCCCCTTCAAACTTCTGCTTCTGAACCTATACATTCGCACCCAGTTCGGCGCGCTGTGCAAACTTCAAAAACCGTCCAACTTCCGCGGCATGTTGCTGCCGCCAAAGAACCCTAAGTTGCTCGCCTGACCGAAGTCAGCCGATTGTCTGCGCACGCAATTGACCCGTGCCGACTTGGTTCGCTCTCCTCGTACTGTGCGTCGACTTTTGGCTGGGCGACCAGGATTCGAACCTGGACTGAGTGCGTCAAAGGCACTTGACCTACCATTAGTCGATCGCCCAATACAACACCGTTCGACCTGCCGCCCTCTTCTCATGCCCCCGATTGCGGCTCGCCGCAATCGGCAGAAAGGCACTTGACCTACCATTAGTCGATCGCCCAGTACGGTCGCCGGTGTTCCCTGCCGGCAATCATCACTCTGCGAACATTCTGCGCCAGTACTCTTGCCGGGGCAAGGTTACCGTAAGGAGCGCCTTGCAGCCGGAAGCCTGAACGCGTTGTTGAGCCGCCCTGGCATCTGCCTCGGACCGGTAAAGTCCAAACAGAGCGGAGCCTGAGCCCGAGAGCGCCGCGTAAAACGCAGTGCCGCTCGAATCGCCCGTCGTGTCCAAAGACACGCCAGCCGGAGTTCCCATCAATAGACGCTTGATTTCACGCAGGAGGGGATACTGAGGAAAGACGACCGATTCAAAGTCGTTTTCGATCCCGGTGCGGACAAGCGCGAGAAGGGTGTTCCCGGCCAGATCGTTCCGTGTGTCGCTCTCTTCAGAGCCACGAACGATACCGGATGTGTCAGGCGTTGGCTCTGTCGCGGGGCGAACCCCCAGGACAGATGCGTAAACGTGACTCAACTCCTCTAGCCTATCGGGTTGCGCAGGGGAAGTCAAACCTGGGTGCCCCACATCTCGGGGTCCCCGGCGAGCTTGCTCGTTGGGGTGAGCGTCTCGCTTCTGAGATGTGGGATCGACGACCGTCGCTGCCGAATTTGTCGCGCACAGTGCATCCCAATCCTTGAAGGCTTGCGGCGTCGAGACTCCCACCTCCGGCACGGCGATGACGCATGGAGTCGCCGGAAGGTCTGGCATCGCCGAGACGCACTCACCGCGACCCGTCCCCAGCACCGCGCCGCCCAGCAGGAACAGCGGCACGTCCGAGCCAACCTCCGCGGCCAACTCCATCCGGTCTGTCCCGGATAGCGTAAGCCGCAGCTCGTGTTCCAGGCAGATCAGCGCCGCCGCCGCGTTTGCCGATCCCGCCCCCAGCCCGCCCTGCACCGGCAGGTTCTTCTCAATGTGGATGGCAACCTCGGCCGCAACATTCGCCCGCGCCAGCGCCAGCTCCACCATCTTCCACGCCGTGTTGCGCGCATCGGTCGGCACCTGCGGGTGGTTCGTCGTCAGCGTGATCCTGGACTCGCCGGAACCTGGGTGCCCCAGGTCTCGATTCTGAGACCTGGGTTTAGCCTCTACCGTCACCACATCGTGCAGCGCCAGCGTCTGATACAGCGTCGCCAGCCCATGAAAGCCATCCGGCCGCACCGGCCCAATCGCCAGTCCCAGGTTGATCTTCGAGTACGAACAGACACGTGTAGCCATCGAATCATTCTAAGACTATCCATATAGAGGTTACCCGGTCAGGGCAATCGCATGAATCGAAAACTCTTTCTGCGAATCTCCCGCGAAATCTCCCAGCAAATCCCCTTGTCAAGCCCCTCGAACCCAAAAAATCCCACTAACCCACTCCCCACCAACCACTTCCCCCAGAAAAATAGTTGGCATACTAGTTTCCCTATATCCCGTATAATTAAATTAGTAAGCAAAACCAAACAGACCCGGCCAACCGCCGGGCCTTCGCTTTTAACGGATCACTGGCTCCGGTCCTCAACCGCAGCCACGAAGTCCAGACCAAGTCCAGACCTGATCCAGACTAAGTCTAGACTTAACATGCTTTTTTTGAAGACTTTGAGACTTTTTTGCACACAAAGGAGAGAACCCGCAGCACCAGCGCAACCGCAACCGCCCATGTCTTCGCCTTTAATACGTCTCACGCGCTTAGCGCGAGCTTAACTTTCATTTTTTGAATACTTTACGCTTACCCCCCGGGGGGGGTACCTTCCAGCAAATAATTAACTGTTCATGCGATTGCCCTGGGTCAGCGGTCCATTCAGCTTTCTCACGCAGTAAATGGCGACCAAGCTATTCTGTCAGCAGCCTTCCATTGCGTTCTCTGGGGTTGCCTCAATGCATCACTGTGCCCGTCTTTCCGCTTGCTGCGTCGCCATAGTGCTCTCGGTCGCCTCCATTGCGGCCCAAACAGGCGTCCAGACAAGCGCACAGACCGCCCAGCCCAACCCATACGCCCTCGTCAGCCCGCCGCCCGCGCTGGCCCGGCACGCGATGGTGGTCAGCATCCACCACGACGCCTCGGACGCTGGCGTTGCAGTATTGAAGGCCGGCGGCAATGCGGTGGACGCAGCGGTCGCCGTCGGTTTTGCGCTGGCTGTCGTCTTCCCGCAGGCCGGAAACCTCGGCGGCGGAGGATTCATGCTCGTCCGCATGAAGACGGGCGAGGCCCACTTTCTCGACTACCGCGAGCGCGCCCCCGCCGCCGCCACTGCCGGAATGTATCTCGACGCAAAGGGTAACGTCGTCGCGGGCCTCTCCACCACGGGCTACAAGGCCATCGGCGTTCCCGGCACGGTCGCAGGGCTCATCTACGCGGAGAAGACATACGGCAGGCTCACGCTGGCGCGGGTGATGGCCCCGGCGATTCGCCTCGCTAGCCAGGGATACGTCCTCTCCGACGAGGAGGCGCACAGCCTCGCCGCCGCAAAGAATCTCGCGCATTTTCCCGAATCGCGCCGCATCTTCCAGCGCGATGGCGTTTTTCTCAAGCCGGGCGACCGCTTCACTCAACCCGAACTCGCCCGCACGCTGAAGCGCATCGCTGCCGATCCCGCGAGCTTCTACAAAGGTCCCATGGCCGCCGAGCTTGCCGCCTCGATCCAGAAAGGCGGGGGCCTCATCACCACCGCCGACCTCGCCGCTTATGAGGTCAAGGATCGCGCGCCACTCACCGGAAGCTATCGTGACTGCCAGATCCTCACCGCGCCGCCGCCGTCTGCTGGTGGTATTGTGTTGATTGAGATACTCAATATTCTCTCCGGCTACGACCTCGCCAAGATGGGCAACCGCACGCCGCAGCAGTCCGGGGTCCCCAACGACCGATCCTGGTCGTTGGGGTGGGAGCAGGTCCACATCATCACCGAGGCCTTCCGCCGCGCCTACAAGGACCGCGCCGATTACCTCGGCGACCCCGACTTCGTCTCCATGCCGCTCGCGCAGATGCTCTCGCCCGCGTATGCTGCTGCGTGGCGCAAGTCGATCCAGCCCATCGCGCCCTCGCCCTCGGCCATGCTCACGCGCCCGGCCGGCTTTCT
>JBEKRR010000127.1:0-4056 GCA_049518555.1 Acidobacteriaceae bacterium
CCGCTGAAGCTCACGTCCTGCCGGCTCTCCTGCGCAACCCCAACCGCGGCCGTCAGCATCAGCACGCCCAACAAAATCGTCTTCTTCATTCTTCGTTCTGCCCCTTCTTGTTCCTTCGCAACCCGGCCCCGGAACTCGAAGGCGATGCAAATCGCATCGCAACGAAGACTGGCTCGGTCACTCCCAACATTGTACCTGTAGCCCGCGCCCCGTGCAGCGTCCCACCACGCAGATAGGCCGGAGAGTCAACCGGCTCTCCGGCCCGTCTGTCGAATCCTGGCCGCAATTACTGTGCAGGTGCCGGTGGAGGAGGTGGAGGTGGTGCGCCGGCTCCGCTCGGTCCGCCGCCAGGTGCTCCGCCAGGTCCGCCCGGTGCGCCGCCGGGACGAGGGCCGCGCTGTGGCTGAGATGCCAGATACGCGTCGAACTTCGGCTTCTGCTCGTCGGTCAGCAACGCCTTGATCTGGGCGTTCTCGTCCGCGCGCATCGCTTGGATCTTGGGCATCAGGGTCGTGAAGTCTTCGCCCGAAGCGCGCATATCGGCCATCTTCTTCATGTCGGCTTCATAGATCGCCTTGATCTTGATCTTCTGGTCGTCGGTCAGCGTCACGGCCTTGTCGACTGCGGATACCCGTTGGTCCGACGTCATCTGCATACGGCCGCCGCCGCCGCCGCCCTGTGCCATCACCGGCACCGCGCATAGCGCGGCGCTACACAATGCCACTGCGCCTGCGCGCATGGCATATCTACGAATCATCATTTTCATTGGCTGCTCTCCCGTGTCGCTCCCGGCTTGATTCTCCGGCGGACAAGTCTAACGCTACAGACGTACAAACCGCCAGTCCGGACGCACCAGGCCGTTAGAATTGTTTGCGCTTCGCAAAGTTGCAGGAGGAAACATTGCTCGCCGGCTCCGTCTCAACCCGCCCGCTCCGCCTGAAAGCAATAGGGATCGCCGTGCGCCGCAGCGTACGCCTCCACCACCTTCAGGAACGCCACCGCCGCGTGCGACAGGCTCGCCTGCCGCCGGTACACCAGCCGCAGCCTGCGTTCCAGTTGCAACTCCCGAACCCGCACCCGAACCAGCGCGCCGCTGGCCAGCTCCGTCCGCACCGTCAGCCCCGGCACCAGCGCCACTCCATTGCCCATCTCCACAAACCGCTTGATCGCCTCCAGCGACGGCAGCTCCACTCCCATCCGCAGCGGGGTCTTGTGCCGCCGGAACGTCTCGATCACCTTCTGCCGCTGCGGAGAAGAAATATTGTGCGCAATAAAATTCTGCGTCCCAAGCTGCCGGATCGAAACCTCGCCCGCCCGCGCCAGCGGATGCTTTGGGTTCACCACCAGGTCCAGTTCATCGCGATACACCACCACCGACCGGATCGCCGCGTCGTCCGGCCGGAAGCTCAGCACGCCGATCTCCACCGTATGCACCAGCACGTCGTCCGCAATGCGGCTGGCCAGCGCCCGCTGCACCGTCACCTTGATCCGCGGGTTCCTCCGCCGAAACTCGTCCAGCAGCGGCAGCAGCACCAGGCACGTGTACTCGTTCGCCGCCAGGTTCAGCCGTCCGCGATGCAGCTCGCGCAGCTCGTTCAGCGCCCCCGCCGCCTCCGTGCGCAGGTTCAGCAGCTTCACCGCGTACTCGCGCAGTACCTCGCCCGCGTCCGTCAGCGTCCCGTCGCGCGACGACCGCTCCAACAGCACCTCGCCCAGCTCGGCCTCCAGCTTGGCGATCGCCTGGCTCACCGCTGGCTGCGTGCGATGCAGCCGCGTCGCCGCCCGCGAGAAGCTCCGCTCCTCCGTCACCGCAAGAAACGTCTCCAACTGAAACAGGTCCATCTCGCCGCCGCCTTCCCGAGCGCAAATCCCCGCCCGGCCATGAATAGTACAATTAGAAATAATAATACATGCGCGAAAAACTATAAGCATACGTTATTCTGTATCAAAAGGAGCCGAGGTCGAACCCATGTCCGAATCAGTCCCCGACGTTACCCCAGTAAACCCGCGGAATCCGCGCGCTGATAAGCCACCCCAACCCGGCCGCATCCTCTTCTTCGACACCACCCTGCGCGACGGCGAGCAGTCCCCCGGATGCGTCATGTACGGCCCCGAAAAGCTGCGCATGGCCCACCAGATCGCCGCTCTCGGCGTTGACATCCTGGAGGCCGGCTTCGCCATCGCCTCCGAGGGCGACGCCGAATCCATCCGCAACATCGCCCGCGAGGTCCGAGGCCCCATCATCGCATCCCTCGCCCGCGCCAAGCGCGAGGACATCGAGGCCGCCGCCCGCTCCATCGAGCCCGCCCCCCGAGCCCGCATCCACACCTTCCTCTCCACCTCCGACCTTCACCTCGCCGCCAAGCTCAAGATCACCCGCGCCCAGGCGCTCGACCAGATCGCCGAGATGGTCGCCCTCGCCCTCACCTACTGCGACGACATCGAGTTCTCCCCCGAGGACGCCACGCGCACCGATCCCGACTACCTGGTCAAGGTCTGCGAGGTCGCCATCCAGGCCGGAGCCACCACGCTCAATCTTCCCGACACCGTCGGCTACAGCCTCCCGCAGGACTACGCCGGCATGTTCCGCATGGTGCGCGAGCGCGTCCCCGGAATCGAAAACATTGTCCTCTCCGCCCACTGCCACGACGACCTCGGCCTCGCCGTCGCCAACACCCTCGCCTCCATTCAGGCCGGCGTCCGCCAGGTCGAGTGCGCCATCAACGGCATCGGCGAGCGCGCCGGCAACGCCTCCCTCGAAGAGCTCGCCGCCATCTTCGTCACTCGCCGCGACCAGCTTCCCTTCCGCAACAACATCGTCATGAACCAGCTCTATCCCACCAGCCAGATGCTCGCCACATGCATCAGCTTCGGCGCCGCGCCCAACAAGGCCATCGTCGGCGCCAACGCCTTCGCCCACGCCGCCGGAATCCACCAGCACGGCGTCATCGCCAACCCCCTCACCTACGAGATCATGACGCCGCAATCGGTCGGCGTGCCACACGACTCGCTCGTCCTCGGCAAGCACTCCGGCCGCCGCGCCCTCGAGCATCGCCTCATCGCGCTCGGCCACAACCTCACGCACGAAGAACTCGACGCCGTCTACCACCGCTTCACCGAACTCGCCGACCGCAAGAAAACCATCTACGACCAGGACCTCATCCGCCTCCTCAAACCCGAACCCAAAGTCTCCGCACCGGCTTAACCTTCCACCGTCGTCATTCTGAGCGAAGCTCAGAATCTCTGTAGTTCGTTGTTTTGCTTAAGGGCACGGCTTTAGCCGTGCCGTAACAGATCAGAACAGAACGGGGCTTTAGCCCCTGAGGTCTCAGAACAATGCGTCTCAAGATTGCCATCCTCGCCGGCGACGGCATCGGTCCCGAAGTCACCAATGAAGCCGTGAACATCCTCCGCGCCGTCGCCGAGTTCGGCGGTCACGACTTCTCCTTCGTCCCGCTGCTTCTTGGCGGAGTCGCCATCACAGCCACCGGCTCGCCTCTTCCCACCGCCACGCTCGACGCCTGCCTCGAATCCGACGCCGTCCTGCTCGGCGCGGTCGGGGACAAAAAATTCGACGCGCTCTCCCCGGACAAGCGTCCCGAGGCCGGCCTCCTCCAGATTCGCCACGCCCTCGGCGGCTACGCCAATCTCCGCCCGTCCATCGCCTACCCCGCGCTCTCCGCCAACTCGCCCCTGCGCCCCGAGGTCACCGAAGGCGCCGACATCCTCTTCGTCCGCGAGCTGCTCGGCGGCCTCTACTTCGGCTCACCCCGCGAGTGGAACAAGTCCACCGGCGAGGCCTGGAACACCATGCGCTACACCAGGGCCGAGGTCGCCCGCGTCGCCCGCGTCGCCTTCGAACTCGCGAGCAAGCGCCGCCGCAAAGTCACCTCCGTCGACAAGGCCAACGTCCTCGAGGTCTCCCAGCTCTGGCGCGCCACCGTCACCGAAGTCGCCCGCGACTTCCCCTCCGTCACCCTCGAGCACCAGCTCGTCGACTCCATGGCCATGCACCTCATGAACATCCCGCGCAACTTCGATGTCGTCCTCACCGAG
>JBEKRR010000128.1:0-5437 GCA_049518555.1 Acidobacteriaceae bacterium
CAGCAGGCCGCCTCCGCGGACCAGTCCAGCTCCTCGCTCGACTCCATCCACACCCTCAGCCATGAGAACCTCACCGAGATGGCCACCACCACCGCCGGAATCGAGAGCCTCCGCGCCACCGCCAGCGCCCTCGAACACCAGGTCGACCGCTTCCTCCTCAATACCCCGCCCTCAGCCTACGTCGCGAATCGCTCCACCCCCACCCACCGCGCACTCCCCCACCCCACCACCGCGTAGGCGAGCAATCTTCTCGTTCGCAAGAGTGACACAGATCGGCGTCGTCGGCACATGTCCGCGCTCAACTTTTCGCTGACTCCGCCTCAGAATATCTCGAAGTTGACCTCGACGTTCAGGTACACCGCAACTGGCTTGCCATTCTCTCGCGCCGGCTTGAAGCGGTACTGCCTCACCGCCTCCATTGCCTTCTCGTCCAGCCCCATGCCCACGCCACGCGTCACATGCACGTTCTGCGGACGGCCATTCGTGTCCACGATGATGCTGACGGTCACCACGCCCATTTGCTTCGCCTTGCGCGCCTCTTCGCTGAACTCAGGCTCCGGCTGGTAGATCACCACCGGCCCGATCACTCCGCCGCCAACCTGCTTCACTCCGCCGCCATATCCGCCCCCCGACCCCGGCCCCAGCCCCGAGCCGTTGCCGTTGCCGATCCCCGTGCCGCTGCCTCGCCCCATCGAGTTGCCAAGCAGCGGAGAGTTCGGATCGCCAAAGTTCGGCATGTTGTTGTTGGCCATCTTCAGGTCCTTCTGCACCTCGATGGTCGGGTCCGGCATCCGGATCTTTGGCTCCTCCAGCGGAGGAGCCGCCGGCGGCGTAATCTGCTGGTCCGCGAACTTCGGCAGGCGGCCCTTGGACACCGGGGCCGGCCCCTTCTGCCCGCCGCCCCCTCCCATCTTGTTCAACGCCGGATCCATCGGCGGAGGCGTCAGCTCCGTCACCAGCATCGCCTTCTGTACCGCGATCTGATGCAGCTTGTTCGCTGCCAGTGCAAACAGCAGGATCAGAATCGCATAGATGACAATCGCCGACGCCGTCGCCCTCGGGTCCTGCTTGGTCGCCATCCGGTCGACCACCGGGATCGGCTTCGACTCCAGCACCAACGGCGGCAGCTTTACCGGGAAAAATACGTCCCGCAGATTGCCCCACAAAGAGGCGAATACTCCCTCTTCGTGCTGCATGATGTCGCCTTCGCCCAGCGAAGACTCCACTCCAGCCCGCAGCACTGGAGCCGGTTTGTTCGGATCTTCCTTCGGAATAAACCCATATTCAGACAAGTCGTTCGCCTCAACGGCAGGGCCCGGCCGCAGCCTCTCTGCCTTCCCTCTCGGATTGCGCGCGCCTGTTCCTCTTCGTTCCAAATACCGGTCTGCTGCCGGTTTTGTTCCCTGCCGCGCGCGGCTCCTGGCCCCACCCAACATTCTACAAAAGTTTCGCCCGCTGCACGGGCTCCTCTCTCTTTGACGCACATTGGCCCCAGGAAGTCTCTGTCCAAACTCGCTCCCGCATCGCCATCGCTCGGCGCGCTCCCGGATACAATAGAGTTTTGCCCCGGAATGAACTCCCCAGCCCGCACCACGCTGCCGGCCGGACCGGTCGCGCAGCCGGCAGCCACCCGCACCACGAGGAACGAATGCCCGAAGCACCTAACTCCCAGTCTAAGCCGCTCAAATCCACGCTGAATCTGCCGCAGACCGCCTTCCCCATGAAGGCCAATCTGCCCGTCAACGAGCCGCTCCGTCTCGCCGCCTGGCAGAAATCCGGCCTCTACGCTCAAATCCGCGCCGCCCGCGCCGGCTCGCCCCGCTACATCCTGCACGACGGCCCGCCCTACGCCAACGGCGCCATCCACCTCGGCCACGCCCTCAACAAGACGCTCAAGGACTTCGTCGTCAAGACCAAGACCATGGCCGGATTCGACGCCCCCTACGTCCCCGGATGGGACTGCCACGGCCTGCCCATCGAGATCAAGGTCGACGAGCAGCTCGGCCGCAAAAAACTCCAGATGGACCCCCTGGCCGTCCGCCGCGCCTGCCGCGAGTACGCCCAGAAGTACCTCGACCTGCAACGCTCCCAGTTCATCCGCCTCGGCTGCTTCGGGCGCTGGGCCACGCCCTACTCCACCATGGACCCCGCCTACGAGGCCCGCATCGCCGAGAGCTTCTTCCACTTCTTCGAGCGCGGCTTCGTCTACAAGGGCCTCAAGCCCGTCTCCTGGTGCATCCACGACCGCACCGCCCTCGCCGAGGCCGAGGTCGAGTACGAGCAACACACCTCGCCCTCCGTCTACGTCCGCTATAAGCTCACCTCCGACCCTTCCACGTTTTTGGGTGCCCCACATCTCGGGGTCCCCGGCGAGCTCGCTCGCAGGGGTGAGCATCTCGCTTCTGAGATGTGGGAAGAAGTTTCACAAAATCCCATCTACACCATCATCTGGACCACCACCCCCTGGACCCTCCCCGCATCCCTCGCCGTCGCCTTCCATCCGGAGATGGAGTACGTCGCCCTCGCCACCGCCGACGCCACCTACATCGTCGCCGCCTCGCTCGCCTCCGCCGTCATCGCCGCCTGTAGCCTCACGGATGCCACCGAGATCGCCCGCTTCCCCGGCACTGCCCTCAACCGCACCACATTCGCGCACCCCTTCCTCTCGCGCTCCATCCTCGGCGTCAACGCAACATACGTCACCGACGACACCGGCACCGGCGCCGTCCACACCGCGCCCGCCCACGGCGCGGACGACTTTATCACCGGCCAGCGTTACCACCTCCCCGAGGTCCAGTACGTCGACGACTCCGGCCGTCAGATCGGCACCGAGCGCTTCGGCGGCGGCCATCCCCAGCCCTACGAAGGCCTCACCGTCTTCAAATCCAATCCCGTCATCGTCGAGCTATTAAAAGAAAAAGGCGCGCTCCTCGCCGTCTCCAACATGGAGCACTCCTACCCCCACTGCTGGCGCTGCCACAACCCCGTCGTCGTCCGCGCCACCGAGCAGTGGTTCATCGCCATGGACACCCCCATGCCCGCCGCCGACTCTGAAGGTGTCATCCTGAGCGGAGCCCCTGAGCGAGCCGCAGGCGAGTCGAATGGGGCGGAGTCGAAGGACCTGCGGTTCTCTCCCGCCACCACCCTCCGCCAGCGCGCACTCGACGAAATCAAAACCGTCACCTGGGACCCGGCCTGGGGTCAGGAGCGCATCACAAACATGGTCCTCACACGCCCCGACTGGTGCATCTCACGCCAGCGCATCTGGGGTGTCCCCATCGCCGTCTTCCTCTGCCGCAAGTGCGGCGAGCCGCTGCGCGATCCCGCCATCAACCAGCGCATCGTCTCTCTCTTCGCAAAAGAGTCCGCCGACGCCTGGTACATCCGCACACCCGAAGAAATCCTGCCGCCCAACACCTCATGTCAATCCTGCGGCCACACCAGTTTCCGCAAGGAGACCGACATCCTCGACGTATGGTTCGAGTCTGGCTCCAGCTCGCACGCCGTCCTCGACTTCGACGCGGACGTCCAGCAGGCCCCCGATCCCGATCCTCGCGCCGACCTCTACGCCGAGGGGGGCGATCAGCATCGCGGCTGGTTCATGTCCTCGCTGCTCTGCTCCATCGGCATGCACAACCGCGCGCCCTTCAAGTCCGTCGCCACCTGCGGCTGGACGCTCGACGAGCAGGGCCGCGCCCTCTCCAAGTCCCTCGGCAACTTCATCGATCCCGTCGCCATCATGGACTCCCTCGGAGGCGACATCGTCCGCCTCTGGGTCGCCAGCGTCGACTTCCGCGAGGATGTCGTCGCCAGCCTGCCCCTGCTCCACCGCCTCGCCGAAGAGATCTACCGCAAGCTGCGCAACACCTTCCGCTTCCTCCTCGGCGCGCTCAGCGAGACCGACCCCTCCACCGGCCTCGCCCATGACTTCGACCCGCGCCCCATGGCCGAGGGCGGCGACGCCGTCCCCTTCGAATCGATGCAGCCCATCGATCAGTACATCCTCGCCCGCACCGCCGAACTGCCGAACTAACAAAAAAAATCCGTGCCGCCTACGAGGCCTTCGAGTTCCACCGCGTCTATCACCTGCTCAACGAGTTCCTCAATTCTGAACTCAGCGCCTTCTACCTCGACGTACTAAAAGACCGCCTCTACACCTACCCCATCAAATTCAAACCCGGTCGCCCGCCGTTTAAACCCGGACTTCCTTCGCAAGAGGATCTCTACCTCGCCCGTCGCAGCGCGCAAACCGCCATCTACAAGATCACCGACGCGCTCGCCCGCCTCACCGCCCCCATCCTCAGTTTCACCGCCGAAGAGGTCTACCAGTCCCTCCCCCACACCCACACCAGCGTCCACCTCACCCTCTTCCCCGAACCCGAAGAGATATTTGAGGGCGATACCTCTAATCTCACTGAAGACTGGAGAGTGCTGTTGAATATTCGCAAACAAGCATTGGGCGCCATTGAACGCGCCCGGCAGGAAAAAGAGATTGGCAAAGCCTTAGAGGCAGTCGTGAGGATTCAATCCCACCAACAATTTCACGGATTCCTTCAGAAATACAAGCCAGCATTAGGAGAATTGTTCAGTGTGTCGCACGTCGAGGTAAATGAAGCGTGGCAATCGGAACTTGGCACAATCGTGTCGCACGTCGCACTAGAAGAAGTTGGGGAGGATAAATTTGAAATAATCCGAGCAGACCTGTACAGTGACAACACAAAGTGCGAACGCTGCTGGCGCTACACTAACGACGTAGGCAAACAAGAAAGATACCCTACCGTCTGCCTCCGCTGCGCCGAAGCCCTCGACGCTATCGACTTCGCACCCTACTCCACAACAGCAACCAAAAGTTATTCTCGTCTCGGAGATAAGTGATGAAAAGCTCAAGATGGTGGATCGTTCTCTATGTCTTGGCTGTCGTTATCATATTGGGAAGGATTGGAAACGCGGTTGAATATCCAGGACATTTCTGGCGAGAACTGACCAAAGTTGAGCAACTTGGAGACGCCACATCGGTCGGTGAATGGATTGGTTATATTGGCGAAGGTCTTCTCGAAGACTGTGTGGTTTTTGTGTCCATCCGCCGTCTCTTTAGGAAAGCCCGGACTCCGAATCCGCCACCACCTCCAATTACAACCATCGAACCGCCCATCTAGCGATAACCCGATAACCCGCATAACAAATGAGCACTGACAACTGACAACTATGCCCACTCGCGACCGCCGTCCCTGGCTCTTCCTCCTCTCCGCGTTCGTCATCCTGGCCGACCGCCTCAGCAAGAACTGGATCATCCATCGCATCCGTCCCGGCTACGACATCCCAATCATCCCCGGCGTCTTCCGTCTCTCGCATGTCATCAACACCGGCGCGGCCTTCTCTCTGCTGGAAAACGCGCCGCCTAACGGCGTCCGCATCGGCCTCATCGTCTTCTCCGTGG
>JBEKRR010000129.1:0-3996 GCA_049518555.1 Acidobacteriaceae bacterium
TCACCCGCCACGGAGACATCGACACTCCCATCGTCTCCAGCGTCTTTCCCACTGAACGCCGCAGCATCAGCCTGCGCTGGACCATCTACGACCCCGCCAACCTCACCGATCCCTTCTTCGCCGTCGACTCCGCCGCCGACTGGCCCTCCATGCTCGCCGCCTTCGCCGACTGGGGTGGCCCCGCGCAGAACCTCATCTACGCCGACGACCAGGGCCACATCGCCTACCACGCCCTGGGCCGCATCCCCATTCGCGGAGACGCCAACAATCCCGGCCCGCTCTCGCCCGTCCCCACCGACGTCGCCGCTCCCGACGCGGCAGCGCACGAGTGGGCAGGCTATATTCCCTTCGAACAGCTCCCCCAGGCCTTCGATCCCCCCGACGGAGTCCTCGCCACCGCCAACGCCCGCGTCACCCCCGACGGCTACCGCTTCCCCATCACCCTCGACTGGATGGCCCCCTACCGCACCGAGCGAATCTACAAGGTCTTGGAATCCAGCCCCGAGCGCGTCCTCGAGGCCAGCTCCGTAAATCTCCCCGAAGCCCCTGCCGCGAAGTCCGCAAACTCCAGCTCCGCGAAGACCCCAGCCGCCCCCGGTCCCGGCCAGCCCACTCACCTGCTCACCCCGGCTGACATGCTCGCCCTGCAAAACGACGTCACCTCCGGGCCGGACCGCATCCTCGCCCAGCGACTCGCCTACGCCATCGACCACGCAACCGGCCCGCTGAAGAACGACCCCGCGCTGCATCAGGCCGCCGACATCCTGCGCAAGTGGAACGGCAGCGTGGACGCCAATGCCGCCGCGCCCGCCATCGTCAACGCCGCCCGCGCCGCTCTCTGGCCCATGCTGCTCATCCCCAAACTCGCCCCCGAGGCAGGCACGCAGCTTGCGCAGGGCGCGGACCTCTCCAAAGTTAAAAACCTGCGCGCCGACGCCGCCCAGGCCGCCAACCTCTGGCAGCTCTACACCTGGGGCGAACGGGAAAGCGTCGAGGAGCAGCTCATCACCCACGCGCCTGCCCGCTGGCTCCCCTCCGCCTACCCCACATGGGACGACTTCCTCGCCGCTGTCGTCCAGCGCGGCCTGCGCAACGCCCACGCTCCCCTCAACCTCGCCACATGGCAGCAGGGAAGCGCCTTCCCGCTGGACATCGAGCACCCCATCTTCTCCCACGCAACCCTGCTCGCCCGTCTCCTGCTCGGTGGCCCCACCGGCACCGGCCCGCAGTCCCAGAGCGGCGACAGCACAACGGTCAGGCAGTCCGGCCACGCCTTCGGCCCCTCCGAGCGATTCACTGCGGATTTAAGCGATCCCGATCGCGCCACCCTCAGCCTCGTCCTCGGCCAGTCCGGCAACCCAGCCAGCCCGCTCTACATGGACCAGTTCCAGTCCTGGCTGCGCGGCACCACCTACCCCCTCCCATTCACGCCCACCGCCACCCAGCCCACCATCGCCCACACCCTCATCCTCACCCCGCGCTGACCCCCAGCCTCGCATCACATGAATCGGCGCGCCACTCCGCATCTCGCGTCGTTTATCATCGAAGCCGATGGATTCCAACGTTCAATCCCTGCTCGCCTCCGGCGTCAAACTCACCGACGCCGCGCTCGAGCGCCTTCTGCCCTCGTCGGAGACGCTGCCTGTCTCCATCCATCGCGCCATGCGCCACAGCGTCTTCGCCGGCGGCAAGCGCTTGCGCCCAATCCTCTGCATGGAGGCCGCGCGCATGGTCGCTGGCGCCGGGGAGTTGCCCGCAGGCGTCGCTGACCTCGGCGCGGCGCTGGAGATGCTGCACACCTACTCGCTGATCCACGACGACCTGCCCGCGCTGGACAACGACGATCTGCGCCGCGGACATCCCACCTGCCACGTCGCATTCGGCGAGGCCATCGCAATTCTGGCCGGCGACGCGCTGCAGACGCTCGCCTTCCAGACCATCGCCCAGCTCCCCGCGCCCGCCGATGCTGTGGTGCGGATCCTGCGCGAGGTCTCCGTCGCCGTCGGCACCGGGATCGGCCGCTCCGGCGAGATTGACACAGGACTCGCGCCGGGAATGATCGGCGGCCAGGTGGTCGATATCGAGTCCGAGGGTGTCCCCCCCACCGCCGAACTGGTCGCGACAATTCACCGCGCCAAGACCGGAGCGCTCATCACCGCCAGCATCGTCACCGGCGGCCTCTACGGTCTGGCCACAATTCCGGGTGCCCCAGGTCTCGATTCTGAGACCTGGGTTCACCGTCTGCGCACCTTCGGCGAAAAAGCCGGCCTCGCCTTCCAGATCGTCGACGACATCCTCGACCTGACGCAGTCCTCCGAGGAGTTGGGCAAGACCGCCGGCAAGGATGCGGCCAGCATCAAGGCCACCTGGCCCGCCGTCTACGGCCTCGAGCAGTCGCGCCGCGACGCCGGCTGGCTCATCGCCGAGGCCTTCGCCGCCGTTGAACCCTTCGGCCCCGCCGCCGATCCGCTCAAGTCGCTGGCCCGCTACCTGACCACCCGCACCCACTAATACATCTCAGGGATGGGCGCGACGGCGAGATCGGAGGGCAGGCCGAACACTGGCTCAGTGAATGAACAGACAAGGTGTATAGTTATCGCGAATCGAATCAACGTCAGCCAAACATCATGTTTGTATTCCGAAGGGAACTTTTTCCTTCAGCCCTTGAGGGTCCCGTCCATGCGGCCATATAAGTTTGTGCTCTCTTTCTCTGCCCTGGTTCTCAGCGCAGGTTTTCTCTGCCCGAATCAATTTGCCCAAAGTACGCCAGCCTCGCCGACCTCCGTGCCGACTCTCCGGGTGAACGCCCGCGAAGTGGAAGTGGACATCAATGTCACCGATGCCAAGGGCAATTTTGTCCATGGCCTTACCCGCGACAACTTCACAGTGTTCGAGGACGGCAGGCCGATGTCCCCGCGCAGTTTTCGAGAGCACCGCAGCGACGAGCAGCAGGCAGGGCCCGCGTCTGCGGCCAATCCATCTCTTCCGCACAACACATTTGCCAACAGCGTTGCGCCAGAGACTGCGCGCCCCCTCAACATCCTGCTGCTGGATTCGCTCGACACACCGGTCGCGACGCAGTCCATCGTAAAGAAGCGCATGTTTGACTTCGTGGACAAGATGGCTGCGGGCACACGCGTAGCGGTATTCAGCCTGTCGCCAACCGGACAACTGTCCGTGGTGCAGGAATTCACGACCGACCCGGAGCTGTTGAAGAGCGCCCTGAAGAGCAAGAAGCTCAACCTGGGAATTTCAACTCTGGAAGACACCGGCCAGGATGTACATGTCGATGTCCCCGTGGAAATGTTCGAGGGGACATCGACAGGCAAATCCAGTGCGCCAGCACCACCGGTGGCATACGACCAGGACCTGGAATGCTTGCACGCTGCGATGCGCGGCCAGTACAGCCTGACCGCCCTGAATCAGATTGCGCGGTATCTGTCCGGCGTGCCAGGGCGCAAGAACCTGGTGTGGTACACGGGATTATTCCCTGAGAGGATGGGTAACAAACATGGTCAAACCTGCTACGACTTCCGCCAAGATATGAACACTGCCGAAAGCCTGCTGGCGCATTCGCACGTTTACGTGTACCCGGTGGATTCCCGCGCGTTGGACATTCTGGCGAAGAACCCGCCCAACAGCATAATTGTCCAGAGGTTAAACTCGGAACACCTGGTGATGGAAGCAGTCGCCGAATCCACCGGCGGCAAAGCCATCTACAATACCAACGACCTGGCGGGCGCCGCATTGCAGGCGATCGACGCAGGATCCAACTACTACTCCATCATCTACATGCCGCCCAATCAGACGATGGACACACGGCGGCGATGGATCACGGTCAAAGTCGACCAGCCGGACCTGACCCTGAACTATACCCGCGGCTACCACGCACTGCCGCCGGACATCCTGGTCAACGGGAAAGCCGTGGAAAGAGCTAGCCCGCTGCAGACCGCCATGCTACGCGGCAGCCTGCAACCCACCGAGATACTCTTCCGC
>JBEKRR010000130.1:0-4002 GCA_049518555.1 Acidobacteriaceae bacterium
CGCCGAGGGAGACGGCGGCGACGATCACGGCGTCGATGAGGCGCGGGGCGAAGGGCAGGTAGTCGATGGAGTAGACCGAGGCGTCGAGGTGGATGAAGCGGTAGTGGCCGCCTGCCCAACTGAGAGCGAAGCCGAGGACGAGGCCGAGCGCGGTGCCGATGAGCGAGATGAGAAGGCCTTGCAGGAGGAAGATGCGGCGGACCTGGTCGGCGCGGACGCCGAAGCTCATGAGGACGGCGATGTCGCGGGTTTTTTCCATCACCATCATGGTGAGGGCGATGAGGATGTTGAGCGCTGCGACGCAGACGATGAGCGCGAGGATGATGAAGGTGACGATCTGCTCGAGGCGGAGGGCGCGGAAGAGCTCGCGGTTCTGCTCCATCCAGTTGGTGGATTCGTAGCCGGGGCCAGCGGCCTGCTCGATCTGGCGGCCGATGACGCCGGCGCGGAGCATGTCGTCCACCTTGAAGCTGATGGCGGAGATGAGGTCGGGCTCGGAGAAGAGGCGCTGCGCGTCGGCGAGGCGGATGAAGGCGTAGCTGGAGTCGTACTGGTAGAAGCCGGAGTTGAAGATGCCGGCCACGGTGAAGCGCTGGTACTTGGGGACGAGGCCGAGGGGGGTGAGTTCGCCCTGCGGGCTGGTGACGAGGATGGTGTCGCCGACCTCGGCGCCGATGGTCTGGGCGAGGTCCTGGCCGATGACGATGGGGGGGATGGGGTTAGTGGGCTCTCTCACGATTGCGCCATTCGGTCCCTGCAGGCATACCACTCCTGTGTCAACGATGCCCGAGCAGGGACGCGAATCGAGTGGTTCTAAATCGTAGACGCTGCTTGGTGGCACGCTCTGCAATATGTCGGAGACGGAGCGCTGGTCGGCGGGGACGATGCCGTCGATGAGCGCGCCGGCGCTCTTTGCCCCGCGCGAGATGAGGACCTCTTCGTAGAGGCCGGGAGCGGCGGCGGTGACGTGGGGCAGGGCGCGCAGGCGGGAGAGCAGAGGGCGCCAGTCGCGGATGCCGTCGCCGGCGATGCGCATCAGCATGACGTGCGCGGTGGAGCCGACGAGGCGGTCCTGCAGGTCGCGGCGCATTCCGTTGGTGATGGCCAGCGCGATGATGAGCGAGGCCACGCCCGCGGCAACGCCGATGACGGAGATGGCGGTGATGACGCCGACGACGGCCTGACGGCGCTTGGCCCGCAGATACCGCGCCGCTATGAAGAGTTCAAATCGCATCTGGCTACTAGCGTACTATCATGGCGCAATGAGAACTGCACTTCTGTTTTGCGTCGCGATCCTCATCGGCCTGCTACATCCCGCTTCCGCGCAGCAAACCGCACCAGCACCGGCGACAATCCCTGCGGTCGCGCAGCCATCCGTATTCCCCGGCAAGGAGTGGGCGCAGACCACGCCCGAGGCCGCGGGCTGGGACGTTCAGCGGACGGCAGCAGCCACAGCCTACGCCAAGGAGATTGGCGCGAGCTCGTTCATGCTGATCCAGCACGGCGTGGTGGTTGTCGAGTTCGGCGACATCGCGGCGCGCACGGAACTGCACTCCTGCCGCAAGAGCTTCCTGAGCGCGCTGATTGGCAACGCAGTGGCGCGGGGGCAGATCCATCTGGACGATACGCTGGAGAAGCTGGGCATCGACGACAATCCTCCGTCGCTGACGCCGGAGGAAAAGCAGGCCACCGTGCGCATGCTGCTGCAGGCGCGCAGCGGCGTCTACCATGTGGCGGCGTACGAGACCGCAGGCATGGAGGAGAAGCGGCCTGTGCGCGGCAGCCATCCGCCGGGGAGCTTCTGGTACTACAACAACTGGGACTTCAACACGCTGGGCGGGATTTATGAGAAGGCGGTGGGCCGGTCCATCTACGCGAGCCTGGCCGACGAGATCGGCGCGCCGATCGGGATGCAGGACTTCCGCGCCAAGGACGGCCACGACGTGCGCATCGCGGAGTCGCGCTACGCCGCATACACGATGAAGATGTCGGCGCGCGACTTCGCCCGCTTCGCGCTGCTCTACCTGCACGGGGGCAACTGGGAGGGCAGGCAGGTGGTTCCGGCACAGTGGGTCGCCGAATCAACCCACCCCTGGTCGGACACCGAGTCCGGGGGCTACGGCTATCTGTGGTGGACGGGCGACCCGGCTACGCCCGGACATCGTGCCGAGTACGTCTTTCCGCCAGGCAGCTTCTGGCTGGAAGGCCACCTCGGCCAGTACGCCGTGGTTGTGCCATCGCGCGATCTGATTGTGGTGGTGCGGGTCGAGGGCGACCGGCCGAGCAAGACGGTGAGCAAGCGCGAGATGGCGAGGCTGGTAAGGATGGTGTTTGAAGCGACGAAGCCTTAGTGGGCGGCGGTTTCATTAAACAAAAAGAGGCGGGGCTGAAGCCCTGCCTCATCGAATGCGACGAGCGAAAGACAAATGCGGGGATCCTTCGACTGCGTTTGGCGCAGGGCGCGCCAAACTTCGCTCAGGATGACGGCGTTTCTAATTGGTGAGGACGGCGCGATAGCGGACCTGGTTCTTCTTGACGCGGACCAGGGCCTCGTTGGCCTTGGCCATGGGGAAGCTCTCGGTGATGGCCTTGACGCCGTGGCGGGCGGCGACGTCGAGCATCCGGTAGAGATCGCGCGGGCTGCCGGTGGGGCTGCCTGAGATCGTGCGCTGGCCTGCGATGAGCGGAAAGGCCTGGATGGAGATGGGCGAGGGGGGCACGCCGACGACGCAGAGCGTTCCCTTGGGGCGCAGACAGTTGACGATGGACGGCCAGTCCTGGTCCGCGCCGACGGTGGAGAGGAGAAGGTCGAAGGAGCCGGCGATCTTCTTGAGCGCGCCGTTGTCGCGGGTGTTGACGAAGTGGTGCGCGCCCAGATTGCGCGCCTCTTCATCCTTGTCGGTGGAGGTGGAGAAGGCGGTGACCTCGGCGCCGAAGGCCCGGGCGAACTGCAGGCCGAGGTGGCCCAGACCGCCGATGCCGATGACTCCCACGCGCGAGGAGGGGCGCACTGCGAGGTTGTGCAGGGGCGAGTAGACGGTGATGCCGGCGCAGAGCAGGGGTGCGACGTTTTCGCTCTCCAGCGCATCGGGAACGGGGATGGCAAAGCGCGAGTTGACACGGATGGAGTCGGCGTAGCCGCCATTGCGGCCCACGCAGGTGGGCTGCGCGGCGGCGCAGAGGTGCTCGTCGCCCTGGCGGCACCACTCGCAGATGCCGCAACTGTCTGCCTGCCAGCCGATGCCCACGCGCTGGCCCACGGTGAGGTCGCGGACCAGGGGGCCGATGGCCGAGACCGTGCCGACGATCTCGTGGCCGGGGATGAAGGGGAACTTGCTGATGCCCCAATCGTTGTCGATCAGGTGAATGTCGGAGTGGCAGACTCCGCAGTGCGAGATTTTGACCTCGACCTCATTCGCTTCCAGTTCTCCCGGCTGATATTTGTACGGAACCAACTGCGCGCCCGCAGCATGGACAGCCAATCCATGAATCTCATCGGCGGCGATTGGTACTTTGGTTTCTTTCGGCATGGTTGTCACTCGCGTTCCTTAGCTATCCATAAGATGCTACATCACCGCGCAAGAATCCTCCTGTGCAAGAGGTCTGAGTCAGAGCGTCGGCGTCTGCGCCCGGGACCCTGCTCGACTCCACTCTGCCATGCGATGCTATGTGCAAACCCAAGGCAAAGACGGTCCGTATCCCGACTGCTGAGTCCTCCCCCGTGCTAATAGCGTAAAGTATTCAAAAGATGCAAGTTAAGCTCGCGCTAAGCGCGCGAGACGTAGTAAAGGCGAAGACACGGCGGGTTGCGGTTGCTTCGGGCATGCGGAATCTCCTTTTGTGTGCGAAAAAGTCTGGGTCTGGACTAAGTGTGGACTTGGTGGAGACGGTTGAGGGTTAAATGCGAAGGCCCGGCGGTTGGGCCGGGTCTGTTTGGTTTTGCAACCTGATTTAATTATACGCGGTGGAAGGAAACTAGTATGCCAACTATTTTTCTGGGGG
>JBEKRR010000131.1:0-3812 GCA_049518555.1 Acidobacteriaceae bacterium
CCCGCACGACTGTTCCGATAAGCAAGGGCTATTGTGGATTGATACCGAGAAAAATCCTACTCTCGTTCTGTTTGCCGCTCTAGTGGCGATCAACTCTGACACATGGCGGCAGCCTGCTTCAAACTTCCACGTGTGGATTTTTAGCAGCCAACCAATTTCGAAGAAGTACGGTGAGAGCCCAGCATTACCTGCGGATTTTGTTGGCCAGTTCCGTAATTGGTTTGAAAGCACCGACAACCGCCACTTGGTCTCAGCCGTCCTCGTAGAGCCGGACAGCCATACGATACCGATGTTTCCTAAAGCTCTCAGCGCGCAAGGAGGTCATCCATGACCTCCACATTTAGATCGATGGCCTGCATATGGTCAGTCGTTTGTCTCGTCGCTCTCCTGCTCATGACCACGCTTGCGCCCGCATTCGCCGCGCCCAAGCCCGCCAAGCCCGCGCCCGAAAACGTCGAATGGATCTGGCAGTACACGCCCGACGACACCAACAAACAAGGCCGCGAGAATGACCTCGTGCAGGACGACCGTTTCCGTCCCTTCCTCGACCAGTTCCTCACCGCGCCGCAGACCTTCTGGGGCGCGCCCGTCAACGGCAAGTATCGCTCGCTCGCCAGCACCGCGCTCGACCACCTCACCGTCCCCGGCAGCGTCCTCGCCGACGACAACCGTTACATCTCTGTCTCCGGCTGCGTCGTCCACTTCTGTCCCGCGCGCGGCCTGCTCTGGATCGATCTCAACGGCGCGCACCACCTCGTCGTCTTCGCCGCCATCGACTGGACCAAGCAGGGCGCGCCCACCTCCGATCCCGCCGCCGAATACACCCTTTGGGTCTTTCCTAACCAGCCCCTCACCATCGCCGCCAACGGCGCGCAACACCCGCCCGCCGCGCTCATCCGCGCCCTCGCCCGATGGACCGCCCAGCCGCTTCCCGGCTCCGCCATCGTGCAGAACATCACCCACGCCATCCTCGTCGATCCCGACGGCACGCCCCACCAGGTCGCGCCCTCCGCCCTCGGCGTCGCCCCACCACCCGCAAGCGATTCGAAGGGAGCCAGTAAATGACACCCTCTGCCAATCAAATCTTCCGTGTGTTTCTGATCTCGCTTTTCATTTGCGCAATACCTACTCTCGGGCAAAATGCACAGAAGCCAACTCCATCGGCTTCTACCAAGGATGCAACGTGGACGCGCACCTTCGCCGTGCCGTTCAATCCGCTGAAGGCTGCAAACGACGATCAAGGCAAGGAGAATGAATTAAACATCGACCCTCGCTTCCGTCCCCTGCTTAAATCTTCTTTCCCGCAACGCCAGTGGTTCTGGTATGAGCATGGCCAATTAGTCTCAACTGCCGACCTCATCGAGACATTCATCGGAGTTCCAGGAGATGCAATCCTTGACGAAGGCCGCTATGTTACCGCAGACGGCTGCGTTCCCCATGACTGCGACGCCAATCGCGGCATGCTCTGGATCGACACCGGGACTCAACCTGCGACACTCATCTTTGTCGGCATCAATCCGGTGAGCGGCAACAGCAGTCAAGAGACCTCTCGCCTATGGATTTTCAGTAGCAGAAAGCTGGATTGGCAGAAACTCCCGAATTCCTTTACTACAAGCCTGACACGCTGGCTCTCAACGATTGCGAAACAGGACTACCGCGGAACCAGCGGTTATCACTACAAATTCGCACTCGCAACCATCGTGCAACCCAACGGTGTCATGGAAGACATCACCCCAGAGACGCTGTCTCTTGGAATCGCAGAGATTGGAAACACCAAAACCGGAGCCAAGCAATGACCGCACCCCGCACCCTCTTCGAAAAAGTCTGGCAACAGCATCTCGTCGCTGAACCCTCAGGCGAGCCCGCGCTCCTCTACATCGATCTCCAGCTCGTCCACGAGGTCACGTCGCCCCAGGCATTCGACGGCCTCCGTCTCGCCGGCCGCAAGGTCCGCCGTCCCGACCGCACCGTCGCCACGGTTGACCACAACGTCCCCACCACCTCCATCGCCGACCGCCTCAACATCGTCGACCAGACCTCCTCGCGCCAGGTCGAAGCCCTCCGCCGCAACTGCGCCGAATTCGGCATCGAACTCTTCGACGTGCAATCTCCCTCGCAGGGCATCGTCCACATCATCGGCCCCGAGCTTGGCTTCACCAAGCCCGGAAGCACCATTGTCTGCGGCGACTCGCACACCAGCACCCACGGCGCATTCGGCGCGCTCGCCTTCGGCATCGGCACCTCCGAGGTCGAGCACGTCCTCGCCACGCAGACCCTCCCCCAGTCCAAGCCCCTCACCTTCCGCATCAACGTCGAGGGCACGCTCGCCACCGGCGTCACCGCCAAGGACATCATCCTGCACATCATCGGCCGCATCGGCACCGCCGGCGCCACCGGCTATGTCGTCGAGTACGCCGGCTCCGCCATCCGCGCCCTCTCCATGGAGGGCCGCATGACCATCTGCAACATGAGCATCGAGGCCGGTGCCCGCGCCGGCATGATCGCCCCCGACGACACCACCTTCGCCTACCTCAAGGGCCGCCGCTTTTCACCGGGTACAAAACCGGGTGCCCCATCCATGACGGCTTCATCCGGGGTCCCCGGCGAGCGATCTTTGCTCGCTGGGGTGGGATCGTCATGGGTGGGATCAGAGAACAATGCGGTCGACGAAGCAATATGGAGCGAGGCCGTCTCTCGTTGGAAATCCCTCGCCACCGACCCCGGTGCAACCTTCGACCGCGAACTCACCCTCAACGCCGCCGACATCACGCCCACTGTCTCCTGGGGCACATCGCCCGGCATGGTCACCGGCGTCGATTCCACCGTTCCGCTCGCCGATCCCAACGCCAGCGAGGCCGACCGCAAGGCCTTCGACCGCGCGCTCGACTACATGGGCCTCACGCCGGGTCAGCCCATCCAGCAGGTCCCCATCGACTGCGTCTTCATCGGCTCCTGCACCAACGGCCGCATCGAGGACCTGCGCGCCGCCTCCGCCGTCGTGCGCGGCCATCGCGTCGCCACCACCGTCCGCGCCATGGTCGTCCCCGGCTCGCAGGCCGTCAAGGCCCAGGCCGAATCCGAAGGCCTCGACCGCATCTTTAAAGATGCTGGCTTCGACTGGCGCGAGCCCGGCTGCAGCATGTGTCTCGCCATGAACCCGGACATCCTCCAACCCGGCGAGCGTTGCGCCTCCACCAGCAACCGCAACTTCGAAGGCCGCCAGGGCCGCGCTGGCCGCACCCACCTGGTCAGCCCCCAGATGGCCGCCGCCGCCGCCATCGCAGGCCACTTCACCGACATCCGCACCTGGCACTTCAAGGAGGCAAAATAATGATCGCCATCAACACACTCACCTCCGCCGCCGTCCCCCTCCCGCGCCCCAACGTGGACACCGACCAGATCATCCCCAAGCAGTTCCTCAAGCGCATCGAGCGCACCGGCTACGGCGACTTCCTCTTCTTCGACTGGCGCCGCCTGCACGATGGCGCGCAGGCCGGCCAGCCCGACCCCGCATTCATCCTCAACGATCCGCGCTACTCCGGCGCGAAGATTCTCATCGCCAGCAAGAACTTCGGCTGCGGCAGCTCGCGCGAGCACGCCGCCTGGGCGCTCACCGACTACGGCTTCCTCGCCGTCATCGCGCCCAGCTTCGCCGACATCTTCTTCTCCAACGCCGGCAAGAACGGCATGGTCCTCGTCGGCCTGCCCGAGTCCGATGTGGAACTTCTCACCGCGCGCAGCACCGAGAACCCCGCACACAAGATCACCATCAACCTCGAAGCCCAGACCGTCACCGACGAAGCAGGCTTCAG
>JBEKRR010000132.1:0-3551 GCA_049518555.1 Acidobacteriaceae bacterium
ACCGGGCCTACCGGGCGCGGCTGCTGCGGTTTGTCGCCTACTCGACCGGAGATGTGGACCTGGCCGAGACGGTGGTGCAGGACTGCCTGCTGAAGGCGTATAACGGCAGGGAATCGTTTCGCGGCGAGTGCAGCGTCTACACCTGGCTGGCGCATATTGCGGGCAACCTGGTGCGGGACCACCAGAGGACGCGACGGTTCCAGTTCTGGCGCAGGGTGCAGAAGACCGGGCCAGACCTGAGCGAACTGGCAGGGACGCTGGCAAGCGGGGAGAGTTCCGCGGAGACGCAGATGCTGGCGCGGGAGCGGGCGCGGGAGGTGTCGGCGGCGCTGGAGACGCTGTCGGAGAACCAGCGCAGGATATTCTTGATGCGGTTTGTGGACGAGATGGAGTTGCAGGAGATATGCCAGGCCACAGGGATGCGGATGAGCACGGTGAAGACGCATCTGCACCGCGCGGTGAAGGCGGTGCGACTGAGGCTGGGAGGGAGAGCGTGATGGAAGACCATCGGGAGGGCAATGCGGTCCATCTCAGCGACGAGCAGTTTGCGGAGCTGTTGATGGGCGGCAGTCCGGCGCGGGTGCAGGCGCACCTGGCGGAGTGCGCCGAGTGCCGCGCAGAGGCGGAGCGCGTGGGGGGCGCGATCGGAGACTTCAGCGAGCAGAGCCGGCTGTGGGCAGAGCAGTGGGCGGCGGCGCGGGCCCTGCGGACGGCGGCGCAAACCCCGCGGGCGGAGCGCGCGTCTGGTCTGGCGTGGCTGGTGTGGCTGGTGCGGCCGCAGGCCTGGGCGGGTGCGGCCCTGGCGATTGCGCTGGCGGTTGGGATTGGGGTGACGATAGAGCGGGAACACTCGCGGACGACGCAGGCGGATGCGGCGAAGACGCAGGCGGGGGTGGCGGCGGCGCGGGTTGAGGCGACGACAGTGCAGGCGCAGGCGGCGAAGGCGCAGGCGGGTGCGACGATGGTCCAGACGAAGGCGGCGGTGCAGGCGGAGGCGGCGGTGCAGTCGGCAACGCTGAAGGCGGACAATGCGTTGCTGAGCGCCATCGACGGCGAACTGCGCGCGGATGAGTCGGCGCCGGCAAGCCTGTACGGGTTGGCAGCGGACGCGAGCGGGGAAGGGACGAAATCGGCGAAGAGGATATCCAACTGATGCGGACCGGCAGAGGACAATTCGCGCGGGTTGCTGTGATTGCGGTGTGCCTGGCGGTGGGCGCGGGCCCGGCGTTGCAAGCGCAGGGCCGCGGAGGGGGCGGGCCGCCGGGCGGAGGGCCGGGTGGCGGGCCGGGCGGCGGTGGGCCGGGCGGCGGAGGAATGGGTGGGCCGCAGTTTCCCGGCGGCGGGCCGGGAATGGGCGTGCCGGGAATGGGCGTTCCGGGGCCGGTTGCAGGGCCTCCGCCGCAGCAACGCGGGCCGGGGCCGGAGGGGCGTCCGGGATTTCAGCTTGGGCCTCCGGGACGCTGGTGGGACGACCGGGCCACCGTCAAGAGCCTGAGGCTGAGTCCGGAGCAGCGGACGCGCATGGACGCCATCTTCGAGCAGAACCGGGGAGAGCTGCAGGCGCGCTTCGAGAACGTGCGGCAGGCGGAGATGCAGATGGAGGAGCTGGCGCGGTCGGAGGCGCCCGTCGAGGCCGCTCTGTTTGCGCAGATCGACCGCGTGGCCCAGGCGCGGGCCGAGCTGGAGAAAGCCAATACGCACCTGCTGCTGCTGATCCGCAGAGAGATGGACGCGGAGCAGATCAGGCGGCTGGAGAAGATGCACTGAGGCGGGGGTGGCGGAAGGTGGCTTTCCGTTTGGGGTTGGCGGCATTTTGCCAGGGTATTTCTGGAAAAAGACAAATACTGAGATTCTGGCTTCGCCAGGATGACGGCTTCATGTGGCTAGGCCAGAATGACGACTTCAATTGAACATGGATTAGAGCAAAACCAGTGTTAGTGTGGCCCTTTGAAGACGGAAGGCCGACGGCACGGCAAAGACGAAAGGCATGATTCTTGAGCTGTAAGCTGTCAGCTATCCAGCTATCAATTAACAAGGCAAAAGACGAAAGGCATGATTCCTGAGCTGTAAGCTATCAGCTATCCAGCTATCAGTTAACAAGGCAAAAGATGGAAGGCATGATTCCTGAGCTGTAAGCTATCAGCTATCAAGCTATCAGTTAGGGCGATGGAACTAGCATCCCTGGTTTTGCTCTAGCGGTGGAGTTCGCCGATGTAGACGGCGAAGGGGGGGAGGCTGACGAAGTCGAGGTCCTGCGGGCCCATTGCCTGGTCGGAGCGAAGCAGGGTGATGAGAAACGAGCCGCGCAGGTTGAGGCCGTGGATGGCGGAGGTGAGCGAGAGCCGCAGCGGCGAGGAGGAGAGGTTGCAGGCGACGACGACCGGCGGGGCGAGGCCGGAGTTCGCGGGGGGGCGGATGACCCAGACCAGAGCGTTCTGCGCGTCGAAGTTGAGGACGGTGACGGAGCCGTAGCGGACGGTGGCGTTGCCGTGGTGGAGGGCGCTCAACTTGCTGATCCAGTCGGCCAGGGTTGGAGTTGGCGGAGCGGCGGGGCGCGGGGTTACGGCTGGCCGGTTGACGGCGAGGGTGCGGGCTGCGGTGGTGGGCGGCGGCGCGGCTTCGGGGGCGGGGGGCGCGTCGGGCTGCAGGACGAGGCTGGGGCCGGCTTCGATGAGCGCGGCGGAGTGGGTGGTGAGCAGAATGGCGGAGATGGCGCGGGCCAGCGCGGGGTAGGGGTCGGGTTCGGTGGTGGGAGATGATGGATGGTAGAAGTCAAGCAAAATGTTTGGAGTGAGCAGTGATCTTACAAGTAGTGGACGAATGTTTTCAGCGTCGGGGAGGTCGAGCTGACTCAATTGCGAATCGATCAGGAGCTGGGCGTTGAGGACGTCGCCGGGGCGGTTGGAGCGACGGGCGGAGGTGCGGCGGGAGGGCTGGCGAGAGGCGGGCGGGGCGGGTGGAGTTGCGGATGGGTTGGGGTTGAAGTCGGAGATGACGATGCGCTGGCCGACCGCGCTCGAGGTGATTCTGCGCAGTGCCTGCACGATGGACTGGGAGTCCTGCGGAGAGGTTTCGGGTGGGGTGACGAGGCGGAAGCCGGCGATGCCGCGGCTGAGCCAGAAGCGGGCGGTTGAGGAGAGATCGGCGGAGGCGGAGGGGGCGGAGAGGGTGACGAGGACACGGATGCCGCGGCGGCTGGCCTGATGGATGAGGTCGTCGAAGTCGTCGAGGGCGGGAGCTGGCGCGAGCGAGGCGGGAAGCGGAGGCGCGGGAACGATCAGCGCATCGACGCCGAGGGAGTGCAGGGCATCGAGGCGGGCGGCGATGGATTTGTAGTCGGCGCTCTGCTGGAGCCGGAGTTGTTCGGCGGGGCTTCCGCCGGGTGGGTTGGCGGGAGTGGCGGCGACTTGATAGAAGACGGCCTGACGCCACCAGGGGTCGTTGTTGAGGCCGGAGCCTGCCAGGCCGGGGCGGGCCAGGGTCTGCGCGGAGGCGGGGAGTGCGGCGGCGAGCAGAAGGAGGGCGGCGAGGCGGAGGCGGTGCATGGAGTC
>JBEKRR010000133.1:0-3448 GCA_049518555.1 Acidobacteriaceae bacterium
GCCCTCGGCGTCGTAGATGTACTGCGTCATGCCGCCGAATGTCCGGTCCTGCACCGCGCAGATGCGCCCCTCGCCGTCGTAGAGATAGTTGTTGGCATTGTCAGCCGTCACGTTGCCCGCCGCATCGTAGAGCGTCGTATGCACCGCGCACACTGGATTCGCCATGGAAGGATTCTACAGGAGTGTCTTGCCGCAATCGAGACAGAGTGCCGCCGCCGAAACCCAGGTCTCATAATCGAAACCTGGGGCATCCAGCCAACTATGGACCTGTCAGATGCACCTGAGATTCAATCGACTTCAACTTCGAATCGCTGTCGAATCGAAAAGTAAACCCAAGCGATTGGATCACGATGCCACTTCCCTTAATACACGGAGCGCTTGCAAGAATTGCATTCAGCGAGGGATCATAACTAAATTTCATTCCTTCACCACTCAGAAAACCTTCAACGTATACCCTTGGGCTTCCTAGCGGAACATGATTGCGCACATCTCGCTCAAGTTGTTCGGCGGTAAACTGGTGAAAGTCTCTGATCGCTCCGTTCCCGGTTGCGGCGCGGCACGCGGTTCTTTGAAACAACACTGACGCCACCCCTGCGCATACCACGAAAAGGGCGACGATAACGACAGTCCAAATTAACCATCGACTCATGTTTCCTCCCAGCCCTAGTGCGATCCTGTTTGCGCACACGCTCCTGCAACGGAGCACGGCGGCGGTGGTGGCACTGTGTTCGGTGGTGTCAGCGGGACCACATTTAAGTTGGTCCCCGAACCGGGTGCCCACACAGGTGCTTGGGGCGTCGGCACATTCAAGTATTGAAGTGCATTCGTTGCGTACGCATTGCTGTTGGTGGAAAGCGGATTGTATGGAATCTCCATCGAATTGAGTGTGCTATCAAACAAATCGAGCTTCTGGAGATAATCAGCGGCGGGCGCATCGTTTGAAAGAACGGTGACCGATCCGCTTACGGAGGACATGTTGTCTCCGTTAGGGTCTGTGGGACTTTCCCGCTGCGCGAAGAGCTGCCCGAACGGGTTTCCTTGAGCAGTTGGCCCAGCTCCGGGACTCGCAGAATTGGAAGAGTTCGAAGAATTCGATCTGGAAGAGTCCGGGGTTGAGGATTGCGATGCTGAACCACTGCTCGCACCGGAGATTTGTCCAACAGACTGTGACGGACCAGAACTTCGCGAAAAACCAACCGCTCTCAAAGATGGACCAGCTCTGAACACAGTTTGGGTTCCGTCACGGTCCGTGATGACGATGAAAGAATGGTTCCCGCCAGCCTCTATCGGATTGTATTTCACTTCGATGGTTACTTGGCCGTTGTTATCAATTGATGTGAGCGGATTGTTTCTGACGTACGAATAGAGATTCCAACTCTGTGGGTTACCTGGATGCTGATCTGCGAACGGCTTGTCTGGGCTCATCCACCGACCCATGTTGCTTGCGTAGTACCTTGCGCCGAAGTAATCATTGCCTGATTCGGCGTCTCGTTCTTTGCCGGTGAAGTGGTGTTCGGTGGCATCCGGGCATTGCGTGAAGCCAGGCAGATTGGTAGCGGTCAGGCTATCGCCGTAGGGCAGGCCGACGTAGCCTGTCCCGCAGCCGCCTGCGCTGACGACGGCACGCT
Source organism: Acidobacteriaceae bacterium (assembly GCA_049518555.1). Taxonomy (GTDB): domain Bacteria; phylum Acidobacteriota; class Terriglobia; order Terriglobales; family Acidobacteriaceae; genus Edaphobacter. Next base: position 1,629 of record JBEKRR010000133.1, read on the forward strand.
TGGTTCCCAGCCAGTCGCTGAGCGCAAAGTAGGTGTCCGTGGCGGCGTGGGAGTTGTCTGTGTAGCTGTAGGTGGCCAGCAGTTGGCCCGCGGCGAAGACGTTGGTGTGCACCCAGTTGCCCTGGCCGTCGGTCTCCGTCAACTGCTCGCCAGACGGGCCGACGACGTAGTCCGCCTCTGGCGTGAATCCGTTGCTGGTGATGTCGCAACTCATCGTCGAGATCACGGTGTCAGTATAGATCGTTCGAAACGGGCGGACGGAGGTTCGTGGTCTCCCACGCTTCGCTGGAAGAAAGTGAAGGATGTGGCACCCAACTCTTGTGGTGATTCAAGGGTGGGCCACCGGCCCCGTAATGGTACACTTTGGCGAGCCACAACACAGCCAAAGTTCACCGCTCTCTATACCCGTAGACTTTCCAAATTTTACCCCGCTTTTTCATCGCAAAATCGACTTGCCTCTCCGCTTGCTTGCATATGAAGCGTGCGCTAATATCCGATGACCAACCATCTGAGTAATTTTCTGTCTCATACCAGTCTTTTGTTATCTTCTCAATTCCTCCGAGATCGGAGCAAATGGATTCCTGCTGGTTTATGAAAGTTTGTTCGTTGGTTGCTGATTGAAACTCAGGACTCGTTAGGCTGTAAGCTCGCTGATAATCTTTCACAACAAGTGCTTGACTAAATGTTGTAAAAGCATGGCTTGCCGCATGTGCCTGCAAGAACACATACACAAACTGAGGAATTACTACTAACGTTATGCAGACAAGAACTATAAACAGAGCTCTGTTACGTCTGCTCCACTTGGATATGGTCTTTATGTTCTCGCTCAAGGTATATTCCTCCTGTGTTTGATTCTAATCTAAGAAGGAGCTACTGAGTTGGTATTATGGGTGGGGCAGTTGGCCAAGACATCGGACTGGACGGAAGGAGGTTATTCAAATATGCTCCAACCGCTCTAACGTCCTGAACGGTGCTGTCCCAAGCAGTCCCCGCCTGGGTCAGGTTGATGCCAACTCCGACTGTAGCTCCGAATGTGATAGATCCCGCCACTTTTGAATCCTCATGCATCTCCGGACCGTTCAGTGTTGCAGACGCACCCGTGTGGACTCCCGAACTGTCTGCGGATGCACTGGCAGAAGCCTGTGCTGGTCCTAGAGAAGCGTTTGCGTTGGCGGTAGCACTGGGGCCATTAGCTGCCGAGAGCTCACCACCCGCGCCAATTGTAGCTTTGGCAGGTCCAGCAGATAGCGAGCCATGGACCCCCGTTACCAATTTACTGTCCATGCCAGCTCCAGCTAGAGCTGTGTTTGCTTCCACTCCGATCAAGGTTGCGTGGCCCTCGTATTTTGCAACACCCCATTGTCCCGAAGTCCCCACGCCCGCCGAAACTCCGATTTTGACCTCAACGACATTGAGCCATTTCTTAGCGAGATCCCATGCACTCTCATGCCCATCAGCATCGAAGCGGCTTAGTGAGTTATTCCGAACGTATGCGTACAGATTGAGCGTCTGCGGATTATCCAGCTTCGCATAAGGCACGGGCTCTTCCTTTGCGCTCCAGTCGGGCGACATGAACCGTCCCATTGAACTTGCGTAGTACCTGGCCCCAAAGTAGTCGTTGCCTGATTCTGCGTCCCGTTCTTTGCCGGTGAAGTGGTGCTCGGTGGCATCCGGGCATTGCGTGAAGCCAGGCAGATTGGTAGCGGTCAGGCTATCGCCGTAGGGCAGGCCGACGTAGCCGGTTCCGCAGCCGCCTGCGCTGACGACGGCGCGCTTGGTCCCCAGCCAGTCGCTGAGCGCAAAGTAGGTGTCCGTGGCGG
>JBEKRR010000134.1:0-3400 GCA_049518555.1 Acidobacteriaceae bacterium
GGCGTCGTAGATGTACTGCGTCATGCCGCCGAATGTCCGGTCCTGCACCGCGCAGATGCGCCCCTCGCCGTCGTAGAGATAGTTGTTGGCATTGTCAGCCGTCACGTTGCCCGCCGGATCGTTGAGCGTCGTATGCACCGCGCACACTGGATTCGACATGGAAAGATTCTACAGGAGTGTCTTGCCGCAATCGAGACAGAGTGCCGCCGCCGAAACCCAGGTCTCAAAATCGAGACCTGGGGCACCCGCCACAACACTGGCTCACTGCGGCTTCGGTGGATCGACATGGCCCGACTCGTGCAGCAGCGTGTCCGTGGCAGGGACGCTTTGCGCTCCGTACATGACGATTGGCTTGATCGGGCGCGCCGTGATGTTCACGTCCAGAGAGGGGAGCATTTCGACCGTGGGGTTCATCGGGCTGTCAGTCGCCTCGCCGGAGATCGCGTAGGTGTACGTCACCGTGAACTTGCCGCTCACGTCAGAGGCGAAGCGCCACGTTTGCAGGTTGGCGACCGTTCCACCCACCAACATGCGGGCACCGGATTTCACGTCCGTGCCCGTCACCTTGCCGTCGCTGACCGTCAGCTCCACGATCACCTTGCCGGTAACGCTTGCGGCCCGACCGATGGGAGGGTAGACCGGCAGGGCGGCTTCCTGAAGGAGCGGAACCTCATGGCCCAAGTCTGCACTGGCCGGATGCTCTGCGGGCACCGGCTCAACGCTCTGGATCGCATGGACAACCAACTTCGTTCTAAACGCCCCAAGATGACCCCACCCAGGCTGGTACGATTTCTTGATGGCCTCGGGCAGCTTGGGATCAGGAACTCCCGGCCCGTAAAACTCGCCGTCGAACACCACCTCTGCCTTTCCCGCTGTGTCCAGCATTGATCGAAGCATCTCTTTGTTCGTGGAAGATTGAAGATCGAGTTCAACCCATGTGTGTTCGGACGGGCATGCAACGTCCGTAAGAATACCCCACCCAAGCCCGCCGCTGTAGATTCCTCTTACTCGAATAGACTGCTGCTCACCTTGCTTTGCCGTCCGTTGTAAGTCACACAAAGGCACTTTCTCAGGGACTGGGCGCGCGCTACAAACCTGAACGTTGACGCCGACCAGCAAAGGGAGTAGCCAGAGTATTTTTAGTGGCGTGTTCATAGCAATTACTCCTTTAGTGAGGGACAGTGATAAGCTTCGGATCGACATTTAGTAGATTTCCGCCTGGATTCTTTGGGCTCAAACCGTGATAAAGCTGGGGATTTGCATGCAATATCGCATCGATTCGCCCGCTAATTCCAATCGGAAGCGACTGAGCTCCGAGCGCGCACTTGGGATCGCCGCAGCCATTGTATGGTTCATTGGCAGACCTGTAGATAGAGTCCGTCACTCGGTAGGCACGCTGCTCGGATGTATATTGGCTGATGTTATCGCCAACTTGCAGGCCCCCCGTAGCGGTGAATGAACTACTACCGGCCACATCTTGGGCATCAGCTACATGGCTCCCCTCGTGCCCCACATCGGCGTTCAGAGCTGTGTCCCGGGCATTCGAATCAATTGTGACGGTGGAATTAGATATTGGTTGCCCTTTATCGTTGGCATTGAGCACCGACGTCGTTACGCCGCCTTCGCCATTCTTCGAACCAGGAGCAAAACCAACGGTAACCTTATCACCGCGATCATTGACAACTTCTTTGCCGGGGTCTCCGTAAGCCGCAGCGGCACGGGCCGCATCCCCGCCGAGTTTTAAGTCATGCTGTCGCGCTGCTTCGAACCGTTGATCTGCATCCGACGTGCAGTGATCTGTCGCTCCCTTCGCGTCATCCGCGCACGCATATAAGCCCGTAGGATCGGTCAAGCTGAGCGGGTTGTTTAGCACATAGACGTACTTGTTCAATGACTGCGGATTAGCTAAACTTCCGCCCACCGGATCAGGAGATAGCATCCTACCCATATTCGACCCGTAGTACCTAGCCCCGAGGTAGTCGTTTCCGGATTCTGCATCTCTTTCTTTGCCGGTGAACAGGGATCGTGAAAAACGTACTCCGGATGCACAAACGGCTGAGCGCATCATAGTGCTAAAGGCTTCCGTCGTAACCTCACTGCGGCTTCGGCGGATCGACGTGGCCGAACTTTGCGTCGGCTTGTTTGATTTCCGTAGCCGAACTCACTCGGAAAACAGACCGACGGCGATTGCGAAATTCATCCTGCTGGTTGTACAGAAATACCCCGGTCAACGTCGCAGTCACCGGATGGTCCGATAACCCGTGTTGCCGTAACATTTCAAGAAGACTTTGAATGCCTGCATCAGACTTTGCCTGATCCTCGATTTGGAGCGCGAGTCCGAGATTCTTGCAACTCAAACTCCACAGAAAGCTCCCCTCTTTAGTTGAGGTGATGCGGGTAGTCATCGTCATCGTTTTGCCGGAGTAGTCGCCTGGATGCGCAAGCACCTTGCAAAGCGCAACTTTAGCGGGAGCATCATTGTTCTGGGCTATGGCGCAACCACTTCCTACGACCAGCAGAAAGAGAAACGACACAGTGGCTATCCATCGTATCCATTCGCGTTTTCTCATGGGTGGCACTGATCCCCGCAGTCCGCTTGCGCGTTGGAATATGCATTTCTTGTCATGTTCTGGACATGGTCTCCGTATGACATTCCAGGAGCCCAGACAGGACGATCACCATCCGATTCAGTTCGTACTCCGAGTCCCTTATCGACATAAGACTCGCTTTGGTAGGCGCGGTACTCGTAGTCATAAAACTTCCAAAATGGGTTCGCGACTGGGCCGCGATTAGAGTGGTCGTCCATTCCGTGGGTTCCCTCATGGGCTACCTCTTCGCCTTTCCCGGCCTGCCCGTAATCCCCAAGAGCTTTCGTGTCAAAAGTGATCGTCGTTTTTCCGTTAACAGTCTGCGTTTCACCAACTGCATGGTCTTGGCTCAAATCTGCAAACTGGACGCTCGGCCCCTTCCCATCGTTCTCAGAGCCGTAGAACTTAAGAACTGCATCCAATCGACCTCGCTCTTTGGAACCTTCTTTCAGATTTGAATCAGCCTTCTGGACGATAGCGAGAGCGTCCTTGATCTTGCCGCATTCAGCCGCGTGATTCTTTGTGTCGCACGAATAGTGGCCGTCTGGGTCGAATCGGTTCAATGGATTGTTCCCGACGTATGCGTAAAGGTTTAGGGTTTGTGGATTGTCGAGCTTTGCATACGGAACGGGATAGACCTTCGCTGACCAATCGGGACTCAGCCAGCGCCCCATTGAACTGGCGTAGTACCTAGCCCCGAAGTAGTCGTTGCCGGATTCTGCGTCCCGTTCTTTGCCGGTGAAGTGGTGCTCGGTGGCATCCGGGCATTGCGTGAAGCCCGGCAGGCCGGTAGCGGTCAGGCTATCGCCGTA
>JBEKRR010000135.1:0-3312 GCA_049518555.1 Acidobacteriaceae bacterium
GTGAAACAGACAACGACGAAATGCGGGGATTCTTCGCTGCGCTCAGAATGACAAACGAGAATTATGTTCAGAATGACGGCGAAAAAAAACAACCGCAGGTCCTTCGACTGCGTCTGGCGCAAGAGCGCGCCAGACTCCGCTCAGGATGACAATAACTGTTGGGCCGCGCTCAGGATGACGGCGAAAAACAAACAACCGCAGGTCCTTCGACTGCGTCTGGCGCAAGAGCGCGCCGGACTCCGCTCAGGATGACGGCGAAAAACCGCGACGATTACGAGCCGATGAAGCGGGCGTAGAGGGAGCGGGCGAGGGCGATGTCGGTGGTGCCCTGGACGATGGCTCGGCCGTCGGCGAAGAGGATGAGGGTGAGCGGGCCGCGGCGGAAGCGGAGGAGGAGGTCGTTCGAGCGGAGGTCGGTGATGTCGGTGTGGGCGGCGAGGCGGGCGCGCAGGGCGGCGAAGTCGATGGGGCGGTGGTGCTCGTGGATCTGCACGGAGTCTCGGCCGCAGAGGGTGATGTGGGCGCGGTCCCGGCCGGCGAGGTGGGTGAAGACGCGCTGGCCGCAGACTTCGCAATCGGGGCGGGGAGCGGCGGTGGAGATTTCGGAGCGGTCTAAATAACTGTTGCCTTCGGGAGTGGCGTTGCCGGCGGAGTTCCAGAGGTCGAAGGAGAGGAGGGTTCGGCGCATGAGGTGAGGCTGGCCGGTGAGGAACTTGAGGGCCTCGGTGACCTGGATGGAGGCGGCGAGATTGACGGCGGTGGAAAGGATCCCGGCGGTGTCGCAGGTTTCGACGTTGCCGGTGGGGGGCTTGGGGAAGATGCAGGCGAGACAGGCAGTGGGAGGGGTTTCGATCCCACCCATGTCGCGGTGAGACTGCGCCATGGATGGGGCACCCGGAGTTTGTGCCGATGCGGGGAGGATGTTCATGGTGGCGGCGTAGGCGCCGATGGCGGCGGCGTAGATCCAGGGCGTGCCGCGCTGGACGGCGAAGTCGTTGATGAGGTAACGGGTCTCGAAGTTGTCGGTGGCGTCGAGGATGATGTGGATGCTGGAGGGAATGAGTTCGGCGATGTTGGTGGGCGTGAGGTCGGCGATGCGTGCGTGGACGGCGACGCTGGAGTTGAAGAGGGCGATGTGGCGGCGTGCGGCCTCGGCCTTGGGGAGGGAGTCGCGTGCGTCGGATTCGTCGAAGAGGGCCTGGCGCTGCAGGTTGGAGGGCTCGACGAAGTCGCGGTCGATGAGGGTGAGCGCGCCGACACCGGCGCGGGCGAGCAGCGAGGCGGAGGCCGCTCCCAGGGCCCCGCAGCCGACGATGGCGACGTGAGAGGCGGCGAGACGCTGCTGGCCGAGGGGGCCGATGCCGGGAAAGAGAACCTGGCGGGAGTAACGGTCGGCGTCGGCGATAAGGCCGGCTGCGGGAGTGGCTGCGGGCGAGTTTTTTTCGGGCGAGGCCGAGGCGCGAGTCTCGGCGCATTCGTTTAAATGCATCGTTCTTCGTAGTATAGGGAATTGCGGGGGGAGAGTTCATTTGGGCTTGCGCCGGGTTATTTTGTGGCATCAAAGAGAGGAATGGGTTTGCTGTGCAGCTCGAACTTTCGGCCGGTCCATTTTTCGTTTCGGCAATGAGCTGTGAGCTATGAGCTATGAGCTGTGAGCTATGAGCGATGAGTTGTGAGCTATGAGCGATGAGGGTTTTCCAGGTTGAGGGGAGATTTGGTTGCGCGTACGGCTTGATGCAGGGAGAGGAAGAGCGGCGATGGGAGCGAGCGGACGGTGGGTGCGCCTGCTCGCCGGCGTTCTTGTTCTCGCGGGGGCTGGAGTCTGTTCCGGGCAGAGTGCGAATACAACGGCGAATTCAACGGCAACTGCAAATCCAACTGCAACGGCAAATCCAACTGCAACTGCGACGGCAACGGCGACTGCAAATTCAACGGTGACGGCGCAGGCGGGGGCGACGGCGAGCCTGGCGGCGTGGAAGGGGCTGCGGGTTGATGCGGTGGAGTTTGAGGGAGTGACGTTCGGCGCGAAGGACCCGCTGCCGGGCTTACTTGCGCAGAAGGCGGGCGAGCTGTTGGAGCCGGCCAAGGTGACGGCGAGCGTTCGGCGGCTGTTTGCCAGCGGGCGATACCGGGACATCCGCGTGGAGGGGGTGCGCGAGGGCGCGGGGATGCGGCTGATCTATGTCGGCGTGCCACGCTATTTTGTGGGGCGGGTGACGATTGCGGGGGTGAAGGACGAACGGCTGGCGTCGCTGCTGGAGTATGCGACAAAGTTGCAGCCGGGCACGGATTATACCGAGACGGCGATTCCGGCGGCGACCGAGGGAGTGCGGCAGGCGCTGGCCAGCAATGGGTACTACGAGCCGGCGATTGCGGTGAAGACGACGGTGGACGAGGCGGGCGGCCAGGTGAATGCGGAGTACACCGTGCAGGTGGGGCCGCAGGCGCGGGTGGGGAAGATTACGGTGGGGGGCAACGATCCGGGGATGACTGCGGAGGAGGTGCGTCAGAAGGGAAGGCTGAGACTGGGCAGCAAGGTGACACGCGAGACGACCAGCAACGCGCTGACGCGGCTGAGGGCACAGTACGAGAAGCGGGACCGGCTGGAGGCGACGACGTCGTTGCGGAGCGAGAGTTACGACAAGGCGCGCAGGCAGGTGGACTATACGTTCCGGGCGAACCAGGGACCGCTGGTGAAGGTGGTTGTGGAGGGCGCGAAGTTTCCGAAGCGGCGGATGAAGCTGCTGTTGCCGATCTACCAGGAGGGGACGATCGACAACGACCTGCTGAATGAGGGGACGTACAACATCAAGGACTTCCTGTTTCAGGAGGGATACTTCGACGCGACGGTCTCGGTGAAGGTGGTGGGCGCGGACTCTGCGACGATCGTTGGCGCTGCGACGCGACCGGGCACAGGCACAAACGCGGAGACGGCGCAGGAGAGCGTGGTGTATGCGGTGGTGAAGGGGGGAAAGCACAAGGTTGGGTCGGTGACGATTGCTGGCAACCACTACTTCGACACGGACCTGTTGAAGGAGCGGATGCGGGTGCAGAAGGCGGACGCGTATCTGCGCACGGGGCGCTACTCACCGGCGCTGATGAAGGCGGACGTGGAGTCGATCGAGGCGCTGTACCGGGCGAATGGGTTCGATAAGGCGACGATCTCGACTGCGATCACGGACAACGACACGGCAAAGTCTGGGAAGAAGTTGAAGGAGGGCGAGATTGCGGTGGCGGTGACGGCGGCGGAGGGGCCGCAGCGGAGGTTCGGAAGGGTGACGCTGGCGGGAGTGGAACCGGGCCGGGAGAAGG
>JBEKRR010000136.1:0-3708 GCA_049518555.1 Acidobacteriaceae bacterium
TGCGCTGCTGACCGGTATTACGCTGGACATCTTCCAGCGCCACGCGGACAAGGTCGCCGTCGCCGCCGTCGCGCAGTCGATCAACTGCATCCACTCGCTGATGCTGGCGCAGGAGGACAACTTCTGCGTCACGCCCAGCTTCCACGTCTTCCAGATGTATATGCCGCACCGCGGCGGGCAGGCCGTAAGAGCCGAGTTCTCCGCGCCGGCGATTCGCAACCCACTGGCCAACGCGCCGATCCCGGTGGGCGGCAACAGCTACACCGGCTCGCTGGAGGCTGTGAAGCAGCTCGCGGGGCTTAGCGGTTCGGTGTCGATCTCGCCGACGAATCCCAAGCTGCTCACGCTGACGGTGGTGAACCCGCACATCAACCAGCCCGTGACCGCGGAGATCGCGGTCGGCGGAGCAGCAATCGCCAGCTACTCTGGCCAGGTCCTGGCCGAGCCGGACGTCCACGCCCACAACGACTTTGCCCACCCAGATGCGGTCAAACCGTCGGCGGTCGTCGCGGCCACGCCCAGCGGCGGGCGGCTCGCGCACACCTTTCCTTCGGCCAGCGTTACGACGCTACAGATCACGCTCGCCTAACCAACTATCAATCGGGCACCACATCTACTCGGCGTTGCGGTGGAGGGCTTCGTCGTAGAGGGGCAGGGTGTGCAGGCGGATGCGCACCAGCGGCGGGTTGCTGCTGCGGAAGTTGAGGCCGCGGTCGGTCTGGTCGCCGTTGAGGATGCGCGTGGTCTGCCAGACGCCATCGACGAACTGGCCTTCCTCGGCGCGCAGGATCTCGAGTTGCAGGTTGGGTGTCTGCTGCAGCACGGCGGCGGGCAGGGTGAAGCTGACGCTGACGTCGAAGCCGCTGACCAGAAACTCCAGCGGGCCGAGTTGCGCGACCACGGCGCGGCCCTGCAGGGTTTGCGTGCCGGGAGGGTAGGTCCCGTCGGGCTGGGGAAAGCCGAAGGAGACGACTGCGTCGGCGGTGGCAAAGTGGATGGACTGGCGGGCCGCTCCCTTGTCCTCGACCGCGGTGAGCAGCTTGCCGTCGAGGTTGAGCCGTGCGATCTCGGGGCCGGGAGGGTTGAAGAGGGCGTAGTTGTCGGCTGGCGTGGCGGGACGGTCCGGATTGGGGACCTGGTCGGCGGGCTGCGTGGCCTGCGCGGAGCGGTCGATGCCGAAGGGCGAGAAGCCAATGGCGCCCTTGCCCAGGGCGTAAAAGAAGTAGCGGCCGAAGTTTGGGCCGAACTGGCTTTCGGGTATGAAGAGCGGGTTGTCGGCGCGGCCGTAAGTGGCGACGATGGTGCGGAAGAGGGAGAAATCGTCGGAGTAGAAGTCGGGGGCAAGGATGTCGATGGCGGGCGCGGCGGCCTTCCAGATGGGGATGTTGGCCTGTTGCGGGCCGCCGGAGGGATACTCCTGACCGGCCGAGGGACGGTCGCGGTTCTCCAGCGCGTGGACGGGATAGGCGAACCAGACGTTGCAGTACATCGGCAGGGGGTACTCGGCCTTGCCTGCGGCGGCGACCTCGCCGATGTAGTGCGCGGTGGAGTAGGCGGCAAAGGATTCGTCGGCGTCGGGGCCGAAGGTCTTGGTCCAGTTGCCTCCAGTGGGCAGGTGCATGGTGCGAGCGAAGTCTGCGGGAACGGCCGCGTCAAACAACTTCTGCGCGGCGGGGCTGAAGTCGCGGATGGAGCCAACCGAGCCGGATTCGTTCTCCACCTGGATCATGATGACGGTGTGCTGGGCGGCGTCGATTGTCTTGACGTGACGCAGCAGCGCGGCGAAGGCTGTTTTATCGGCTTCGAGATTGGCGGGCGAGTTGGGGCTCATGACGTCGAGCAGCTTGCCGTAGGCGTTCTCCTCGCGCGGGTAGGTCTTCGGGTCGGACTTGATCCACTCCGGAACGTAGTGGTTCTGGCCGTTCTTCCATGTGCCGAACCAGAGCAGGACGAGGTGGAACTTGTGCTGGCGCGCCTGCGTGACCAGCAGATCAACGTTGGTGAAGTCGAACGCGCCCTTGGTGGGCTCAATCTGCTCCCAGTAGACGGGGGCCTCGACGGTGTTGGCGTGCATGGCTTCGGCTGCGCTCCACACACCGGGTAGGGTCGCGGGCCACGCGCTGGAGTTGCCGATCTGGCCGCCGAGGACGAGGAAGGGCTTGCCGTCGACGATGAGGGCGAAGCGGCCATCCTTCTTCTCCAGGCGGGGAATCTCGCTGGATTGGGCCGGGGCGATGGGGGTGAGGAACGAAGCGAGGACAAGTGCGAGAGCCGAGAGAACGAGCTTCTTCATGGGGCCTTCCATTTCTTATGGTTACTGCATATTATTCGCGTGACTGTTTAGTCTTATTGCACAGCAGAATTCTACTGGATCAGCATGGAGACGATGGCGGCGGACATGAGGTTGGCCATGGTCCCGGCGAGCATGGCGCGGAAGCCGAGCCGCGCGAGATCGTTGCGGCGGTTGGGAACCAGCGCGCCGATGCCGCCGATCTGCATCCCGATGGAGCCGAGGTTGGCGAAGCCGCAGAGCGCGAAGGTCGCAATCGAAAAAGTCCGCGGCGAGAGAGCACCGGGGCCGGTCTTCAACAACCCAAGCTGCGTGTAGGCCACAAACTCGTTGAGCACGGCGCGCGTACCCAGCAGGTTGCCGATGACCGGCGCCTCATGCCACGGAATGCCAATGAGCCACGCAACCGGCGCGCCGAAGAAGCCGAGGATGGCGTTGAGCGAGTGCGGGAACGGGACGTGTCCGTGCGCCCAGAGGAAGTTCGATGTGCCGTTCATGCAGGCGTTCAGCAGGCCGACCAGCGCGAGGAAGCTGATGAGCATGATGGCGACGTTGAAGGCCAGTGCACCGCCGTCGATGGTGCCGCGCGCGATCGCGCCGACGAAGTTCTCGTTGGCGTGCTCCTCGGAGGGCGGCATGTGGACCGTGCCCTGGGTGGCGGGGACCTCGGTCTCCGGAACCAGCATCTTGGCCACCAGGATGGTTCCCGGCGCGGTCATAATTACGGCGGAGAGCAGGTCCTTCGCGTTAATGCCAAACGAAATGTACGCGGCCATGATTCCGCCGGAGACGTGGGCCATTCCAGCGGTCATGATGGTCATCAGCTCGGAGTTGGTGGCGCCGGAGAGGAATGGACGGATGGTGAGCGGCGCCTCGGTCTGGCCCATGAAGATGCTGGCGGCGACGTTGGTGCTCTCCGCGCCGCTGGTGCCCATGGTGCGCTGCATGATCCACGCCACCACCTGGATGACTGCATCACTCCGATGTGGTAGAGGACGGCGAAGAAGGCGCTGACAAAGATGATTGTCGGCAGCACAGCGAAAGCGAAGACGTGGAGCACGCTGTGGGGATCGCCTAGCGGCCCGAAGACCATGATGGAGCCGTCGGCTGCGTGGCCCAGCATCGACGTAACAGCGTCACTGGCCACCTGTAGCATGCGCTGTCCGTAGGTCCACTTGATGACCAGGAAGGCAAAGACGATCTGCAGGCCAAGCCCCCAGGCGACGGTGCGCCACTTAATGGCGCGGCGGTTGGTGGAGAGCGCGTAGGCGAGGCCGAGAAACGTGATGAGTCCGAGAAGTCCGGTGAATCGTGCCACGATGCGCTCCCTTGGGCGGCTTTGGACCCGTCTACTACGGCATTGCCAATGAGTGGTTAATTGATGGCGATGAAGTTATGTACTGCCGATTTGAAAGCCA
>JBEKRR010000137.1:0-3095 GCA_049518555.1 Acidobacteriaceae bacterium
GAACGCGCCATCTGCGCGCCCTTGCCCGGTCGCAGTTCGATGTTGTGCACGATCGTGCCAAGAGGAATGTTCTTCAGCGGAAGCGCATTGCCCACCAGAATATCGGCGTCCGGCCCGCTCATGATCGACTGACCAACCTTCAATCCGATCGGCTGGATAATGTATCGCTTCTCGCCGTCCGCGTAGTGGACCAGCGCAATGCGCGAACTGCGGTTCGGATCGTATTCAATCGTCGCGACGGTTGCTGGAATGCCATACTTATCGCGCTTGAAATCGATCAGGCGCAGCTTCTGCTTGTGGCCTCCGCCCTGGTGGCGAATGGTCATGCGACCCGTGCTGTTGCGTCCGCCGGTGCGCTGCTTCACGGAGAGCAGCGGCTTGTGCGGCTTGTCCGTCGTCAGGTCGTCGTTCACCAGCTTCGTCTGGAAGCGGAGTGTCGGGGTAATCGGTCGATATGATTTGATCGGCATTTGTTTTAGCTCCTAGCTTTTAGCTCTTGGCCTTTAGCTAGTTCTCTCTTGCATCTTTGCAACTTAGTCGTCGTTCTCGTGTTCAACTAATAACTAACAACCGGCAACTAACAACTGTTCTTACATGCTATTCAGATACTCCGGCATCTTCTGCCCATCCTTCAACCGAACGTACGCCTTCTTCCAGTCGGGGCGATAGCCGCTGAACTTACCCCGGCGGCGCTCTTTTCCTTCCACCGTGGAAGTCCGCACTCCGCTCACTTTGACCTTGAAGAGCGTCTCGACAGCCTGTTTGACCTCGGTTTTGCTGGCCTTGAGATCAACCTCGAAGACCAGCGTGTTCTGGGTCTCTTTCACGCCCATTCCCTTCTCGGTGATGAGAGGGCGGCGAATCACTGTGTAGAGGGTTGGCATTTACGCAACCTCCTTCTCGGCAGCGGCTTGCTTAGCTTCTGTTGCGGCCTTGCTGCGTTTCGAAACAAACTTCTTCAGCGTCTGCTGCAGCGCCTCAATCGCATCCTTCGAGAAGATGGCGCGTTCGTATCGCAGCAGGTCGTAGGGATGCACCTCGGAACTGAGCACAAGCTCGACGCCCGCAAGGTTGCGCGATCCCAGATACAGGTTCTCGCTGAGCTTCTGGCTGCACTCGACCAGCAATGCCGTCTTTCCGGCATCGAGCTTGTCGAGCGCGGCGCGGAAGAGCTTGGTCTTGGCCTCGGGGACCTCGAACGACTCAACCACCGTCAACTTGCCGTCGGCAATCTTCGCCGCGAGAGCCGAGCGCAGCGCGCCCATCAGCTTCTTCTGCGGGAAGGCGTACTCGTAGCTGCGCGGCTTCGGTCCGTGGACCGTGCCGCCTGAGCGCCACAGCGGGCTCCGGATTGACGCAATGCGCGCGCGACCGGTCCCCTTCTGCTTCCACAGCTTGCGTCCGGCGCCCGAAACCAGCCCGCGTGTCTTGGTGGACGCGGTGCCCTGGCGCAGCGCGGCGCGGTAGTGTTTCACCGACTCCCACAGCAGCGTGTCGTTGATCCCGCCGGAGAAGACCTCGTCGAGGAGTTCGAACTCTCCGACCTTCTTTCCCGCGAGATTGACTACTTTGATTTTTGCCATCACTCTTCTCTCTTCATGCCCGCCATCGATGCGGCGGACCGTAACTTTGTTTAGCAGGAAGCGCCGGGAAAAAACTAAAGACGCTTTGCGTATTTTTTTATTTCTTCTTCGGCGAAGCCTTCTTCGAAACCTTCAACGGATCGAGCGTTGTTCCTCCGGCAAATCCGCGACGCTCGCGCGGCGGGGCCTTTGCCTTCGAGATCAGAACATATCCATCGCGCGGGCCGGGCACCGCACCCTCGACCATCAACAGATTGTCTTCAACATCGATGCCGCGAATGCGCAGGTTGCGCACCGTAACCTGCTCGTGGCCCATGTGGCCGGGCATGCGCTGGCCGGGAAAGACGCGCGACGGATAGGAAGATGCGCCGATCGAGCCCTGCACCTGGAACATATGGCCGTGCGCCTTGGGGCCGCCGCCAAAGTGGTGGCGGCGGACCACGCCGGCAAACCCACGTCCCTTCGATGTACCGATGACGTCGACAAACTTTTCATCGGAAAAAATGTCAACCATGATGCGGTCGCCGGCCTTGACCGAGGCGTCCTCCCCTTCCTTGGCAACTTCAACCGCGACTTCCTTCATCCTGCGCATGGGTGGCACGTTCGACTTGGCAAAGTGGCCCGTCATGGGCTTGTTGACCTTCGATGCCTTGATGAAGTCGACGTAGCCGATCTGCGCGGCGTCGTAGCCGTCTTTGGACAAAGTCTTGAGCTGCGTGATGACGCATGGACCGGCCTTCAGCACCGTGACCGGGTGAACGTCGCCGCGCTCGTCGAAGAGCTGGGTCATGCCGACTTTCTTGCCGAGAATTCCTGTAACTGGCATCGTATTTTCCTTTCCTCATCATGCCCGGGCATCGCTGCCCCAGCACTGCCGGTGTTGCATTTGAACCAGCAACCAACAACCTGCAACTGACAACTTACTTCTGCACCGTCTTGATCTCAACATCAACACCGGCGGGAAGATCGAGCTTCATCAGCGCGTCCACTGTCTGCTGGGTCGGCTCCAGAATGTCGATCAGCCGCTTGTGGGTGCGGATTTCGAACGCCTCGCGCGACTTCTTGTCCACATGCGGCGAACGCAGTACGCAGTACTTGTTCTTCATCGTGGGCAGCGGAATTGGGCCCGCCACCTGTGCGCCGGTGCGCTTCGCGGTATCGACGATCTCCCCGGTCGACGTGTCCAGCACGCGGTAGTCGTACGCCTTTAAACGGATTCTGATTCTCTGTCCAGCCACTTTGCGTCTCTTTTCTCGAACCTCAAAGATCGTTTGGAGTGACTGCCAGCCATGGACTTCTACACGTACTGGCAGCCCTCGTTAGTCTTGAACTACTCACTACCCGCTGTTTCATTCTTTACAGCTACAACCTTCTTGCCGAACTCTTTCTTTACCCGATGATCTCGCTGATGGTGCCGGCGCCGACGGTGCGGCCGCCCTCGCGGATGGCGAAGCGCAGGCCCTTCTCCATGGCCACCGGAGTGTGCAGCAGGACCTCCAGCTCCACGTTGTC
>JBEKRR010000138.1:0-2928 GCA_049518555.1 Acidobacteriaceae bacterium
GAGATTGTGAGCGGGCTGAAGGAAGGCCAGCAGGTGGTGCTGCAACAGTGAGCCGAGGCTGCGGCCTGAGGCGCGGCGGATTCAAAGAGAGGAACGCGGGATTCGAGGGGAAGGACCGAATGGGATTCAGAGGAATGTCAGGCCCGGTGGTGTTGTTTGCGATGTTCTTGTTGTTCTCGATGCTGCCATGCGCAGCGGCGTTCGCCTCGGTCACTCCATACCCTGCGTATCCCGGCGCGGCACAGAGTCTGGCCTACCGCGTGACGGTGGACGGCCAGCCAGTCTTTGTGCATCGCCTGCCCACCTACAACCAGTTTCAGTGGATGGACCACGCCAGCTTCGCGATGTCCGGCAAGGTACACGTCACCGTCACCTCGCTGGTCAACGAGCGCAACGTGATGACCTGCTATATCCGTCCGGCCGCCTACGGCATTCATCCGCGGATCAGCGGCAAGTCCATCAGCTTCGACCTCGACCAGCCGCGCTATCTGGTGATCTTCTTCAATGAAGAGCCCACCTTCCAGAGTCCAGGCCTGCTTCTCTTCGCCGAACCCGAGGAGAAGGCCCCGCCGAAGCTGGGCGACGCCAACGTGGTCAACATCATGGACTACAAGGTGGACAACACCGGCAAGACGCTGGAGACCGCGACCATCAACCGTGCGATCACTGATGTCTCCGCGCGGCCCGGCGGCGGCGTGCTGTTTTTCCCCGCCGGAGTCTACCTCACCGGCGAAATCGTGATGCAGAGCAACGTGAAGCTCTATGTCGACGCGGGCGCGCTGATTCGCGGCTCACGCCATAGCGCGGACTACGTCTCGCCGCCGATGCCTGGCGGGGGAAGGCCGCTGCGCGCTCTGGTGGTCTTCAACAACGTGGAGAATGCCGGCCTCGCGGGGCGCGGCTCCATCGATATGGAGGGCTACCCGTGGCTTTGGCACGATTTCGCGCCCGACACCGGCGACGGCAAGGCGCGCTCGGAAGAGGGGCTGGTCAACGATCCGCACGGCGGCGTCAAGGGATACATCGTCAACCACTGCAAGAACATCTCGTTCCAGGGACTGCTTCTGCTGCGCTCGGCCTACTGGACCACCACCGTCAGCGACACCGAGAACTTCTCCGCCATCAACATCAAGATCGTCAACCGCAAGCAGCAGTACCACGACGACGCATTCGACTTCACGGGCAACAGCAAGCACATCCTTGTCGAAAACAGCTTCGCCATGACCATGGATGACACCTTCGCCTTTTACGGCGGCAAGAGCTCCACGGTGGAGGACGTGCTCATCAAGAACTTCGTGAACTACACCTATACCTGCTCCATTGCCATCGGCTACGGCGGCGCGCCCAACATCCGCCATCTGCGCATGGAGGACGTGCACTTCGTCGCCAACCAGAACAAGTACGCCATATGGATACAACTCTCGCCCGTGTACTTTACGGGCAAGGGATACAGCTCCGGGCAGAAATGGAGCGACGGAATTGTGCTGGACGACTTCAAATTCATCAACTGCACCTTCGAGAACGACGGCGGACACATCTACATCGATGGCGGAAGAGATTCCATGACCAACTTTGTCTTCGAGAACTGCACCTTCGGCCACCCCACGCGGCCCGCACAGATCATGGGCGCCGGTGTCGCGCCCATTCTGTTCAAGAACGACCGGATGAACGGCGTGGTGCTGCGCAGCGCGGAGCAGCTCAAGCGCGACAACTTCGAGCTCTCCGTCCCGGTCAGGTTTGCGCCCTAACTTTTCTTTACTGGTTGTATTAATTGTGCTTTGAAAGGGCGCGGCTTTAGCCGCGCCGCAAGAGACCAACATAATCAGGGGCTTTCTCCTGCATCTTGGATCGCGTTGATACAACCAGCCCTAGGCCAGCGCGAGGTTGAGGTTCTCGATCGCTTCGTCGACCTCCTGCGTGCTCTTGAAGCCCACAGTCACGCAGTCGATCCCGGCATTCTGGAAGGCGAATCGCATGGCGGCCTGGCGGTCTTCGTGGCGCGTGAAGGCCCCGGCGCCGATGAGCTTCATGCCGATGACGCCCATGTTTTCCTTCTTCAACTGCTTGACGTGGTCCACAACCTCGCCGACGCTGCCTGGGTTGCTGTTGCCGTCTCCCACGGGCCCGTCCATCCATGTGCCGTTGTGGTTCATGCGCACCAGCGCCACCTGCAGCCACTGGTTGCCCGGCATCTGGCGCAGCGCGGGCAGGCCGTGCACCGACGCGCCGTGCGCCAGAACCTTCTTCTTCGCCTGCGCCTGCAGCATGCCCTCCTGCCAGTTGGCGGTTGCGGCCACCCAGTCCGGCGTGTGCTGCCAGTGCAGCAGCAGGATGTCGAAGTACTCGGTCTGCGAGGCGCGCAGCATATCGTCGAAGTGCTTCTGCGGATCGACGCTCAGCTCGGTGGTCACCTTGTTCATCAGTTGATAGCTCTCGCGCGGCAGGCCTTTCAGCGCCACGCCGAGCAACGCAGGCGTTGCATAGGAGTCCGATGTCTCGAAGAAGCGGATGCCGCGGTCGTACGCGTAGTGCACCAGCCGCGTGAACTCCTGCTGGCCCAGCGCGGCCTGGGTGTGGCCATTGTTGCTGCCGGTGCCGAAGGCCAGCCGCGTCACCGAAATGCCACTCTTGCCCAGCGTGACGCGGTCGGCAGCGGTGCGCGGCGCGGCGTGCAGCGGCAGCGTGCCCACGCTGCTCAATGCTCCAACGGCAAGCGATGTCTTCAGAAATTCGCGGCGGGAAAATTGGCTCACAGGGCTCTCCTAAGCTGAATTGGAACAACTGGGCCGGACTGCGGTGGGGGACAATCTTTGGGAGATGGTAGCACGCGACCGCGCAGGATGGTCTGGCGCAGCTCGCCCGCGGCAGAGTAGAGGTTGAAGTTTGCGGGGCGGCCAACGGCGATTTCGCCGAGGTCGTCAAGCCCCA
>JBEKRR010000139.1:0-2851 GCA_049518555.1 Acidobacteriaceae bacterium
CGTCGCGCTCGGGCAGGTGGCGCTGGAAGCCGATGCCGCCCGACTCCTCGCCGCCCATCACGATTTCGCGCTCGAGCATGAGGTCGACAACATACTTGAAGCCGATGCCGTGCTCGATGAGCTCGCGGCCGTATTTCATCGCGATGCGATCGAGCATCTTGGTGGTGTTGAAGGCGCGGGTGACGGCGCCAGGCCAGCCTTTGTACTGCAAGACCCAGTTCAGGAGCACGGAATAAATTTTGTGCGGGTCGACGAAGTTGCCATTCTCATCGATTGCGCCGATGCGGTCGGCGTCGCCGTCGGTGCATAGGCCGGCCTGACAGCCGTTGGCCACGACGGCTTCGCCAAGGGCGCGAATGTTCGGCTCGATGGGCTCGGGATTGATGCCGGGAAAGAGCGGGTCGGGTCTTGAGCGAATCTGCACATGAGCCACACCGATACGGGCGAAGATGTCAGCGAGAATTGTGCCGCCGGCGCCGTACATGGAGTCGATGCAGAACTTCATGCCGGATTTCGAGATGAGGTCGAGGTCGGCGAAGTCTTCAATGGATTTGAGATAGGTGGGCAGGAAGTCGACTTCGGTGATGGGCGCGGGCTGCGAGGCGCGGGCTACGGGCTTGCCGAGAAACGACTCGATCGCCGTGATCATGGCGGGCTGGCCCGAGCCGCCGTACCAGCCCTTGTACTTGACGCCGTTCCACTGCGCGGGGTTGTGCGAAGAGGTGATCATGATGCCGCCTGCAGCGCCGCGTTCGCGCACGCCGAAGCTCAGGGCCGGCGTGGGCGTGATGGCGTTGGCGAGCATGACGGGAATGCCGGTGGCTGCGACGACTTCAGCGCAGGCCTGGGCGAAAGCTTTCGATCCGAAGCGCGTGTCGTAGCCGATGCAGAGGCCTTTTGCGGGATCCTCCTGCGCGGAGCCTTTGCGGGAGTGGATGTAGGCGGCGATGGCTTCGGCGGCGATGCGGACGTTGGCGAATGTGAAATCGTCGGCGATGACGCCGCGCCAGCCGTCGGTGCCGAATTTGATGACGGGTTGAGCCATGGTTGTTTTTCGTTGCTTCCTGGGAGGCAAATGAAAACAATAACAGGCGGAGCGGGGAGAGCGCACGGGGGCGAGCCCTAGTGGGCTCTAGCCAGTAGCCGGTAGCCAGTAGCCAGTAGCTTGTAGCCGGTAGCCAGTAGCCAGTAGCTTGTAGCCGGTAGCTCTTAAGACAATATTGGCTGGGCAGCGCAGGCCATCATCGCGTCGACTTTTGCCAGGATTGCTTCGCGCGCTTCAGGAACGAAGAGCACGTCGCATTCGGAGCCGAGGATGTGCGGATGGCCGCAGGCCTTCATGTGGGCGACGAGCTCGGTGCTGCGGCGAACGACTTCTTCGATGGGCATGGCGCCGTCGGAATAAAAAGACTTAGTGGGAAGGTTGCCGTAGAGAACGACGTCGCTGGGGACGAGGCGCGCGTCTTCCCAGAGCCTGCGCGAGCCGCCGAGGCTGAGGATGACGGGATGAAGTCGATGCGCGAAGGCCTCGACCATGAGATCGATGAGCTCGCCGCAATCGTGGAAGATGAGGTCGCAGCCAGCGGCGTCGAGAACGGCCCTGAGGCGGAGATTGGGTTCCATGACCAGGCGCTCGAAGAGGTTGGAGCCGGCCTTGAGTTGGCGCGGAGAGAGGAAGGCGGTGCAGGCGGCGGGCTCGCAGATCATCATGGCTCGCGCGCCGTTGGCGATCTGGCTGCGCACCGAGCGCTGGACGGCGGCTTCGGCGAGGCGAAGGCACTGCCATAGCAAGCGCACTTCGTCGGAGTCTTCAGGCGCGACGCCGGAGCCGGCCATGGCTGCGGCGGTAATGGGATCGGGCATGAGGCGCGAGACCAGCGAGAAGGGGCCGATGGCCATTCCGACGGGCACGAGATCGGGAAACGAGGCGATGTAGCTGAGGGCCTGATTGCGGGCAATACTGCCATGGCAGAGGGGCGCGGTTTTCCCGGCGCAGAGCGCCGCGATTGTGGATTCATTGAGCGGCGAGGTGAAATGATACTTTTCCGAGTCCGCGGCTGGGACGCCGGCGCAAGCGAGGAGGTCGGTCTTCTCCAGGCGCAGGTCCATGAGCGGAATGGCAAGCGGCGTGGCCCAGCGCCGCGCCGTTTTTTCGATGACACGGCCAAGCACGATGCCGTCGTTACGTGCCTGTTCGGGATCGGGCTCCTCGTGGAGAACGAGATCCGCGCCGATGGGCATGCGCAAGCCGCACGCGGCAAGGTCGAGATAGAAACTGCGTTCCGTCAGGCTGCCTCTTTCGCAAGGAGATTCTTCACGATCCCGACGGCGGCTCCGGCGTTGTCGCAATATGCGTCGGCGCCGATCTCCTCGGCATATTGCCTTGTGACGGGCGAGCCACCGATGAGCACTTTGACCTGAGTGCGCAGGCCCGCGGTCTTGAGGGCGTCGATTGTGAGTTTCATAGCGGGCATGGTGACGGTGAGCAGCGCCGACATGCAGACGATCTGCGGCTGGCGCTTTTCGACGGCGGCTACAAAGCTCTGCGGCGAAACGTCGGTGCCGAGGTCGATGACCTCGAAGCCGCCGCCTTCGAGCATGGAAGCGACAATATTCTTGCCGATGTCGTGCAGGTCGCCCTTGACCGTGCCGATGACGACGCGAACTGCCATTTTCTGGCCGGAAGCAGAGAGCAGCGGCTTGATGAGTACCAAGGCGCTTTTCATGGCGCGAGCGGCGAGCAAAAGCTCGGGAACAAAATAATCCTGGGCCTCGAAGAGGCGGCCGACTTCGTCCATAGCCGGGACCATGGCCTGTTGAATCAAGTCCATGGGCGCAACGCCAGCGGCGA
>JBEKRR010000140.1:0-2804 GCA_049518555.1 Acidobacteriaceae bacterium
GTCTCGTATTCAAGAAGCAATGGCTGCGATAGCAGGACTGAAAACAGGCCGGCGTCGAAGGCGTCGATCAGCCGGCGGCTGGCGCCGTTGCGGCTGCGGAAGGCGGAGACGATGACGCAGGTGTCGAGGACAAGACGCACTGGAGAAGGTTACAGGATTTCGTTGCGTTTGCGCGGAGAGATTTTAAAGCTGGGGGTGGAAGAGCGGTTCGCGCGGGGCGCCTGCCAACCCATCCTCACCCCAACGAAGCGATTGTACCGCCGCCGAAACCCAGGTCTCAGAAGCGAGACCTGGGGCACCCGCTTCTGTGGGGAACAATAAGATGTGAGCCACCCGCCATGAAACAAAGACGCGATGAATGGGGCAGGCGGCGACGCGGCCCTTGTTTCGTCTGGACTTGAGGTGTAGCCTCCTAGAGCGATGGAATACAATCCCTAGTTCGTTCTTTGTAGGAGGGGAAATTGGCTAAGTACAGAGAAACAAAATCCAGAAATAGCACAACCAAAAACTTTGGCAACAAAGTAGAGGTTCGGACAAAAATCCCTGCGAATACCTGCCATCGTGGGGAAAATGTTCAATTTCACTCGCTGGACAAGCCTCCCTTTTGGTCCTGCGCAAAATGCGGTAAGGCACTTTTAGTCGAAACTACAGTAAATGAAGCGCTTATCTCCGAAACAGAAGATTAACGGCGTTTCACAGAGGAGGTACTGTCCCTTGCTCGCAATGCGAATCGCAACACTCTTTTTAATTGCAACCCGGCCAAACTGTTTGGATAGTCTGAACTACCACACTTCGGTTCACGCCATGTATGCTTGGCAGTCGTCTTGCGAAACTGAGGCATAAGCATGGGTATTTTGAACTGGCTTTTTGGAATCAGCCGGCCCATACGCCCTAAAATCTTGTTCGGAACGCATGTGTCTCCCTCAGCAAGAGCTAGCTCCCGTATTGAGCATATTGATGGACTACCGCCCATCTTGCCAGTTGCGCCTGAGACCCCGTGGCCAAAGTGGAAGAATGGCCAACCGTACTCCGAAGCAGATAAGGAATGGCGTGATCTACAGCTATCCGCCATGAAACACGCTATGGAGGGGGATTGGGGCATGTACAGGAATGACCACCTCGACATGGCCTTGCACATCCGAAAAGAGGGCAAAACCAAAAGGTCGCTCGATTTTCTTTTAGAGGTGAATTACCTGGATATAAACGGACCCAACAACTTCGGATTTGGCCGGAACACGGGTTTCACGAGGAAAGAAGCCGCTGAACTTGGGATAAAGGAATGGGAACCATCCTCTATCTGTGCCTCCACAGCTCCGGCGGTAGTGGAGTGGACTTGGGAGGATGCGGAGGCCTGCGGTATTGACATGGCAGCGCTCAGGGAACTTTTCTTGAAGGTTGCGGCCCGTCATCATAAATCCCTTCGTCTCCCAGTTACCCCAGAAGCTGCATGGCCTAAACTACACGACGCGCTGGAGGCTTATATTGCCGCCAGACTGGCATATGAAACGGCCAAAGAGGCAAGGCGTTTGGAACGCCAAGCGGAACGAGATGCCAAACGTGCCGAGCGGGAGGCCGCTAAGGCTATGGAGAGGGAACAGAAAAAGGCCGTCCGCGTGGCTGAGATGATAGCCAAAAGGGCAGAGCATGCAGCAAGCAAGGCCGATGTACTGCCGGATGAATAAGCAACCCGAAAAGTGACCCCACATCGTGATACAACCGCGAAGAATGGGTCACTCGGCGTGCCTCTACTTGATGTCGCGCCAGTTGGGGCCGAGGGCTACTTCGGCGAGGATGGGGACGCTGAACTCGGCGACGTGTTCCATCTGGTGCTTGACGAGGGTTTGCAGTTCCTCGGCCTCGGCGGGGATTACATCGAAGAGCAGTTCGTCGTGGATCTGGAGGGTCATGCGGGAGCGGAGCTTGCGCGCGGCGATCTCGGCGTCGATGCGGACCATGGCGAGCTTGATGAGGTCGGCGGCGGTGCCCTGCAGGGGCGTGTTGATGGCGGTGCGCTCGGCGAAGCCCCGCTGATTGGGGTTGCGCGAGCTGATGTCTGGGATGGGGCGGACGCGGCCAAACCAGGTGCGGACGAGCTGGTCGCGGCGGACGGCCTCGAGCGTGCGGTCGATGAAGGCGCGGACGCCGGCGTAGCGTTCGAAATACTTTTCGATGTAGGCGCGGGCCTCGCGCTGGTCGATGCCGAGCTGCGCGGCGAGGCCGAAGGGCGAGATGCCGTAGACGATGCCGAAGTTGACGGCCTTGGCGCGGTTGCGCGTCTCCCGGTCGAGCTGGGCGACGGGGATGCCGAAGACCTCGGACGCGGTGAGGGTGTGGATGTCCTGGCCGGTGCGGTAGGCGTTGAGGAGGAGCGGGTCCTGCGAGAAGTGCGCCATGAGGCGCAGCTCGATCTGCGAGTAGTCTGCCGAGAGGAGCAGGTTGCCGGGGGCGGGGATGAAGGCCGCGCGAATCTCCTTGCCGAGCGCGGTGCGGACGGGGATGTTTTGCAGGTTGGGATTGGTGGAGGAAAGCCGACCAGTCGCCGTGCCGACCTGGTTGAAGGTGGTGTGGACGCGGCCCTCGGAGTCGACGAGCGCGGGCAGTGAATCCAGATATGTAGACCGGAGCTTGGCGAGCTGGCGATGCTCCAGGACGAGCGCGGGGACGGGGTGGTGCTCGGCCAACTCTTCGAGGACATCCTGCGCGGTGGAGATGACCTTGCCCTTGCCGTGCTTGGTGGGCTTGGGGAGGGCCATGCGGTTGAAGAGGACATCGCCGAGCTGCTTGGGCGAGTTGAGATTGAAGCG
>JBEKRR010000141.1:0-2969 GCA_049518555.1 Acidobacteriaceae bacterium
CAGCCCTACACGATTGAGTACTACTACAAGGTGCAATGGGGCCATCAGCAGGAGTTTCTGCAACTGTTCCTGAAGAACCACTACCCGGTGCTGGAAAAGGTCCAGGGGACGGGGCGGATTCTCGCGCTGAAGATCGAGACGCCGGCCTACCACACGACGGAGGACGGGCGATGGGACTATCGGGTGACGATCCGCTACAAGGACTCGACGGTGGCGACGACGGCGAACCCCGACGAAGAGAGATTCAAGAAAGAGCTATGGCCGGACCAGGCGACTTTTGTGAAAGAAGAGCAGCGGAGATTTGAGATTCTGCTGGCGCATTGGGACCTTCCGGTGACGGAGATTACACCGGGGAAGTAGGTGGATTCCCACCCATGCCGCAAAGGACGCGGCATGGATGGGGCACCCGACTACAGAGATTCTGGCTTCGCCAGAATGACGAGCAAGAACAAGCAACAGCCAAGCAGATTCCTCCCCCTTCGACAAGCTCAGGACAGGCTCTTCGACTACGCACGTCAAAAGTGACGACGTGCTTCGCTCAGGATGACAGATTTATAGTTTCCTTCAAGGAAGACGGTCGTTTGCTACCGCAAACGATACCCCACCCTGCCCGGCGATAATACTGCCGGTCGAGGATGGGGCACCCAGTGCGAAGGATGGGGCACCCGGAGGTGGGAGCGCTTAGGGCAGGGGCTCCATGGTGACTTCGATCTGGAGGCGGCTGGTGCTGCCGGGGACGTCCATGGAGCCGAGCACGAGGGGCTTGCCGGGCGTGAGTAACGATTCACCTTTCAGTGAGGTTGCACGCACGATCGGCTCCTGCACGCCTTCTATGGTGGTCCTTTCCGGCACGCTGGACTGCTCCACGGCGGACTTCAGCATGGCGTTATCGCCCATCTCGGTCAGGGTTGCGTCGAAGTTCATGCCGACATCGATGTAAGTGAATTGCGTCTGGACACCGGCGGGAGTCTTCCCACCGTCGCTGTAGGAGCCGGTGGCGACTGGAACCTTGCTGCCCTGCTTGAGCACCGTCTCCTGCCCTGAGACGGCGATCATGGCGTAGTGCTGGGCACCGAGCTGTCTGCTGCCGTCCATCTCGGTGACGGTGTAGGTGAGGCGGTAGTTCTTTTTGGGGCGGTCGAGGTCGTTGAGGAGCTTCTCGGCGAGGGCGAGATCTTCGGGAGTGGCGCGGATGACGACGGCGTTTTCCGACTCCACCAGGAAGATCTTGTCGTTGGGGGGCAGCGTATTGCGCAGGGCGGTCACGATCTCGTTGACTTCGCTTTGCTGGTTGACATTGTTGAAGTAGAAGGTGCGCTCGGGGCAGAGTTCTGGATTCGGCCTGGCGCAGGGGGATTCCGGGGCGGGTTTTGCGGCGGTTGCATCGGGGGCAGGCTTTGCGGCGGCGGGCGCGGGCTGCGCGAATGCGATGGAAGCGCACAACGCCACGGCCAGAGTTGCGGTGAAAAATTTGCTTGCGAAGTTCATCACGGGTCTCCCTTATTGGTTCAATTCGATTTCGTTGGCGATCATCTTGCGGATTGCGGTTTCGCGGGCGGAGCAGATAAACTCGCCAGCTCGAAGGCAAGCCCGGTTCCTGATTGCTGGAGCAATTTCCTGCTATTGCGTAGACGCGCGGGAGGCCGATCCGCTCAGAAATATTTTCAGTGCACCCAAAGAGGCGGGGCTGCGTCTAAGGCGAAACGCGCCAAAGGCGGGGCTGTGCCGATACAATAGAGCGACAGCGGTACAGGTCTGTTGGACTTTCCCTCGGGGGCTAAAGCCCCCAGTAATTTCTCGGCACTTACGGACGGGCTAAAGCCCGTCCCCTTCAAAGCAAGAACTGATTCTGGGATTTTCTAAAGGTCGCGCGGATGAGCTGGTTCAAGCGGGAAGACCACGAGATTGTCAACGATGCGCAGAAGACGGTGCGCACCGAGGGGCTGTGGACGCAGTGCGGGAGTTGCCGCCTGGCGATCTTCAAGCGGGACATGGAGGAGAACCTGAATGTGTGCCCGAAGTGCGGGTACCACTTCCACATCGGGGCGCGGCGTCGGATCGGGATGCTGCTGGAGCCGGGGTACGAGCTGGTTGACCTGGAGCTGCGCTCGACCAACCCGTTGGAGTTTACCGATCTGAAGCGCTATGAACACCGGCTGACGGAGGCGCGCAAGAAGACGGGACTGAACGACGCGATTGTGAATGCGGTGGGAATGCTGGGGCCGCACGCGGTGACGATGAGCGCGATGGAGTATGGGTTCATCGGCGGAAGCATGGGCGCGGTGGTGGGCGAGACGATTGCGCGGGCGGTGGACCGATCGCTGGAGACGCGCAGGCCGCTGATTATCGTGGCGGCGTCGGGCGGCGCGCGGATGATGGAGGGGATCGTGTCGCTGATGCAGATGGCGAAGATCTCGGCGGGGCTGGCGCGGCTGGACGAGGCGAGGATTCCGTACATCTCGGTGATGACGGACCCGACGACAGGCGGCGTGACGGCGAGCTTCGCGATGCTGGGCGACCTGAATATCGCGGAGCCGGGCGCGCTGATTGGATTCGCGGGGCCGCGGGTGATCGAGCAGACGACTCGGCAGAAGCTGCCGGAGGGATTTCAGCGGTCGGAGTTTTTATTGCAGCATGGGTTTCTGGATGCGATTGTGGAGCGCAAGGAGATGAAGGGATACCTGGTGCAGGCGCTGGGGTGGATGGGGGCGGAGACGAGCGCGGGGGAGCGTGCGGCGGTTGGGGCTTAGGAAGTGGCGACGATGGCAGAGAGCATTCAAAGCGGGTTGGTGCAGGCGACGCAGGTGGCGCGAGAGGCGGCGGCGCGGCGTGCGGCCAACGGGGTCCGCTTCGCGGCGTTTGGCGAGACCGGGCTGGACGACGCGGAGCTGGTGCGCATGGTGCAGGCGGTGCCGACGACTGTGGCGGCGGCGCTGGGGCGCAAGACGTACTACTTTGTGCCGCTGGCG
>JBEKRR010000142.1:0-2730 GCA_049518555.1 Acidobacteriaceae bacterium
TTCACCGACGCGCTGCGCTGGGGAGTCGAGGTCTTCCACACGCTGAAGGGCGTGCTCAAGAAGAAGGGCTACAACACCGCCGTCGGCGATGAGGGCGGATTTGCGCCGTCGCTCAAATCCAACGAAGAGGCCGTCGAGCTCATTCTGGAAGCCATCGAGAAGGCGGGCTACACGCCGGGCGAGCAGGTGGCCATCGCGCTCGATCCCGCATCCAGCGAGTTCTACGACAAGGAGAAGAAGCTCTACATCTTCAAGAAGTCCGACAAGAGCGAGAAGACCGCCGAGCAGATGGTTGACTTCTACGCGGCCTGGATCAAGCAGTACCCCATCGTCTCGCTGGAGGACGGCCTGGCCGAGGACGACTGGGAGGGCTGGGTGCACCTGACCAAACGCCTCGGCCACATCCAGCTCGTCGGCGACGACATCTTCGTCACCAACACCGACCGGCTGCAGCAGGGCATCGAGCGCAAGGTCGCCAACTCCATCCTGATCAAGCTGAACCAGATCGGGACGGTAACGGAGACGATCGACGCCATCGAGCTGGGCCGCCGCTACGGCTATACCAGCGTCATCTCTCATCGCTCCGGCGAGACCGAAGACACGTTCATCGCCGACTTCGCCGTGGCCACCGGCGCGGGGCAGATCAAGACCGGCTCGGCCAGCCGCACCGACCGCATCTGCAAGTACAACCAGCTCCTGCGCATCGAGGAAGAGCTGGGCGAGAGTGCCGAGTTCCTCGGCATCGAGTCCCTCAACTTCCAGTAGCACCCACACACCTCCGCGTGTCCACAAATCGGGTGCCCCATCCATCGCGGGATAGCGACGGATGGGGCTTTTTGTTTCACGCTTTTGTTGTCATCCTGAGCGAGCGCAGCGAGTCGAAGGACCTGCGGTTGCCTGTTCGGAGGGAGCAGGGGGCTTCAGCCCCCTGAATAAGCCTCGCATAATCAAGGGGCTTTAGCCCCGGTCCTTGGCTGTTCCCTAATCACTGTTCCCTGTTTTCCTGTCAAGCCCCTCGACCCACCAAAATCCATCTAACCAACACCAACTAAACAACTTAAATCTTCAAAATAGTTGGCATAGTAGTTTCCCTCCAACGCGTATAATTAAATTAGTAAGTGAAATCAAACAGACCCGGCCAATCGCCGGGCCTTCGCATTTAACCGGCCCCTGGCCCTCAACCGTCGCAACCAAGTCCAGACTTCATCCAGACTTAGTCCAGACCTGGTCCAGAAAAGTCCAGACTTAACATGCCTTTTTTGAATACTTTAGTATTTTTCGCACACAAGGGATGAACACGCATGACTGAAGCAACCGAACCCACCCGCATCTTCGCCTTAAATACGTCTCACGCGCTTAGCGCGAGCTTAAAATTCATGTTTTGAATACTTTACGCTACCCCCCGGTGGGGGGGGGACACTCAATGACCAGTGCAACCGGGCGGGTACCGGGTGCCTCATCCATCGCTATCCTGATGGGTGGAATGGCTTTTCATGGAGTCAACAAAGTTGTCATCCTGAGCGACCCTGAACTTGCCGA
This sequence comes from Acidobacteriaceae bacterium, assembly GCA_049518555.1. Lineage (GTDB taxonomy): Bacteria > Acidobacteriota > Terriglobia > Terriglobales > Acidobacteriaceae > Edaphobacter. The sequence goes on from JBEKRR010000142.1 coordinate 1,540, forward strand.
AGGGGAGTCGAAGGACCTGCGGTTGCCTGTTCGGAGGGAGCGTGGGGATTCATTCCCACGAAGTTTGTCATTCCGCAGCGAAGCGGAGGAATCTGCTTTCGTCCTTGCCTTACCGGAGGGAGTCAGAGGGCTTCAGCCCTGGGCCTCGTTCTTGCTCCCCACCGGCCGCAGCAACGGGAACAGGATCACGTCGCGGATGGACTTGGAGCCGGTGAGGACCATGGTGAGGCGGTCGATGCCGACGCCCTCGCCGGCGGTGGGGGGAAGGCCGTAGCCGAGGGCGCGGACGTAGTCCTCGTCCATGGCGTGGGCTTCGTCGTCGCCGCGCTCCCGCTCCAGGAGTTGGGCCTCGAAGCGGCGGCGCTGGTCGTCGGGATCGTTCAGCTCGCTGAAGGCGTTGCCGATCTCGAAGCCGCCGATGAAGAACTCGAAGCGCTCGACCCAGTCGGGCTCGTCCGGCTTGATCTTGGAGAGTGGGGAGACGGCGAGAGGAAAGTCGTAGATGATGGTGGGCTGGATAAGGTTGGGTTCGGCAGTAATTTCGAACAAATTGGCGATAATTTTTCCGGCGGGAGCACCCGCTCGCAATTGTTTCCAGAAGTAATCGCCGAGGATGTAATGAGCCGGATTGAGATTCGGAGGTGAATAGTTTGGCGTTCTTCCGGACCGAAGCTGGTCTAGCCACTGAGTGCCCACAACGTCTGATTCCAAGACTCGTTCTATCCAAGCTATAAGTGCAGCAGCATTTTCAAAATCTTGATTTGAAGGTGATGGCCCATTCTGTTTATTCCACCATTTAATGATGGCCTCCTTCATCGAGAATCGTTGCCACTTTGCGAGATCGATTTCAACTGTTTCGCCAACGTGTCCGCCAAACAGCGATTTGTTCGCTACCGGAAAATGCGTGATGGTTGTGCCGTTGACTTCGTTCGCGACGAACTTCACCAGTTCTTCGGTCAGGTCCATCAGGTCGTGGTAGTTGGCATACGCCTGATAGAACTCCAGCATGGTGAACTCGGGGTTGTGCTGGGTGGAGATGCCTTCGTTGCGGAAGTTGCGGTTGATCTCATAGACGCGGTCGAGTCCGCCAACGACGAGGCGCTTGAGATAAAGCTCCGGCGCGATGCGCAGCGAGAGGTCGAGATCGAGCGCGTTGTGATGCGTCTTGAAGGGCTTGGCCGCCGCGCCGCC
>JBEKRR010000143.1:0-2723 GCA_049518555.1 Acidobacteriaceae bacterium
GCGAGCGAGATGGCGGCAACGTGCACGGTGAGCTCGCCTGTGCGGGTGCGGAAGAGAAATCCGCGCGCTCCGATGTGGTCGCCGAGGTCGAGCAGCTTGTAGAGCGCAAATCCGTCCTCGCCCACATCGTCCTTGCGCACGTAGAGCTGCAGCTTCATCTCTGGACGCGCAAGCTGCCGCGCGTCGTTTTTCTCGAAGAGCACATCGCCCTGCTGCAACTGGGCGAAGCCGGCCTTGCCCTGCACGCGGTTGGCCATAATGCGCCCGGCGATGGAGACTTCGATCTTGTTTCCGGCGGCGAGCGAGGCCTCGAAGTTTTCGGCGGTCAGCGAGTCAAACTTCGCGCGCAGCTCGGGGATGGTGATGGTTGCGGCGTAGCTGTTGGGGTAGGTCGCCTCGGCGTAGGTGAGGCCGGACTTCTGGCCCAGCTCGGCGATCTGCCGCAGCTTCTCTCGCCGCTCGTTGTACAGCCTCTCTTCAAATTGCGATTCGTACACGGGTTACCCCTTTGCTGTGATGACTGTGACGATTCAGTATATCGGTGTCGTGCGGGCAATGCCTCCGGCGTGGTGTAATGGTCGAGCGATGGCCGATGAACCCAACCAGAAGGGCAGCCTCCTCAAGGACTACGTGAAAGCCGAGTCGCTGGTGCAACTTGCCATCGCAATCCCGGCCGGATGCCTCATCGGATGGCTGCTGGGCGGGTTGCTGGACCGGCACTTCCACCAGGGCTGGATTGCGATTGTGGGCATCGCGCTGGGGGCGGCTGGCGGCTTCATCCAGATGTTCACCACGGCGGCGCGCTACATGAAGGACAACAAATGAAATCGACGGGCCAACCAACTTGACCAAGGGAGCCGGTTTCCCCGGATTTGACAGCTTCTCGGACGCTGACTTTAAGCGGACGATCCGCAGCGCGCTGCGCCTGGTGGGGATCGCCCTTGCGGTGGGCGTGCCCGTGCTGTGGTGGAAGCTGGGCTGGCCGACGGCGGCGCTGTTCGCTGTGGGCGGAACCATCTCCGGCACGGGCCTGTTCGAGTGGCTGCGCCTGATGACTGCGCTGATGGCGCGGATGGACTCCGGCGGCGCGGAGCCAGTGCGAGTTCGCCCGCTGGCGCCGGTCCTGATTGGGTTCTTTCTTCGCCTTGGGGTCGCCGTACTGCTGCTCTATGGTAGCCTTAAGATTCTGCACGGATCGGTCCTTGCCCTCTTTGCCGGTCTTGCGCTGGGAGTGGCCGCGCTTTCCATCGAAAGCCTGCGGCTGCTCAAGAGCTGGACTGTGTAGCCACTCCGTGACGCCCGAGATTTATGCCGACCCAACTGCTCTTCACGCGACTCCTGAATGACCACCTGGCCGCGCCGGTGGACGCGCTGCTGCGCGCCTTTCATCTTCAGCCGGCCTATCCCAGCGCGCCGATCAACGACACATTTGCGATGGAACTGCTGGTCTTCTTCGGGCTGCTGGTTTATTTCGTGGCGGTGCGCCTCACGCTCGATGTGGAACGGCCCGCGCCGGTGCAGCACCTGGCCGAGGCGATCCACGGTTTTGTCAGTGAGCAGGGCGAATCGATCATTGGCCACGGATACGAACGCTACATCAGCTTTGTCACGGTGGTGGCCCTGTTCGTCCTGCTGTGCAATCTGCTGGGACTGATTCCGGGGCTGAAGTCACCCACCGCGGACGTTGTGGTCCCCTTCGGCTGCGCGATCCTCACCTTCCTCTACTACAACTACAATGGCATCCGCACGCACGGCTTCGGCTATATCAAGCAGTTTCTGGGGCCGGTGTGGTGGCTGACGTGGCTGCTGTTTCCGATCGAGCTGATCTCACACATGGCGCGACTGCTGTCGCTCACCGTCCGTCTTTATGCCAACATCTTCGCCGGCGACATGGTCATCCTGGCGTTCTTCTCGCTGATTCCGATCGGGTTCCCCCTCCTCTTCATGGGACTGCACGTCATGGTGGCATTCGTACAGGCTTTTCTGTTCATGGCACTGGCGCTGATCTATCTTTCGCTCGCCGTGGGCGAGGAGCATTAGGGTTTGGCACGACTCCGGGCCAGGGCCCGGAATTAGCAGGTCCAAGTTTCTCCGCGGAGATTCTCTCCCGCTTCGCGGAGCGCAACAACGCCGCAGAGCGTGAGGGCGCCAGCACGGTGAGCGTCAACCACCCACTGGCGGCGAACTTTGGGAGAATGGAGCAACACACGATGCGAACAATGCAATATCTCTTCATGTCGCTGGCCGCGATGCTGCTGGCCACGCCTGCCTTCGCCCAGAGTACGGGCGGGGCCGCAGTAAACCAATGGGCGCCGCTAGCCGCCGGACTGGGCATGGCGATCGCCAGCGGCCTGTGCGGCCTGGGCCAGGGCAAGGCAACCGCTTCGGCCACCGAGGCCCTGGCACGCAACCCCGGCGCGCGCCCCGGAATCTTCCTCTTCCTCTTCCTTGGCCTGGCGTTCATCGAGTCGCTCGCCCTGTACACGTTTGCCATCATCTTTCTCTACGTCAAGTAAACCTCGGGAGCGAGTCCCGCATCAACGCGACGAAAGGAGCCTCCGTGCCGGAGGCTCTTTTGCCGCGATGAAGTGAGTCTTCAGCAAAGGAGGTGTTGCGTTGCGCCCCATCAAGACGATCAGCAGCCGCGAGGTCTATCGCAACCGGTGGACGCGGGTGCGCGAGGACGTGATCGAGCGCGCGAACGGCGAGCGCGGGATCTACGG
>JBEKRR010000144.1:0-2676 GCA_049518555.1 Acidobacteriaceae bacterium
TCCTGCGCCACCACCTGCAGCAGCGTGCTGTGCGACGACACATCGTCGTCGTAGTCCACCCGCGCCTCCACCGCCACCTTGGGCAGCTTTCTCCGCCCGCGCCGCCGCCCCGCCAGCAGCTTTTCCACCGCCGTCTTGCACGCCATCACATCGTGTACGCTGGCCACAAACACCGCGTGCTCCGACGCATTCATCTCCAGCGTGCGAAAGGTGTCCGTGAACCGGAAGTTGTCCACCACCACGCCCTGCAAATTCGAGAACGCGTCCGCCGTAACGATGTTCATCCCCCACGCCGCCAGGGCCCCCGCCATATCGGCGAACAGCAGCGGCCGGTCGCGCGCCAGCAGCGTGATCTCGCTGCTCGCAGCCGAGTGGCGAAACTCGATCTGCACCGGGTCCTCGGCAAATCTCTCCGCCATCTCGAAGTGCATCCGCACCTGCTCCGGAGTCCTCGTCCGCAGATACCGCTCCGGGAACCCCTCCAGAAACGCCTCCACCTCGGCGCGCCTTCCCGGCAGCAGCGCCGCCACGCGGTTCACCAGCTCCTTGCCGATCCGCGCCCCCACCCGCTCGTCGTCCACGCTGCGGTCCAGATAGCTGGCCGTCGCCAGGTACAGCCGCCACAGGTTCTCCGCCTTCCACGGAGTCAGCGCGTCGGGATGCACCGCCTGAATGTCCGCGTAGGTGAACAGGGTCAACATGCGCAGCGCCTCCAGCGTCTGCACCTTCGCCGCGAACGCTCGCACCGTCTCCAAATCGAAAATATCTCTGCGCAGCGCGGCGCTCATCTCCAGATGGTTGCGGATCAGCCCCAGCATCAGCTCGCTCTCGTATGCGTCCAGCGCCAGCCGCCCGGCCACATTCTCCGACATCCGCGCGCTCTCCAGCGCGTGGTTGTCCGTGCTTCGTCCCTTGCCCGTATCGTGCAGCAGCGCCGCCAGGAACAGCAGCGCGGGGTGCTGCACATCGCGCAGGATCCCGCCGAACCGTCCCGCCCACACGCTCATCTGCCCGGTCTGCGGCTGCTCCAGCCCGTGCAGCGTGTCGATCACCACCAGCGTGTGCTCATCCACCGTATAGCGGTGGTACGCGTCGCGGATCACCAGCGCGTCGATGCCGTGGAACTCCGGCAGCAGCAGCTCCAGGATCCCCAGCGTATGCATCATGCGCAGCGCCTTGCCCGCGAAGAACCCCTCCAGAATCTCCTGCATGTGCCGCCACAGCGACGGCCCCTCCTCCAGGTGCGCCGACAGCAGCGGCAGCCCCTGCGAGATCCTCTGCTCGCTCCTGCGCTCCAGCCCGCAGCCCGTCCGCGCCATCGCCGCAAACAGTTGCAGCACCGCGTCCGGGTCCACCGCCGGATCGCCCGCCTCCGTCACTCCATCCAGCGCCAGCCGCCCGCCCGTCACTCGGAAGCCCACCGTGGCAGCCTCCGCCCCGCGCCGCCCCCTGGAAAACGCCGCCTTGGCCGAGGCCCTCCAGCGCAGCTTCCGCGGTTGACTTCCCGCGGCCCCGTCCAGCATCTGCGCCAAACAACGCTCCACGCTGCGCGCGTTGCGGAAGTAATGCCGCATCCAGTACGCCGCTTCCACCCCCTCCTCCATTGCACCTGGCTCCGCCCATTTCAACCGTCGCTGTCCCAATCCGATCGCCGCGGCCGCAGCCGCGTCCTGCGCCTGCCAGTCCAGCGTATTGTCGTCCCGCTCGTGCCGGTAGTGCAGAAAACAGCGCACCGTAAACAGAAACTCCACCGCCTGGCGAAACTCCTCGCGGTCGCTCGCCAACCCTCCACTCGAGTCGCTGGGTGCCCCACGTCCGGGGTCCCCGGCGAGCGCATTTGCTCGCTGGGGTGGGCGTCCGGGGTCCCCGGCGAGCGCATTTGCTCGCTGGGGTGGGCGTCTCGATTCTGAGACGTGGGTCGGTTTCCCCACCCCCTCCAGCCGCTCGAGCCACGCGCACACATGCACGTCCCGCAGTCCGCCCGGACAGTCCTTGATGCTCGGCTCCAGGTGGAACGGCGTATCTCCGTACTTGGCGTGCCGCTCGTCGGTCAGCTTCACCAGTCCCGCGGCCAGCGCCTTGTTCTCCCGCTCCAGCATCTTCGGAAAACCCACCTCTGCCAGCCTCCGGTAGACCTCCGCGTCTCCCGCCAGCAGCCTGTGGTCCAGCAGCGCAATGGTGAACTCCGCGTTCTCCGCGTCGAAGCGCTCCGCCTCGCTGCGCCTCCGCGTCGCCGGCGCCAGCCGGATCCCGCAGTCCCAGAGCTGCTGGCTGATGCGCCGCAGCGGCTGCTTGATCTCCGCCTCCGAGACCTTCCCATCCAGCAGGTACAGCAGGTCCACATCCGAGTAGGGAAACAGCTCCCTCCGCCCGTATCCTCCCACCGCCAGCACTGCAATCCCCTGTCCCAGCGCCGGCGTCTGGGCCACCGCCCGCGTCCACAGCCCCACAATCAGCTCGTCCACCGCAGCCGCGCGCGCCGCCACCGTCGCCGCCCCGCTCGCCCCGGTGGCAAACGCGCCGCGAATCTCCAGCATCCGCCGCTGGTACTGCCCGCACAACCCCTCGCCTGTGGTCTCGTCTTCCGTCATCGCTGTATGGACAGGTATTAACTACCAGCATACAGCCTGCCAGTCTGCCCTGACCCGGGTGCCCCATTCATGCGCGTTTGTTGCG
>JBEKRR010000145.1:0-2667 GCA_049518555.1 Acidobacteriaceae bacterium
CGTCATCGGCGTCGTGCTGCTGATCGTTCTCGGCGCGGCCTTCTTCTTCTGGCGCTCCACCTTCGTCGAAGACACCGACGACGCGCAGGTGGACGGCAACCTGTACCAGATCAGCTCGCGCATTGCGGGCCAGGTGGTGAAGGTCACCGTGGACGACAACCAGACCGTGCAGGCGGGCCAACTGCTGGCCGAGATCGATCCCACCGATTACCAGGTCGCGCTCGATCAGGCGCAGGCCAACCTGGCCAGCGCGCAGGCAGAGTATGCGCAGGCCACGGTCAATGTGCCCATCACGCAGGTCACGGTCGGCACCATGGTCAGCACCACCGCCAGCGACGTGAAGGGGGCAACCGATGTGATTGCGCAGGCGGAGAAACAGGTGGAGGCCGCCAACGCACGCGTCGCCGAGGCCAAGGCCAACGCGCTCAAGGCGCAGGCGGACGTCGATCGCTACACCCCGCTGGTCGAGAAGGACGTGATCTCCAAGCAGCAGTACGACGCTGCGGTGGCCGCAGCCGTGGCCTCGAAGGCCGCCGTCGCCGAGGCCGAGGCCGAGGTGCTCGCGGCGCAGAACGCCGTCGCCAGCGCGCGCCAGCGTCTCGCCCAAGCCGAGGCGCAGTCGGCGCAGTCGGTGAAGAACGGCCCCGACCAGGTCCGTGTGCAGCAGTCCCGCGCCGCCGCCGCCGCGGCAGCCATCCAGCAGGCCCAGGCGCGCGTCGAGCAGGCGCGGCTGAACCTCAGCTACACGCGCATCACCGCGCCGGTGGCGGGAATCGTCAACAAGAAGAACGTAGAGGTGGGCGCAAACCTGGCCGCCGGCCAGGACCTGATGACCATCATCCCGCTCACCGACCTGTGGGTCACCGCCAACTTCAAGGAGACGCAACTGACCCACATGCGCGCCGGCCAGAAGGTCACCATCAAAGTCGATGCCTACGGAGGGCGCAAGTTCTCCGGCAAGGTGACGCAGATTGGCGGCGCCACAGGCTCCATGCTCTCGCTCTTCCCGCCGGAGAACGCCACGGGAAACTACGTCAAGGTGGTGCAGCGCCTCCCGGTGCGCATCGACTTCACCAACCTGCAGCAGGAGGACGGCGACTACGTCCTGCGCCCCGGCCTCTCCGTCACCCCGGTGGTCGAGGTCAAGTAGCGTTGTCTGTCGTTCCTTTTGGTTGTCGTTCCCAAAGGGAATCTGCCGGGTGCGGGTGCCCCACATCTCGATTTTGAGATGTGGGTTTACGGGTGCGCTATTCCTCTACGTCGCAACCTGGATCGTATCGCCGATCGGCGCCGCTTCAGTCCGCCTCAACCAGCGAGAACTTGTGCCGCACGTCCGAGCCGCGCAGCCAGAAGATCACGTCCTCGGCGATGTTGGTCGCATGGTCGGCGGCGCGCTCCAGGTTGCGCGCAATCAGGATCGCAGTAATCGCCTGCGTGCTCACCTCCGGCTTCTGCTGCATCACCTCCATCAGCTCGGCCTGCACCGCCTTGTTGGCCTCGTCCACCGCGTCGTCCATCGAGAGCACGCTGTCGGCCATGCGCGCGTCCGCTTCCAGCAGCGCCTGGATCGAGGTGCGGATCATCACCCCGGTCCGCTCGCCCATCTCCTGGATGTCGACCGGAAGCTGGAACACCGGCTCGTCTTTCAACGCCAGCGCGCGCTCCGCAATGTTCGCCGCCTGGTCCCCGATGCGCTCCAGGTCGCTGTTGATCTTGATCACCGACAGGATGAAGCGCAGGTCGATGGCCATGGGCTGCTCCTTGGCGAGCAGCTCGTAGGCCATCTCGTCGACCTCCGTCTCCGCCGTGTTGATCGCCTCTTCGATCTCCAGCACGTGCTCGCACAGCGCCATGTCGCGCTCCAGGTAGCCCTCCACGGAGAACTCCAGCGCCTGCTGCGACAAGGCCGCCATCGCCAGCAGCTTGTCCTTCAGCTCGGCCAGTTGCAGATGAAAGTTGATGCGCGGCATGATTGAAGACTCCTCGACGGAAAAAGCGACAACCTCTATTGTGACTCAGATGTGAAACCGGCGTGTGAATAGGTCGTGACAGAGTAGCCCCAAAGATACCTTCACGGCGTCAGGGGTAGATCAGATACTTCGCCCGGCGCGCTTTGAAATCGGCCAGCGCGGAGGCCCAGCCGGCGGCAATCGTTCGCGGATCGTCGCCGCGCTCGAGCGCCGCCATCGTTTCCGCATTCGCCACCAGCGGCGCGGCCTTCTCCAGCTTGAACTGCGTGGGATAGAGATGGTGCAGTGCGGAGAGAATCTCGATGCCCAGCTCCGGCGAGTCGAGCGCGGTGCGGTCGGTGACGGTGACGCGCACTCCCTCGATGGTCTGCCCGTGGTACGGGTAGTGGTTCGCGTCGTCGGCGACGGGGAAGGTTGTCGCGGAGAATGCGACGCCGGGAATCTTGCGCGCCGTCAGGTAGGCGGCGACCGCCTTGCCGTCGAACCAGGCTGCTTGCGCGGGAGAATCCTTCGTTGCGTCGGCCGCGCCTGCGCCGAAGAACTCGAAGGGCGATGCGGTTCCGCGCCCCACCGAGACGTTGGTCGCGTCCATCATGCCGAGCGCTGGGTAGAGCACGGCCTCGGTGACGCTGCGCAGGTTCGGCGAAGGGTTGACCCACTGCACGCCGGTAGCATCGAAGAACTCGTCGCGATGCCA
>JBEKRR010000146.1:0-2649 GCA_049518555.1 Acidobacteriaceae bacterium
GCGATGACACGTTTCCAGGGCGGTGAGCGCGGATGCACCGGCCAGCAGTTCGAGAATGCCACGCCTGGAAATTGTTATCACTTGCCTGCCGGGGCCGCCTTCTTGTGCTCCACGAAGGTGTGTGCTTGATGACAGCTCACACACGTCTTGCCATTCATGAATGGATCAGACTTCAGTTGTGCCACCTGATCGGTGTGACAGGTGTCGCATGTGCTTAACGCCGGCGTGCCCGCGAAGTCCTTTGATGTTGTCTCGCCATGGCACACGGTGCATTCGACACCGTTGGCGCCATGCGGGCTGGCTTCCCATTGGTCATACACCACCTTGTGGCAGCTGGCACAGGTATCCCCGGCTGGAATCAGCCGATGGTATATATGCTTGGCTTGATCCTGCTGAGCAATGGCAGGTTGGACGGCAATAGCCAAAACGAGAAAAACGAACAGGATGAGACCGAACATGCGCGCACAGAAACTATTCACGGACAGACTCCTGAGTACGGTTATCGAGTATCGAACCGGCGATGGCTGCAATCAGTGATACACATCACGTTTCACCGGAATGCGATCTGCGCACTGGCTGCGAGGCCTTTTGCCAAAGGAATGTTCACAAACCTCGCTTGATTCCGCTGTCTGTCGCTGCGGTCGTGCAGATTCATGCGCTATGGTGCGCCCTTTCGCTACCGCCTCGGCTGAGGCGTTGCTGTCACCAGAGTCGGCCAACTGCACAACTGGCAGCGGACCGAGCCGTTGAAAAACCCTGTCCGACCCGTTCTAACCTGCTGAACGGCCGGGCGGATCGTTGACATTTTAGACCGGGCACATCGTTGACAGTTTTTCCTTTATCAGGAAGGTTTTTGGTTGTTCATCCGGCGGGGGCATGCCCCCGCCGGATGAAGTGTTTTTGCGACCGGTTGCAGCTTTCGGCAGCGGTACAACGCGCAGCAACCGGCTGTCGAAGCGCGCCAGCGGCATGTGGGCAAAATAGATCGTGAAGCTCTCATCGTCAACCGGCAGCAGGCCCACCCTCTCGCCCCACAGCACCTCACTGAGGAACACATCATGCTTCTTCCAGCGGAAATGACCGTGGCTCTTGACCGAGCGCACCAGCATCGCGTCGGAATACTCCGGCTCCGGAACCTTCGCCGGGTACTCTCGCGGCGAAGGCTCATACACGCTGGCCGGCGTCTGCATCCCCAGCGCCTCGTGCGGCCGCACATGGTTGTAATCGTCACGAAACCGGTCCAGCTCCCGCTGCTGGCCGCGCCAGTCCTGGGCCGGATGCAACTCCAGCTTCAGCGTGCGGTGCATCCGCTCGTGGCGCCCGTTCTGCTCCGGATGTCCGGCCTCGATGCGCTCCGGCACGATGCCCAGCTTGATCCACCACACCGCCAGCCGCGACAGCCCGCCCACGGCCGAGCTGGCAAACGGCGGACCGTTGTCGGTGCGCATCCACCACGGCAGTCCGTACTCGCGGAAGGCCGCCTCGAAGATCGCCCGCACACGCTCCGTGTCCGTCTTCTCCACCGCCTGCGCGCGCAGAAGATAGCGGCTGCATGCATCGCTGATTGTCAGCGGATCGATGCGCGTCCCATCCCCGCTCTTGAACCAGCCCTTAAAGTCGGCGCACCACACACGGTTCGATTCCACCGCATGCTGAAGTGGCTCCGTGTAGGGCTCTGTCCGGCGACGCTTCCGGCGCTCCACCACCAGCCCCGCGCGCTTCACGATCTCGCCCATCGTGCTCGCCGCCGGCCAACCGCGCCCCGGCTGATCCCGTTCCAAAATCCGCTTCAGCTTCCGCGGTCCCCAGCGCATGTGCGCCTGGCGCAGACCAAGCACGGCCTCTTCAATCGCAACCGCCGTCTGGTTGGGATGCCGGACAGCATCCCGGTCCAGTTCAACCAGACCCGCAAGGCCATGCTGCCGGTAACGGCGCAACCAGCGATAGCCACACTCGCGAGAGATCCCGAAGTCCTCACAAAGCTCCGTCATCGTTCGCTCATCCCGCTCATACTCAAAGACAAAACGCGCTCGTTCTTCCATCGCACTGCTCGTTTTCCAAGGCATAGCATCGCTCCAAAACATCCCTACCATGCCTCAATGTGTCAACAATGCGCCCGGTCTGTTCTGTCAACAATCCCCCCGGTTTATACCCCCGAAGAGACGTACCCCTCCCCCCCTATACCCCCATGGGGTATAAATTCCCCATAAAATATTGCAGATTATTTATAACCCCTTTGGAATCAATGCCTGTTGAAAACTTTTCGCCCTCAGATTCTCCCACATGGTGAGATTCGACCCCTGAAAAAGCCGGTTTTGGAGCGATTTTGAGCGAGAAATGCACGGTCTTTCACACATTTCGCGTACGTTGGCAGGGCGAACTGACAATCGATTACTGATCTCCGAGAACGGGCTTTGCAGATAATTTCCCTCCTTGCACGAACAAGAAAATTCATCGCGGGGCCCTGGGTCTGTTCCACGTGAAACCTTGACCGCTGCTGCGAATCTAAACAGCGGTAGACTGGAATCGAAGGCGCTCGCAGCTTGAAGCGCTTTTCCCCAGGAGGAATCATGCCGCAGAATCTGCCCAGGAACATTCTTGACCAGTTGCGCCAGTATACTGTGGTCGTCGCCGACACAGGCGACATCG
>JBEKRR010000147.1:0-2587 GCA_049518555.1 Acidobacteriaceae bacterium
GTCACACTTCGTCGCCGTCGATCTCGGCGCATCCAGCGGCCGCTTGATGGTCGGCCACTGGGATGGCCGCCGCTTCTCGCTCGACGAGCTGCATCGTTTTCCCAACTCCGGCGTCAGCCTGCACGGCAGCCTCTACTGGGACGCGCTGCGCATCTGGTCGGAGATCCAGAACGGCCTCATCAAGTTCCGCGCGCGCTTCGCCGAACCTCCCGCAGGAATCGCCGTCGACGCCTGGGGCGTCGACTTCGCCCTCCTCGACAACCGCGGCCGCCTGCTCGACAATCCCGCGCACTACCGCGACCCGCGCACCAACGGCATCCCCCAGCGCCTCTTCCAGCGCATCCCCGAAGCCGATCTCTTCGCCGCCACCGGCGTGCAGTCCTTCCAGTTCAACACCCTCTTCCAGCTCTACTCCATGGTGCTCGCCGAAGACCCCAGGCTCGAATCCGCCGAGACCCTCCTGATGGTTCCCGATCTCTTCAACTACTTCCTCGGCGGCGCGAAGGCCGTCGAGTTCACCGAAGCCTCCACCGCCGAAATGTTCAACCACGCCGCGCGCGACTGGCACCGCGATCTGCTCCGCAAGCTCTCCATCCCCGATCGCATTCTGCCTCCCGTCGTCGCCCCCGCCACCGTCCTCTCCGAGGTTGGCCCCGATCTCCTCGACCTCTGCGGCTTCAGCTATACCTTCCCCGTCATCGCCGTTGCCTCGCACGATACAGCCAGCGCTGTAGCCTCCATCCCCAATCTCGACGCGCACAGCGCATTCATCAGCAGCGGCACTTGGAGCCTCATGGGAGTCGAGCTCGACGCGCCCGTCGCCACCCAGCGCGCCCGCCAGCTTCGCTTCACCAACGAGGGAGGCTGCGGCAACTCCACGCTGCTGCTGCGCAATCTCACCGGCCTCTGGCTCCTGCAGGAGTGCCTCCGCCAGTGGCAGCAGCAGGGCCACGCCTACACCTGGGACAACCTCATCGCCGCGGCCGCGCAGGCCCAACCCTTCCGCTCGCTCATCCATCCCGACGCGCCGGATTTCCTCGCGCCCGCAGACATGTTGCAGGCCATTCGCGCCTTCTGCCAATCCACCGCCCAGCCCGTGCCCGAATCCGTCGGCGACTTCGCGCGCTGCTGCTTCGAGGGCCTCAGCCTCTCCTACTGGTCCACCCTCGATGCGCTGCGCTCCCTCACCGGCCGCAACATCCATACCCTCCGCGTAGTCGGCGGCGGATGTCTCAATGCATTCCTCTGCCAGATGACAGCCGACGCCTGCGGATGTAACGTGGTCAGCGGGCCTGTGGAGGCCTCCGCCCTCGGCAATGTCATGCTCCAGGCGGTCGCCACCGGCGCGCTGCCCGGCATTGCTGCCGGCCGCGCCTCCATCGGAGAGTCGCTCCAGTGCGTCTCCTACGCCCCGCGTCCCGGCGACGGATGGTCCGCCGCACAGGCGCGTTACAGAGTTCTGGAAGCAGCTTCGTCGGCGTCACAGCAGGAGTGACGGCCGGGTGCCCCATCCATCGCGCACTTTGCGATGGGTGGGATTGACAGGTGCCGGGTGCCCCATTCATTCCGCGTTGTTTGCGGAATGAGTGGGATTTAGCTAAACACGTAAGGAGAAAATAATGTCCGCCTATTCCATCCCTCAGATCGAAGCCCCCACCCCAGCCGTCCCCGGAGAAGTCCTCCTCGTTGCCAGCGGCGATCTCCGTCAGTCGGCCAACCAGGTCTGCTGGCCCGCTCAGTCCGAGGCCGAGCGCGCCGTCATCAAGGCCTTCGCCGCCGAGGGCCTCAAGGTCCGCCGCGCGCACCCTTACCGCGAAGACCTCAAGCACGGCTTCATCTTCAACCAGCGCATGGGAATGGATGTCTTCGCCGCCATCGACCCCGCCTCCCCGCTCGTCGTCGTCGAATCCGTCTGGCAGTACAGCCATCACGTCCTCGCTGGCCTGCTCAGCCATCGCGGCCCCATCCTCACCGTAGCCAATTGGTCCGGCCAGTGGCCCGGCCTGGTCGGAATGCTCAACCTCAATGGCTGTCTGCGCAAGGCGGGCGTCAAGTTCAGCACCATCTGGACCAAGGACTTCGACGATCCCTTCTTCCTCAACGGCCTCCGCCAGTGGATTCACGAGGGCAAAATCGACCACGACCTGAGCCACGTTCATCCGCTCGACGCATCCAAGCTTCCCGCCGCCGAACGCCTGCTCGGCGTCGCTCTCGCCAAGGCTCTCAAGGGCCGCAAGGCCATCCTCGGCGTCTTCGACGAAGGCTGCATGGGCATGTTCAACGCCATCATCGAAGACAGCCTCCTCAACACCACCGGCGTCTTCAAGGAGCGCCTCAGCCAGTCCGCCCTCGTCGCCGCCATGCAGAACGTCACCGACGACGAAGCCCGCAAAATTCGCGCCTGGCTCGATAAGAGCGGCATCACCTTCGTCACCGGCCCCAATGAAGCAACCGACCTCACCGACGCGCAGGTCCTCCAGCAGTGCAAGATGTACATCGCCGCCCTGCGCATCGCCGACGACTTCGGCTGCGACGCCATCGGCATCCAGTACCAGCAGGGCCTCAAGGACCTCGTCCCCGCATCCGA
>JBEKRR010000148.1:0-2554 GCA_049518555.1 Acidobacteriaceae bacterium
TGCCGGGGGGCGGGAGCCTGCATCCTTCGTCGGCGGAGACGGTGGCCGAGAAGATGCACTACGTTCACCAGGACGGGCCCGCAGTGTACCGGTTCGCGGTGCGCAAGATGGCGGAGTCGGCCGAGACCGTGCTGGCGCGCAATGGCGTGACCGGCAAGGACGTGGGGTGCTTTCTGCCGCACCAGGCGAACAAGCGGATCATCCAGTCGACGGCGGAGCGGCTTGGACTGCCGATGGAGCGGGTGGTGATCAATATCGACCGCTTCGGGAACACGACGGCGGCAACGATCCCGCTGGCGATGCAGACGGCGATGGACGAGGGCCGGCTGAAGAAGGGCGACCTGGTGCTGCTGGCCAGCGCGGGGGCGGGATTCACGGTGGCGGCGACGCTGTTGCAGTGGGAGATGTAAGGCAGGGAACAGGGAACAGGGAAGAGTTGACAGGGAACAGCGCAGTTATAGGAAACGGAGGGTGGGGAGCGGGGGCAGGAGGTTGGCTTCGGCGGCGTAGCGGCGGAAGAGCTCGATGGCCTGGATGCAGGCGGGCGAGAGGGTGTAGTGGATGTGATGGGTGAGGTAGTGGCGGACCGTCGCGGGTGGGATGGCGATGCGTGGGGTCCATTCTGAGACGAGGCTATCGATGTGTGCGAGGCCGTGGTCGCGGGAGAGCTGAAGGTCTGCGGTGAGTTGGGCCGCGGTGAGGGCTGAGGCGGCGAGGGATTCAGGGCGGACGGCCCAGACGGCGGCGACCCAGGGGAGGCGGGTGCGGCTGGTCCACTCGTGGGCGAGGTCGAGCCAGAGGCATGGGCCGACGGCGGATTCGATGCGTGCGCGGGATTCGAGCGCGACGAGCGCGGGGTCGCCGATGAGCAGAGCGGCGTCGGCGCGGGTGAGCATGGCGATGGGATCGGCGGGCGCGGGGATAAAGGTGGGGTCGGTGGCGATGAACTTGCGGAAGAGGATTTGGGCGTAGGCGAGCGAACTGCGCGAGGCGGTGTCGGCTGCGACGGTGCGGACGCGGGCGAGGGCGCGGTCGACGAAGGCGAGGTCGGCGGCGCTCTTCTCCCACATCTCTTCGAGATGTGGGGCACCCACTTCTTGTGGCCAACGCAGCTTGACAATGAGCTGGATGGAGCGGACTGCATCCAGCGAGGCGATGGCGCAGTCGGAGACGATGGCCAGCTCGGAGGTGAGCGAGGCGATGGGGATGAGGCCGAGGTCGGCGCGGCCGGCGAGCAGCTCTTCGGCGCAGAGGGAGGGCTGGGTGGAGTGAACCTGGTAGCGGGCGGCGAGGGTGGAGGCGAGAGGTGGGTGGTCGAAGTCCCACATGAGAGGCGCGGGATTGAGGAAGCCGATGGCGGCGACGCGCAGGCGGGATGGGGCGGAGTGGGGCAAGAGACTAGTTTATGCGCTGCGATGAGCGGATGTGAGATACATTTGGGTGGACAGGAAAGAGGCTATTGATTCGGTAGATTGTTTTTTTATGGCTTCGCAGCTATGAGCTATGAGCTATGAGCTGTGAGCTATGGGCTGTGAGCTTGGCATTGCAACAAATCGATGACATCGATCGGATGGTGGAGCGAGATGACGACGAACAGCGACGCAGAGCGGAATGCGCTGAAGACGACGGAGGCGGGGCGGCTGGGGTGGATGGCGCTGGCGCTGACGCCGGAGATGGGGCCGACACGGATTGCGCGGGCGATAGCGAAGCTGGGGGCGAATGCTTCCAGTGAGGAGGCGCGTGCATCTCGCGGGGCGGAGCGGGTGTTTGAGGCGACGCTGACCGAGCTGGAGGGCGCGGGAATGCCGGCGGGCGCGGCGCAGTTTGTCAGTGATGGGAGGGCGCGGGCGGCGGCGGAGAAAGAGGCAAAGCAGGTTGCGGAGGCGGGTGGAATTTTTCTGACGCGCGAGGACGAGGCTTATCCGGGACGGCTGTTGGAGATCTACGATCCGCCGGCGGTGCTGTGGGTTCGCGGCGACGCGAAGCTGCTGGAACGGCCGGGGATTGCGGTGGTGGGAACGCGGCACCCTACTCCGTATGGGTTGGGGATGGCGGAGATGCTGGCGCGCGACCTGGCCAACCGGCGGATGACGATCCTGAGCGGAATGGCGCGCGGCGTGGATGCAGCGGCGCACAAGGGCGCGCTGGACGCGGGCGGAAAGACGGTGGCGGTGTGGGGGACGGGGATCGATGTGGTGTATCCCAAGGAGAACAAAAAGCTGGCGGAGCGGATTGTGGCGAGCGGGGGAGCGATTGTGAGCGAGCTGCCGCTGGGGACGTTTCCGGCGCCGCAGAACTTTCCTCTACGCAACAGGATCCTGAGCGGGATGAGCGTGGGCGTGCTGGTGGTGGAGGGCGGCGAGTACAGCGGCACGCGGATTACGGCGCGCTGCGCGATGGAACAGAACCGCGAGGTGTTCGCGGTGCCGGGCAATGTGACCAACAAGAGCGCGTGGGGGCCGAATACGCTGATCAAACAGGGCGCGAAGCTGACCGCGACGTGGGAGGACATCTGGGAGGACCTGCCGACGCAGATCCGGTTGCAACTGGAAGA
>JBEKRR010000149.1:0-2547 GCA_049518555.1 Acidobacteriaceae bacterium
TGATCGTCCCCTTGTAGTCGCCCTCGTAGTTGTGCGGAACGTATGGCCCATTGGGAGTGGAGAAGCTCACCGGCCCATCCACGATCAGGTCGGTCGGCTCGGCCCCGGCCTCCACCGCCGTGGTGTACACATACGGTTTGAACGACGAACCCACCTCGCGCTCCGACTGTGTCGCCCGGTTGAACTGCGACAGCGCGAAGTCCCGCCCGCCCACCATCGCCAGGACCTCGCCGTTCGAGTTATCGACCGCCATCAGCGACGCCTGCGCGCCGGTGTCCTGCTCCAGTTGCGCGTGCTGCACCCCGTCGGCCGAGCTCTCGCCCAGCCGCACATACACCACGTCCCCAACCCTCAGAAAGCTGTCTCCAGCGGTCTTCTGCGTCCACGCCCAGTCCGCCGGAGTCATCACCGCCCGCAGCGTTCCGATCTTCACCATAACCCGCTCCGGTGCCGCCTCCGTCACCAGCGCGTGATAGTAGCCGCCCCGCTCGATCTCGCCCGACCAGTCCGGATGCCTGTACGTCTCCAAATCATTTCCCGCCGCCGCCACATTCTGCAGGTTCCCCTTCCATCCATGCCTCCGCTCGTATGCCGCCGTCCCGTCCAGCACCGCCTTGTTGGCCACCAGTTGCAGGTCCAGGTCGAGCGTCGTATACACCTTCAACCCCGCGCCCTGCACCTCTTCCGCCCCGTACTCCTTCTCCAACTGCTGCCGCACCTCCTCCACGAAGTACGGCGCAACCGAGTTGGGCGGCGGCTCAATCTTCAACCCCAGCGGCGTCGCCTCGGCCTCCTCCTCCTGCTCGCGCGTAATCTTCCTGTCCGCCAGCATCTCGCTCAGCACCAGGTTGCGCCGCCGCAGCGCCCGGTCCGGGTGGTTCACCGGCGAGTAGTACTCCGCGCCCTTGGGCAGCGCCGCCAACAGGGCCGCCTCCGGCAGCGTCAGCTCTCCCACATGCTTGCTGAAGTAGTACTCCGACGCCGCCTCGAACCCATACGTTCCGTGCCCCAGATAGATCTGGTTGGCGTACATCTGGAAGATCTGGTCCTTGGTAAAGACCCGCTCAATCTGCACCGACAGCAGAATCTCCTGTAGCTTCCTTCCGTACGTCTTCTCGTTCGACAAAAACAGGTTCCGCGCCAGTTGCATGGTCAGCGTCGACGAGCCCTGCGCCCGGCTGCGCGAGTGGATGTCGCGCCAGGCCGCGCCCACCGCCCGCACCAGGTTCACTCCCCAGTTCCGCTCGAAGGTCTTGTCCTCGATCGAGAGCAGCGCCTGCCGCAGCACCGGCGGAAACGCCGTATACGGCAGCACCACCCGCCGCTCCAGCGCGAACGACCCAATCTCCCGCCCATGAATGTCCAGCAACTCGGTCGTCGTATCCGGCCTGTACCGTTGCAGCTCGTCGATCTGCGGCAGGTCGATGGAGTACACCAGCACCAGCCCGCACATCACGCCAAACAGAGCAGACAGCCCCAGCAGCACCGTAAACGTCGCCCGCGCAGCAAGGTGACGCGAGGCATACTCCGGCCCGCGCAGCACGTTCCCGCCGCTGAAGCGCCCCAAAAGCCTGCGCCACCACCCCTGCTTCTCCGGCTCCGGGAACTTTATCTCGTCAGTGAATAAACTGGCCACCGCACCCTCACCATAGCACGGCAAACCGCCCCATCTTCCCCGCAAATCCCCCAATCCATCCGCGCCTGTTAGTCAGCTAGATTCGCGCTTGCCAGGCGGTGGATCAACCGAGCGTGGTCCCATCCCGCTCAATTGACGACTGGATTAGTCCTATATATAATCCAGTTAGAAGTGCAGCACTTACATGTGTTGCAATGGTTCTTGACCCATGAGTCCGCAGACGATTCCGCTCTCCGATCTCGCCGTTGGCGCCCACGCCCTCATCTCCAAAATGGGGGACGATCCGCATCTCTGTTATCTGCGCTGCATGGGATTCTGTCCCGGCGCGCATGTGGAGCTTGTCCGGCGCGTCTCCGGCGGCGCTCTCTCGGTCTACCGGGTGGACGACGCCGATGTTGCCCTGCGCCAGGCGACGGCGGCCCTCATCTCCGTCAGGATGGAAGGCTGATTGCCAGGATTCCGTACAGTAGCGATTATTGGCCCTCCCAATGTAGGCAAGTCCACCGTCTTCAACCGGCTCACCGGCCTGCGCCAGAAGGTTGGCAACTACTCCGGCGTCACCGTCGAGCAGCACGAGGGCCAGATCAAGGGGACCCGCACCCGCCTGCTGGACCTGCCCGGCGTCTGGAGCCTGGAAGGCGATGAGTCGGTGGCCACGTCGGAGGACCAGTGCATCGCGGTGCGCGCCCTGCGCGGAGAGATTGAAGGCCAGCCCCGTCCCGAGGCCGTTCTCCTCATCCTCGATGCCACCCAGCTTCACCGCCAGATGACCCTGGCCCGACAGGTGATCGCGCACCATCTGCCGACGCTGGTCGTCGTCAATATGACCGACGTTCTGGCCGCGCGCGAGGGTTATCTCGACCCCCTCTCGCTGGCCCAGGCGCTGAACTCGCCGGTCGCCATGGTCAGCG
>JBEKRR010000150.1:0-2541 GCA_049518555.1 Acidobacteriaceae bacterium
AGGCACTGCCCCAAAGCGTGATCTCATACGCTACCGTGCAAGGATCATCGTGCGCTGCAGCGCGAACTACTTTGAATCCCGGACCGACATGCACATCTTCAGCAGTTGGGCTTTTGAGTCCCCGCGTGAGGTCTTCTGGAATGTTGCGTTCGTATACGAAGTAAATCTGAATGCCGTACGGCTCTTCAATGATCCTGCTTGCCAAGACGTATTCGCAGCCACGCACGATTTTTTCGTAAACCTTCAAAAGAAGATCACCCGGAATACGGATTTGAGGAAGGTCCTCATCTTTGAACCCGGGATGCGAACCCAAGCCGGGAAGTATGGAACCACGTGATGCTGGACTATGAGGCTTAATCGCAGCGATCAGCCCCAGCTTTTGCCTTTGTCTGTGCGCCATCTCCTCTTTATTCAGATCAACAACGCCCACTCCGAGCGAGCGCTTGAGCTTCGCGTAAAGCCCGGCAGCTTCCGGCTTTTGAGGATCAACGCAAAGAATGAGGCGACTGAAGACCTTTTTCTCCATCGAACCAAGGATGTTGTTACACGTGCCGCAGCTTGGCGCAGTCCACCGCTGGGTGTCCTCCGGTGTTGTGTCGGGATACCAGGATGTCGGAAAAACATGATCCTTGGTCGTCTCGTCCACGGCGTTGCCGCAATGAATACATCGAAGCTGAGTTATCTCTGTCACCAGCCTATTCTCATTCGAGATCGAGCGCAGAAGCAAGAAATGCCTGGACACCCGGCCACCGCAACTGAAATTACCGGCACTGACCGGAACGCGCTGGCAACTGCTCGGTCACACCAGATGCGCGTGACCTGGTTTTCGGACCATCGGGTTCAACTGTCGCCAACAGTCACTATGGAGTGACCGGCGCGATGCGCTGACGTGGGTTAAGCTGTGATCGTCCTGACGGACACACAGTTCAGAGCCACAAGCGGAAGGAGCCGGTCATGAAGGAGAAGTTACGATTTCTGGGCATGGATGTCCATGCCGAAACGATTGCCGTAGCGGTAGCCGAACCGGATGGCGAGGTACGAAGTCTAGGCACGATTCCTAACCGGATGGAGTCGGTACGCAAGCTGATCAAGAAGCTGGGCCCCGTAGAGAAGCTGCGTGTCTGCTATGAAGCCGGGCCGACTGGCTATGTCCCTTACTGGCAGTTGGCTGAGCTGG
The DNA here is from genome assembly GCA_049518555.1 of Acidobacteriaceae bacterium. GTDB lineage: Bacteria > Acidobacteriota > Terriglobia > Terriglobales > Acidobacteriaceae > Edaphobacter. The sequence continues at coordinate 1,178 of JBEKRR010000150.1, forward strand.
GTGTGCATTGCGAGGTGATCGCTCCGTCGCTGGTCCCAGTGAAGGCTGGCGACCGGGTAAAGACCGACCGGCGCGACGCCGAGAAGCTGGCGCGAAGTTATCGATCGGGCGATCTAACGGCCGTCTGGGTGCCGGACGAGGGTTCCGAGGCGTTGCGCGATTTGGTGCGTGCGCGTGAAGCGGCCAAGCAGGATGAGTTGCGAGCTCGTCATCGGCTGGGCAAGTTTTTACTGCGCTCGGGTCACCGTCCGCCGACCGGAGTGAGAGCCTGGACCCATCTCCATCTGATCTGGGTCTCTCAGATACGCTTTACACAGGTGGCTCAAGAGTCGACACGGCTGGACTATCTGCACGAAGTGGAGCACATGCGAGAGCGGGTTCTGCGCCTGGAGCAGGCCATCGTAGAGGCGGTGAAGCTGGCATCGCCTGCGTTACAAGAAGTCATCACGGATCTGCAGGCATTGCGTGGCATCGCGCACATTTCGGCGGTGACGATCGCGGCTGAGTTGGGCCAGGTCTCTCGGTTTGCAGGAGCTCGAGAGCTGATGGGCTATTGCGGCGCTGTGCCAAGCGAGAACTCCAGCGGCAAGCGGACCCGACGAGGCAGTATCACCAAGACGGGTAACGCTCATCTGAGACGCATCGTCGTCGAAGCAGCATGGAGTTATCAACGCCCTCCTGCCATCTGGGCTGGTTTGCGCAAACGACAACAGAGCGCGTCGGAAGCGGCTAATGAGATTGCATGGAAGGCGCAACACCGACTGCATAAGCGATACGTGAGATTGGCAGCCGCGGGTAAAGACAAGAGGAAAATCGTCACAGCGGTAGGCCGCGAACTGCTCGGCTTCATCTGGGCCATAGGAACCAAGGCGGAAGCGACTGTCACGCAACGAATAGCAGCTTAAAAGAAGCAAGAACCTCCCTGAGAACAATACGAAAGCGAACTCACTGGTGAATATCGTCGTCCAAATCGAGAACAGAGCCAGCAGCAGACGGGGCAAGCACGAAGGAGAATCCTCGTTTGGCCTATGCGACAGGCTCAGCCGGACTCGCGACAACAGTCAGAGGCAGCTCCCGACGGATCAAGATTGTGCGGTTCCGACCCGCGAATATCAGACTGATCAATCGTCGCTGACAACTACCCCGACTGCTGCTCGCTCTGTCCTCGAACAACGGCGAAAACAACAAACGCAAACCCATCGACCGCGCAGGTTGACACGGTCACTCCATATCAGGCCAAAGCGCTCATTGGGCCCGCGTGTTAGGCGACAACAGCATTAGTCCTGATAAACGCCGTAGTGTCCGATTATCCTGCCCCGACCCGGTCATGAGATCACGCGCTGAGTTAAGATGCCTGTGGGGTA
>JBEKRR010000151.1:0-3640 GCA_049518555.1 Acidobacteriaceae bacterium
TTAGAAATAAATTGATCTACCAACTTAATATATTCTTTTAAAAATTCAATGAGTTCCCCAAGTTCATCATCAAATGCGTCGGTATAAAAATGATTTGCTGATATTTTTTTAATACCACCAAAAGGAATAAATGCATTAATCATTTTATCCTTTAACAGTTTTAATGATAAGTCAAACAAATCGTCAATTGCCTTTTGTATATCACTATTAGACATAAAAATAAAACATTATTTATGATATTATTAATCTACTAAATAATCTAAACAGTTGACACCATTTTCCAATCTGCTAAAATATAATCAGTCTTTGGGCTGGGCTAAAGGGTTACTCCTCTGTCTGGCTATCGGACTACTTGACAAGGATTATAAGCATGATATAATTAAAATATAATTTTCAATATGAGTAAAAATATCGACACAATTAAAAAAAGCCAATTAGTGTTAGCGGGAAAAATCACAATGGGAGTGTTACCAGTTAGCTTCTAACATTGATTGGCCTTTTTTGTTTGGATTTAAAAAATATGAAAGATTGTCGGCGACCAGATTATTCCCCAGATAAAAGGTAAAAAAGTTCAAATGATTCCTCAGTTCTAGGGTCATCTTATTCCCCAGTTCCAGGTTCAGATGAATCCCCAGTTTCGGGTTCACATTATTCCCCACCTTGTAAGTAATAAATCAAGAAACAATTTCCATTTTTGCTATATAGAATAAAAATATGGAGCAAAAGTGTCATACAAAAAGGTGGTAATAATGGAATTATCAGAAATACTTAGAAGAAAGCAAGACGGTCAAAGTATCAGTGAGATATCAAGGGAAACCGGCAGGGATAGAAAAACAATCCGAAAATATATATGCCTTGTAGAACAGGAATCAATTGCCGGTAAACAAATTGCCGGTAAGCAAGAGGTTGTAATTCCGGTAACGATATTGCAATCAATAGTTGAAAAGACAAGAAAGCCCTCAGATAAGCAGAAAATATTTGAGCCGTATCTTGAGGAAATAAAACAGCTGCTTTTCGATGAAAAAATTAAGCTGAAGATAAAATCGGTATATGAAGTAACCAAAAAGCGTCATGATATAAAAGAAGAGACAAGCCTTAGCAGTTTCAAGCGTTTTATAAAAGCAAATAATCTAAGGAAAGGGAATTTTACAACTTGCCGGATAGAGCAGGCACCAGGCCATGAAATCCAGGTAGATTATGCAACTGTAGGAAGACTGATACTGATAAATCCACTGACAGGTAGAAAAACAACAGTATATGCTTTTATCGGGACACTCTGTTCATCTCGCCATAAATATGCTGAATTTGTCTTTAAGCAGGATCAGCGAAGTTTTGTTGAATCGCATGTAAAGATGTTCCGGTTCTTCGGAGGATTAACCAAAACAATTACGCTTGATAATCTTAAGGCAGGCGTAATCAAACCGGATCTTTACGAGCCTAAGATAAACCGCAGCTATGCAGAAATGGCTGAGCATTACGGTTGTTTTATAAATCCATGCCGTGTTGCTTCACCGAAAGACAAAGGGAAAGTAGAGCGTGATGTACAAACAATAAGAGAAGAGTTTACAAAGATGTTTGTACTAAATCCGTCAATTACTGTTACTGAAGCAAATTATAAAATCAAAGATTGGCTGATAAATGAATATGGTAAAAGGAAACACGGCACTACACAGCTAAAGCCATATGATTTTTTTAAGGAAGTAGAGAGCCCTTGTTTAATCCCGCTGCCGTTTGATGAATTTGAAATCGCTCAATGGAAGCAGGCAAAAGTACATCCGGATTGCTTTATCCAGGTAAATAAGAAATCCTACAGTGTACCTTACCAATATGTAGGTAAAACCCTGACTGTAAAGGTGAAGTCCAAGTTAGTTGAGATTTATTACAATGAACAGATGATCAAAGAACATTTAATACCAAAGAATAACAGGCAAACCGATTATGCTGACTTCCCGGAGAATGTTGAGAAAGCGCTCAGCGGTAATCTTCAGTCTTATCTTATAAGAGAGGCAGAAAGGTTGGGTAGTAAACCTTTGAAAGAATTATTAGAAAAACTCCTCACTCCTCATGCATTTATAAACTTAAGACGGGCTCAGGGGATAATCTCAGTGGCCAAAAATTACAGTAGTAATATTGTTCAGGAGGCAGCCGTTATTGCCTTAAGAGAATTGACCAGTTATCATCCAAAGGAGTTTAAGCGCATAATAATAAAATTGCTGTCCGAAGAACAAGAACAAATTGTCTCAGAGGTGTATATCTCAGAAATGACTCAGCAGTTTGTCCGCCCCATGAATTACTTTATTAACAATAATGAATAAAAGATAAGGAAAACTATATATGTCCAATTACGCACAAATAAAAGAACAGCTAAAGAATCTAAAACTTACCGGAATAATAGATTATCTGGAACTAAGAATTAAACAAGCAGAGGAAAGTCAGCTTGCTTACACGGAATTATTATCATTGCTTCTGGATGATGAGCTTGAGTTAAGAAGAAATAGAAAAATAGACCGTTTAATATCAATTGCGGGTCTAAAAGGAAATCAAACCCTTGAGAGTTTTGACTTCAGAGCAAACGCTTCAATAAATGCAGTACATATTAGAGAACTGGCAACCTTAAGGTTTATAGAGAAGGCAGAGAATATCTTCCTGCTTGGGCCGACCGGTGTCGGGAAAACACATCTGGCAAAAGCCCTTGCTCACTTAGCTTGCAGGAAAAATCTTAAGGTATGCTTCTTTAGCTTTGCTAATCTGATAGCTGAACTGACAAAGGCGGAACTATCTAACAAAATAATCTCATTGCTCGGACGGTTATACAAATCAGACCTTTTAGTTATAGACGATTTTGCCCATAAGAAAATATCTCCTCAAATAGCTGAATATTTATATACCGTTGTTGACGAAAGATACGCCGGAGGGTCAATTATCTTTACTTCAAACAGGGTAATAGAAGATTGGGTAGGTATTTTCCCGGATCCGGTAATGGCAAACGCCATCATGGATAGAATAGCACATAATGCTCATCAAATTACTATCAAGGGAGAGTCCTATAGAAAGAAAAAAACCATTAAAAATCAAAACGCTTAGGAGGTATTTACTATGAAAAAATAAAATCGGTATATTTGTTTTTAAGGTGGGGAATAATGTGAACCTGGACATGGGGAATAATCTGGTTTTTGACACTTCTTATAATAATGTAACTTAAGGCAATACTTGTTACGCTATCCGGACTCAGGTAAATGCCGCAAGCGTTAACAATATTTTGCTGCTTATCTTCCTTAAATATCCTTGAAAGATCAATGAGTAAAGCTTTTTCATCGTAAATAGTTTTTATATATGTTTTTCGAAAGTTTTCAATAGTCTTCCTGATAGATTCATAAGAATTAAGATAATTTTTAACCGGAACACATTTTTGGAATCCATAAAGACGTTTAATCAAATTACTATTTACACCGATAAAACAAGTATCGCCGTAAAATGTTTTTACCGAATCAAGTAAAGCTAAATATTCCGGTTTAGAATTAGTCTGAGAATAACTTTTAATACTGAAAAAAAAGAATTGAAACAGTAAACAAAGCAGAAAAACAATTAATTTACAAAAGTGAAAATTTGATTTAGCCATTTAATTTTAGCTCATATATTT
>JBEKRR010000152.1:0-2525 GCA_049518555.1 Acidobacteriaceae bacterium
GTCCTCGGCAAGCACTCCGGCCGCCGCGCCCTCGAGCATCGCCTCATCGCGCTCGGCCACAATCTCACGCACGAAGAACTCGACGCCGTCTACCACCGCTTCACCGAACTCGCCGACCGCAAGAAAACCATCTACGACCAGGACCTCATCGGCCTGCTTCACGGAGAAAAGTCGGCTCAACAAGAAAAGTCTCAACAAAAACTGGAAAAGGCAGTCACCGCCTAATAACTACCGCCCATGACCTTTGACGTGAAAAAAACAGTTGTATTCGGTGCAGCCTTTGGCGTTGCCGCCGTGCTTGCTTCCGTAGCAATGCTCTGGATCTCCTCACGCCCGAAGGGTTGGGATTCCAACTCGATTAAGTGCGCGAAGCTGACGGTACTTCAAACTTTAGCCGACGTTCCAGCCAACCCAACCACGGGCGAACCAGAACATTTTGAGGGTTCCGGTTTTAGAGTGGAGTTTGTCTTGGAGAACCATACGCGCAACGACTACACGGTTCCGCAAGACCTCAAGCTATTCACACGTGATGATCGATCATCGGCCCTCAGTGAACTCAAGGCGACGTTTGACCATCCCTATGTGATTCCAGCCAACGAGCGGGCCGAGGTGGACGCGGACGTCGAGTATTCGTGCGGCGTTACAGATATGGGAACAGGCAAAAAGACCGAGCGACCAGAACAAGAATGTTTCAATGATGAGTTCGGCCATGTTGCCGGGTTTGTTGGTTTCGATTTCGCCACACACACGCGACTCGATCTACCCAGGCCGACATTCTCAAAAGGCTGGGCTGCGGCGGCAGCGGCGCTCGGTAAATAGAAATACAGCAGTACATACAGGATTTTGAAATAGACCCATGTTCGGATCACTCGAAAGCTAATGTCTTCAAAAGGAAATCAATGAAACTCAAGATAGCCATCCTCGCCGGCGACGGCATCGGTCCCGAAGTCACCAATGAAGCCGTCAACATCCTCCGCGCTGTCGCCGAGTTCGGCGGCCACGACTTCAGCTTCGTCCCGCTGCTTCTCGGCGGAGTCGCCATCACGGCCACCGGCTCGCCTTTGCCCACCGCCACGCTCGACGCCTGCCTCGAATCCGACGCCGTCCTGCTCGGCGCGGTCGGCGACAAAAAATTCGACGCGCTCTCCCCCGACAAGCGTCCCGAGGCCGGCTTGCTCCAGATCCGCCACGCCCTCGGCGGCTTCGCCAATCTGCGCCCCTCCATCGCTTACCCCGCGCTCTCCGCCAACTCGCCCTTGCGCCCCGAGGTCACCGAAGGCGCGGACATTCTCTTCGTCCGCGAGCTGCTCGGCGGCCTCTACTTCGGCTCGCCGCGCGAGTGGAACAAGTCCACCGGCGAAGCATGGAACACCATGCGCTACACCAAGGCCGAAGTCACGCGCGTCGCGCGTGTCGCGTTCGAGCTCGCCAGCAAGCGCCGCAACAAAGTCACGTCCGTCGACAAGGCCAACGTCCTCGAAGTCTCCCAGCTCTGGCGCGCCACCGTCACCGAAGTCGCCCGCGACTTCCCCTCCGTCACCCTCGAGCACCAGCTCGTCGACTCCATGGCCATGCACCTGATGAACATCCCGCGCAACTTCGATGTGGTGCTGACAGAAAATCTCTTCGGCGACATCCTCTCCGACGAGGCCTCCATCATCACCGGCTCACTCGGCATGTTGCCCTCGGCCACCATCGGCGGCGCGGTCAATTTATACGAGCCCGTCCACGGCTCCGCGCCAGACATCGCGGGCACCGGCAAGGCCAATCCCCTCGGCGCAATCCTCACCGCCGCCATGCTCCTGCGTCACTCCGCCAACCTCGAAGAGGACGCCGCCGCCATCGAGTCCGCCGTCCGCACCGTCCTCGCCGGCGGCCATCGCACCGCCGACATCGCCCGCGGCAACGCAGCGGCCGCAGGCAACGCTTCGGCCCAGCACCTCGTCTCCACCACCGAGATGGGCAAACTCGTCCACCAGGCGCTCGCCCAGTCCATCGACCAGCGCCAGTCCATGCACGCCGTCTAACAACGCAGAAAGGCTTAACAACGATCTACACAGATAACACGGATAGACCTAATGTAAATGACCATTTGAGTTTGTTTTCTTCAGTTCAATTTTTTCTGATTTTGTTTTTGATCGGTCCAATCGGTGTAAGTCGGTGTTAAGTATTTGCTTTTGTTCTAAATTTTATGAACCGCCTACTCCAACTCGCCATCAGTCTCCTGCTAATGACCACGATTGCGCCCGCGCAAACGCAACACGCAGCCAGTTCGGCAGCAACTTCAGCGAAATGGTTGTTTGACTACGAAGGCGTTACAACGACATCCGTAGGATCGAAGGAGATTCGTACTGACCCGCGCTTCCGACAGTTGTTAAGAGCCAACCTAAAGCAACATCAGTTTTTGATTGGAGGCTCGAAATCGCTCGCGACGGTCGCTGAGCTTTTCTTGACCGTTTATGTGGATGATGTACACACAACGGATAATCGGTACGCAACAGTTACCGGTTGCTTCCCGCACGACT